>JADKAE010000002.1 GCA_016715405.1 Saprospiraceae bacterium | reverse complement strand
AAGAGAATATTATCTAAATATGGTTTTGATGATTATTTTAATTCTCTGAGTCTATTGCCTCTTGCTGATAAAACTAGGAAAGGGAATCTTGGTGAAATTGTTTTATCAGAATACTTATCAAATACAACTCAGCATGAATTGTTAGTCTTTAGACTAAGATATAATCCAAATATTGAACAATCAATGAAAGGAGATGATGTCCTAATGTTGAATCCAAATAACATGGATGAAAAAATTATTTTAGGCGAAAGTAAATATAGAAACCCTCCGGGAAAAGATGTTGTCCAAGAAATTCTGGATGGTATGGGCAGTGGAACGAAATCACCTATTTCATTAACCTTTATTGAGAATGTTTTGAGAACACAAGGTAAAGTTAGCCTCGCACAAGCAGTAGCGAAAATGCAAGCAAAAATCAATAAGGGAATAATAGAAATAGTCAATGTAGGGTTCTTATTGTCTAATCATAATGGTCACAATCATATTAATTCACATGGTAAGTCGTCAAATCCAAACCTTATATTTATTTCGGCAAACCTAAATAACCCTGATGATTTCATTAGTAAGTGTTATGAGAAAGCACACACATGAAGAAATAGAAAATTTTAAAGCAATACAGTTGCATGAAATACCAATAAGGTATGCTGGCGAAATTATTTATCAACAAATGGCTGAAGCAATAAATAACCTAAAATCCATTCTTACTTTTTAATAATTTATCATGGACTTACAGGAAGCAAGATTATTTCTGCAAAACCTTGAAAGCGATGAAATAATTCAAAATTTTATTGCCCAAGGAAAATCTCGCTATATTTTATTTAATGTAGAGGAGTTACAGCAAAATTTTCCAGACTATACAAGTCGTCTATCTGAACGACTCAATCAAATTGCATTTTCCTACCTAACCGTTGGCTGTTATTTGGCAGAAGGAGAATCAATTTTAGAAGCAATTGGCTCACTAAAAAAAGGGGCGGAATTGTTAGAATTCAATCATAAACCAATCGAAAACAGAGAGTTACACAGTAAATACTATATTTTAGCTTCATCTATTGCGTTTTATTCAGCATACGAGTATTCAAGAGCATTTGTAATACTCAAAGAAGTTGAAATTGAGACTCCCGCTAGAAAAACTGTTTGCCTTCTTTTAAGAAAAGATTTTGATAGTTTAAGTAAACATATTGTTTCTATACTTATAGACTCAAATTACATACCACAAAGGATTAATATAACGGACACAGAAGAATCAGATATTAATACTAAAGTATGGACTTTCTTATGTGCCAAATCAATTGCTTACATACTTGATTATTTTTTCACGGGAAACGAAGATAGTCTAAATATGTCTAAAGAAATTCTTTCTGACTTATTAGATTTGCTTCAGGTAGAGAAAGAACCTTCTCTTTGGTGGTGTATCCGTTTGTTTAAAATTATTACAGGAGGTCTAAATAGATCATCTTTATGGATGATATTACCTCCTTTCTTTCCAAGCAGGCAAAATTTGCAAGTTGGAGCTTTTATAAAAAGTCTGGCTTTTCGCAAACCTATTCCGGTTGTAGAATTATTCATTTCTCAAAGAAACGCCGCAAAAAAAAGTACTGAACTAAGTAGCCTCGTAGTAGTGTGTCTCCCAACTAGTAGTGGAAAAACAAGGTTGAAATTGCAATATTTAATGCACTTATTGAAAACGAGGAAAGCATTATTTTATATATCGCTCCTTTTAAGTCATTAGCTTTTGAAGTAGAACAAACTCTTGATAGAACTTTTACTAATTTGGGGTTCCAAATTTCACATATTTATGGTGGTAGCCAATTCACAAAGATTGATGAGATGTTAATTCAGGGTTCAAGAATCTTGATAGTAACACCTGAAAAAGCCAAGGCAATTATAAGAGGTAATGAAGAATTAGCAAACAAAATAAAACTAGTAATTATTGATGAAGGGCACTTGCTAGGAAATGATGATAGATTAATATCAATTGAAATGTTTTATGAAGAACTTCGCCACCATATCGAGAGTAACTCTGCAGGTTTTTAGTTCCTTTCTGTCAGTACTTCCTTTAATGCTGAAGACATAGCGGAATGGGTTTCGCATAATAAAGATAGTGTTATCAGAGATGATTGGAGACCTTCTACTAGGAGACTTGGGACATTAGAATTTACAGGTAGGGGAGTTAATTTAAACTGGAGAAACGAAGAGCCTGAAACATGGAACTATAATTTTGTTAATCAAACGCCTATCTTAGGACAAAGAAAACAGTGTTTTCCAAATAGTAAGCGAACAAGCAATAGCTGCAACTGCTGTAAAACTATGAAAATGGTTCAGTACTCATTTTTATGGAAGGACTAATTTAATTTTATCATTGGCAAGAGAAGTTCTTTACGCAATAAATGAAGCTCAATTGGAACACGTTTGGGAAAATGAAAAGGTATGGGAAAGTTATTATTTATCCGCAAAGCAGGCTTTTGGTGAAGACCATGAATATGTAATGCTTGCAAAAAAGGTATTTATGCCATGTGGTAAGCTCCCACAAGAAGTTAAGATACACCTTGAAAGGCTAATGAGGGATGGAAATCCCAATGTCATTATTTCTACAACAACCTTAGCCCAAGGTGTTAATTTAGGTCTCTACTGTCATTATTGGTGATGTTTGGTTAGAAAACCCTGGGATTATTCTAAAAGAATATCAATTGCTGATTTTGGAACATTGTTGGAAGAGCAGGTAGGGCATTTATTGATAGTGAAGGGAAAGTGCTTTTTGCGATTGACCAAAGTAAAGAAGCATGGAAAAACAGCAGTGAGAAAGAATTAGCAAATTACTACTTAAATGCAGTTACATATAATCCCGTACAGAGTGGTATTTTACAAATGATAGTTGACCTTGAAGTAATCTCAAATGAATATGATATAAAGTTAGACTTACTCCTACAACTTATTGCCGAGAATTATGAAGATGTTGATGATTGCCCGATTTCTAAAACTGAGAATTTGATAGACTACAAAGCAAATTAGATTTGATTGACGATACACTAGCCTTAGATTATAAGAAGGTATCTATATCGGACTCTGATCCTTCAGAATGGATTGACAATTTCTTCCGTCAATCTTTAGCATTTATTCAAGCCAGAAATAATGCTGATTATAATGCTGAACCTTTATTACGGTATTTGAAAGAAAGAAATAAATTGATAATGGAGCAAGCGGGTGAGTTTCAAAACTGGAAAAATTTTATTAATACAGGAATGCCCTTTAGAGCGAGTTTGAAATTGAAAAATTTAATGCCGAGTTTTATTAATATTTTTGAAAAATTTTCTATAACAGAAAAAAAATATCGGGGATTATATTACAGCGTTATCTGAAGTAGAGGTACTAATGAATTCATTGCCGAATGATAAGTTTCCAATGCTTGCACCCCAAAATAGTGCCGCAGCAAAAGATTATGGCTATCTGGGGCTTCTTATTTTGAAATTGTAAAAGAATTAGGATCAATAAGGCTAATTACTTTTGCTCTAAATACTTTGGCCAACAGTTCCTTGGTGTTAAATGCCGTTGCCAAAGGTTTATTAAATTTTGAGTTAATTGATAAATCTGAATTTTATGAAGATTTAGCAGTCATAACAGAATTGGGATTGCCGAATGTTTTATCTGCAAAAGTTTTTTATGGTGTAAGCTCAAGAGTTTCGGCATTTGAAATAAGTACTCATTTAGATATAGGGTTAGAATCGGAAAGTTTGGATACGATAAAAGATACTATAATTGAACAAAAGAATTTGTTGAAAGGTTTGTGTTCATCAGATACTCAACAATGGTTGAATATTTTTACTATACAGAAAATAAGTAATGAAGTTGACATAAGCAAATTTCCTTTATTCATCATTGCCAAAGTCAAGACAGACAAACTATATTTTAGAGAAAACCTTGATAGTTTGTACTTATCCTCAAATGACTATTCTGAATTTGTAAAAGTAAGAGAAGATAAAAGAGATTTATTTAAAGGGATTGACCAAAATAATGGCTATTATCTTGAAAGAGTCCCTACAACTGATAAATGGAAAGTCATAAAATGTTAATTCTTTATATATAGTAACCCGATATTTTAATGGTTTGGGTGTTTGGTACTAAATGCTATCGAATACGACACCTTCTTTAATTACATCCTTAACATTTTTTCTATCTTTACGTCCGGTTAGTAGCGCACCCTCGGCACGTGTTTTTCAGGATTTATAGAACACTTTGTAAAAATGATGAAGCGTTTGGTTATTGTAAATTGAAGCTGCGTGATATAAAATTAAAACTCTCCAAAGATGTATTCATCATTTGGCTGTTTTGTTTTGATCTCTGAACAAAGTTTGCGAGAAGAGAAAGCCAATCTTAACGATTATATTCTGTAACCAATCAGGTCAAATTATTATTTTTCAAAAATGCTTTCCTTCTTTGTATTCAAAGTTTCTTGCACTAAAAGTTGTATGCAATGGATTATATTCACGAAATATGGAAATCATACTCACCGGGCGAGATTTTTTTGGAATATTGTCGGGGGCATTTTAACTACGCTTATTTTTGCGTTGTTTAAAAAATCACCTGCCGTTGAAGGCTCAATTCCGAGAATGAAAATTGAATCAATTGGAGAAACAGGTGGGTGTGCCGTCGCTGTTCTTTCATTTGCTTTTTTTGTATATTCCGGAGTATCTGACCCCCCTATTCCGGAGGTGCTTCCAAACACGATAAACTCGCTTGTGCTTCCAAGTATAGCCATTACAGCGAAGGTAATAGAACACCATTCAGAAACCCCATGCAATGAAGCGCTTGGTCACCCCGTGCAGCAGCTCGATAAGCTCTTTGTCGCGCTCCTCTATGCGAAAACCCTGTTTGCGCCGGTAGTATGTCTGTCGGCGTAAGCCCAGCACGCGGCAACTGCGTCGTACGCTGCCGCCGGATCGTTCCTTGCACAAGTCGATCATTTCTTCTTGGCGTCCTGGGCTTGCCATTTTTTTAACATCTCGTACCCATCTTTGAGAACCCCGTGATCGATACTCAGCTCGGCGTACATCTTTTTAAGCCGGGTGTTTTCTGTCTCCAACTCTTTGAGCCGGCGTTTGGTCTCATCTTCATCTTCTGCTTTGGCTTTCCTCCAATTGTAAAGAGTAGCCGCGCTGATCTGATACGTCCGGCATAAGTCATCTACATTGGCCACGGCATCCCATTTGGCCAATATCTCCAAACGTTGTGTTTTACTGATTGTGCTCTTACGTGCATAATTCCGGCCACTTTGCGCCGGATTATGCACTTACGCATGTTTCACGATTTGAAGGTGGAAAAATACTCTTTTTTCTACTTCTTCGTGGTTGCTAACAGGGGGAAGTGTACAGGCGCACCGGGTCTGACAGGCTCCATGGTTTGAATCAAATGCCGGAAAAAGTCCTCGAGCCATAGTTTGCTGACATGCACCAGGGCACTTTGGGTGGAGAGACTTGCCCGTGCTTATCCACGGAAAAAATTGGTCAAGTTCCACGAAAAGCGTATTTTTATACCTCGCGCTGGCGGGATTTGTGCACAGTCAAAGCTTTGGCTCGCTATAATACTTCAAAGCGGGGAAAGTCATTCAGATGGCTTGACTACGTGCGGTATAATCAGCGTATGTAATAATAAGTCAGACGATCCGCCCCAGGTGAAGGATGCGCGTGGGGGTTATGTCTTTGCCCGGCCGGCGAAAATATTGTTGAGGCGATCGCTTTATGACTTAAGGAAATTGCCGTAAGGCTATAAGATAAGTGCGAAGGGGGCTATTCATGAGGAGGGGAATTTTCACGACTATCCTCCTCTTGTGCTGTTTCTCAAATTGCCCGGGAGCCTAACTTAATGGGAATGACACGTCCAGTGGCGCTAATCGCTCCACCATCACGTAGTCGGATCGTTCGGCTCAATTAAAAAAAATTGCTTGAATACAGGAGAAATACATAGGAAAATTGGAACTTTAATTGCTCAAAGTAAAATTGAAGATGCAATCATCGCTTCAAAATGTCTTGTAATTACTCAAGATTATTCTTTGGCTATATCACTTCTATCTAGAAGATTTTTTGAAGCCAAAAAACAGAGGATTCAAAACACTCAAGAAGATAGATTAATTAGTATTAAATATAATGAAATAGCTTCAGGGCTTGCAGAGTTAATCAGGGATCTACCAGCAGATTTCGAACTTGTTAGAAATCGCATTAAATATGAAGCAAATCATGACTTAAATCGAGCTTTTGATATTGCTAAGGCGTGTTTAAGTGAAGGCAATGAACATCAAATTGACAAGTTTGGAACAAGAACTCAAACAAATTCAAGAAGAAAATTTGATTTTAGGAAATCTTGATGAAGATAGTCTTAATGAATTAGTATTCAGTTTAGAGGGATTAAAGAATAATTTTTTAGAATTTTTTGATAGAATTAATGTTTCATTTTTTAAAAACGATTTTCCTGAAAAATTCTTTGAACGCGCTTTGACCGAAAAAAACTTCTATTACAAGCCGCCATCATTGAAGCCAACTATAAATATTTCTGAATATTTTAATGATATTAAAATTGCCAATGAAAACTATAGAACATATTTGCTATTATGGGAAGAAGAATACTTAAGTGGAAATCCAGGAATGTCATTAAATTATGTGAATAAAATAAGAATTGAAACAGGATATGATAATAGCATGATATATGAGTATACGGCTTTGTCTTTCCTTGATACACATTTAGCATCTAAAATAGTAAATCAAGTATTAGTCAATAAAGATAGCTCTAAATTTGATAGACTTAGGTTGTATTTGCTTCGTGCAATAAATCTTGATCAATACAGCTCTACATTAAATAATTCTCTTGAATATGTGTTTCGTCAGCTCATACTAGCTTAGTGAAAAATTTATAACAACATTGATTTTGATTATATACTAGAGGCTCCTGAAAAAGGGCGTTCGAAGCGGAGGGATATTCTTAAAAGGCTTTTCGACTTCATAAAAGAGGTTTTGAAATTATTTGAAGAATTTTCTTTTTCGAAAGACAATTTTATATATATAATTTTAACAGAACTAGAAGGCGGTGGAAGGTATGCTTGGCTCAGCATCAAAAATAATGAAATTGTAAATCGAGTTAGTTATGATGCTATATCAATGAGAAGGTTTATATTGAACTTTTTGAAAGATTATCATGATCCTGCTAGTAATCTAGAAATAGCATTAAAAACTAAAGAGTTAAAAATAACGCCAACGGATGTTAATTCAATTCGAAGGCTAACCTTTTCTATTGAAGTTGCTGAATTGCTATATCTAAATCAAGGGTTTAAAGCATTTCAGGAAAAAGTCGTTAATAGAATAGGCGTAAATAAAAAATCCCCGGACCCTTCAGAAGAATCTTTTATGAATAATTCAGATCTGTTTAGTGATGAACAAAAAAAGATAGAAGAAATATTCCAAAGATATTCCCAAATATTTCAAATGGCATCTAGTAATAATACAGATGATGTTTCCGCTGAAGAGAATAGCGTAGAAAGTGAAAATCAAAAAAATAAAATCAAAAAAATATTAGAATATATTGAAAGATATTTTAGTTTGATAATGTTAATAGGTTCAATTCTGATGTTTATATTAATATCAATTTGTATTATTTGTATATCGAAGATTTAATAATATGCGCAAATTTGAGAAGGGAGAAGTTAACCGTAATGAAAGCAGTCCCCTCACACTATAATACGTGCCGACCTGGTATACGGCGGTTCACAGAGCAACGCCGTTTTGATGAACTTGGTCGTAATAATCCTTGAAGGAGATCTATCCCAGCTGCCTGAAACAAATGCTGAGCTACTTAGGAGAAGAGGACACAGTGAATAGAATATAATTATGTTTCATATCCTTTAAATCAGGTTTAACCTGACTTCATTGCTATAAAAAATAATTTTTATCGAAGTCTGGATAAGGTAAAAAGCGCTATTTTTCAATAATAACAACATCAATCTCCCGCCAAAAGTCATTCTCATGTACAATGAGGATAGGTACTCCTTCTTTTCTCAATTCAATAGCTTTTTCAACTTTTCTTCCATAACATGCATAAGCCCAACAAGGATTACCATCATCCCCCACAATGAGATAATTTGTCTGGTTGGAGATAGAATTTACGAATTTTCCTCCGCGCTCTTCTATCAATTGAGCGATGACGCTTCTTGATGCTCGGCTTGAAGTACCTGTAAAGCAGAATTGATTATCTGTAAATACAATATTTGAAACCTTGCTACATATTCCCCCAATATTTATATTTTTTATTTCTTCTTTGATTTGTTCCTGTAGTTCAGTATCGCTTAATCTGACAAATTCACTAAAGTATTTCTTCAACAACTTTCTTTCGTTTTCATCTATCACATTGTCAGATAATACTTCTGAAATTAAAATTGAAATTTCATCGTATGGATAATAAGTTGACAAATGTGAATTATCTTTTAACCATTTTTTAATGAAATAATTTCGTCGTCTTTAAGAATGCCATCCGCGAGGATTCCATGGCAAATGCCTTGTAAAACTTGGAGGTCGGAAGTGAAGTCATCGTAATAGTCAAAACCGTATGCGAATTTATCGCATAGCCACTTCATGTCATTAATTTCTTCCTCTGTAATTTCATTGTCACTGATTATTACTTGGATATTTGTGATCAGATCATTAAACGGGTTCCTAACTGCCAAAAATTGGTGATTATCACACCACTTATCCAATTCAAGAATCTCTTTTTGATTGATTTTGGCATCTAACACAATACCTTCAATTATTCCTCTAAGCGAGTTGAATGCCTTATGAGCTTCGCTTTTGCCAGTATATTGGCGATAGCTTGATTCATCTAGCTTTTTCATAAAAGGCCGGTCTTTAATTCTTCTAATTTTTTCTTGATTCCTATGCTATTGTTGTTTTCAATCGCCTTTTCATAATATAAAATCGCCTTTTCTGTTTGGCTGATTGTTAAATATTTATCTCCGATCTTTTTATACACCTCGGCAGCAACAGGTGAGGAACAACCGATAGCATATTTTTCAAGATAGATTAGCGATTTTTCTAACTCACCTAACTTATCATAAATATCTGCGATCCATTGATGAGGAATATGCTGGTCGCTCTCTGAAAGATGCTCAGAATAGGTGATGTATGCCTCGATTGCCTCTAATAAGGCGTTTTCTTCCTCGAGTTTTTTACCGAGCCAAAAATACTTTTGTCGATTCTGTATGACATTTTGATTGTTATCCATATTCCTGAATTTTTTTGTTATAGTCCAATCGACACGTTTTTAATATTCAGTTTTATGTGTTTATTTTCATACAAAGGCAGAATAGGTAACTAGGAGTAGATGATTCCTTGGTGACTTGCAATATAGTTAACATGTTGTTTGTACGCAAGAATCTCAAGATTGTTTCTTTGTTTATTCGCGAATTATTATTGATATGTTTAGAAGGATAATGAATGTTATTTTTCAATATAGATATATGGTCTAGTATCCACTTTGAAATAATCTACCCTTAAACTTTCCACCCCCCAATCCCCAAACTCCGTCACCAAAAACCCACCGTTTTGCAGCGCTTCCGCATGCGCCCCCGGCTCGGGCAACACGACAAGCGTAGCCGTGTGATCCGGGGATTCCAGGCTGCTGAGCAGCAAAGTTTCATAGGGGATGCCCCAGGTCATCAGCAGGGTATCGGTGGGGGCTTGGGAGAGGGGCAGGTAGAAATTGTGGGCGCCTGTTTCGCTGCGCCATTCCTGCAAGTGCGAAGACAGCCATTCGATTCGCTCGGTAAATGGCTTCCGGTGTTGCGCAATGACTGCCAGACGAAAGACCGCCAGCCCCGCAAGTAGCCAGATCCAATAACGGCTGGGCCGCCGCCTTACGATGTCGAGCATAAAGGGTACGCCTACGTAGATTATCATGGGCATGTAATTTACCTCGGCATAAAAGCGATAAGTGGCATTGGGTGAGCCGATATGCAATAATGCGAGGTGCCCCAGGCAAAATGCCCATATTAGGCTCAATAGCCACCAGCGGCGGCGCCAGGTGAAATACCCGCTGACCACAAATAGCAGGAGCGGAAAAAGATACCAGTATTGCAGGCTGTGTACCAGGAATTTGGCGTTGCTGGGCAATTGCAGGTAGTTGGGAAAAATTCTATCAGGTTTTTGAAAAAGGTGTCGTATTTGTTGTCGTCGTACCAATTACCCGAAAAAACAGATTTTAAAATTAATACCAATACCATCCAGCCGGCCACCGCGCCGTAACGCCAATGCCGCAGCTCCGGCAGGGTAAGCGCGCCGTAAGCCCACAAGAAGAAAAACGGGATAAAAACCAGTGGGTGGTAATAAGCCAACGCGGGCATGGCCACCGCCATAATGCCCATCATCCAGGGGCGATCCAGGGCCGGATAACGCAGCGCAAAGGCGAATACGACCAGCAATAATCCGAGGGCTTGTTGTTGCTCAGAAGGCGCCCAGTAAAAGGCGTCGTAGACGATGAGGGTGTATAGAAATACCAGCGCCCAGCCCAGGTAGTCGTTGCGCAATACCCGCACGATGAGGGTGTAAAAAGCCCAAAACAACAGCGGAAACGAGGCTGAATACAACAGCAATACCACTTTGAGCGGCAACCCCAGCTTTATGCCCGCCAGCGGCAGCGCTTGTATCAATACCACCCCAAAGCGGTTGACCATCACCTGTGGTTTGCCTTCGGTGATCATGAGAAAGGTCTGGTAGGCTATGTCGAGCAATAGGCTGCGCTCCTGGTACAACCAAAGCGATAATACCAGCAGCGCAGCCATGGCCACGTGCCCCAGCCGGCGAGGCCAGGGGGAGGGAAATTGATAACTCGCTTCCATGTGTCTCTGCATTGATGGACTTTGGGACTATTGGACTGTTAGACTATTGGCACATTTTAAAACTTATAGTCCAAAAGTCCTAAAGTCCAAAGTCTAACAGTCCTACCCCACCGCCTCCCGGTGCCTATCTGGCAAAATGTCCAATAAACATGGTGCCAGGTGTTTTTCTCGGGTAAAATAGGGAAAAAAGGTTTATGAAAGTTTATGAAAGTCTATGAGGGTTGATAAATCAGCATAAACCCTCATAAACCCTCATAAACCCTCATAAACCCTCATAAACCCTCATAAACCCTCATAAACCCTCATAAACCCTCATAAACCCTCATAAACCCTCATAAACCCTCAAATTTCCAACAACTTTATTATTTTTCCGTTGTAAACCGCATTGACTCACAAAACCCGTTCTGTTCTAGTATGAAAAAAGCACTACTACTCCTACTGGCATTAAGTAGTTGGCTAACTACTTCTTTCGCCCAGGTAACTTTTCCGCAAAACGGTGTATACGACGAACGCGAAGGCTTGTATGCCTTTACCAACGCCACCGTTTTTACCAGCTACAACCAAAAAATAGAAGGCGCTACCCTGCTCATCCGCGATGGCAAGGTGGAAGCCGTGGGCAAAGACGTGGCTATTCCAAAAGAAGCCGTTCAGATCGACCTGAAAGGCAAGTTTATTTACCCTTCTTTTATCGACCTGTATTCCGATTACGGCATGCCGGAGATGCCGGCGGAAAGACCCCGCACCGGCGGCGGCGGCGGGTTTGGCAACCAGCAAATGCTCAGCTCTAAACAGGGTGCGTATATGTGGAACGAAGCACTCAAATCAGAGTATAACGCCCACGAGAATTTTAAAGTAAACGATAAAGCGGCCAAACCGCTGCGCGACGTGGGTTTTGGAGCGGTACTGGCCCACCGTATGGACGGCATTTCGCGCGGCGCCGGCACGCTGGTCACGCTAACTGATAAACGCGAACACGAGGTAATCCTTCGCGAAAAAGCAGCCCACCTCCTGTCGTTCAATAAAGGCACTTCTACCCAAAGCTATCCCAGCTCGCTGACCGGCGGCATTGCTTTGCTGCGCCAGACCTACCACGACGGGCAGTGGTACGCCGGCCAGTCATCGGAAGTCAATATTTCGTTGAAAGCCTGGAACGACCTGCAAAGTTTGCCCCAGTTTTTTGAAGTGCGCAACCAGCAGGAAGCCCAGCGCGCCTTACGACTTGGCAAAGAATTCGGCAAAACGTATATCATCAAAGGGGTCGGCGACGAATACCAGCGCCTCGACGAACTCAAAGCCACGGGCGCCAGCTTTATCCTGCCGCTCAACTTCCCCGAGGCCTACGACGTAGAAGACCCCTACGATGCCCTGCAGATCAACCTTTCGCAGATGAAACACTGGGAATTAGCCCCCACCAACCCCGGTCGCCTGGCCGCTGCGGGGGTGAATTTTGCCTTTACGGCAAATGGATTGAAAAAAACCGAGGAATTCTTCGGCCAATTGCGCAAAGCGATAGAAAACGGCCTCACTGAAGAGCAAGCGCTCAAAGCGCTGACCTATACGCCGGCGCAGCTGGTGGGCGCCTACGACCGCCTCGGCAGCCTGGAAAAAGGCAAAATCGCCAATTTTATTATCACCAATGGCAGCGTTTTTGCCAAAGACGCCAAAATATACCACAACTGGGTGCAGGGCAAGGCTTTTGTCATTAAAGACCTCGACGCTCCCGATTGGATCGGCGCCTATGCGTTCAAGGTAGGCGACACCGACTATCGCCTGCTTGTAAAAGGTAAAAACGAGTCGCCAGAAATGAGCATAGCCGTTAATGATACGACGTCTATCAAAATCAAACACCAATACAGCAACGGCCAGATCACGATGTCGTTTGAACCCGACAAAAGCAAGCAGCGTGTGCGCCTCTCAGGTGTAGTGGAAGGCCGCAACTGGAAAGGCCGCGGGCAGGATGCCACCGGCAAGTGGATCAACTGGTCGGCTACTTATACCGGTCCCGCCGACGAGAAAAAAGAAGACAAAAAACCCGATTCGGCAAAAAAAGAACAAGCGCCGGGCCCCGTCCTCTATCCTTTCGGCCCTTATGGTCGTGAAAAATTGCCCACGCAGGCCACCTACCTGATCCGCAATGCGACCGTATGGACCAACGAAAAAGACGGCATCCTGAAAAACGCCGACGTGTTGATTGAAAATGGTAAGATTAGCAAGGTAGGCGCCAAGCTTTCAGCGGCAAACGCCATCACCATCGACGGCACGGGCAAACACGTCACCCCGGGTATCATCGACGAACACTCGCACATCGCTATCAGCAGGGGCGTCAACGAGGGCACCCAGGAAAGCTCGGCGGAAGTGCGCATGGGCGACGTCATCGACTCGGAAGATATCAGCATCTACAGGCAGTTGTCGGGGGGCGTCACGGCTTCCCAGCTTTTGCACGGCTCTGCCAACCCCATCGGCGGACAATCGGCGATGATCAAGCTGCGTTGGGGCTATAATGCCGAAGCCCTCAAAGTACAGGGCGCTGATGGCTTTATCAAGTTCGCCCTCGGCGAAAACGTGAAGCAGTCGAGCTCCAGCAGTAGCACCCGTTTTCCGCAAACGCGTATGGGCGTGGAGCAGGTGTACGAAGACTATTTCACCCGCGCTCGCGAATACGGCAAGCTCAAAGCATCGGGCAAGCCCTACCGAAAAGACCTCGACCTGGAGACTATACTCGAAATCCTGGATAAAAAGCGCTTTATCACGTGCCACTCCTACGTGCAAAGCGAGATCAATATGCTCATGAAGGTGGCCGAGCGTTTCGGTTTTCGCATCAATACCTTTACGCACATTTTGGAAGGTTATAAAGTAGCCGACATCATGGCCAAACACGGCGTGGGCGGCTCGAGCTTCTCCGACTGGTGGGCTTACAAATACGAAGTATACGAGGCAATTCCCTACAACGGCGCCCTGATGCACGAAGAAGGCGTCACCGTAGCCTTCAACTCCGACGACGACGAGATGGCGCGCCGCCTCAACCAGGAAGCCGCCAAAGCGGTGTTGTTCGGTGGCGTATCCGAAGAAGAAGCCCTCAAATTCGTGACGCTCAATCCCGCCAAGTTGCTGCACCTCGACCAGCGCATGGGCAGTCTCAAAACCGGCAAAGACGGCGACGTGGTGCTGTGGAGCGACCACCCGCTGTCGGTTTACGCGAAAGCGGAAAAAACCTTTATCGACGGCATCCTCTTCTTCGACCGCGACGAGGACCTGCAACTGCGCGACGCGATTGCCAAGGAGCGCAGCCGCCTGATCCAGAAGATGATCGAAGCCAAGCAGGGCGGCCAGGCTACGCAGCCCGCCAGTGGTCGCATGAGCAGCCGGCATTACAACTGCGATGATGTTGACGACGAGATGACGGAGGAGTAGTTGTCGGTTGTCGGTTATGGGTTATCGGTTCTGAGAAAATGCTATTTTTTTACTTTACAAATTGATCAGTCATGTTGCGATATATAACCACTTTCATCTGCTTATTCTTTGCCTTTTCGGCAATGGCGCAGTCGCCCGTGCCGGCCAGGGCGCAATCGAAGCCCATTTGTATCACGGCGGCTACCGCGCACCTGGGCAACGGGCAAGTAATTGACAACGCGCTCATCGCCTTTGAAAATGACAAATTGACCCGCGTAGAAGCCTATCAGCAAGGCGCTGATTTTCGGAATTACGAGGTGGTCGACGCTAAAGGCAAACACGTATATCCGGGCTTTATTGCCACGAATACTACGCTCGGCCTCGTAGAAATCGGCGCCGTACGCGCCACCAACGATAATGCGGAGACGGGTACGCTCAACCCCTCCGCACGGTCGATCATCGCCTATAATACCGACTCGGAGGTGACGCCCACCGTGCGCTCTCAGGGCGTGCTGCTGGCCCAGATCACCCCGCAGGGCGGGTTGGTCTCGGGTTCTTCTTCGGTAGTGCAACTCGACGCCTGGAACTGGGAAGACGCTGCGTATGCCACCGACATCGGCCTTCACCTTAACTGGCCGGCGCGTTTGTCGTTTAGCTTTTTTACGGGCGAATCTACCCGCAATGAGCGCTATGAACAGCAAATCAGAGATATTGAGCAGCTGATGGAAGAAGCCGCAGCTTATGCCCGCCAGGGTCAGCCCGCAGTTAAAAACCTGAAGCTGGAAGCCATGCGCGGCTTATTCAACAAAGAGACAAAGTTGTACGTCAGCGTCAACGGCGCGCGCGACATTACCCAGGCGGTGTTGTTGGGTAAAAAATACGGCGTTTCGGTTGTCATTGTAGGCGGTCGCGACAGTTGGATGCTCACCGACCTGCTCAAAGAAAACAACGTATCCGTCATCCTGGGCCGCACGCATAGTCTGCCCGGCCGCGACGACGACGACGTGGACCAGCCCTTCAAGACGCCGGCGATGTTGCACCAGGCGGGGGTGTTGTTCTGCATCAGCAATGACGGCTTCTGGCAGCAGCGCAACCTGGCCTTCCAGGCCGGCCATGCCGTCGGCTACGGCCTGCCCTACGAAGCAGCCCTGTCGGCTATCACCCTCAACGCCGCCAAAATCCTGGGCATCGACAAGCGGGCAGGCACCCTCGAGAACGGCAAAGACGCCACGCTTTTTATCAGCGAAGGCGACGCCCTCGATATGCGTACCAGCAAGGTAAGCTGCGCTTTCATCCAGGGCCGAGATATCGACCTGGATAATAAGCAGAAGGTGTTGTACAGGAAGTTTAAGGAGAAGTATAGTCGGTAATAGCTGCCTATCGACCTATAACACCCCAATGAGTGTGAGAGGGTGGGAGAGTGAGAGGGTGGGAGCATTGAATAATAATTCTCACCCTCCCACCCTCTCACTCTCTCACACTCACAACAGAGACCTTCTCCGCCGCCTGTCCGCCGGGCCATTGGGCGCGCAGGGCGTAAATTCCAGGAGCGATGCCTTTAAGGGGGATAGTCAGCAGGAGCGGGTTGGCCGCCCCTGCCGTATCCAGTTGTTCCTGCCAGACTTGCCGGCCCAGCGAGTCGGTGAGGGTGAGCCTGAGCGGCAGTCCTCCGAGGGCCGTTTTCCACTGCAATGTAATCTGCACTTGTTGCGATGCAGGGTTGGGAAAAACTTTCATAGCTACGGCAGGATCGGGTCGGGTGATTTCACCGCTTGAATTGACGGTTTCTTCCGGGATGACTATTAAGGTATCGGCGGCATGTGGGCCGAAGCTGCGTATGATGCCGCTGGGAAATTCTGCTATGATGCTGTCGGCCACGGCGTCTTGAGCCAATCCGAAGTGGGCGATAAGGCTGTTTTGGCCGCAATAGCCGCTTTGTGCGCTGATCTCTCGCATTTGCCACACTGCTTGTCCGTTTATCTGGGCTTTTACCCGCACTTTGGCGCCGATGGCTGCCTTATTCGACAGGGTCCCTTCAAGTTTGATTTTGAGCCAGTGGTTGCTGCCTCCGTCATTGACCAACACCAGGTTTGGCGGTTGAGGAGCATTATTGTTGTTTTTACAGGTGGCTACCACGAGGTCGAGCCAGCCGTCGTTGTTGAGGTCGCCCCAGGCGTTGCCAAAAGAGCAGGGCGTATTCAAGTCGGTAATATCGATGAGTTCGCGCACGAAGCTGCCGTCGCCGGTATTGCGGTAGAGGAAGTTTTTGATCACGCCGTTGCAATAGCCGTTGGAGACAAACAGGTCGAGGTCGCCGTCGTTGTCGTAGTCGCCGAAATTGGAGCCGTAGGAGCAACCGCCGTCGGTGACGATGCTACCTTCCGTGACCGGGGAGAAAACGCCGCCGCCCTCGTTGATAAATAACTCATTGTTTTGGGCTTGGAAGTATTTGGCGTTGGCCACAAAGAGGTCGAGGTCGCCGTCGTTGTCGATGTCGCCCCAGCTGCTGCTCATAGAGCCCGTGGCGCTTTGAGTGAGGGCCGAGCCGGTCACTTTGACGAAGTCGCCGTTGCCTTCGTTGCGGTACAGGTCGTTTTGCTGGTTGCTTTCGTTGGTCACATATAGGTCGATATCGCCGTCTCCATCGTAATCGGTCCAGTTGACAGAGCGGGATATATCGGTTTCAGTCACCCACTGGCCCTGGGTGATGCGTTCGAAGTCACCGTTGCCGAGGTTGTGGTACAGCATATTGCGGCGGTCGCCGTCGCTATTGGTGAGATAGAGGTCAACGAGGCCGTCGTTATCGTAGTCGCCCCAGGAAGCCGTTTCGGAGTGGGTGCCCGTATTGCCCATGGCGATATTGGGTTCGTGGGTGAAGTTGCCGTTGCCGGTATTTCTATAAAAATAATTGTGCTGCCCGTACCAGGTCACCATAAAAGCGTCGAGGTCGCCGTCGTTGTCGGCATCGGCGAAGGTGGCGCCGTCGGAGGGGCTGTTGTCAGAAACGATGGGATCGCCGCTTACGGGGTCGAATGTCAGGTCGCCGTTGTTGAGATAAAGGGAATTGTTTTGTCCGCCGGAGGGACCGTTGCTGATAAACACATCTTCCCAGCCGTCGTTGTTGACGTCTACGATATTGACGCTGCGGCTGTCCAGGGGGGTATTGTTGATGGGCTGGCTGCTTAGCACCGTAAAATGAGGAATCGGGGAGGTTTGCGCTTGCGCGAAAGAAAGGGTTAGTATTAAAATGAAAACAACAGGGAAAAGCTTGTTCATACGCCGGGTGTTTTTCGATTAATTACGAATTACGAATTACGAATTACGAATTACGAATTACGATGTGTTTTTGATTCTTAGGCAATATTAGCGTCCATTGTATTGCCGTTTCGGGAAATAGTACGAGCGGAGGGTTTAGGCGGATATTCAGCATGATAAGCCGGTATTGCGCCGTTGGGTTGGAGAAAGTGGTTGCTGGTGGGGGCAAACAGGTCGTTGAGCGGGTTAGTGGGGTAGGGTGTTGTTTTTTTGCGAAATTTGGGCAGGCTTTTAAAATTTACCGCAGAGTGAAAGGAGTTCATACGCAGAGTTAAAAGGAGTTGTCTTCTTAAATCTGCGAAACTCAGCGTTGAACTCCTTTCACTCTGCGGTTAAAAAAATCTATGACCAGGCGAGTACTACTGCACGTGGGTTTCTGGGTTGTTTACGCCCTATACGACGGCTACCTGTCGGCGCCGCTCACGGGTACTTCTTTTGAGGGTTTGTCGTTTGTGCAGCGATTGATTTTGGGTTACCAGGCGGAATTGATCTTATTGGCAATCAAAATTCCGGCGGTTTATTTCGTTTTGTACTGCCTCATCCCACGTTTTTTACCAAAAAACAAACATATTTCGCTGGCATTCAGCATACTCGGCGTAGCGGCAGCAGTAACGCTCATCAATCACGCGGTATGGCGGGAGTTGCTCTACCCTTACCTTTTCAAAGTCTCCGCTTCGCCGCCCGCGCCCACTTTTGCGATAGCTTTATTCCGTTGGCTGTGGTCTTCGTTCGACATTCTGATGCTGCTGGGAATCGCTTCGGCGCTCAAGTTTTTCCGCATGCGATTGCAAAACGTGGAGCGCGAAAAACAACTCATTGCCGAAAAACTGCAATCGGAGTTGCAATTCCTGCGCGCACAAACCAACCCACATTTTTTATTTAACACCCTTAACAACATCTACGGACTGGCACGCAAGCCGGCGCCCGTGGCTGCGGAAGTGGTAATGCGCTTGTCGCAATTGTTGCGGTTTATGTTGTACGAATGCAGCAGTCCCCGCATCGCCCTGGTGGATGAGATCAAAGTGATCAAAGATTATATCGAACTCGAAAAACTGCGTTACAATCAACGCCTGCAAGTGACTTTCGAAGAGGACATCGACGACCCCGGTTGTATGATCGCGCCTTTACTATTGCTGCCTTTTGTAGAAAACGCTTTTAAGCATGGCGCCGGCGAGTCGCGCTTTGATACGCATATCGATTTGCGATTGCAATTGCACAATAACCGGTTGCAATTCGAGGTGCAGAACAACAAGGACCCTGATGAAAGCCCGGCGGGCGAGGGTATCGGGTTAAAAAACGTGCGCCGCCAGTTGGAGTTGATTTATCCCGACAAGCATGAGTTGCAGGTGGAGGCGCAGGCGCATTTGTTCCGGGTGTTGTTGGTGATAAATTTGGATTAGGAACTTCGTTTTTTATTCTACCGCAGAGTGAAAGGAGTTTAGCGCAGAGTTTCTCAGAGTAAAAGTAACACTCTGCGGAACTCTGCGACACACTCCCCTAAACTCTGCGGTAAAAAATATCATTCCATTTCATGCACAAACTTCGCTGCCTGATCGTAGAAGACGAGCCTATTGCCGCCGAGGTGCTGCAGGACTACATTGCCCAGGTGCCCCACCTTGAGCTGGCCGCCATTTGCCCCGACGCCATCTACGCCCTCGAAGAACTGCAACGCCAAGCCATCGATGTGTTATTTCTGGATATCCACCTGCCCAAACTCAAGGGCCTCGACTTCCTGCAAACACTGAAAAACCCGCCCCAGGTGATCCTTACTACGGCTTACCACCAATATGCCCTGCAAGGTTATGAACTGGATATTGTGGATTATCTGCTCAAGCCTTTTCCTTTCAGCCGCTTTTTAAAGGCCGTCAATAAGCTGGCTAAGCCGGTGGCGACGGCGCCCGTTGCCCAGGCAGAGCCGCAGGCACGGCCTTTCCACTTTTTTACCGTCAACAAGCAAAAAGTAAAAGTCTTTTTTGACGAAATCCTTTACGTTGAAAGCCTCAAAGAATACGTGCGCATCCACACCCCTGATAAGCAGTGGGTGACCCAGCACCAACTCGGCGAAATGGAACAATTGTTACCCACAGGAGCTTTTCTGCGCATTCACCGCTCTTTCCTGGTGGCGGTGGAGAAGATCGAGGCCTTCTCTGTCACTGAAGTGACCATAAACGGCCTGGTGCTGCCGATAGGACGCAGTTATAAGGAGTTGGTGATGCGGAGGCTGGGGGGGTGAAGGGCGACTGTAGGACTTTACGACTTTACGACTGTACGACTTGGCGCGACTGAAAGGAGTCCCGTACCGACAACGGAGGTCGGGAAGGGGGTGACTTGGTGAAACTATTAATTTCTGGCGAGGCGGAAGCCGACGCCGGAACCGCGTCCGGCGGGTCTATAGCTAACCCGATCAGCAGTTCGTATGTACCAGGCGACATCGTTACATGATCCGCCGCGTAATACCTTGTCAGAACCGCTATTGGGGCCTTTGGGATTTTTTTGTGCACCGGAAGAATATATTTCAAACCAATCCCAACACCATTCCCGCACATTGCCACTCATATCATAAACCCCCAAAGCATTTGCTTTCATACTACCGCCTGTGAGAGTTTTACGATCATTTTCATTTTGTTTAGTACTGTAGTTGCTATAATTCTTCAGATCTGCTTCTTTTGAAGTCCCCGCCCATTTTTCCTTTTTGCCGCGGCTACGGGCAGCGTATTCCCATTCGGCCTCGGTGGGCAGGCGATAGCCGTTTTTGCGCGTGTCGGCTTGTACGTCGTCGCCATTGATGGCATAGACAGGCTTGTAGCCATGTTGCCGGCTAAGCCAGTTGCAGTAATTCACAGCGTCGTACCAGCTTACATTCATCACGGGACGCTTGCCGCGGCCCCATCCTTTGTCGTCGGGGCGATCGGCGCCGGTATCGGCGCAATAGCGGTCGAATTCCTCAAAGGTTACTTCAAAGCGTCCAATTAAGTAGCCACTAAGGAAAACCTGGCGGGTGGGTTTTTCGTCGGGTTCCCCATCTCCAAACAGATCACCCATATTGAAAGTACCGCTTCTGACAAAGACCATGTCAGCAGGTGGTATTTTGTCTGTAGTTGATTTCTTTTCTTCTATTTTATCCTTGAGGTTTTTTATGGGTGTAAATTTTCTGTCTTTTGATGGTTGATTATTCAATTGGAAGGTATCATTCTGTATAGACGGATAATTTTCCGTCTCTACTGTGTCCTTACGTGTATCCCGCCGTTCGCGAATAGCCGCCTTTTTCTCCCGGGCTTGATCGATAAAGCGACCGCTGGGGTAGGTTTCGATATAATTTTCAATCAGCCGCAGGTTGGTGGTGGTGTCCACTCGTTGCCAGTCCGAGGTTTCCAGTTGCTGTAATTCCGTTTTGGCCTGCAGGGCGCGCGTGCCGTCGGGATAGCGGTCGAGGTAGGTGACGTAAGCGCGGGGCGTACGGGTAAGCTCCGCGATTTCCCAGGTGGCCTTTTCGCGGTGTCGGCTTTTGGGGTGTTTTTCGATGTATTTCTCGTATTGCCTGGGGGTGTTGACGAGCGTAGCTGCTATCCACTCCACCTCTTGTGGTGCGATGGCCCAGCTCACGCTGGTGAAGGCCATGAGGGCTGCGAGGGCCATGGCGACGGGGCGGAGAGCCTTGCCGGCACGGCGGTTAGAGGGAGAGACTTGGGGAGGGGGAGAGGGGGCGATCAGGGGAGATGGCGCGGGTGAGGGGGCGACTTGGGGAGAGGGGGTGACTTGGCGAGGGGGGGAGGGGGCGCCTTCACTACCTTCCAGGTCGAATGTCTCCAGGGTTTTTAGCGGGGCGGCGGGGTCTTCCTGCACCGCATCTGCTATGATCACCACGCTTTCTTCCAGTACCTTTTCGCGTTTGTAGTATTCGTTGTCGATTTTGGCCATCACCACCACCTTCAATTGGAGGATGTGTTCGCCGGACTGCAGGGGTTTTATATAAAACAACCACTCGGTGCGCTGGTGCTGCGGATGGTAAAAACCGCGGGTTGGGCCGGGTCTACCATTTCTACCTTCATAAAATCGGACACCACCACCTCGGTACGGATCTTCACCTCCTCGTCGAGGTCCATATCTTCCAGCAGCATCATCTTGTCGAGGGCGATGCGCACCACACAGCGGGCCTCGTGGTGGAGTTGCATCGTGTGGGGGATGCGGTAGAGCACGTGGCCGCGTTTGCGGCCTTCGGCTTCAGGAGCGGGTTTGGCATTGGGGTCGAAATCGGCGGCTTCCAGGCTTTCGATAAAGTCGAAGAGGCGGCGGCGCAATTGGTTGTTGGCCAGGGTAAGGTCGTCGTGGCTCAGCAGTCCTTCGATGCCTTTGATCTTGATATCTCTGAGTTCAGCTTCGAGTTGCAGCAGCAGCGTATATTTGGGAGAAGTGGCGGGGACCAGCGTTTTGAGCGTTTTAACGACCGGGCTCATCCCTTCTTTTGGGATGCGCTCCGCCAACGCGCGCTTGGTGTCCTGCAGGTTTTCCATATGAGGTGACAGGTGTAGGTTTTGTTGGTAAATTTAGCAAATATCTACCTTCAATTGCAAAAATATCGGGGCTTTGCGCTATTTTCGGCAGTTAGTACGTACCCGTAAGCATTTATGGCTAAAAAGCACAAACCTACTACGCCGCCTTCGAAGCCGGCCAAGGCTCCTATTTCAGTCCCCGTCGACAACTCGCCGGCGTGGCTGGTCAACACCCGCCTGCACATGGCCCTGCTGTTTTTGCTGGGCGCCATGCTGTATGCCAACACCTTCAAGCACGAATACGCTCTGGACGACGCCATCGTCATTACCGACAATATGTTTACTACCCAGGGACTGGCAGGCGTGCCGGGCATTTTGAAATACGACACCTTCTACGGGTTTTTCAAAGAAGAAGGCAAAGCCACCCTCGTGGCCGGCGGCCGCTACCGCCCCCTGTCGCTCGTCACCTTTGCCATGGAATACCAGTTGTTTGGCAAAAATCCCGATGGTGGGGCATATCGCCAACAGCTTGTGGTACGGGCTTACGATAGTGGTCTTGTACCTTTTGCTCATGCAATTATTTGGCAACAGCCAAAAAGAAAAACCGCGGGCTTTTTTCATCGCCCTGACCGCCTCGGCACTGTTTGCCGCGCATCCGCTGCATACCGAGGTGGTGGCCAATATCAAAGGCCGCGACGAGATACTGGCCCTGCTGGGTAGCCTCGGCGCCTTGTATTTCTCTATGCGCGCATTCCATGAAAAGAAAACCTGGATGCACGTTTTTGTGGGTTTTATCTTTTTGTTGGGACTTTTATCGAAAGAAAACGCCATCACATTTGTAGCCGTGGCGCCGCTCACTTTTTATTATTTTACAAAAGCAAAACCCTCCCAAATAGCCATGCAAACGCTGCCCTTTGCGGCGGCTGCGCTGGTGTTCCTGCTTATTCGCAACCCTATCGTGCCCATGACCTCTCTCGGCGATACGTCGATGGAGTTGATGAACAATCCCTTCCTCAAAATCGAGGGCAATCAATACGTGGCGTTTACTGCCGCCGAGCGACTGGCTACGGTGTTTTACATGCTGGGCAAATACCTCGTGCTGCTCTTTATTCCCCACCCGCTTACGCACGACTACTACCCCCGCCATATCGGGATGATGAGTTGGGGCGACTGGCAGGCGCTACTAAGTCTGGCAGCTTACCTGGCATTGGGCGTTTTCGCCTTGATTGGACTTCGCCGCAAAGACCCCGTCAGCTACGGCGTGTGGTTTTACCTGCTCACGCTGTCGATCGTATCCAACCTGGTCTTTTCAGTGGGCACCAACATGGCTGAGCGCCTGTTGTTTATGCCTTCGGTGGGATTTTGTGTGGCCCTCAGCGCGGGCGTCTGGCAGCTGGTAGCCAAAAACGGCAAAAAAGCGGATGCCTGGCGGCCGGCTTTTATAGCGCTGGCTGTTGTAGTAGGGTTATTTAGTTTAAAAACCATCTTGCGCAATCCCGTTTGGAAAAACAACTACACCCTGTTCACCGGCGACGTACAGATCTCGCCCAACAGCGCCAAGCTGCGCAACGCCGCTGCCGGCGAGTTGATTACCACCTATGAAAAATTGCCCCAGGAAGAAAAAGAAGGCAGTAAAGGCATGCTCACCGAAGCGGTTGGCCACCTCAACGAAGCCCTCAAAATTCACCCCAACTACAAAAACGCCTACCTGTTGATGGGCAATGCGTATATTTATCTCAACAGGTACGAAGAAGCCGTAGCGACCTACCAAAAAGCGCTCGAAATAGATCCCGACTATAACGAGGCCCAGGGCAATATCGCAGTAGCCTATCGCGAAGCCGGCAAATACCAGGGCGAGAAGCTAAACAACCTGCCCAAAGCGCTCGAATACCTCGAAAAAGCCTATCAATTGAAACCTGACGATTATGAAACCGTAAGACTATTAGGCGTTGCTTCGGGTATTGTGGGCAACCACCCGCGTGCATTGGAGCTCTTTACCAAAGGCGTCCAAATGCAGCCCGAAAATGCGGGCGCCTGGCTCAACCTGGGTTTTGCCTATTACAACAGCAACAACAAAGCCGAAGGCGACAAATACGTGGCCAAAGCCGAGTCGATGCAACCCGGCATCAGCAAACAAGGGGCACAACCCCAACAACAACAATGACTATGACACACCGCTACCTACGACGATTGTCCACCTGGATGGCTTGCCGGACTGTTAGACTATTGGACTATCAGACTGTTAGACTATTAGACTATCAGCGTGTAAATCTCTCCCTCTCTCCCTCTCTCCCTCTCTCCCTCGCCCCCTCCCTCATCGCCCTCTCCCAGCGACTTCTTTTGCTGTTAGTTGCAGCGCTGTGCATCGTTTGCACCGGCGAACACGGCGACGACCAGGCCGGCAAAGGCGGCCCCGCTACGCCCGAAGATATGTGGGTTGACTCCGTCTTCCAGCAGCTAACGCCCGACGAACGCCTGGGGCAATTGTTCATGATCAGGGCGCATTCCGACAAAGGCGAAGACCACATCGCCAAAGTGGAGCAACTCCTCAAAACTTACCACGTCGGCGGATTGTGCTTCTTCCAGGGTACCCCCGACAAACAGGTCGCACTCATCAACCGCTATCAAAAACTGGCGCCTAAAGTGCCGCTTATTGTTAGCATCGACGGCGAATGGGGCCTCGGCATGCGCATGAAAGCTACCACGATAAGTTTCCCCCGCCAACTTACCCTGGGCGCCATACAGGACGACCAACTCATCTACGATATGGGCAAAGAAATTGCCCGCCAGATGCGCGCCGTAGGCGTACACGTCAATTTTGCACCGGTAGTAGACGTCAACAACAACGCTAACAACCCCGTGATCGGCAACCGCTCTTTTGGTGAAGACCCCGGCAATGTGGCCCGCAAAGGTGTGATGTATATGCGCGGCATGCAGGAACACCAGGTAATGGCCTGCGCCAAACACTTCCCCGGCCACGGCGATACCGACGTAGACTCGCACTTCGACCTGCCCGTGATCAACCATACCCGCGCGCGCCTCGACAGCATCGAGCTGTACCCGTTCCGCGAGCTCATTAGCCAGGGCGTAGGCAGCGTGATGGTGGCCCACCTGCACGTGCCGGCATTCGACGACCGCGAAAACCGACCTTCCACGCTTTCCGAACCCACCATCGCCAAATTGCTGAAAGAAGAAATGGGCTATAAAGGCCTCGTCCTCACCGACGCTCTCGAAATGAAAGGCGTAGCCAAACACTTCGAAAGCGGCGAAGTAGAAGCCGAAGCGCTGGTAGCCGGCGTAGATATGCTGCTGTTGCCGGGCGACGTAGGCACGGCCATTCAAACCATAAAAGCCTACGTCAAAGACGGCAAAATCGAACAGGAATACCTCGACTCGCGCGTAAAAAAGATCCTGCGCGCCAAATACCGCCTGGGACTCACCTCGTTTACCCCGCTGGCCACCGAAGGACTGGCCAAAAAGCTCAACAGCTCGGAAGCTAAAGCCCTCAAGCAAAAACTCTACGAAAACGCGCTCACCCTGGTGCGCAACAAAAGCGATTTGCTGCCCTTTGAGTCAACCGCCAAACTCAAGCTGGCCACCCTCGGCATCGGCGCCACCGAAAAAACGAAATTCCAGCAGCGCCTCGACGATTTCGGCAAATTCAAACACTTTCTGGCTACCAAAGACGTCAACGCCGAAGAAAAAGCCAAGCTCATCAAAGACCTCAGCGCTTACAATACCGTAGTGGTGAGCCTGCACGATATGAATATGATGGCCTCCAAAGATTTTGGCATCTCTGACAGCGCCCGTGAACTCATTCAATCGCTAAGCCGCGAAACCCGGGTGATATTGGTAGTCTTCGGTAGTCCTTACAGTCTTCGTTTTTTTGAAAACCAGGACTGGGTGCTGGAGGCCTACGAAGACGACGAATTGATGCACGACGTGGCTGCCCAGGTGCTTTTTGGCGCCGTAGCCGCCCGCGGACTCCTGCCCGTGACGGCCTCGCCCAAATTCCCCTACCGCAGCGGTATTACCACCAAAAAAACTTTCCGCCTGGGGTATTCGCTACCTGAAAACGTAGGCCTCAGCGCCGATTCGCTCAAAAAAATCGACATGCTGGCCCAATACGCTATCAGCGACAAAGCCACGCCGGGTTGCGTAGTGCTGGTGGCTAAATCGGGCAACATCGTCTACCAAAAGGCATTTGGGCACCATACCTACGAGCGCAAACGCGAAGTGCGCACCGACGACGTATACGACCTGGCCTCGGTGACCAAAATTGCCGCTACGACCCTGGCCGTCATGAAACTCTACGACGACGGCGTCATCGACCTATACCAGCCCATCAGTTGCTACTTGCCCGAACTGGAAGGCAGCAACAAAGCCAATATTATGCTGCTGGAAATCCTGCTACACCGCGCCGCACTGCCGGGCTGGATTCCCTTTTACCGCAAAACCCTTACCAAAGCCACCAAAAAAGAACCTGCAAAGCCGCTCTACGACAACTACTACTGCGCCAATGCGTACGACGAATACGCCGTGCCCGTAGCCCGCCACATGTACCTGCGCAACGACTATTCCGACACCATCTGGCAGCAGATCATCAAAGCCGAATTACTACCGTCAAAAGCATATAAATACAGCGACCTGGGGTTTTATTTGCTTGCGCGAATGGTAGAGCGCCTCACCGGCCGCCCACTCGATCAATACGTGCAGGAAGAATTTTACACCCCCATGGAGCTTTCTACGGCCACCTTTAACCCCTGGCAAAAGCTGCCCATGGAAGACATCGTGCCCAGTGAAGAAGACCGCTACTTTCGCCACCAGCGCCTGCAGGGCTACGTACACGACATGGGCGCCGCCATGCTCGGCGGCGTAAGCGGCCACGCGGGATTGTTCTCCAACGCCAAAGACCTGGCAGTTATCATGCAAATGCTGTTGCAAAAAGGTTACTACAACGGCCAACAATACCTGCGCCCCGAAACCGTAGAACTCTTCACCTCGCGGCCTACCGGCATCACCCGTCGCGGCCTCGGCTTCGACATGTGCCACCCCGACCCTGAGCGGGCCCGCAACTTCTCGCGCAAAGCCTCCACCGACACATTCGGCCACGTAGGCTTTACCGGCGTCTGCGCCTGGGCCGACCCCGCCACCGACATGGTATTCGTCTTCCTGGCCAACCGCACCTATCCCTCTATGCGCAACTACCGCCTCAACAAGCTGGGCATCCGCAAACGCATGCAAGGCGCGGTGTACGACGCGATGCCCAATGCCGGGCTGGCGGCCATTCCGGCGGCGGCTTCTGCCAAGCGCCTGGCTACTGGAAAGTAAGGGGGGGCGACTGGGCGAGGGGGAGATCTTTGCGACTATGCGATCGTTGTCGCTCGTCGAGCGGAGCCGAAACGAACAGCCCGTTGGTCATTTCGACTTCGCTCAATGACCGGCCGGGGTCAGCAGTCAATTAAAAAAGAGTCGCACAGTCCCAAAGTCCTACTTTCGCCCCCTCCCCTCGCCCCCCCCCCCCCCCCCCCCCCCCCCCCCCCCCCCCCCCCCCCCCCCCCCCCCCCCCCCCCGCCCCCCCCCCCCCCCCCCCCCCCCAGTCTCCCTCCCCAGTCTCCCCTCGCAAGTCTCCCCCTCGCCAAGTCTCCCCCTCGCCAAGTCTCAAATTTTCTCCCTACCTTTGCGCCTTCAATTAAAACAATCGCATACATGAACATAGCTGTTGTAGGAACAGGCTACGTGGGGTTGGTCACCGGAACATGTTTTGCTGAAACCGGCAACCACGTAATCTGTGTAGACATTGACGCCAACAAAGTAGAGCGCATGAAACGGGGGGAAATCCCCATCTACGAACCCGGCCTCGATCTTTTATTTGAAAGAAATACCCGCCAGGGGCGCCTTCATTTCACGACTAATCTGGCAGAAGCCGTAGCAACTTCTGAAATTATATTCCTGGCCCTGCCCACTCCGCCAGGCGAAGACGGCTCGGCGGATTTATCTTATGTGCTGGGCGTGGCCGAACAATTATCCAGGCTTATCACGAACTACAAGGTTGTCGTCGATAAAAGCACCGTGCCTGTGGGCACTGCCGACAAAGTGCACGCCGCCATTGCGCAAGGTGTGAGCCCCGACTTATTCGACGTAGTCTCTAACCCCGAATTCCTGCGCGAAGGCGTGGCGGTGGATGATTTCATGAAACCAGACCGCGTGGTGATCGGCACCCAGTCGGAGCGCGCAAAAAAAGTGATGCGCCAGCTTTACGAGCCATTTGTGCGCCAGGGCAATCCCATCATTTTTATGGACGAACACTCGGCGGAGCTCACCAAATACGCCGCCAATTCGTATCTGGCCACGCGTATTACTTTTATGAATGAAATTGCCAACCTCTGCGAAATATTGGGCGCCAACGTAGACATGGTGCGCATGGGCATGGGCAGCGACAGCCGTATCGGCAAGCGCTTTTTATTCCCCGGCGTGGGTTACGGCGGCAGTTGCTTTCCCAAAGACGTGCAGGCCCTGGCCAGGATGGCCGAAGATGCCCGATACGATTTCAAAATACTACATTCGGTAATGACCGTCAATACCCGCCAGCGAATAGTGCTGGCCGACAAAATAAAGTCGTATTTTAAAAATAACCTGAAAGGAAAAACCATCGCAGTATGGGGCCTTGCCTTCAAACCCAATACCGACGACATCCGCGAAGCGCCCGCCCTTTACATCATCGATGAACTGCTGGCCGCCGGCGCCACGGTGAAAGCCTACGACCCCGAGGCCATGCAAAACGTAAAAGCCCGCTACGGCGATAGCATCCAACTGGCCGCCGATCAGTACGAAACCCTCATTGGCGCCGACGCCCTGGCTATCGTTACCGAATGGAGCCTCTTCCGCACGCCCAGCTTCCAGGTCATGAAAGAACTCATGAAAGGCAAGGCCATCTTCGACGGCCGCAACTTGTACGACCTGGATGTGATGCAGGAACAAGGGTTTTATTATGAGAGTATTGGCAGGGAGACGGTTCTGGGTTGATGTTCTCTGTTCTCTGTTCTCTGTTCTCTGTTCTCTGTTCTCTGTTCTCTGTTCTCTGTTCTCTGTTCTCTGTTCTCTGTTCTCTGTTCTCTGTTCTCTGTTCTCTGTTCTCTGTTCTCTGTTAAGTTTAACTAGCAAAGATAAGGAACCGACAACGGAGAACAGAGAACAGAGAACCGACAACATTAAATTTTTCGGCAGCGTATACCGTTGGCGCATTTTGGCGTTACTACCATTAAACAACCACGAAATCCGGATATACATGCGGTATCTACTTATAGCCTTGCTGCCTTTGGTAGCACTCAGCAATTGTAAAAATGCGGGAGGAGATCAAGCAGTTGAAGATAAGCCACAGCTCCAGACGGTAGAAGTCACGGATAGTTTGGGATACGTCGTAAAATACACCCGCCGCGCTTTCGACTACGCCAAACAAGGCGAATTTAGCCGGCGTTCCCCGGATGGCAAGTTATTGGAAGTAGCCCATTTTGCCGGCGATACGCTGCACGGGTTGCGCATCCTCTTTTACGAAACCGGTGATACGCAGATCGTAGAAACTTATCAGGATGGCAATTTTGAAGGCCCCTACAAGGCGTATTATCCCAATGGACAATTGGAATTTATAGGTCAGTACAGCGCTAATACCATGGACGGCGAGTGGAAACGCTACTACGACACCGGCGAACTGATGGAGATCGTCACCCTGCGCGACAATTTGGAAAACGGCCCGTTTAAGGAATACTACAAAAATGGCAAACTCAAAACGGAGGGCAATTACAAAGACGGCGATTACGAAAATGGACTGCTGAAAAAATACGACGAATCAGGTACGCTGATCCAAACCATGAATTGCGAAATGGGCGTTTGCCGCACCGTTTGGAAAAAAGATTAAAGCTATGAAAACACACCTACTCCCGCTGTTTCTTGGACTTACAGCCTGCCTGAACTTGCACGCGCAAATAGGCGGACAATACACCTACTCCTTCCTCACCCTGTCGCCCTCGGCGCGGGTGTCGGCCCTAGGCGGCAGCTTGATGGCTGTGAGCGACGACGATGTCAACCTCGCTTATGCCAACCCGTCGTTGCTCAACGCCGATATGCACCAGCAAATAGGCTTTAGCCACGGCTTTTTGCCGGCGGGTATCCAATATGGATATGTAGCCTACGGCCAGCATCTGTCCAAAATGAAGGCCACCCTGCACGGCGGCGTACAATACGTGCGCTACGGCGACCTCGATGCCCGCAACGAACTCAACGAACTCGAAGGCAGCTTCAAGGCCGCCGAATATGCCATCGTAGCCGGCATAGGCTACCAGGCCTACGATCGCCTCACACTGGGCGCCAACCTCAAGTTTATTACGTCCAATCTGGCTTCGTATACCTCCAGCGGACTTGCAGCCGACCTGGCCGCCGCTTATAACGATACCTCGGGGCGTACCACGATTTCTATCGTTTTTAAAAACCTGGGCAGCCAACTCGCTACCTATAGTCCCGGCGACAAAGAACCCCTGCCTTTTGAAGTCCAGCTGGGTTTGTCGCGCAAACTGCGCTACCTGCCTTTCCGCTTTTCGATTATTTACCAGCACCTCCAACGTTGGAATATCACCTACGACGATCCCAACACAAAGGAAGAAGACCCCTTCTTTTTTGGTGAAAACCCTCCTTCAGAAAATGAAACCAGCGTGTTTTTCGACAACCTGTTCCGCCATTTCATTTTCAATGGAGAATTTTTATTGGGTAAAAAGGAAAACCTTCGCCTTCGCATCGGCTATAACCACCTCATGCGCAAAGAATTATCGCTGGATAACTACCGAAGCCTCAGCGGCTTCACCTTCGGCGCGGGCATCAAGATCAACCGATTCCGCCTCGATTACGGCCGCACCAATTATCACCTCGCCGGCGGCCTAAACCACCTCAGTATTTCTACGAATTTGCGGGAGTTTAAACGGGGGTGATTCTCTGTTCTCTGTTCTCTGTTCTCTGTTCTCTGTTCTCTGTTCTCTGTTCTCTGTTCTCTGTTCTCTGTTTATGATTAACTGGCAAAGGTAAGGAACGGATAACGGAGAACAGAGAACCGACAACAGACAACCGACAACTGTACCCCAACCCTTCCCCGCGCCAACTACGTCTTACAAAGAAAAACATCCCATCATGCGCAAATTACCCATTCTCGGATTTGTGGCCGTGTTGCTATTTACACAATGCCAAAACAACGACCAGCCGCAGCCGCAGGCGCCCGTCAACTACGGCTGTGCGGAAAACCCTGTGGCTTGCGAACTGGTAGCTGCCAATAACAAATTTGGTTTCAACCTGTTTCAGCGATTACATCAGGAAGAGCCCAATGACAACATATTCATTTCGCCCCTTAGTATCAATACCGCCTTGTCGATGGCAGCCAACGGGGCTGCCGGCGATACGCGCGAGGGTATGAAAAACACGATGGAATACCTCGATCTGAGCATGGACGAAATCAATAACGCGTATCAATACGTGCTTACTGCGCTGCCCCTGCTCGACCCGCACGTGCAGATGTATCCCGCCAATTCTATTTGGTACGAAAAAACCTACCCCGTAAAGGTGCCGTTTTTGAATACCAACCAGGAATTCTACGATAGCGATGTGAATCCGCTCGATTTTAAAGATCCCAATTCCGTGAACATCCTCAACGGCTGGGTGAATGACAAAACCAAAGGCAAAATCCCCACCATCATCGACGAAATATCGCCCGATGCCATCATGTACCTAATTAATGCCATTTATTTCAAAGGCGAATGGCGCAAACAGTTTGACGAAGACAAAACCATTGCCGGCGATTTTTATAAAGCCGATGGTACCACTGTCCCCGTTCACCTGATGAATTACGGTGGCGAAGCGGAGATGCGTTATTTTGAAAACGACAAAATACAAGCCGTCGACCTGCCCTATGCCGATTCCGTATTTTCCATGTCGTTGCTATTGCCCAAAGAAAATTACTCGCTCGACCAACTCATCAACGACCTACAGGGTGGCGCCTGGAATGACTGGCAGCACAACTTCAGCAACCAGGAAGTGGTCATGTACATGCCCCGCTTTAAGATGGAATACGAAAAAGTGCTCAACGATCACCTTATCGCCATGGGTATGGACCTGGCCTTCCGCCCCGGCTTTGCCGATTTCAGCAATATCGCTGACGACAATCTGTTCATCAGCCTGGTCAAGCACAAATCGTTTGTAGAAGTAAACGAAGTGGGCACCGAAGCTGCCGCCGTCACGATCGTGGGTATTGAAACCACGTCAGTGCCGCAATACGTGTATGTGTCATTTAACCGCCCCTTTATTTTCCTGATCAGGGAAAACAAGAGCAACGGCGTGTTATTCCTTGGCAAGATGATGGAACCTTCGGAAGAATAGAATATGCCGACCCCGATACCGGCGAACGTCGCCGGTATCGGGACAGGTAATCTAACCAACTGAACTACCGGGCCTCCCAGATTTTCTCCTCCCATCCATTAGCTACAGACCCGATCAAATCTTCCAGATATTTCCTGCTCTTCATAGCTTTTATGTGTCGCTCCATTATTTGGGCCAATGTCTTATTCTCAAGCCATTGCACAAAAACCAACTTCCAGGGCTGTTTGCTTGCCGTGTAGCCTTTATGCGGTCGACAAATCGGCAGAAGAGCCGACGTAGTAGGAGCCGTCCATCTCGCTTTGGAGGATGTAGACGGAGTAGAGGGACGTTTTCATTAGGGTGGTAAGCACAAGTTTATCGGGACTTATGGTAATGGCATAAAGGAAACTTATGGGCTGTGGGATAAATATGTGGTTTGAAAAATATTCGGGCAACAGTGCAGAAGCCGGAGGATATGTTGCGGAATTTTGGGTATATTTAGAGCCAGCCTTTCTCATGAACAGGGATTAGCCGTGAAAATTGTTTGCCTTGAAAAAGATAAAAATTATCGAATGCTGGAAAATAACATCGCCATCGCACCTAATGGGGTCGTCATCTCCGTTCGTGGCAGTGTAGTTGACATTGGCTTCGAAAAAAGTCTGCCCCCAATTTATGCCTTGCTGACTGCAGGGGAGGATGGGCAAATCGCCATCGAAGTTCAGTCGCAGCTCAGTGCCAACCGGGTGCGGGGTATCGCCCTCACACCCACCGAAGGGCTGGCCCGGGGCATGCAAGTGAAAAACACGGGAGGCCCGCTCATGGCGCCTGTCGGCAAAGGCGTCCTTTCCAGAATGTTCAATGTTTTTGGCCAAGCAATTGACACCGACGCAGCCGTGACAGATGTGATGTGGCGCTCCGTCCACCAGCCTCCGCCGCCATTGGGTCGTCGCTCCGCAAAATCCGAAGTTTTTGAAACGGGCATCAAGGTCATTGACGTGCTTACACCACTGGAGCGGGGCGGTAAGGCCGGCCTGTTCGGCGGCGCAGGCGTGGGGAAAACCGTGCTGCTCACCGAGATGATTCACAACGTGGTGGGCAAGCAAAAAGGGGTCAGCATTTTTTGCGGTATCGGCGAGCGGTGCAGGGAGGGCGAGGAGCTTTACGCCAGCATGAAAGAAGCTGGCGTACTCCCCAACATGGCCATGATTTTTGGGCAAATGAACGAACCGCCCGGCAGCCGTTTCCGGGTGGGGTACACAGCGTTGACCATGGCCGAGTATTTCCGGGACGACGAACACCGGGATGTGCTGTTGCTGGTTGACAACATTTTCCGCTTCATCCAGGCGGGCATGGAAGTCTCCGGGATGATGGGGCAAATGCCCTCTCGACTAGGCTATCAACCGACCATGGCCTCTGATTTGGCGCAACTCGAAGAGCGCATTTCCAACACAGATACGGGTGCAATCACGTCCATCCAAGCCGTTTACGTACCCGCCGACGACCTGACCGACCCTGCCGCCGTGCACACTTTTTCGCACCTGTCCGCTTCCATCGTTTTGTCCCGCAAGCGGGCGAGCGAGGGGCTTTACCCATCCATTGACCCGCTGCAATCCAACTCAAAAATGGCCACACCCGGCATCGTCGGCGAGCGGCATTATGGCATTGCGCAGGAAATCAGGCGCACCTTCGCCCAATACGAAGAATTGAAAGACATCATCGCCATGTTGGGCTTGGAGCAGTTGTCCCTCGATGACCGAAAAGTGGTTGTGCGTGCCCGCCAACTGGAGCGCTTTCTCACGCAACCGTTTTTTTCCACCGAACAATTCAGCGGAATACCCGGCAAAATGGTATCGCTCGAAGATGCTCTCAACGGCTGCGAGCGGATTTTACAGGACGAGTTCATGGACTACCCGGAACAGTCATTTTATATGATTGGGTCCGTGGATGAAGTGAAGAAAATTTAACCAACATGGAATTTGTCACTATGCAACTCAAAATCCTCCTCCCATTTCGGGTCTTTGCTGAAAAGCAAGGGGTGAAGCGCATCGTGGCCGAAACCCGCGAAGGTTCGTTCGGGCTGCTGCCCAACCGGCTGGATTGCGTGGCGGCATTGGCCCCCGGCATATTGACTTTTGAAACGGAAACGGAAGGCGAAGTTTTCATCGCAGTGGACGAGGGCGTGTTGATAAAAACGGGGCAGGAGGTGGTCGTCTCCGTCCGGAATGCGATTGGCGGGGCAGATTTGGGCAAGTTGCACAAAGCCGTGGAAGAGGAATTTTTGAAAACAGGCGAGAAGGAGCAAGAACTGAGTTCAACGTTGGCGAAGCTGGAAAGCAATTTTGTGCGGCGGTTTACTTTTAAAACAGCAATAATTAATGGACGATGACCACCAAAAAGAGCAATCAGACCTGAGCAGAGAAGTCAGCGCAAAAGAGGCGCTGAAGCTCAGGGCCAGAAAAAAGGACAAACGTAGCGTTTGGGCTGGGCTCGGCATGTTTGGGCTGGTCGGCTGGTCGGTGGTGGTGCCTGCCTTGGCGGGAGCATGGTTGGGGCATTGGCTGGATGGCCGCTTCCCCGGCGTTCGTTCGTGGACGCTGACCTTCCTGCTGGCCGGGTTGGTACTGGGTTGTTTCAACGCCTGGTTTTGGGTACAAAAAGAAAACAAGGACATACACAAAGAACTGGAAGACGATGACAACTGAGATTTTCAACTGGATATTGACTTTGCTGGCTGGCGTACTGCTCGGCGGCTTTTTCTTCGGCGGGCTTTGGTACACCATCCAAAAAGGGCTGACCGCCAAGTACCCGGCTGTATGGTTTTTGGGAAGCATGCTGGTGAGAACAGGGGTCGTGCTGACAGGTTTTTATTTCACCAGCGGCGGGAAATGGGAGCGTATGGTGGCCGCCTTGATTGGTTTTATCATCGCAAGGTTTGTGGTCATGCGGCTGAAAGAAAAGTTGATAAAATCAACCTTATAAACTATAAAAATGAGACTAAGCCCAGACGAAATAATTTTTTGGCAAAACGGCTTCATCAAGCTCAACGCCACCATCGTGTGGACTTGGGTGCTGATGCTGGTTTTGGTTGTTGGAGCAAGGCTCATCACCCGGCGACTCAAGAGCGAAGTGCATATTTCCCGCTGGCAAAACATGCTGGAAATCATCGTGCTGGGCATCTTCGAGCAGCTAAAAGGCGTGGGGCTGAAACACCCCGAAAAGTACATTGGCTTCTTGGGTACGCTGTTTTTGTTCATCGTGATGGCAGCGCTTTTCACCGTTTTTCCTGTGTACGAACCGCCAACTGGGTCGCTTTCCACCACGACAGCTTTGGCCATTTGCGTGTTCATGGCCGTGCCCATCTTTGGCATTGTGGAACAAGGTTTTGGGGGTTATCTCAAAACCTACATCGAGCCGACGCCGCTGATGCTGCCGTTCAACATCATCAGCGAATTTTCAAGGACGCTGGCCATGGCCATCCGTTTGTTCGGCAACATGATGAGCGGTACCATGATATTAGCTATTCTGCTGACCATCACCCCGCTTATTTTTCCGATAATCATGAGCCTGCTCGGTCTGCTGACCGGCATGGTACAAGCTTATATTTTTAGCATTCTTTCCGCCGTTTTCATCGCTGCGGCTATGAAAACAGGAGAAGAATAAACAGCAACTAAAATTCAATTAAAATGGATAATACCACCATCATTGCCATGATTTCCATCATCACTGCAGGCCTCACCACCAGCCTCGGCTGCATCGGGCCGGCACTCGGGGAGGGGCGCTCCGTGGCAGCCGCATTGACTTCGCTGGCGCAACAGCCCGACGCAGCTTCCACCATCACCCGGACGCTTTTCGTCGGCCTGGCGATGATTGAATCCATCGCCATCTACTGTTTCGTCATTTCGATGATTCTGATTTTTGCGAACCCATTTTGGAACCATGTCATTGCCCAATAAAAACTCAAAACCATGCTAATTGATTGGTTCACGGTCATTGCGCAGGTGGTCAATTTCCTGATACTGGTATTTTTGCTGAAACGCTTCCTGTACAAGCCCATCCTCAACGCCAGTGATGAGCGGGAAAAACGAATTGCTGCGCAATTGGAGGAGGCCGCCAAACAGCAATCGGAAGCGCAGGGCGAACATCAGAAATACCAGCAACTGAATGACGATTTAACCCAACAAAAGGATGCGCTGATAGCCACAGCCCAAAAGGAAGCCGAAGCAGAGCGCCGGCGCCTGACGGAAGCTGCCCGGAAGGAATCCGATGAACTGCGCACCCGCTTGCAAGAATCGCTGCAAACCGAGCAGACCAACCAGAGACAAGACCTCAAGGGGCATGCCCAACGGGAGGTCTTCGACATCGCCCGAAAGGTGCTGACCGACCTTGCCGGGACGAGCCTCGAAGCACAGATTACGGGCGTTTTTATTGAAAAAATAGCGGCGATGGGCAAGGAGGAAAAAGCGCAATTGCTCGCCGCACTCAAACCCGCCGGAGAACCATTGACCGTCAGCAGTGCTTTCGAACTGGCTGCTGCTCAACAAACAGGAATCAAGGGCGCTGTCGCAAAACTGCTCGGAAAAGAAACCAAGTTGCAGTTCAGAACCGCACCTGACGAAGTGGGCGGCATCGAGCTGTCCGCCAATGGTTTCAAAATCGCCTGGACCATCGCCGAATACCTCGGTGCTTTGGAAAAACGAATCACCGCATTTCCGGAGGCGCCTGAAAATAATTTAACCAAAACCGAAAGCCATGTCAAATGACCCGATAAAAGGACTGTACGACGAGGCGTTTTCGGAATTGCGCCAGCAGCGGGAGGACTTCTCGCCGCAACTCGCCTTGCAGGAAGTGGGCGAAGTGGCCATGGTGCTCAACAGCATCGCACGGGTGACGGGGCTGCCGGGCACTGGTTTTGAGGAACTGCTGAAATTCACCGGCGACTTGTACGGCATCGCTTTTAACCTCGATGAAAATGATATTGGCGTGGTGCTCCTCGGCAATTATTGGCACCTGAACGCTGGTGACAAAGTGGAGCGGACAGGCCGGGTGATGGACACCCCCGTCGGCGATGGACTGATTGGCAGGGTGATTGACCCGCTGGGCAAACCGCTGGACGGGACAGGCCCGGTGAGTTTCACCAAACGACTGCCCATTGAACGCCCCGCTCCGGCCATCATGAAGCGGGCGGCGGTGAACGCCCCGCTGCAAACGGGCATCAAGGTGATTGATGCGCTCATTCCCGTGGGCCGTGGGCAGCGGGAACTGATACTCGGCGACCGCCAATCGGGCAAGACGACCATCGCCATTGACACCATCCTCAACCAACATGACCAGAACGTACTCTGCATTTACTGCGCCATCGGGCAGCGGGCGTCGTCGGTGGCGAAGGTCGTGGCCACGCTCACCGAACGGGGCGCCATGGCCTACACCATCGTCGTGGTGGCAGAAGGCAACGACCCCGCCGGGCTGAACTACATCGCCCCGTATGCCGCCACGAGCATGGGCGAATATTTCATGGAAAAAGGGCGGGACGTGCTGATTGTCTATGACGACCTCACGCAACATGCCCGCTCGTACCGGGAGATTTCGCTGCTGCTGCGCCGCCCGCCAGGTCGGGAGGCATTTCCGGGCGATATTTTTTATATCCACTCCCGCTTGCTGGAACGGGCCACCCACCTGCGAGAGGAAGGCGGCGGCGGTTCGCTCACGGCGCTGCCCATCGTCGAAACAGAGGCGCAAAACATGTCCGCCTACATCCCGACCAACCTCATTTCCATCACCGACGGGCAGATTTACCTCTCGCCAACCCTGTTCGAACTGGGCGTACTGCCCGCCATTGACATCGGCAAATCGGTATCACGGGTGGGTGACAAGGCGCAGTTGCCCGTGTACCACAGCTTGACAAGTGGCCTGAAACTCGACCACGCACAATTTGAAGAACTCGAAACTCTTGCCCGTTTTGGCACCCGGCTGGACGAGCGCACCCGGAAAATCCTTGAACACGGCAGGCGCATCCGGGCCGTGCTGAAACAACCCGAGCAGGCACCAGTGCCCGTTCCCGAGCAAATAGTGTTGCTGGTGGCGCTGAACAACGGCCTTTTTGACGAAGTGCCTTTGGCAAAAATGAAGGAAGCGGAAACTGCCTTGCGGGGAGCGACTGGAGAACTTTCCGAAGCAGTTCACCAGGCTTTTTTTTCGGATAAAAAATTGAGTGAAACGGACTTGCAGGCGGTGTTGGCGCTTTGCACGAAAACGCTTTTACCTTTTAAACAAGCCACCGAATGAAAGATACGCTGGAAAGTTTGGGGCACAAATTGGAGATGGCGAAGGAACTCAGTTCCGTCGTCCGAACCATGAAGGCGCTGTCCGCTTCCAGCATCAACCAGTACGAAAAAGCAGTGCTGTCGCTTGAAGATTATTATCAAACCATCAAGCTGGGCTTATTTGTTTGCGTGGGTCAAACGAATGAATGGATGCGGCCAGAGTCGAACAAACCTGGCAAAACCGCAGCCATTGTTTTCGGTGCGGGGCAGGGCTTGGTCGGCCAGTTCAACGACGTGCTTTGCCATTACGTGGCAGGGGATTTGGAGAAAATGCCGGGTGAAAAAATAGTCTGGGTTGTGGGCGGCTCCGTTCAGGCCCGGCTCGAAGATTTGGGGTTGCCACCTTCCAAGCAATTTGAAGTGCCGAACACCGTGGAAGGGGTTACGCCGCTGGTGGGGCAGTTGCTCCTCGACATCGAAAAAGCCTTTGAAAGTGGAGAGGTTTCCGAAATAATCCTATACTACAATCGCCCGCAGGAAGGTTCGGTTTATGGCCCGATTCGCCTGCGTTTTCTTCCGCTCGACGAAGTTTGGATAAAGGGATTGGGTATTAAAAGCTGGCCGACCAAAAAAAAACCCGAAGCGGTGAATGGCACGTCGTTGACCCTGAAAGCGTTGATTCGGGAGTACCTGTTCGTGACGCTGTTCCGGGCCAGCGCCAAATCGTTGACGAGCGAAAACGCCAGCCGTCTCGCCGCCATGCAACGTGCCGAAAAGAATATCAAAGACCTGCTGAACGACCTCAACCTGACCTACCACCAACTGCGCCAGAGTAGCATTGACGAGGAGATGTTCGACGTGATTTTTGGGTCGGAGGCGATGGTGGAGCGGTCGACAGGATCGGCAGAAGAGCCGACGTAGTAGGAGCCGTCCATCTCGCTTTGGAGGATGTAGACAGAATAGAGGGTTGTTTTCATTAGGGTGTGATTTTGGGTGTAATAAATATATACCGCACGCCGTCAAGTTATGAGCATAACTTTTCCGGCTTTGCGGTATTATCCTTCGCGCCCGAGCTTAGGTCATGCCCAAAACTTGGCGGCGCGAAGGATAAATGCAAAAGGCCCCAACAAAGTTGGAGCCTTTTAGCGGTCCGGACAGCTTGCCCCGATCGTTGATCGGGAGGACTCGAACCCGCGACCCTCCCGATCTGTCAGGTATCTAACCAACTGCCCCTTCCGGGATACTTATACTAACCCTATAATTTGGTGGTCAAAACAATCACCCCCCCCCCTCTCTCTCCTTTCCACTTTTTTCCTTTTCTTTCTCTCTCCCTTTTCTCCCCGCCCTTTTCTCCCCCCCCCCTTCCCTTGCCGCTTTTTTCCCCCCCCCTTTTCCTGGGCCTGTTTTTTTTTGGGGGGGGGTTGGGCCGGGGCGGGGGGCGGGCCGGGCCGGGGGGGGCCCCCCCTCCCGGGGGGCGCGGGGTGGGCCCGGGGGGGGGCTTTTCCCTGGGGGGGGTTTTTTTTGTGAGTGGTTTTGGGTGGGCCCCAGGGTGGGGGGGGCCCGCGCCCTTTCAGCGGGGCGTAGGGGCCGCGACCCTCTGGACTGTGATCGGGACAGGTATTCTAACCAACTGAACTACCGAACCTTTAACCGCCCGATCTACATCAAGCGGATGCAAAGGTAAATCGCTATTTGAAATCGCGCAAGGTTTATCAAAAAAAATTATCAAAAAAAATCTGCCGCCGAATTGCTACCTTTGCCGCTCGGACATTGCAGTAAACATGTGACCTAAATCCTGTAGTCTATGGTCTTCCTGGAGTTTGAGAAACCCTTAGAGAAACTGTACGAACAGCTCGACAAGATTAAGCAGGTAGGAGAAGAAGGTATCGTGGACGTGACGGAGATGATGCGCGAGTTGGAAACCAAGATTCGGAATACCCGCAAAGAGATCTATAGCAATCTTACCGGCTGGCAAAAGGTGCAACTCTCCCGCCACCCCGAACGCCCCTATACGCTGTATTATATCAGCCAGATGTGCAAGAAGTTTATCGAATTGCACGGCGACCGCTGTGTGAAGGACGATAAAGCCATCGTGGGCGGCCTGGCCAGCTTTGAAGGTCAAACCGTGGTAATCATCGGCCACCAGAAAGGAATCAATACCAAAATGCGCCAATACCGCAATTTCGGTATGGCCAACCCCGAAGGGTATCGCAAGGCGCTGCGACTGATGAAACTCGCCGAGCGCTTTAACTTCCCCGTAATCACACTGATTGACACCCCGGGCGCCTACCCCGGCCTCGAAGCCGAAGAACGCGGCCAGGCAGAAGCTATCGCCCGCAACCTCTTCGAAATGGCTCAACTGCGCGTGCCCATTGTGTGCGTGGTGATCGGCGAGGGCGCCTCGGGCGGCGCTATCGGTATCGGGCTCGGCGACCGCGTGTATATGCTCGAAAATACCTGGTATTCGGTGATCTCTCCCGAGTCGTGCTCTTCTATCCTTTGGCATAGTTGGGATTATAAAGAACAAGCCGCCGAAGCTCTCAAGCTAACCGCAGATGACATGTTCGAGTTCTGGACTCATCGAGGGCATTATCAAAGAAGCCGTCGGGGGCGGCCATGCAGCCTCGGAGGAAATGGCTAAACTGCTGAAGAAACAGATCAAAAAGGCACTGACCGAATTGCAGGAAATGGATCCGGATGAAAGAATAGAGGCCCGTATCAATAAATACGCCAATATGGGCGTTTATGATACCGAACCTTCGGATGCACCGAAAAAGGAAAAGTAAACCAATGAGCTGGAGGAATATCCAATCTTTCTTTCACCAACGCTTTTTGTCTCAACAGCTGGCCAAACTGCGCAGGGAGCGCAAACCCGTCAATCTCGATTCGGCGCAAACCGTGGGTCTGCTCTTCGATGCGTCGTCGCTGACTGCCCGCAGCGCAGTGATGCAATACGCCGACGAATTGCGCAGCCGCAACAAACGCGTCAGGATGCTGGGTTATCTCGAAGGCCATCCTGATACCGGCGAATTTGCCTTCCCCTGTTTTTCTCAAAAACAACTCGACTGGGCTCTTCGCCCCAAAAGCAAGGCCGTCGACGAATTCCTCGCACAACCTATTGATGTGCTGCTCATGATGCCTCCGGGCCAACAACCCTGGCTCGAATATATTGCAGCCATGTCGACCGCCCACCTCAAGGTAGGCCCCTACACCAACCATACGTATTGTTTCGACGTTATGATTGATATGCCCGCTGACAATGATCTCAAACAGTTCATCAGGCAGGTCGAACAGTTACTGAAGAAGACGAATACAAAGCATGAACCAGCCCAAGTTTAAAGGGACGGGTGTAGCCCTCGTTACTCCCTTTCGCTACGACGACAAATCGGTAGATTACGCCGCGCTGGAACGCATTATCGAACACGTGATAACCGGCGGCGTCGACTACCTGGTGTGCCTTGGTACTACCGGCGAAGCTATTGGGCTTACTCCCCAGGAATGCCGCCAGGTACTCGATTTTACGATAAAAGCTACAGCCGGCAGGCTTCCTATCGTGGCAGGCTTTTTTGGCGATAATAATACAGCCCGGCTGGTTGACAATATCTGCCAATTCAACCTGGATGGGGTAGCGGCAATTATGTCGAGCAGCCCCGCTTACAATAAACCCACTCAAGAGGGCATCTTCAGACACTATATGGAGGTGGCTAATGCCTCACCCTGCCTATTATAATATACAACGTGCCGGGGAGGACGGCCTCTAACGTAACTTGCGATACCATACTCCGCCTGGCAAATGCCAGTCCCCAATTTATCGCAGTAAAAGAAGCCTCCGGCGACCTCGTGCAGGGCATGCGAATAATGAAACACAAGCCTGATCACCTGCTGGTATTGTCGGGCGACGACCCCCTTACGCTGCCCTTGCTGGGCTGCGGCGCCGACGGCGTCATTTCGGTGATCGCCAACGCCTACCCCGCCCATTTTTCCGGCATGGTAGACTCCGCGCTGCGCAACGATATGGCCACGGCGCGCCGCCTTAACGAAGCCCTACTCGACGTACATCCCCATTTATACGCAGAAGGCAATCCTGCCGGCATCAAAGGCGCCCTGGAGATACTGGGCTTTTGCAGCCGCGAAACGCGCTTGCCCCTCACCGCCCTCAGCGAAACCGGCCAGGAAGCCCTTCGCCAGGCTATGTCAAAAGTTCCCGCTTTTCAACCCGACCTGATGGGTTGTTAATCGCTTACCAAAAAAACCACCATGTCAGAACAAGCATCCACCCCGCGTACCAATATTAGCGACCTGGGCGAATTCGGCCTGATCGAGCACCTTACCAAAGGCATCAAGCTTCAAAATACATCTACCCTCAAAGGAGTTGGCGATGACGCTGCCGTGATCGATAACGGCAACTATCTCACCGTGGTATCTACCGATTTGCTGGTAGAAGGTATCCATTTCGACCTGATGTATACGCCGCTCAAACACCTGGGCTACAAAGCCGTAGTAGTCAACTTGTCGGATATATACGCCATGAATGCGCAGCCTCAGCAGATCACGGTGTCGATAGCCATTTCCAACCGCTTTTCGGTAGAAGCCCTCGACGAACTCTACGCAGGCATGTTAGCAGCTTGCCAGGCCTACGGCGTCGACCTGGTGGGTGGAGATACGTCTTCTTCCCTAAAAGGATTAATTATCAGCATAACCGCTATCGGTCAGGGCGAAAAAGACAAGCTGACCTACCGCCACACCGCGCGTGTAGGCGACCTGGTATGCATCACCGGCGATGTGGGCGCGGCCTACCTGGGGCTACAGATATTGGAGCGCGAAAAGCAACTTTACCTGTCTAACCCCGAAACGCAACCCGACCTGGAAGACCAGCAATACCTCATCGGCAAACAACTAAAACCCGAAGCCCGCAAGGATATGGTCGAGCTATTCGCCCAAAATAAACTGGTGCCCACCGCCATGATCGACGTGTCTGACGGCGTAGCCTCCGACCTGATGCATATCTGCCAGGACTCAGGCGTGGGGGCGTTTATCGAAGAAAGCGGCGTGCCCATCCACCCCGATGCCCAGCTGATGGCGCTCAAATTTAACCTCGACCCCATCACCTGCGCCTTGAATGGCGGTGAAGACTACGAACTGCTATTTACCATCGACCCCGGGGATATAGAAAAAATCAAATACCTGCCCGATATTTATATAATGGGCGAAATTGTACCCCAATCTGAAGGATTGACCCTGCATACCAAAGGCGGGAATATTCACCCACTAAAAGCACAGGGGTGGAGGCATTTTAATTCTTAGTGAATCTTGTTCTCTGTTCTCGGTTATCTGTTGTCCGTTCTTTAACCCGACAACAAAGAACAGAGAACTGAGAACTGACAACAGACAACCGGTATATGAAATCACAGTTTTTTATCCTTGCAATCTTGATAACCCTGGGTCTAAACGCCTGCAAAAGCGACAAAGCAGAAGAAACCAGCGCACCGCCGAAAACGGTGGCCGTACCGCGTTTCGACCGCGACTCGGCGTTTGCGTTTGTAGAAAAGCAGGTGTCTTTTGGCCCACGGGTGCCCAACAGTGAAGCGCACAAAGCTTGTCGCGAGTGGTTGGTAAGCAAATTCAAAGCTTACGGCGCTACCGTCATCGAACAATCATTTGAAGCCAAAGCCTACACCGGCGAGGTACTCAAAGCAACTAACATCATAGCGCAATACAATCCGGACAACAGCAACCGCATCGTATTGGCGGCGCACTGGGATTCGCGCCCTATGGCCGATTCGCCGATCAACCAGGAAAGACGCAACGAAGCCGTGTTGGGCGCCGACGACGGCGCAAGCGGCGTAGGCGTGTTGCTGGAGCTTGCCCGCCAGTTGCAGGCCAACCCACTCGACCTGGGCGTAGATATTGTCTTGTTTGACGCCGAAGACTATGGCGAGAGCAAAGAAGAATATGCCAATGAAGAAGAACAGCGCCTAAGCGTGTATTCGTGGGGCTTGGGATCGCAATATTGGTCGCGCAATCTGCACGCTGGCAATTATCGCCCGCGATACGGTATATTACTCGATATGGTAGGCGCAAAAGGTGCGCGTTTCCCAAAAGAAAGCTACTCCATGCGTTTTGCGCCCGAAGTAGTGGAAAAGGTATGGAAACTAGCGCAAAATATGGGTTATAGTAACTATTTTGTGGAGGCTGACGGCGGAGGCGTTACAGACGACCATTTTTTTGTAAATACCATCGCCGGTATCAAAATGATCGACATTATCAATCGCCCGGATCAAACGGAAACGGGCTTTGGCGCTCATTGGCATACGCATAATGACGATATGCGCATCATAGACCCCCTTACACTAAGGGCAGTCGGACAGGTCATGTTGGCAGTAGTTTACAGAGAAGCGAGCGACTCAATTTGATTAGTGTTGAACTATAGGCCAAAAAGTATATTTTTGTGAATGCGAATGCTAAATTGTCTAATAGCTGCTATTGTAAATGGACTACGCGATAAACCAGGAAGGTAAATTCAAGTACATCGAGACTAAAGGCGGTGAGGAAAATCTGTTGCTTTTGCACGGTTTGTTTGGCGCCCTTAGTAATTTCGAAGGAATTATCAAAACTTCTCCAAATCGTACAATGTAATTGTACCTATACTCCCGATTTTTGAACTGCCCATTCGCAAGGTCTCGCTCACTGGGCTTGTTGACCATGTGGCTGAGTTTGTGGACTACAAAGGCTACGACAAAGTGCATGCGCTGGGCAACTCACTGGGAGGCCATATCGCGTTACTATACACGCTGGCTCACCCCGAAAAAGTGAAATCGGTCATACTAACCGGTAGTTCGGGGCTTTTTGAAAGCGCCATGGGCAGCAGTTTCCCCAAACGCGGTGACTACGAATTCATTCAACGCAAAACAGCTGCGACTTTTTACGATCCCACCGTGGCCAGCAAGGAATTGGTGGATGAAGTATTTGATATTGTGAATGATCGCAATAAAGCTATCCGCATTATTGCTACGGCAAAATCGGCGCTTCGGCACAATCTGGCCGATACGCTTCACCGGATTAAAGCCCCGACTTTGCTGGTATGGGGCAAAGACGACACGGTAACCCCCGCTTTTGTGGGAGAGAAATTTCACGAGTTGATTCCAAATTCCAGGTTATATATTTTGGACCGATGCGGTCATGCTCCTATGATGGCACATCCCCTGCAATTTAATGAATATCTGGAAGAGTTCTTACAAGATGTAGTGGCGGCAAACCCCATCAGCTAAGGTTATGCTGCTTTTATCGACCCTCCTTTTGTGCTTCGTCATCATCGCTAATCCTTGTCGCCAGGGACGTTTTGTTATTCACCCGTTTTAATCTGATATTTTATGAAGTCGTTGCTTCCTATTCTTGCGGCGCTGTTGATCTTAACGGCAGGCTGTAAAACTACCCAGAAAAGTACTACCCGCACCGCCCCCGCACCGGTAACCGAAGATGTCGCTATTGAACAACGTTCACTCGATACGCTGGAAGTAACCCCCGATATGTGGGAAGGCGTGGGCGAAGAAGAAACCGGCGTTTCTGCGGAGGATTACCAGGTGACCTACACCCTGCCCAATTACAACGAAACAGCCCGGCGCGAACACGATTTGTTGCATACCAAACTCGATTTGCGTTTCGATTGGTCGAAAGAAAAGGTATTGGGAAAAGCTACGCTTAAACTCAAACCCTATTTTTACCCGACTACCGAAGTCACGCTTGATGCCAAAGGCTTCGAATTTCACAAAGTAACCATGGAAGGCGAAGGTAAACCCCTGGTATTCGAGTACAGCGGAGATGCTATTACCATCCAGTTGGGTAAAACCTATACCAGGGACCAAACCTATAACCTCTACCTGGAATATACCGCCACCCCGTCGGCTACCGGCGGCAGCGAAGCCATTACCTCCGATAAGGGTTTGTTTTTTATCAATCCCAGGGAGGAAGAACCCGGTAAACCCCGCCAAATATGGACGCAGGGAGAAACCGAGTGGAATTCGCGCTGGTTTCCCACTATCGACAAACCCAATGAGCGCACTACACAGGAAATGTACATTACGGTAGAAGAAAAATTTAAAACCCTCTCCAACGGGGTGTTGGTATCTTCTAAAAAAAATAACGACGGCACCCGTACCGACTACTGGAAAATGGATCTTCCACACGCCCCCTACCTGTTTATGATGGCCATCGGCGAATATGCTGTGGTAAAAGACAAATGGGAGGGCATCGATGTAGACTATTATGTAGAGCCGGCCTACGAAAAAGACGCCCGCGCCATTTTTCCCCATACGCCCGAAATGCTCGGCTTCTTTTCTAAAAAGGTGGGTGTAAAATACCCCTGGTCCAAATTCGCACAGGTAGTCGTTCGCGATTATGTGTCGGGCGCTATGGAAAATACCACCGCCGTTGTCTTTGGCGATTTTGTGCAACGCCATAGCCGCGAATTGATCGACGAACTCACCAACGACAAAATCGTTGCCCACGAGATGTTTCACCAATGGTTTGGCGACCTGGTGACCTGCGAAAGCTGGGCCAACCTGACCCTCAACGAAGGATTCGCCAATTACAGCGAATACCTGTGGCTGGAACACAAATACGGCAAAGACGCTGCCGATTACCACCTGTGGGAAGAACTCGGCGGCTACCTCGACGCTTCCCGCAGCGGCATTCACCCCCTTATACATTTCAGCTACGAAAACAAAGAGGATATGTTTGACGCCCATAGCTACAACAAGGGCGGCCTCGTTTTGCATATGTTGCGCAACCACGTGGGCGACGACGCGTTTTTTGCCGCACTCAAGCTATACCTCAACCGCAACCAATTTAAAGCCGCAGAGGTACACGACCTGCGACTGGCATTCGAAGAGGTGACCGGCGAAGACCTCAACTGGTTTTTCAACCAATGGTACTTGCGCGAAGGGCATCCCCAACTCGAAGTCTCCTACGGCTACGAAGCCGCCACAAGCGAAGCTACCGTCACGGTAGCCCAAACCCAATCACCCGATATGATGCCGGCTGTTTTCGAATTGCCTGTAGCTATAGATATTTATTTTACCGACGGTTCTTCCAAACGCGTTCACGAAGTGATGATGCAACGCGAACAGACCTTCTCCTATAAAGTGGATCGCCAACCCGCTTTTATCATCTTTGATGCCGAACGGGTCATACTCGCCGAACGCAAAGACAACAAAACCGAAGCCGAAATGGTATGGCAATACAAATACGGCCCGCGCTTTATGGATCGTATGGAGGCGCTGATGAGTGTACTTGAAAGCGAAAACAAAGATTCGAGAGGTGTGGTTAAAGCCGCGCTAAAAGACCCGTTTTGGGTCATCCGGGCAGCTTCGATGGAAAACCTGCTGGAAGAAGACATGGATGAAAATACCGTTGCCCTCGTCAGGCAAATGGCCGCCGGTGATCCGCATTCGCAGGTGCGAAATATGGCTTTCAATAAGTTAATGGAGATAGGAGATACGGAGGCCGTCGCTGTAGCCAAGACAACCATGCAAAAAGAACAATCTTATTATGTGTTGTCTACTGCGCTAAGACTGCTCAACCAAATGGATAAAGAAAGCGCCCTACCGCTGGCTCGGCAGTTTGAAAAAGAAGAAAACAGTGATATGCTTGATGCCGTCGGAGAAGTATACCTCACCAGTGGCGATGCCCAGTATATGCCTTTTTTTGAAAGCAGGCTCGACAAAGTTGACGGCATGAGCGCTTTTACTTTCTTTAGCGGTTACCAGAGTCTGGCCGTATCAGGCGGCCCCGAAGTGATAGTGGCAGCCATTGACAAGCTAAAATCAGTGGGCGTCGATATGAATAAAACGATATGGCAGCGCGTTGCAGCCGTAAGGGCGCTGGTGGAAATGCGTGGTGAATTTTTGCGTCGCTCTAATGCGGAAGATAACGACGCGGTCAAACAGGAAATCGCCGGCCAATTGGCCCTCATTAAAACCGCCCTCGAAGCAGCGAGAGCGGTGGAAACTAATGCCGATATTTTAGGCATCTATGACCAACTCATCGGCCAATAATATCTTCACCCCGGGGTTTCAACCCCGGATGCCTTCAGCCCGAGGTTGAAACCTCGGGCTGAAGGCGCGCAAAAACACCGTGCAATACCGTTCGTCGATTTTTTTTGTCAAAAATCCGGCATTTCGTCATAAATTGTCATCCGGATTGCCAGATTTGTATTTGATAAACGCCGAAAAGCATTTTTTCGGAACTTTAGGTCTACATACCAACAAGAAGAATTTTTCCAAAAATGAGCTGATGCCCTTATGATGACTGCAACTTTAACTTATACCCTACTGCTCGCCGCTATTTATGTAGCCCGTAAGATCCTGCAGCAACAATAGGAGAAAACAAACCAATACCAGGAGGGAACCTACCTGGCCGGCTTTTCGTACTTGCGAAAGCGCCACCAGCCGAGTCTTTGCAACAAATGGCTGAATGATACCCTCAGTACGCCCAATCCGTAGCGCATACTCCTGGTAAAGTTGATGGAGGAGGCTTCTTTAAAATACTTGGTGGGACAGGTTACCTCGGCAATCGCAAAATCGGCATAGATAATCTGGGATAGCATTTCGTTATCGAAAACGAAGTCGTCCGAATTTTCATTAAAATTGATATTTTCCAGTACGTGCCTGCTGAAAGCGCGGTAGCCGGTATGGTACTCCGACAATTTATAATTAACCAACAGATTCTGGGTGAGGGTCAGGAAACGGTTAGCCAGATATTTATACATCGGCATGCCCCCGGCCAGTGCGCCTTTACCCAGTATACGCGAGCCCAGTACCACCGGATACAGATCTTCGCCGATAATATTGACCATCGAAGGTATTAATTTGGGAGTATACTGGTAGTCGGGGTGAAGCATAATTACTACATCAGCGCCCAATTCGAGCGCCTTATTATACAACGATTTTTGGTTGCCACCGTACCCTTTGTTTTTTTCATGGGCAATAATGTGCGTAATCCCTAAATGGCGGGCAAGCTCTACGGTGTTGTCCTTGCTGGCGTCATCACAGAGGATTACTTCATCAACCAGATCAAAAGGGATTTCGTTGTACGTCTTTTCGAGGGTAAGTGCGGCATTATAAGCGGGCAGCACAACCACTACCTTTTTTCCTTTGTACATAGCAGACAGGAGAATTGTGGCGCAAAGATACAAGTAGAGACGCAAAATTTTGCGTCAAAGTAGCCCCATCAATTCAGATTTTACAAAAGCGCCCAATTCGCGCACGTATTCACGCGAGAAATTGAAAGATATTCCGGCTGCTTGGTAAATAGTATTGATCGGCTTGGTATAACCGAGTTGCAAGGCGTTGATATAATTTTGGATGGTCTCCTGGGGATTTTCGCGGTATTGCTTCCATAAGGCAATAGCGCCAAGCTGCGCAAAGCCGTATTCTACGAAATAAAACGGCGCCTCGAAAATATGTAATTGCTTGTGCCACAAATACTCGAGGTAGTGTTCCAGCCCGGAATAGTCTACCAGCTTGGAACTAAAGTGGTGCAATACCTCCATCCACTTCTCTTTGCGGGCTTCGCGCGTATGGTCGGGATTAGTATAAATCCAGTGCTGAAATTGGTCAATGGTAGCAATCCAGGGCAATACTTTGAGCACATTCTCCAACTGGCCTATTTTGGCTCTTCGCAATTGTTCTTCATTGTTAAAAAAGATATCCCAATGATCCATGGTAAATAATTCCATAGCCATGGCTGCCAGTTCGGCTACTTCAGAGGGCACGCGTTTGGAAGAACTGAGCTGGTGTTCGTGGGTGAGCAGGGAGTGTATGGCATGGCCGCTTTCGTGCAGCAGGGTACGCATATCGCTTACCGAGTTGGCGGCATTCATAAAAATAAAAGGTACCCCGGTAAGATGTAGCGGCATATTGTAACCGCCGGGGCGTTTACCCATGCGCGATTCAATATCGAGATGCCCTTTTCCCCACATCATTTGGATAGACTCGCCGAAATAAGGGTGCAATCGCGATAAGCAAGTGATGGTTTTTTCGGTGAGTTCCTGGGCGTTATCAAAGGGGCGAAGCGGTTGTTGGCCGCAGGTATCCACGTTGAGATCCCAGGGGCGCAGGGTTTTCAAACCCAGTAGTTGGCGGCGATGCTCGTTGAGCTCGTCGAGCAGGGGGAGAACCTCAAATTCTATCGCATCGTGAAAGCGAAGGCAGTCGTCAGCCGAATAATCAAAGCGGCCCAGCGATTGAAAGCGATAGTCGCGGAAGTTATCAAACCCGGCATTGCGGGCAATAAGGTGGCGTTGGCGCAGCATCTCGTCAAAGAGCTCTTCGAGGCTCTCTGTATCTTGCAAGATGCGCTGGTTTATTTTATGGTAAATCGTCTCGCGATATTTGCGGTCGGTTTCTTCCAACAGCGCGCCGGCCTTCTGGAGGGTCATTTGTACGCCGTTGATACCCACGGTCATCTCGGAAAAAAGGCGGCCGTATTCTTTTGATTTGAGTTGAACCTCCGTGACCAGGGGGATATTTTCATCGCAAAAAAGCGCTATGGTGTTTCTTGCGTTGCGAATATGAATGGCGTATTTCGCGGGGTCGAGTTGTTCTAGGAAAGGACAATCGGCCAGTTTTTTGTTGAGTTTGTAGTCATAGGCTGTAATCTGAGGTACTAGCTCCTGGGCTGCATACTGGTATTGGGCATTCGCTGTTTCATCCCTGCTATCGCTTGTGATCCGGATATATCGCCAAGAGAAGTCTTCACTGATCATGGCGTCGAGTTCGCTGTGATCGAGAATCCATTTCTCCAGCTCAGCCACCGAACTGACAGGCCGGTTGAGGAGTTCCTCGTAATAAGGTTGCAGCTCCGACCAAAGTGAAAGCTCAAAATCTTTGGGCAAAAATTAAACTGCCGAGGCTGTGGTATCGCTGTAGTAGTCATAGTCGTTTTGTTGAGCAACCCTTACCTTCCGCCTTCGAAGGAATGAGCTTTCGAGCTTTGAGGCTCAAGCTACAGCGATACCTGACAAGACTATTCTTCGGTTTCGCTTTCTTCCTGCGCGGGCGTTTGGGTTAAAAGTCCGGTTTCACCCAAGATATTATACCATTTAATGACTTTCTTAATATCGCCGGTATGTACGCGATCGCGGTCGTAATTGGGCAGTATCACGCTAAAATACCGGTGAAGTTCTTCAGGGCTGGCGTTAGGGTTGATGGGGGGTGTTTTTTCGGCGTTATCCATCATGTTTTGGAATACTTTTTCCAATTCAGTGGTATCGCCATTGTCAATATAGATGCCAGTCGACTCCAGAGGGGTGAATTGGTGTTTTCGAGCCGGCACAAATATTTTTTTGCCGTTGGTCAGGTCTTCAATGATCATGCCATTGGCGCGGTTGGCCGCCATGCGAAAAATGCCGGGCAAACCACTCACGGCAACCAGGTGCTTTAAGTCCATAATACCTTGCTTTTGTTTGGATGGCAAAGATACAAACAAAAGAGGAATTTACCGCTTGTAGTTCATTAATGAAACTACAAACAAGCGCTAATGCAGCCGTTGAATTTAATGGATGTAGATTTCCCCTAATCTTGGGGGGAGAGATTTTAGCCAATCAAAACTGAACCCATGCAAATGTAATTAAATATAAGATACAAGGCAAGTAAATTGGACAGATAAAAACCTGACAAATAAAAAAAGGCGCCTTTTATGGTTAAAAAGGCGCCTTTCCGTCAAGATTTGGTTCAATAGGACACCAACCGGGAAAGTTGCTCGCGCAATCTGTCGGTCGGTAAAAATATTTTCTCAAGTTCCGTGGCAAATGGTATAGGGGTATCCAAACTGGCTACCCGCAGTACTGGCGCATCGAGGTATTCGAATAGGTGTTCAGAAATGTAGGCCGCTATTTCACCGCCAAAGCCCCCCATCAGGGTGTCTTCATGAAGCACGAGCGCCCGGTTGGTTTTCTTCACCGAAGCGTCGATTGCTGCAAAGTCGAGCGGCAGCAAAGTGCGCAAGTCGACAATGTCAGCATCGATGCCCATTTCCTCTGCTGCTTTCAAGGCCCAATGCACGCCCATGCCGTAGGTGATGATGCTCAGCTCGACGCCCTCGCGGGCAGTGCGGGCTTTGCCGATTTCGACGGTATAGTAGTCGTCGGGCACCATTTCCGATACGCTGCGGTAAAGGGCTTTGTGCTCGAAGTACATGATGGGGTTGGGGTCTTCAAAGCTGGCCAGTAGCAAGCCTTTGGCATCATACGGGGTGGCAGGATATACCACTTTTAGCCCCGGCGTATGCGTAAACCAGGCTTCGTTGCTTTGTGAATGGAAGGGCCCGGCGCCGGTGCCTGCGCCAGTAGGCATACGCACTACCACATCGGCATTCTGGCCCCAGCGATAGTGCAATTTGGCCAGGTTATTGATGATTTGGGTTAGGCCGCAAGTCACAAAATCGGCAAATTGCATCTCTACCATGGCTTTGAAGCCCTTGAGGCTAAGTCCCAGCCCAATGCCCAGGATGGCGCTTTCACACAATGGCGTATTGCGCACGCGGTCTTTGCCAAATTCATTGACAAACCCGTCGGTGATCTTGAAAACGCCGCCGTAATCGGCGATGTCTTGCCCCATCAATACGAGGTTATCGTGGCGGCGCATGGCCAACCGCATGCCGTCGCTGATGGCGTCGACAAAGCGCTTTTCGGTGGCCGCAGCCGATGCGGGCGGGGTAGGGGTCTGCTCCCAGGGGGCGTATACGTCGGCAAGTTCGCGGCTTACGTCCGATTCCACCGACGGTTGTTCAAACGTCACTTTTAATCCCGCTTCTATCTCGGCTTTGATAGCCTTTTTGATGTTGTCGCGATGCGCTTCGGTGAGTATACCTTCCTTCATCAGCCACTGCTCATAATTCCTTACCGGGTCGCGCTTATCCCAGTGTTCCATTAATTCCTTGGGCACGTATTTGGTGCCGCTGGCTTCTTCGTGGCCGCGCATGCGGAAGGTACGGCACTCGAGCAAAACGGGTTCGGGGTTGGCGCGCATCTGGGAGGCCAGCTCATGCACCGTTTGGTATACTTCGAGGATATTATTGCCATCGATAATCTTGGATTTCATCCCGTAGCCGATGGCGCGATCGGCAATATTCTCACAGCGATATTGATCGCGGGTAGGGGTGGAAAGGCCGTAGCCGTTGTTTTCTATTAAAAAAATGACGGGTAGTTGCCATACCGCCGCAGTGTTGAGCGCTTCGTGAAATTCGCCCTCGCTGGTGCCGCCTTCCCCGCTAAAAGCCACCGCAATGCGACCTTCGCCAATCAACTTGTGCGCAAGGCCTACTCCCGCTGCCAGGGAAAGTTGGGGGCCGAGGTGCGAGATCATACCTACGATATGGTGTTCCATGGCGCCAAAGTGGAAAGACCGATCGCGGCCTTTGGTGTATCCGGTAGCTTTGCCCTGCCATTGGCTGAACAATCTGTCGAGCGGCATGTTTCTTGCAGTAAAAACGCCGAGATTGCGGTGCAGGGTGAACAAAAATTCATCGGGAAGCAAGGCCGTCGTTGTGCCCACGGCAATAGCTTCCTGGCCTATACCCGAAAACCACTTGCTCACCTTTCCCTGGCGCAGCAGGATGAGCATTTTTTCTTCAATAAGCCGCGGTTTTACGAGTTGCTCGTACAAGGCAAGCAAGGTCTCGTCAGATAATTGTCCCCGCTCGTATGTCATCGGTGTGGATTCTGCTGTTAGCATGTCTTTTTTGCATAAATTAGTGGCGCAAAGATACATCGCAAAACCATTAAAATAATAGTTCATGAAACCAATTCGCCTTTTCGTATTTCTGACCGTGTTGGTCGGTCTTGCAGGCTGTAAGTCCGATTCATCCGATAAAAAGGGCATGGAGCAATTTGCCCAGGACAGCAGCTTCCAGAAAGCGCACGAATCGCCGCAATCTATTGATTTTACACCCAAAGGGCGCCCGCTTACATTTGCTACTACCGATGGCAAAGAAGCCAGCGCTTATATGGTGACGCCTCCCTCTTCTTCCACGCTCAGCGGCAAATACCTGTTTGTTATTCACGAATGGTGGGGACTGAACGATCATATTAAAAGAGAAGCGGACCGCCTGTGCGATAGCCTGGGCGATGTAACGGTGCTGGCACTCGACCTCTACGACGGCAAAGTCGCCGACAATCCCGAAGATGCCGCTAAGTTGATGGAATCGGTCAATGAAGACCATGTCAAAGCTATTATCGCCGGAGCATTGAGTCAGGTGGGGTCTTCTGCTAAGGTGGCTACGCTGGGCTGGTGCTTTGGCGGAGGTTGGTCGCTGCGCGCCTCTATCCTGGCCGGCATGCAGGGCAAAGCCTGCGTGATGTATTACGGCATGCCGGTAACCCAAGCCGGCGATCTGGCGCCGCTAAAAGCCCCCGTGTTGGGTGTTTTTGCTAAAAAAGACGCCTGGATTACACCCGAGGTGGCGAAAAATTTCGAAAATTTGGCCAAAGCAACCAACAAGCCTTTAAAAATAGAAATGTTTGATGCCGACCACGCTTTTGCCAATCCCAGCAATCCCAATTTTGACAAAGTAGCGGCAGAACAGGCCAATGCCAAAGCGCTGGCGTTTTTGCGCGATAATCTGAAATAATGACTTTGCGACTATGCGACTGTTAGACTCTTGGCTGCCAAAAGGGATGCGGGTCGTGATAGTCTAGGCCCGGCATCGCAGCCTACTCACACCCTCTCACCCTCCTAATCCCAAAGCTGGGTGGCGCGCCTTGGCAGTCGGCCAGGTCCACCAACTGGCCTACCGGACGTATAAAAGGGGATTTATTTCCGGCGGAGCCCCCCAATTTCCCCCCGGGGGGGGCCCGCGCCACGCATATCCACGGGCGGGCACCAGAAGCCCGCAAAACCCCTTTGCTGAATGTGGTTAGTAGAGTTTTTCTCCCTTTTTTTTTTGTGTGGAAGCCTAACCCAAATCAAACTCCTGGGCCAACTCTGGAATGACTATATCCTTAAAGCCGGCTGCATGCAAATATTTGCTGAAAGCCTGCTGGGTTTCATAGTCGCCGTGTACCAGGAAGAGCTTCTTGAGCCCCGCTTTTTGGTTTTGAATAAAATCGAGCAATTCCTTCCTGTCGCCGTGGGCCGAGAAGGAATCCATGATGGCTATATCGGCTCTGACCGTTTTCCATTCGCCAAACAACTTGATGGCCTGGGCGCCGGCGCGCAAGAAACCTCCCGGTGTTTCGGGCGAGCAATAGCCCACAATGAGCACCGTGTTTTCCGCTTTGTCGATGTTGTTAAACAAGTGGTGCTTCACGCGGCCGGCGTTCATCATACCCGAAGAGCTGATGATAATACACGGTTCGGTAGAATTATTGAGCGCCTTCGACTCTTCTACATCCCTGATATACTTGAGGCGGTTAAAGCCAAACGGATCGCGGTCGGTATGCAGGTAGGCGGTTAATTCGGCGTCAAAACACTCGGGGTGGGCGCCGAAAATCGTGGTGGCGTTTACGGCCAGGGGGCTATCGACGTATACGGGGATATCGGGTAACCTACCCGCCGATTCCAACTGATCGAGGATGTACACGATTTCCTGGGTACGACCTACGCTAAAGGCCGGGATAATCAGTTTGCCGCGCTTATTGACACAGGTGTGTTCGATAACTTGCATGAAATGCTCGATTTCCTGCGGAGCCTGTTCGTGCTCCTGGTCGCCGTAAGTCGACTCACAAATAAGGTATTCTACCTCCGGCATGGGCAGCGGATCTTGCAAAATAGGCCGGTTGGGACGGCCTACATCGCCAGTAAAGCCGAAATGGAACGTACGGCCGTTTTCCCGGATGCGTAGCGTTACGCTGGCGCTGCCGAGGATATGGCCCGCATCGCGGTATAATACGTCGACGTCGGGGTGAATGCTGAACCAGGTTTCGTAGCCATGCCCTACGAATAATTTAAGGGCGTTTTGTGCATCGAGGTCTGTATATAAAGGGTCGCGCCATTCTTGTTCCTTGTGCCGTTTGTTGTAATAGGCGGTATCGCTTTCCTGGATTTTTGCGCTGTCGAGCAACATGATAGCGCAGAGGCTGCGCGTGGCGTGCGTGCAGTGAACAGGCCCCGAGAATCCTTCTTTCACCAATCTGGGAATACGTCCGCTGTGGTCAATATGCGCATGGGAAAGCACGAGCACGTCTAACTCTTCCGGCGGGAAATACCAGGAGTAATTAAAAGCCTTCCATTTTTCAGATCTACCTTGATAGAGCCCGCAATCGAGCAATATGCGGAAACCGTCGTTGAGGGTAATCAGGTGTGCGCTGCCCGTTACTTCGCGGGCTGCGCCACAAAACATGATTTTCATATCATAGTCATTTCATGGCAAAATAATAAAAAAATGTAACTGTTTAGTGGGGTTTAGTGCCTTCGGCAGTTTAGCGATAGGGTTTAGTGCATTCGCAGTTTAGCGATAGGGTTTAGTTTTCTAAACATACAGCTAAACCCAATCGCTAAACCCAATCGCTAAACCCAATCGCTAAACCCAATCGCTAAACCCAACAGCTAAACTTAATTCATACGCTGCAACGCAGCCTGCAAATACCTCCAGAATTTTTCGACAGACGGAATATGTACTTTCTCGTCGGGCGAGTGGGGGTGTTTGATCGTAGGCCCAAACGAAATCATATCCATCCCAGGATAATGTTTACCGATGATGCCGCATTCCAAGCCTGCATGACAAGCAGCCACATGCGGTTTTTCGCCAAACAAGTCGGCATACAAACCTTCCATGACGCGCAATACCTTTGAATCGGGGTTGGGCGCCCAGCCGGGGTAGCTGCCATCATTGGAAACCTCGGCGCCTATAGCTTCAAAAGCTGCTGCAACCGCATTGACGATGTCTTCCTTGCCGGATTCTACCGAACTGCGTTGCAGGCTTTGGGATGTGAACTCACCGTCTTTGATAATGACGCGGGCCAGGCTGGAAGAGGTTTCTACGAGTCCGGGGATGTCAGGGCTCATGCGGAAAACGCCGTTGGGTACGGCATAAAGGGCTTGCAGGGCCTTTTCCTGATCGGAAAAGGTCATCACTTTGCCCGGCATAGCCGTTTCCTTTATATCAATAACCAAATCGGGTTCAATGCTGTGAAACTCAGCTTTTATATTGTTTTTACGGCGCTCAAATTCGGCAAGAAAATCAGTGGCGTGGGTGGTGGTTACAATGGCAACCGCTTCTCTGGGTATCGCATTGCGCAGGCTGCCGCCGTCGAACGAAGCAAGGCGTAGCTCATAAGTTTTGCCGGTGCGGTACAACAGCCGGGTCATCAATTTGTTGGCATTGGCGCGCCCGAGGTGAATTTCAATACCCGAATGGCCGCCTTTAAGTCCTTTTATGCTTATCGCAAAAGCAGTGGAGCCATTGGAGGGTGTTTCTTCGTGGTAGTGTAACTTAGTAAAAGTATTGATGCCCCCCGCGCAGCCGATGGTGAGCTCGTTGTCTTCTTCCGAGTCCAGGTTGAGCATAATGTGGCCGCTCAAAAGCGATGCGTCGAGGCCCTCGGCGCCTGTCATGCCGGTTTCTTCATCGATGGTAAAAAGCGCTTCCAGCGGCGGGTGGGGTATATCGGTGGACTGCAGGAGCGTCATGATGGCCGCTACCCCGATGCCATTGTCGGCGCCGAGGGTGGTGCCCTGCGCCTTCACCCAATCGCCGTCGATATAACTGCGTATGCCTTCCGTATCGAAGTCGAATACGGTGTCGGCATTTTCTGGTGCACCATATCGAGGTGAGCCTGCAATACCACCGCCGGGCGGTTTTCAAGGCCGGGTGTGGCCGGCTTTTTGATGACTACATTGCCTACGCTATCCACTTTCACGGACAGGCCGAGTTGTTCGCCGAAATTTTTCATAAAAGCGATTACGCGGGTTTCTTTTTTAGAAGCGCGGGGTATGGCATTGAGTGCAGCGAAGTTGCTCCACAATGCTTTGGGTTGAAGATCTTGCAGCGTCATTGTTGTTGTTTTATTACGCTCCTAATTTAGCAAAAAATCCTGTTCCGGCAAAGCAAAATTCCCGACATTGGGTTTCAATTTTGAAACCATGAAAGTACATCTCATCAATATCGGCGATGAATTGCTCATCGGGCAAGTGGTGAATACCAATTCGGCCTGGATGGCCCAACAGCTCAACCTCTACGGCGCCCGCGTCACCTGGAATGCCATCATAGGCGATGATGTCGCTGATATTCATCGCGCGCTAACAGATTCATTGGCGCACGCCGACGCGGTGCTCATCACCGGAGGTCTCGGCCCCACCAAAGACGACCTTACCTCAAAAGCCCTGGCCGATTTTTTTGGCGTCGAGATGGTGTTTCACGAGCCTACCTATGAGCGTATTTCCCGTATTATGGAGAAATGGGGCCGCCAAATGACCGAAGCCCACAAAGGGCAGTGTTTTATGCCGGCCAATGCGCTCATTTTACACAATAAAATGGGCACAGCTCCCGGCATGTGGTTCGATTATGAAGGTAAAGTAATCGTATCTATGCCCGGCGTGCCTTATGAGATGCAATACCTCATGGAAAAAGAGGTAATCCCGCGGCTTCGCGAGCGCTTTCCGGGTTTGCCTATTGCCCACCGCACTATTCTCACTGTAGGCGAAGGCGAGTCGATTATCGCCGAGCGCCTGGCTGATTTTGAAGAAACCCTGCCTCCGCATATTAAGCTGGCGTATTTACCTGGTATAGGACAAGTGCGGCTGCGGCTTACAGGTACCGGAGAAGATGAAGCCGAGCTCAATGCACAATTGGACGTTAAAGCCGCCGAGTTGAGTGAATTGCTATCAGAATTGGTATTCGGCAAGGGGGATGACCAGCTTGAGGCTGCTGTGGGCCGTATGTTGCTCGAGCAAGGCCTGTGGCTGGGCACCGCTGAAAGCTGTACCGGCGGATATCTTGCCCACCTCATCACTTCAATACCCGGGGCTTCCGGCTATTTTAAGGGCAGTATTATAGCGTATGCCAATGAGATAAAAATGGAACGCCTGGGTGTACGCGCCGATACGCTGCAACAACACGGCGCGGTGAGCCAGGAGACGGTCATCGAAATGGTGCACGGCGCTGTTTCCGCGCTGGGAGTCGATGTAGCCGTCGCTATTTCCGGCATTGCCGGGCCGTCGGGCGGCACCGACGAAAAACCGGTAGGCACCGTGTGGATCGCTGTTGGCAGTGCAGGCCGCATAATGACTAAACGATTTGTGATTGGCCGCGATCGCCTCAAAACCATTCAGGCAGCTTCGGTGCAGGCACTCAATATGCTGCGCCAATGGCTGATTGAAGAAAGGAATGGAGTTATATTCTTTTGAGCAATTCGCCGGCCTCTTGGAGGGTCTCTTCTGTTTTGGCAAAACACAACCTGATCACGCGGTCGCCGGGAGCTTGCCCGCTGTAAAAAACGGATACCGGTATGGCGGCCACTCCCACATCGGTGATCAGCGAGCGCACAAATTGTACGTCGGGTTCGTTGCTCACCGCGCTGTAATCGACCAACTGAAAATACGTACCCTCACAAGGCAAGGGCCTCAGGCGACTGCCCTCCATAGCTCGTAAGAAAAAATCGCGCTTTTGCTGGTAAAAATCGGGCAGGGACAGATATGTGGACGGGTTGGCCATGAAATCGGCCAATGCATATTGAATCGGGGTATTTACGGCAAAGACGTTAAACTGATGTACTTTCCTGAATTCGGCGGTAAGCTCGGGCGGCGCTACGCAATAACCGATCTTCCAGCCCGTGTGGTGGAAGGTTTTGCCAAAAGAATAAACCGCCAGACTGCGGGCGCGCAAATCGGGATAGCGCAAAACGCTTTGATGCGACAGCCTGTCAAAGATGAGGTGTTCGTATACTTCGTCGCTGAGCACCAGCATATTCGTGCCGGCAGTAAGCCGCTCAAGGGCTTGCAGGTCGGCGGCTTTCATGACCGTACCGGTGGGGTTGTGCGGCGTATTGATAATAATCATTCGCGTGCGGGGCGTGATCAATTGCGATACTTTTTGCCAGTCCACCTGATAGCCGGGTGCTTGCAGCGTATAGGGGATTATTTTTCCGCCGTTAACTTCCACCGAAGGGGCATAAGAATCGTAGGCCGGCTCAAAGAGGATTACTTCGTCGTGGGGCCGGATATAAGCCGTGATGGCAGAAAAAAGCGCTTGTGTGCCGCCGGCGGTGATCGTAATTTCGCTTTCGGGATCAACGGTGGCGCCGTACATGCCGGCAATTTTATCGGCGATGCGTTGCCTGAGCAGGGGCACCCCCGCCATGGGAGCGTACTGGTTGTAGCCCTTCTGCATATATTCATAGACAAGCCTGTGCAATTCTTCAGAAGTAGGGAAATTGGGAAATCCCTGCGACAGGTTGATGGCGTTGTGTTTTTGGGCCAGTGCCGACATCACCGTGAATATCGTCGTGCCAACGTGGGGCAACTTGGAATGGATATCCATGGGTTTAGTGTTTGAAATGCCTGTAGCCGGTCATCACCATAGCCATGTCTTGCGCGTCGCAATAGTCGATACTTTCCTGGTCTTTTACCGAGCCACCGGGTTGAATAACCGCCGTAATGCCGGCCTGGTGGGCTATCTCTACGCAGTCGGGAAAGGGGAAAAAAGCATCGGAGGCCATCACTGCGCCGTTGAGGTCAAAGCCGAAGTGCCTGGCTTTGTTGATGGCGTGCTGGAGGGCGTCCACCCGGGAGGTTTGTCCGCAGCCCATGCCTACCAATTGCTTGTTTTTCACCAGGGCGATACCGTTTGATTTCAAATGCTTGACGCAAATATTGGCAAACAGCAAGTCATTGATTTCTGAACCTGAAGGCGTGCGCCGGGTAGCTGTTTTCAGGTCGGCATCGGTTTCCGTATGCAGGTCGGCATCCTGGGCAATTACTCCGTTGAGCAGGCTGCGGAAATTTTGCTGCTTTTGCGGGTATGTTTTAAGTTGCAGCAGGATGCGGTTTTTCTTTTTCAGCAATAAGCCGGCAGTCTCCGGTGTAAAATCGGGGGCAATAAGCACCTCTTAAAAGATCTGGTCGATAGCCGCGGCGGTAGATTCGTCAACGGGGTGGTTGCAAATAAGGATGCCGCCGAATGCGGAGAGTGGGTCGCCGGCCAGGGCATCCTGCCAGGCCTGCAACACCGTTGCACGGGTAGCTATACCGCAGGCATTGTTGTGTTTGAGGACGGCAAAAGTTGGCTCGTCGTGTTTGAATTCTGCCATCAATGCAATGGCGGCGTCAATATCGAGCAGGTTGTTATAAGAAATTTCCTTACCCCCCAATTTTTCAAATACGCTATCGAAATGCCCGTAGTATACGCCGCGTTGGTGGGGATTTTCGCCATAACGCAAGGGTAAGACGCCCGGCACGCTTTGTTTGAAGGCCAGGTCGCCGCGATCGCCGTCAAAATACTGAAAGATAGCTGTATCGTAATGAGAAGTAACGGCAAAAGCGCGGCGGGCAAGTTCGCGGCGGTCGTCAAGGTCTGTGGCTCCGTGTTTATCTTGCAGCAATTGCAGCAGACTGCCGTATTCCTCGCGGGAGGCCACCACGGCCACATCGCGGTAATTTTTTGCCGCCGCCCGTATCAGGGAGATGCCTCCGATGTCGATCTTTTCGATGATCGCCGATTCGTCACTGGTTTGCGCTACGGTAGCTTCAAACGGATACAGGTCCACGATTACCAGGTCGATAGCCGGTATATCATATTGTGTCAACTGCGCCAGGTGGTCGGCCTCTCTGCGGGCAAGTATACCGCCGAATACTTTGGGATGCAGCGTTTTTACTCGTCCGTCGAGGATAGAAGGATAGCCGGTAAGTTCTTCAACCGCCTCCACGGCGATACCCAGTGAATGGATGAAGTCGTGGGTGCCGCCGGTAGAAAAAGCCGGACACCCAGGCGTGCCAATTCGCGGATGATAGGCTCAAGTCCGTCTTTGTAGTATACGGAAATAAGCGCCGATTGAATGCGTGTAGAAAACATGGATTTTTTGCTTGGTGGTGATTGATATGCGCTGCAAAGGTAGGGAGAAGCAAGCAAAAGAAAGGGAAAAAGGGAAAGGGGTTTTATGTATAAAAAAAAAGTGGGCGACTGTCTTTAGACAATCGCCCCTTGTATAACCCCAAAAAACCAAATGAAAACTATCTTTAAAACTCTTTATTCGTCGGAAAAGTTTTCTCGACGCTATATTTTAATACGTGAAGTATTGTTAATTTTACGTGCACAAATTGTGATTTTTTGTGCACTAAGCGCATCTGAAAAACATGAAACTTTTTTCATTTAAATTATCAAATGCGCGCCAAAGCTAAGCAAAGATAAGTGTATTTGGCACACTATGTCAAATATTTAACGTTTTTTAATAAAAAGCGACGTTTCGCTAGTGCAATAATAGCATTATAAAATTATACTAATAGCTTTTTTGTAAAAAAATTCTCATTTCGAGTATAGAATCTTTGATTTCTATGCCTGTTATGTCGAATCCGCGGTTTAAAGCAAAGCACAACATGGCTTTATAGCGGTTTCGCGTTTTGAGTTCTATCGTGGCAAAGCCATTTTGTCTGGCCCAGTCTTCTTGCGCGTCGGCCAGTGTGGCGGCTACGCCCAGGCGGCGAAAGGCGGGTAAAACGCCCCCCATCCAGGAATAAAAAACGGTTGAAGAACGGGCATATCCCACCTTAAATCCGGCGGGTTGAGCGTCGGCATAGGCCACCAGGATCAGGTGAGGCGTTGCGGACAAGCGCCGATGGAATTCCGCTGCAGGGTACGGTGCGTCAAACTCCGGGATGGAGGCAGATAGCTGCATAATGGTTTCTATGTCAGCAAGTTGAACGGTGACGACGGGCTTATGCATAGGCTATAAGTCGATTGACAGCCATACGGGGCAGTGATCGGAGTGGACGACATCGCCCAGATGGCCGGCATTGCGCAGGTGATCGCGGAGGATATCGGTTACTGTTTGGTAGTCGATGCGCCAGCCTTTGTTTTTCGAACGGCTATTGGCCCGGAAGCTCCACCAGCTGTATTCCACTTTGTCGGGGTTCAAATAGCGAAAGCTATCGACAAAACCGGCATTTAGCCATTCGCTCATCCAGGCGCGTTCTTCGGGAAGGAAACCTGAAGTTTTTTTATTGCCAACCGGGTCGTGGATATCGATGGGTTGGTGAGCGATGTTATAATCGCCTGCTACAATTAATTTGGGCCTTTCGCGGCGCAGTTCCTGAACCCATTGGTGAAAATCCGCGAGAAATTCCATTTTGAATTGCTGCCGTTCTTCGCCGGTAGTGCCGGAAGGAAAATAGCAATTGAGCAGGCTCCAGTCGCCAAAATCAGTGCGCAAAATGCGGCCTTCGCGGTCGTATTTGGGAATGCCGCAGCCTTCCACCACGCGGTCGGGCCGTAGTTTGGTAAGCGTAGTGACGCCACTATAGCCTTTTTTCGGCGCTATGCCAAAAGTGGTGATAGCCCAGTTTTTCGGCTTCCGACATATCTACCTGATCGGGTTGGGCTTTGGTTTCCTGCAGGCAAACGATGTCGAAGGAATTATCGGCAAGCCATTGCCACAATCCTTTGTCGATAGCGGAGCGAATGCCGTTGAGGTTGTAGGAAATTATATTTATCATTTTGCTGATTTGCTAATTTGCTGATTTGCTAATTTGCTGATGTGCTGATGTGCTGATGTCTGATGTCTGATGTGCTGATGTGCTAATGTGCTGATGTGCTGATTTACTGATTTGCTGATGTGCTAATGTGTTGATGTGCTAATGTGCTAATGTGCGGAATTATTATTTATAACCATAAAATATAGCACATCAGCACATTAACTAATCAGCAAATTAACTAATCAGCACATTAACACATTAGCACTTCCTTCAAAGAAATCCTCCCCTCATACAGTGCCTTGCCCAAAATAGCGCCGTAGCAGCCCAGTTCGCGCAACCGGGCCAATTCGTCGATACTGCTAATGCCGCCGCTGGCGATAAGTTTCAGATCGGGAAAAGAGTCGCGTAGATGTTGATAGAGTTCGATAGCGCTGCCTTGCAACAGGCCGTCTTTGGATACATCGGTACAAATGGCGTATTGAACGCCGAGTTGTAGGTAATCGTGGAGAAAGGGGTCGAGGTCGAGGGGTACTTTGTTCCTGCCAGCCGCTGATAGCTACTTTCCCGTCTTTTACATCGGCGCCAAGTATAATGCGCTCGCTGCCATAGCGGTTTATCCAGCCCAGAAATAGCTCGCGATTGGTAACCGCAATAGTACCGCCCGTAATTTGCCGGGCGCCGCATTCAAAGGCAATGCGGGCATCGTCGTCCGATTTGATGCCGCCGCCAAAATCGATATGGAGGTTTGTATTGGAGGCGATGCGTTCCAGCACGCGGTAATTCACTATGCGTGCCGAGCGGGCCCCGTCGAGGTCAACGAGGTGCAAGCGTTGCAGGCCGGCGTCTTCAAACTGCCTGGCTATCTCCAGCGGGTCGGCGTGGTATTCGGTCACCTGGGCATAGTCGCCCTGCGAGAGTCGCACGCATTTGCCTGCGATAATATCTATGGCGGGGATAATGAACATGTGCTAATTTGCTGATGTGCTGATGTGCTGATGTGCTGATGTGCTGATAATTAAATGTTTAGTAGGGTTTAGCGATTGGGTTTAGCTGTATGTTTAGTTAGCTAAACCCTATCGCTAAACTGCGCATGCACTAAACCCTACTAAACAGTTACAAATTAATATTGAATATCAGCAAATTAACTACCCATTTTCCAGGGCTGCGGCGCCGCCCACGATCTCGAGGATTTCCTTAGTGATCGACTCCTGGCGGGCTTTGTTATAGCTGATGCGCAGGTTGCGGAGCAGGTCTTCGGCGTTTTCCGTGGCTTTGTCCATTGCCGTCATGCGGGCGCCGTGCTCAGAAGCGTTGGTATCGAGCAGATATTTGTGAAACTGCGTTTGCAGGATACTGGGCACGAGGTAGTTGAGCAGGCTGGCCATATCGGGTTCGAAGATATAATTGGCCTTCGCCTTGCTGTCTGCTTCGTGTTTTTGCTTTGCAACGGGCAGAAACTGGTCTAGTTCGGGAAACTGCGTGGCGGCATTTTTGAACCGGCCATAGGCTACTTCGATAGCGTCGAATTCTTTGTTTTCAAAAGCTGCCATAAGTGAGCGAGCCACCGTAGACACATTATCGAAGCTGAGGTCGGTAGCGAGATCGACGTAATCGCCAACCACATTACAATCGCGGTAGCGGCGGCGGAAAAAGTCGTAGCCTTTTTTACCCACACATACAATCGTAAGATTGCCGGCTGCACGTACGCGGCTATACTTTTCGTCGATAGCGCGCACGGCCAATTTGATCACGTTGGTATTAAAGGCGCCGCAGAGACCTCGGCTTGACGTGACCACCACTATACAAGCCTTCTCCACGGGGCGAACCATGCCAAAAGAGGTATCGGCATCGCCCTGCAGGTTGGAGAGGATATTGCGCAGCATCTGGTTGAGCTTGTCGGCATAGGGGCGCATTTGCTGAATAGCCTGTTGCGCCCGGCGCAGCTTGGCCGCCGACACCATTTTCATGGCTTTGGTGATCTGCTGCGTATTTTGCACCGACTTGATGCGTTCGCGAACTTCTTTTAAACTGCCAGCCATTGGATTGATGACATTTAAGAACGATTATTTCTTATACTGGGCCGACAATTCTCCGGCCAGTTTTTCTACTAGTTGCAGGTCTGCTTTTTCGAGTTTGCCATCCCTGAAGTTAATGAGCACATCGGGGTGGAGTTGCTCCAATTTCAGCAAGAAGATTTCCTCGAATTCGCGTATTTTATTAACTGGCACATCGCGCAGTCTGCCCTGGGTGCCGAGGTAGATGATAGCCACCTGTTTTTCTACCGAAACGGGCGAATACTGCGGCTGTTTCAGGATTTCCACGTTGCGTTTGCCTTTTTCAAGTACAGCGGTAGTAGAGGCGTCGAGGTCGGAGCCGAACTTAGAGAAAGCTTCCAATTCGCGGTACTGAGCCTGGTCGAGTTTGAGTGTACCTGACACCTTTTTCATCGACTTGATCTGGGCGTTGCCGCCAACCCTCGATACCGAGATACCCACGTTGATAGCTGGGCGGATACCGGCGTTAAAGAGGTTGGTTTCGAGGAATATCTGACCGTCGGTAATAGAGATCACGTTGGTCGGGATATAAGCCGATACGTCGGCGGCCTGGGTTTCGATGATGGGCAATGCCGTAAGCGAGCCGCCACCTTTTACCAGTGGGTTGCCCTGCTTGTCTTTGGCATTTTTGAGCGAATCGGGCAGGTCGTTCATATTGCGGGCAATCTCATCGTTGGCTATCACCTTAGCTGCGCGTTCGAGCAGGCGAGAGTGGAGGTAGAACACATCGCCGGGGTATGCTTCGCGTCCAGGAGGGCGGCGCAACAGCAGCGACACCTCGCGGTAGGCTACGGCTTGCTTGGAGAGGTCATCGTACACGATAAGTGCGGGGCGGCCTGTATCGCGGAAGAATTCGCCGATAGCGGCGCCGGCAAAAGGTGCGAAGAACTGCAGGGGCGCCGGGTCGGAAGCCGAAGCGGAGACGATAATCGTATAAGCCATGGCGCCGTTTTCTTCGAGGGTGCGGGCCACTTGAGCAACCGTAGAGGCTTTTTGGCCTGAAGCTACGTAGATGCAGTATACTGGGGTGCCGCGTTCGTAGAATTCGCGCTGGTTAATAATCGTATCGAGGGCGATAGCCGTTTTACCCGTCTGGCGGTCGCCGATAATCAATTCGCGCTGGCCGCGGCCGATAGGGATCATCGCGTCGATAGCTTTGATACCTGTTTGGAGCGGTTCGCTAACCGGTTGGCGGAAAATAACGCCGGGGGCTTTGCGTTCGAGGGGCATTTCGTATTTCGTGCCGGTGATCTCGCCTTTGCCATCGATAGGCAGGCCGAGGGGGTTCACTACGCGACCCACATATCCTTCGCCTACGGAGATAGAAGCGATTTTGCCGGTGCGGTGCACGCGCGAGCCTTCGCGGATGCCGTCGCTGGCGCCCATGAGAACCACGCCCACGTTGTCCTCTTCGAGGTTAAGCACGATAGCTTGTACGCCGGATTCAAACTCCACCAATTCGCCGGCCTGTGCTTTGTTGAGGCCGTAAACGCGGGCGATACCGTCGCCCACCTGTAGTACGGTGCCGTACTCTTCGAGTTCGGCTGCCGAGCTGAAACCAGATAGCTGTTGTTTCAGTATCGCTGATATTTCATCGGGTTTAACATCTACCATATCGAAAGATATTTGAATCGTTAAAATGGAATTTACAACATATTAAAACACCCCAAAGCCCGGTTAGCGGGCCATGATTTGCGAGATGTACAGGTTTTCGTCAAACTCTTTGCGAAGATCGTTGAGTTTATTGGCAATGCTGGCATCGTAGAGTTTGTCGTCAAACTGAATGACAAAACCGCCGATCAGACCGGGGTCTACTTCGGTAGTGATTACAACGTTGTCATTCGTGTAGCTGCTCGACTTCAGTTTATCGTGAATAGCCTTCACTGCGGCATCGCTCAGCGGATTGGCTGAAATGATCTTCACTTCGGAGATTCGTTTGAGCTTTTTGTATTGATCGATGTATTCGGCGGCGATTTCGGGTAGATAAGCTTCGCGGTTTTTGGTGCACAAAATGTGCAGAAAAGCCATCGTCAGTTTGTCGTATTTATCGCCAAAGAGCTTCGTCATGATATCCGCCTTTTTAGCGGCATGGATAACCGGACTTTTAATCATCAACTTAAAATCGCGAATTTTCGATACTTCCTGGAATGACTGTACATCCTCGAGTATGCGCTCCAGTTTATTTTGGTCGACAGCCAGGTCGAGTAGCGACTTGGCGTAGCGAGATGCGATTCTTTGTACCGACATGGCGCTTAGTTGAGTTTAATTTCGTCTACGAGCGTATTGATGTACTTGGTCTGCTCGGAATCCTGTTTTAATTCTTTGCGGAGTACCTTCTCCGCCACGTCGATAGCGAGGAGGCCTATCTGGTTTTTCAGATCGGTGATAAGCGCCATGCGTTGATTTTGGATTTCCTGTTTGGCGCTGGCCATGATCAGTACGGCTTCTTCTTTGGCTTTCTCCTTGGCCTTATTGATAATATTATCGCCGGCTTCTTTGGCTTCTTTCAGCATGCGGGTGCGTTCTTCGCGGGCTTCAGCCAGCAGCTTTTCGTTTTCAGCCTTCAGGTTGGCCATTTCCTGGCGGGCGTGTTTAGCTTCATCCAGCGAACTTTGGATGTCTTGTTCCCTTTTCTTGAGGGCTTGCTGAATGGGGCGGAAGGCCATTTTACCGAGGAAAAACCACAGGAAAATAAAAATCAGCGAAGTCCAGAGAATCAGACCCGGATCGGGTTTGATTACAGAGAAGTCGGCAAGAAAAAATATCGCGGTCATAGCAAATCTTTAATAATAAAGGTTAAAAAGGGCGGCCGGTCAGGCAGCCAACCGCTGCATTCCCGGCCTGATTTTTCGGTGCATTAACCGGCCAACAGGCCAACAACGATAGCGAACAGCGCGGCGCCTTCCACGAGGGCTGCGGTCAAGATCATGTTAGCGCGAATGTCGTTGGCAGCTTCCGGCTGACGAGCGATAGCGGCCATAGCCTGGCTACCGATCAGACCTACGCCGAGGCCTGCACCCAATGCTGCGATTCCAGCTCCAATTGCTCCCATTGTGAGATATTTATTGGTGTAAAAAAATATTTTAATGCGCTTCTTCGTGCCCGTGGTGGTGATCTTCTACTGCCGAACCTATATAAGAGGCGGTCAGTATAGAGAAGATAAACGCCTGCAAAAACGCCACAAGCAATTCAATAAGGTTCATAAAAACAGTAAACAAGCCGCCGATAATGCCGCCTGCTACAGCTCCTCCTACAGATTCCCCGTTTTTACCAAAAAGGAAAATAAGACCGATGAGGCTCAATATAATGATGTGCCCGGCCGATATATTGGCAAACAATCGTATCATGAGTGAGAAGGGACGGAGGAACAAACCCAGGATTTCTACCGGCGTAAGGATGATTTTTACCCATGCCGGGATGCCGGGCATCCAGAATACGTGCTCCCAGTAGTGTTTGTTGCCGTTGAGGCTCACCACGAGAAAGGTGAAAACCGCCAGGGTAAGCGTTACAGCCAAGTTGCCGGTTACGTTGGAGCTACCCGGAAAAAACGGTACCAACCCCAGCAGGTTGCAGAACAATATAAAGAAAAACAAGGTCATGATATAAGGCTGGAAGCGTTCGTAGTGCTTTTCGCCAATCATGGGCTTGGATACTTCGTCGCGGATAAACACAAAAAACGGCTCGAAAACGACTGGATACCGCTGGGCGCTTTGCCCTCGTTGCGGCGATATCCGCGGGCTACCGCAGTAAATAAGAAAACGAGCAGGACGGCCGCCAGCAACATCGTAAAGACGTTTTTGGTAAAAGAGAAATCGTAAAACGAGGTTAACCCCCCGCCCAAAAAGCCGCCGTCGAGCGTGCTGGGCTTGTCGAGGCGCCACGATTTGCCTTCGTAGGTGGCGAAATACACGTCGACTACTTTTTCTTTGCCGGCCTTAAGGACGGTATCTTTCTCGTGGGTGATACCCTCGATGTGTACTTCGCCTTTGGGGAAAGCGGGGTCGGCTACGCGGTTTACGCGGCCGTGGTTGAGCACATAACCGTCAATGGCTTTGTGGCCGTGCTCAAATTTGTCAGAGGAGAAAAACGACCAGCCTTGCTCAGGAGCGTACAGGAAGCAAGGCAGTGGAATATGGACATTGTACCACACGTGAAATTCGTTGGCATCGGCAATGTGGTTCATCACCGTGCCCACCGCGTCGTAACCATCCGATTCGCCATGGCCTTCGCTATGGGTTTCGTGCGTTTCTTCGGTGGTATGCCCGTTTTGCTCCTGTCCGTGTTCTTGTGCGAATAGAGGCGATGCCGCCCACAATAACCCGGCTGCTATAGCCCACACAAAGCTGATTTTGCGATTCACTCTAACCATTGATAAAGGGTTTTCAAAAGCCGGTGCAAAGGTATGTACTTTGTTTCGTTTAAGGAAATTGGATTTGCTTTTTTTGATAATAAAACTTGCATTTCAAACACTGAAAAACAAGCAGTTACGAATGCAGGAGCGAGGCATTCGATAGCAAATATTCCAGTACGTGCCTTTAGAGAAGAAAGAAAATTCTTGTTATTGCCGTTTTTAGGAAATAATCTTAAAGAAATTGATGGCCGGGGCAGAAACAGATTAATACAGCCAGGATTTCAAATCGGCGCCTTTAGGGGCTCGATTGCGCACTTCTGCCGTCCATTTTTTGATAAACATTTCGTGATAACGCAGGCGTGAAATGGCGATGGGGTTCTGGTGGTCGCCATTCCAGCAGTGTTCGGCGCGGTCGCCGTAGTCTACTTCGCCGTCGTAATGGGGATCGGTTGTTTCTTTGAGAAAATCTTCCAGGAGGTATACGGCATTGTTGAGGTAGTAATTGTCCATATCGCCGCAATACAAGTGGATTTTGCCGCGCAGTTTGGGCCCCAGGCTGGACCAGTCGCGCTTGAGGATATAGGCCAGGTCGTAGTTTTCGCGCCAATAGGCGGCCACTTCTTTGTCGATTTCTCCGGTCAGCTTGTTCCAAATGGGTTTGGGATAGCCATCGGCGCCGATGGGAGAATACACGGCTTCCCAGATATCCCACTGCTGTCCGGAGCGGCTTTTGTCGCCCAGGGCCAGTTCGCGGTAGCAGGTCTCGCGGGTAGTGGCTTGAATTTGGCCCAAATAATTGCGATGGGCGGGGCGCTCAATGCGTTTAAATTCGCTGTCGTAATAATAGGCATTTTTATCATCATAAATATTCACGAGGCAATAGGCCCTGAAGTCGATGGGGTCGGGGCAGGCGGCGTAGCAGCCGTTGTAGTCGTCGGGGTAGAAAACCTGGGCTGCCAGGGCTTCCCAGCCGCCGGTAGAGCCGCCGTAGAGGAACCGCGCCCAGCCCTGGCCGATACCGCGGTATTGCTGTTCGATATAGGGAATGAGTTCGCGGGTGATGGCGTCGCCGTAAGGCCCCAGGTTGGCCGAGTTGACGGCATAGGAGTCGTCGTAATAGGGGTTGGCGTGTTGGATTTCAATGGCGATCACCCGGGGGAAACCGGGGCCGGTCCACAACTGGTAAAAGCGATAGGCTTCTTTTTCCTGGATGTGGTTGTAGCAGTCGAGGCTAAACCGTTCGCTATATACGCAGGGAGTGGGAGTATCAGCGGGCGTGGTGCGCCAGCTGCTGAGGTCGGCAGGGAAATGGCCATGAAACACTGCGAGGGGGTATGTTACATTGGGGTGCGAATCCCAGCCCTCGGGCAGGAGCACGTGGGCGCCCAGGAACATATCGCGGCCCCAGAAGTCGCTGGAGCAGTTTGCTTCGAATGCGCACGTGTTTTACGTATTTGCTGTCTTTGGGCGGCTCGATGGGGGCGATTTCCTGATCCATGACCAGTTCGATTTGCTGCGGTGAGGCCGGGTCGATGCGCATTTTGACGGGTTTGCTGTACAGGTTGCCGGGCGCCAGGTTCCACTGTTGGCCCTCGCCGCGGTCCATGGGTAGCTTCACGGTATGGCCGTCGGCGCGTTTGAAGGTTTCGTATTTGTGCAAGAGGGCTTGCACGTAGTATTCACCGGGAGGTATGTCGCTTAGTTTGGTATAAGGATACCCGAAGGCTGTGGAGTCCAGTATGCGGGTTTCGCCGGCTTTCCAGCCTTCTACGTTTACGCCGAATGCGAGCTGGGTATTCAAGCCGTCTTCTATTTGGAATCGTGGTTCGGACTTGTCGTTGGTGGCGAGCATCACCAGCAGGCGGCCGTCGAAGGTTGGGCGGCGGCTTTGTCAGCCGGGTAGGTCACCGAAAAGGAGAACCTATTTGCGTCGACAGGTGGTTTTCTTTTGCAGGCAAGTCCCCAAAGGGCGATGGTGCCGGCGATGGTATAAGTTAGGAGGTGTGTGGTTTCACGGTGTTTTGTTTTAATTATTTTGTATAATCAAAAGATACTTGATTTTCTTAGTTTTGCTACCGGTCGGACGGTTTGCCAGCCGTTCGACCGGTAGCAAAGTAAAAATATGCGAAACGAAATTTATAGAACAAAATCAACCCAAGTGGGAGGAATTGGAGCGGGTATTAGAAAGCCCCTACAAAAATCCCGATAACCTGAACGAATTGTTCATCCAGGTCACCGACGACCTGTCGTATTCCCGCACCTTTTACCCCAATCGTTCGGTTCGCGTATACCTCAACGGCCTGGCGCAACGCATTTTTCTGAGCATTTACCGCAACCGCAAATCGCAGCGCCATAGGTTGATCACCTTCTGGACCGACGAGTTGCCCCACCTGGTGTATGAATCTCGCCAGGCTTTTCGGCTTTCATTTTTCGTATTTGCCCTGGCCATGGCCATCGGCATGTTGTCGTGTGCGATGGACCCCGATTTTGCCGCGGTCATCCTGGGCGAGGACTATGTGCAAATGACCGAAGAAAATATCCGTTCGGGCGATCCCATGCGGGTATACAAGCAGCGCGGCGAATTCGGCATGACGCTGGGCATCACGGTCAATAACATATACGTGTCGTTTCTCACTTTTGTGCTCGGCGTATTTTTTTCTATAGGCAGTATCGCCCTTTTGCTGTATAACGGCGTGATGGTGGGCGCTTTTCAATACTTTTTTATCGAACGGGGATTGTTTTGGGAGTCTTTTCTCACCATTTGGATGCACGGCGCGCTTGAGATTTCGGCCATCGTTATTGCGGGCGCGGCGGGCATTACGATGGGGCAGGGACTGTTATTTCCCGGCACGTATACCCGGATGCAGGCTTTTCAGCGGTCGGCGCGGCGCGGTATCAAGATCATGGTAGGCATTGCGCCGCTGTTTATAGTAGCGGGTTTTATCGAAGGATACCTCACCCGCCATACCGACCTACCCGATGTGGCGCGCGGCTTTTTTATCGTCGTATGCCTGCTGGTGGTGCTGGTCTATTTTGTGTGGTACCCCTGGATGAAATCGCGTATCGGCTTCGATGCGCCCATACGCGATGCGCGGATACCGCCCGATGATATGCTGCACCTCAATTTTACCCAAATAAAACCTTCGGGAGAGATTTTGGCCGATGCTATTTTGCTACTTAAAAGCGCTTCGGAAAATTGTTGCCTCTATGCTGGTCGCGGCGCTATTGTATACTTTGTCGTTTTCATTTTTGCGGGTAAGCCCCGATCAGGTATTTTCTTTTCCCTCCGACATGTTTTTTCCGGTGATCCTGATGGGGCAGTTTTCTCGGCATCAATTCTGCGTTGGCCCCGGTTATGGCATGGTTCGTCCTGACTTTAGTAGCAGTAGGGGTTTTCGAAGGCTTACTCAAAGAAGAAAAGATAGCGCCTTCCGATAAAAAAACCTGGTGGCAGTCGATATTCATCTGTGCACTGGGCGCCGCCCTGCTTGAGGTCATCTTATACACCCAAAACGGCTACACCGTATTATTGGTATGGGGACTTTTCCCTGTTATCATGTTGTGGACGTACATCGCCTATCGCGAAAAAGGGGGTATCATTGCATCGGTGACGCGGTTGTTTAGGCTATTGAGCGGGCAGTACTTTCGCACTTTAGGGCTTATCTCGCTGATGCTGGTATTGGGATTGTTAATGCTCACACTTTTGAATACGGGTTTGGGTTGGTTCTTTTTCAGCTTGTTGAGTTGGGTGCTCAATTTTGAACAGAGTACCATGGACCAAATCGGAGTAGTCGCGCTTACATATATTTACATCTTCCTGATGATGTGGATGGCGGCGCTACTTTTTGCCGGTATGGCGCTTCAATATTATACATTGTTAGAAATAACGGAAGCGCGTACTTTGAAGGCCCGCATTGAAAGTCTGCAGGCACTAACAAACGCCTGCGAGGTATGGAGCGCGAAAGCATTTTATCAAAGGGAATATGACGATTAGTTTAAAAATAATGGGGTTTAGGGATTGGGATGCGAGCAGCTATTCCAGCCGAATAATTGCATTAACTGCCTGCCTTTTACTATTCGTCGTATCTACCCGCAGCCAGTCAGGCGCCGCCCAAAGCGATTACGAGTCGGCGCCGCTTGAAAACCCGGGATTTGACGAAAAAGACTGGAAAAAAGCTACTGCTGGCCTCGATTTTAATGAAAAAATAAAACCGGCCAGAAACCGGCGCACATTTAATACAGGTCTGGGCGGAATAAACCCCGCAGTCGCCAAAGTAATGATCATTTTGGTGGGCGCCCTTGCCCTGGCATTCATACTTTACCACTTTATTGGTAAAAGCCGCATACCTGCGAATAAGCGAATCGACAAAATGCGGGGTTTGGTACTCGACCCCGACAAGCTGGAAGAAGAAGTGCTGGAGGCTCCTTTTGAAGCCTATATCCAGGAGGCGCTGCAGCAGCGGCAATACGCGCTGGCCATCCGCCTGCACTACCTGTGGGCTTTACAAACGCTGGCTCATCGGCAGTTGATCCATTGGAAAAAAGACAAAACCAACAAAGAATTTCTCGCCGAGCTGAGGCCGACGGCTTTGGGTACGCCTTTTTCTCAGGCTACTGCCGTATACGAGTGGGTATGGTACGGCGACCAGCCCATCACCCAGCAACATTACCAGCAATACGCCGGCTTGTTTGCCCCGCTAACTACCCAACTGCCCGCCGATGAAAAATAAACGAATACTGCTCATCGGCGTCATTTTTATCGCTTCCCTGGCGATACTCTTTATGCTATTGTGGCCGGAAAAGAGACTAAACTGGCGAGAGACTTATAAACAAACCAGCAAAGACCCGTACGGCGCCCAAGTGCTGGCTGAACTGCTCAAAAAGCGGGCAAAAAGCGGGGATTTCCATATACTCAAGGACAGCCTGACGGCTTCTTTGCCGGCAGATCTGGAACAACCGGCAAGTTATGTATTCGTGGGACCGGCTACGTATATGTCGGAGAACGACGTTTCGCGGCTGCTCGCTTTTGCCGGGCAGGGCGGCCACGTATTTATGTCCAGCAAAATCATGCCGTACAGCCTTGTCACGGAATTGTATGCGTCCAGTTGCGATAGCTTGAGTTGGGATGGATATAGCTACTTCGGCGATACGCTGGCGAGGCTTTCGCTGGCGCATCCGGATTTAAAAGGCGCGCCGTTTTCTTTATCCTATGTGGTTGGCAATCGAATTGACTATTACGCGTGGAATTATATTGCCGACAGTTATTTTTGTGAATCCGAGGGCTGGGCCAAATTGGGATTCGTCAATGACTCGGTGGCCAACTTTGCCCGCCTTCCCTACGAGCGAGGATACATTTACCTGCACGCCACCCCGTTGGCCTTTTCCAACTACCATTTGTGCAAGGCAGCAGGCTGGAAATACGCTTCGCAGGTATTTGCCCATCTGCCCGATGGGCCTGTATATTGGGACGAATACAGCAAAGTACCCGAGATGGCAGCCCAGATGCCGGCCAACTCCCAGCGGCTCAGCCGGCGGGGGCCTTTGCAGTATATCCTGTCGCAACCGTCGCTCACCTGGGCCTGGTACTTGCTTTTGCTGGCGGCCTTATTATTCCTCGTATTCCGCGGCAAACGAAGACAGCGCATCATCCCTGTATTAGCCCAAAACAAAAACACCTCGCTGGAATTTGTGCAAATTATGGGGCGTTTGTATTTTTTACAAAACAACCACCGGCAATTGGCCATGCAGATGCTCAAGCTTTTCTTTCTGCACGTGCGCGAGCGCTACAATTTGCAGAGCCGCGATATTGACGAGGTTTTTGTAGAGCGGCTGAAAGCGCGTTCGGAAGTAAAATCCGACATAATAGATAAAATCATTTTATTGAACCGCAACATCGCGAACTCGCAATTTATGTCGGATAATACCCTCATGGAACTCAACAGATACATCGACCATTTTTATAAAAATTGTAAATAAGACATGCTCAACGAAGAAATGGATCACCCCCGCCTCGACCTGATGCGCATCAAGGTAGCGGTTGACCGTGTAAAAGATGAACTGCGCAAAGTCATTATCGGGCAGGATACGCTGATGGACCTGCTGCTGGCCGGTATTTTCAGTGGCGGACACGTATTGGTAGAGGGCGTGCCCGGTATTGCCAAAACGCTGACCGCCAAATTGTTGGCCAAAACGCTGGACGTAGACTTTTCGCGTATTCAGTTTACCCCCGACCTGATGCCCAGCGACGTGTTGGGCACTACCGTCTTCAACCAACAAAACTCCAGCTTTCACTTCAACGAGGGGCCGATCTTCTCCAATGTCGTGCTCATCGACGAAATCAACCGGGCGCCGGCCAAAACGCAATCGGCCCTGTTTGAAGTCATGGAAGAGTACCAGGTCACCGTAGACGGCAAGACCTACCCCATGACTTTCCCTTTTTTCGTGATCGCCACCCAAAACCCGATCGAGCAGGAGGGCACCTACAAATTGCCCGAGGCCCAACTCGACCGTTTTTTGATGAAAATCATCATCGAATACCCGGGACTGGAAGAAGAAAAAGCCATCTTGCGCCGGTTTAGCCGCGATTTTAAACTCGACAAACGCCAGGAAGTCGACGCCGTGCTTAGCGCCGACGACATCAGGCAGTGTCAGGCGCTGGTGGAACAAGTATACATCCGCGAAGAGTTGCTGGACTACATAGCCGCCATCGTACACGACACCCGCAACAACGGCGATTTATTCCTGGGCGCTTCGCCGCGTGCTTCGCTGGCAGTGATGAAAACGTCAAAAGCCATAGCGGCCATGAACGGCCGCGACTTTGTGACGCCCGATGATATCCGGTTCGTATCGTACCCGGTACTCAACCACCGTATCATACTCATGCCCGAGCGGGAAATGGAGGGCTTTAGTACCAAAGACGTGATCAGCGACATCATTCAAAAATAGAAGTGCCCCGCTAGTACCATGCTAAAATCCGTACACCTGCACAGCCGTTTTTTTATAGTCTGGGGTTCGCTCATCGGGCTTTTTGCCCTATCGTTTGCGTTGCCGGCCCTGTTTGTCGTTACGCAGGTACTGTTGGCCATTGTATTGGCACTAAGCCTGCTCGACATCATGTTGCTTTACAACCCGCGGATGAAAATAGACGCGCAGCGGCACTTACCCAAAGTATTGTCGCTGGGCGACCACAATGCCGTGCGGGTAGCGCTCAAAAACCAGACCGGACTTCGCCTGTCGCTGGTGCTTGTGGATGAATTGCCCCATCAATTTCAATTGCGCGATTTTGAACAGCGGCTGTCGCTGGAGTCTGGCGAGGAAAAAACCGTCAAATACGAATTGCGGCCATTGAGCCGGGGCGCCTATCATTTCGGGCGCATCAACCTGTTCGTTTCCACCATTTTGGGGCTCATAGAGCGCCGGTTGCGCATTCCTGCGGATATAGAAGTGCCGGTATACCCTTCCATTTTACAAATGAAACAATTCGAGTTGTGGGCATACGATCGGGTAACCCACCAGAAGGGGCAAAAGCGCATGCGGCGTATCGGGCACAGCTACGAATTTGAGCAAATAAAAAACTACGTACCCGGCGACGATTATCGCAGCATCAACTGGAAAGCCAGTAGTCGCCGCGCCTCGCTGATGGTCAACCAGTACGAAGACGAACGCGCGCAGCATATCTACAGCATCATCGACAAAAGCCGGGCCATGCGCCTGCCCTTCAACGGGCTCAGCCTCATGGATTATGCGATCAATACCAGTCTGACTTTGTCGAATATCGCCCTGCTCAAACACGACCGCGCCGGCTTGATCACCTTTTCCGATAAAATGGGTTCTACCCTAAAAGCCGACAGCCGTCCCGAGCAGCTCAACAAAATCATGCTGGCCTTGTATAAAGAACAGGAGCGCCCCCTCGAGGCCAACTTCGAATTGCTATACTTTGCCGCCCGCAAGCTCATCACCAATCGCAGCCTATTGATTTTGTATACCAATTTTGAGAGCGCCTACGCCCTCGACCGCGCGCTGCCCATCTTGCGAAAAATCAACAAATTTCACCTGCTGGTGGTCGTTTTTTTTGAAAATACCGAAATCCGCGAGTTCGCCGCCAAAAGCGCCGAGACACTGGAAGAAATCTATTACCAAACCGTAGCCCAAAAATACCTGGCCGAAAAGATGCAGATGGTGCAAAAGCTGCGCCAATACGGCATCCAGGCCTTCCTGACCCGCCCCGAGGAATTGACGATTAACGCGATCAACAAATACCTGGAATTGAAATCCAGGGGCCTGATTTAGGTAGAGACGCAATGCATTGCGTCTCTACCTGTAAATAAAACCGACAACCGACAACAGACAACCGAGAACAGAGAACAGAGAACCGACAACAGACAACCGACAACAAACATGGATAATCATGATAATGATCACAGAATCAGTTTTGGATACAGCAGCAGAAGCGCTGGACGAATCGGCTGAGGCCTTCAGCGATGCCGTAGTAATGCTGGAAGAGCAGCAGCCCGAAGTGCTGGGTTATTTTTTTGCCGAACATTTCGAAGCGTTCACCCAGGAAGAGCGCGAATACGCCTTTTACCTGCTGTTGGTGATCTGGAAGGCTATCACGATGGTAGTGCCTGAACTGCCCACTGTGGATGCGGAAACCCTCGAAGAGGCCGAAGAGCGCAACTGGGCCTTGCTGCAAGACGTACAAACCCACAACTGGCACGACCGCCTCGACGTGTTTTTCCAGGATTCCCCCCAGGAAGACCTCCTGGCCTTCATAGAAGACGGTCTGACTATTGATGAAGAAGACGAGGAGCCGGTGGTGACCAAAGAAGGCAGGGAAGCGCTTTTTGTGGCGCTTAAATCCGTGATTGATTGCTGGGGAGGTGAGTAAAAAAAATAAACTATTTTTACCTCAACTGATAATTCAAAGCGGGGGATAGCTATATATGGAAGAACGACCTTCTTCAAGCCACGATGAACTGTTGTTAGAAGGATTGAGATCGGGAGATGCGGCCGCTGTTGAGCGCATTTACCGGCTGTATTTCTCTATGGTGGCTCATTATGTGTTATCCCATCAGGGCACGATGGAAGATGCGCGGGATATCTTTCAGGATGTATTGGTGGTATTGCACAGGTACAGCCAAAACCCCCAGTTTGGACTGACTAGCAAGTTGAGTACGCTGATTTATAGCATTTCCAGGAACCAATGGCAAAACCAGCGCAAGATAGCCGGGCGGCAACAGGCAATACAGGACATGCTCCTGCAAACCGACGACGCCCAAGCAGGGTGGGAAGAAGAAACAATTTTTCATAATATTCAATTGGGAATTAGTGAATTGTCGCCGGAATGCCGGCAAATGCTGGACCTCTTTTATTTTGATCAAAAATCGATGGGCGTTATTGCCGAAGAAATGGGGTACTCTGCTGATTTTGTAAAAGTGAAAAAATTTCGCTGCCTGGAATCCCTGCGAAAAATCGTGAAGGCAAAACTGGGCTGGAAATAGAAAAGTGATGGACAAAGACCAAACCTATTACGAACGCATACACAGGTATCTTAGCCAGAATATGACGGCGGAAGAGCAGGCCGGCTTTGAAGCAGACATACGGCAAAGCGAGGCACTGCGCCGGGATACCCAGCTAGAGATGGCCTTGCTGAAGGGTATCGGCAAAAGCCAACGCGAAACTGCCTTTAGCGCAACGATACAAGAAGTAAGCGCCGGCCTCGATCGTGCGGGTTTTTTCAAAAAAGAGTCGGAGAGAATACGCCTGGCACGAAGGAAAAAAAAACTGCTGTGGGCTAGCGCTATTGCGGCGGTGTGTCTGGTCGCTGTTTATTGGGGCTGGTCGCAATTCTTAAAAAAACCAGCGCCCCAAAAAATTATTGCGGCATACTTTTCCCCCGATACGATCAGGTTGTATGCCTTGTACGACGAACTGAGCACCTACGGGCTCCTTGATGACAAAGACAGCCCTCCCCGCGATGCGCTCAAAAGAGCCCTGGAACCCTATCAAGGAGGTGATTACGCTGCTGCGGAGGCACAATTGCAAGCTTATCTGCAGCAGGCCCCCGGTGATAAACAGGCTGTTTTTGCCCTGGCCATATGCCAAATAGCCACGGGTAAAACCGACGAGGCTGCCGGCCTGCTCGCCCCGCTGGCCCAATCAGCGGATTTTGAATGGCGCAGCGACGCAGCGTGGTATCTCGCCCTATGCCGGCCAGGGCAAGGCGGTAGTGAGGACATCCTTCAACGCATCGCCACTGATGCAAATTCGCCCTATCAGGCGCAAGCAAAACGTTTATTGGATGATTTAAAATAAATTCCCCGTGCTGACCAAACCCTTGCCACATGAAAAAACGCCAGTTGCTCAGCGCCATATTAATAGTCTTTGTGCCCTGTGTTGCCTGCTTGCAGCCGCATGATGCGCAGGTAGCGCAGTCTATATTGGACCAGTTGTATCTGGCCGCCGGCAAATTTCAATGCCCCAAGCCCACCGTAGTTGTCACCACCGGCGCCAAAAGAATCGCCGCGTACCTGCCCCGTCACAATCGCATCGAGATAGAAGAAAAGGCCTACCGGGTGTGCCGGCAATTTGGCGCCGATTCGACGGCAGCCCTGGCTTTTCTGCTGGGGCACGAACTCACGCACAGCTGGCAGGAGGAGTCGAATCAATCGGCACAGCCGCCGCATTTTCTGAGCGCCCATCCTGCCGGCGTATCTGCACGTGGAAAAGACCTCGAACACGATGCCGACCTGAGGGGATTGTTCACGGCTTACCTGGCGGGATACAATACCCTCGATGTTTTTCCCGTATTGATCGACCGTTTGTACGAAGCTTATGAAATGAAAGACAAAGTCGTGTCCGGTTATCCTTCCTTTTCCGAACGCCGGCAGACAGCCCAGTCTGCCCGGTTGCTGGCCGAAAACCTCGGCGCGTTATTCCAGTCCACACACTGGGCCCTGCTGATGGGCCGCAGCGATATCGCCATTGCAGGCCTGTCGCATGTGCTCCAGTATTATCAAAGCAAAGAATTATACAACAACATCGGGCTGGCTTATCTGCTTGCCGCAATGGCCTATCCGGCGCCTCCCGATGTGTACGCCTTTCCCTTTGAATGGGATACCCGTAGCAGGCTGCGCAATCGCCAAAACCGGGGTGATATGCCCTTGACCGAAGAGGAGGTACACCAGCGGCAGGGCAAATTGGAGTTGGCCAACCACTACTTCACGATGGCGCTAAGCCTGGCGCCTGCCGACGAAACCGCCAGGACAAACCAATACGGCTGCCTGTTGATGATGCAACAACCCCGCCAGGCACTCAACCTGATGGCTTTGCATGCCGGCCAAAAGCCGCTCTCTCCCGCAGCCCAGATCATGAAAGGGATTGCCTATGCGCTCGATGGCGACAGGGCCGCCGCCGACCGCTGCTGGTCAGGTTTGGAAGCCGCCGCCGATGCCCGCTACAAGGCCATTGCCGCCTGCAACCGGGCGCTGATCGACGGCTCGGGCAACCAAATTCGCCAATGCCTGGCGCAACCGGAATGGCCAGCGCAGCTGCAGGATTTATTAAAAAACACCCCCCTCAAAAAAATGGGCGCCGACCATCAGCTGACTATTTATGCGGATAGCCTGATCGTTTTTCAATTTGAAAATAAAGACAACCTGACCCAATACGCCTTCAGCACGGAAAAGGGCCGTCTGCTGAGTTTTCAACGCCTCCCCGTCCAGATAAAGCCGGACGGCGTACAAATCAATAAAGCGGATTTTCTGCTCTCCGGGCCGCGGTATCTGGTGGCACAATGTCGAAGCTAAAGCTATTTTGGCCATCAATGATAAAGGTGTTATAACGGATGCCGTCCGGTATTATATTCACAGGTAAATCTCCTCCCCCTTCAGTTCACAGTTCACAGTTCACTGTTCACTTCATCAACACCCACCTCTCCCCACATCGGGGCCGTAGCGTTTGCGCATTTTGCGCTGTGTTTTTTGGAAAGCCTCGTTGAGCGAAAGGCCTTTGAGGTATTGGCTATAAAAATATTCCATAAAATCGACCGTCTCCTTGTCGGGTGCGGGCCAGAGATTCACCAGGAGGTATTCCACGCCGGCTTGTTTGAAAGCGCGGGTGAGGCCGAAAACGCCTTCCTGGTAATTCACATCGCCGAGGCCCGATTCGCAGGCCGACAACACCACAAGTTGAGTATTACTCAGGTTGCTATTGGCGATTTCGAGCGAAGTGAGAATGCCGTCTTCGCGGCTGGGTAAAATCTGGCGGCCCTGCCAGGCCGCATTGGCGCCGGCCAGCACAATACCGGAGCGCAAAAGCGGATTGGCGCTTGCTATAAATGGGTTCTGTTGGTCCGCCGTATTACCGGGCGATAGGCTCTTTGGGCGCGGAAATGAAAACCCATGCGAAGCCAGGTGGATAATCGTAGGGGAAGCTGTTTGTCCACCCAAGTTCCGGAAATTTTCTTCGCTTGCATCGGCGCCGATGTATACCTGAGCCGCAATGCCCTTTGCTTTTATCAGCGTCGAAAGTTTGTTTACTTCCGTCTCCGACCCCGGCAGATAAGGCCAGGCAGCGGCATGAGCAGGCGCAATGCGATATCGTTCTGTAGCCGTTTCAAGCGCTTGCACGGTTTGCTGTTGATGATCGTAAGCAACGCCTCCAAATAATGCGACAGTTTGGGCTTGGGCATTATTTACAGGAGCGTCTGCAACAAGTGCGCGCAGGTTGGTCAGGCATTCCAGGTTGTATCGCTGTCCGAGCGTTTTTCCGTTGGGCGTGGGAATAGCAGGGAAAGCCACGCGATACAGCCAGCCGCTGGGCGAGTAGTAGATCTTTTTTACGCCCCGCAGGAGGCTGTCAAGCGGACGCCAGGCTCGGTCGTACAACTCGGTGGAGGCCCCGGTAGCCTGAGGCCGCAATCCGCGAGAACCATAAATAGCCGTTTGTGACGTATTGCCGGCGAGTAGCCGCACCAACTGTTCTTCGGAGCATAGCTCTACCCACTGCGGCGCCGTATCGCCGGGCCGCATTACAAAGGCGTAATACACCAGTGAATCGACGCCGGGAGTGGGAAGATAGCCGTAGAAATCCACAATAGCTTCCTGCGGTTTGAGCGTTTTTTGCAAGTCTTCCCAGCCTATTTTTTTTCGCAACTGCCGAAATGGAGCATACGATTGGTTGAGTTGCAATTCCAGTTGTTCAATCTGTTTTTTTACATCGGTTTCGGAAAGATATTGGAGGGCTTCGGGTGTAGTGTAATGCCGGGCGAGTTGTTGTCGCAGATCGAGCCATTGTTCCAACGCGGCCAGCGTAGCTGTATCGCCTGCGCTGTTTCTGAATTGGGCCAGCATTTCGCGGTAATCGGTTAGCGACAGGCTTTTCAGCAACAGCGATTGTTCCAGCAATTTGCCGTTAAATTCACTATGGCCGGCTTTTATAGCTTCGCACATTGCGGCAGTAATCTCCACAGAGCGCTGATAGCGGTTGCGCTGAGATTCTGTCATGACGGAGTACACATCGTTGAGGTGCTGTTCGATCCAATCGGCGGCTTCTCCCAGCAGTTGCAAGTCGGCGTCCGGCTTGCGCTGTTGCAAAGCTAGTGTCGTCCAATTGCCCACATGCGGATAGTACAGATGTGGTGGCGCTCCCAATCGTTGATAGCCCTCGACAGCCTGCCTGGCAAAACCTTCTGCCCGGGCTATATCGCCCAAATAACTGTAGGTAACAGCCAGGGCGCCGTATCGATAGGGGTCTTCGTTGTCCTTGACCTCCTCCATCCCGCTTTCCAACAGCGCGGCAGTTGCCAACAGATTGGACTTGTCGCCTAAATGCAGGTACACCAACAACAGTTCAGCAATGAGATCAAAATAGACCTTGTGTCCCGGCGGTAAATTTTGTTGTGTCCAGGTCATGGCCCGATTGAAATATCCGAGACCCAGAGCGGTTTCCCCCATGTCTGCATAAGCGCTGCCTATATTTTTCAACACCTCAAGCGTCAGGCTTTTTTCTTTGTCGAGTTGTTCTACCAGGCGTTCCGCTTTATGCAAATAGGGAAGCGCTTCATCGGACTGTTTGGTCCAAATGTATGAATAGCCGATATTGTTGAGTTGAGAGGCGTAGTTTAAGCCGGTTGTATCGCCAAGTCGCTCGAAGGTGCGCAGCAACTCGCGCTGGTGATACAGCGCGGAATCGATGTGCCCCGTCAAAAACAGACACGTGGCGTAATTCCCCGAGCGGGTAAGAAAAGTAGGGTGATCCCTGCCCATGGTGGCGAGGGCCTGACCCTTCGCAATTTTATAGTATTTGGCCGCTTGTTCGTATTGGAGCAAAGCGTAATATGAACTGCCCACCGTATTAGCCCTGATGCCGTAGGTGCGATGGCTGGCGCCCAGCGTTTTTTCGGCGATGTCCATCGCCAGCAATGACGACGCCAGCGCTTCTTTGAGGCGACCGGCTTGTTGGAGGGCAACAGCCTGGTTGTTGAGATATTTGCCGTAGTCGGCGCTGGTGGCGCCGGATTGTGCTTTGGCTATCTGGGCAGCTTCGCCAAAGGCTTCAGCGGCGTCTACCGGCCTGGCCTGGTCGAGATACATTCTGCCCAGCTTGTCGAGGCCCTCCAGTACAATCGCGAAATTGGGGTTTTCTGCATTTTTTAGCTTGTCGCAAATTTGCCGGCATCGCTCCGCCGCACCTGCAAGATCGCCGGCTTTTTGCAGGGAATCTACCGGCGCGAAAACCGGGGATTGGGCTTGTACGCCAATTCCGGCTATAAAAAGAATGAACAAAACAAATAACTCGCTTAATATGGGTTTAGTGCTATACATGGCCATTGGTTTATTGGTAATCAAAATAAATTGAGGTTAAAAATAAAATAACAATTTGAATACTAATCTGATAACTTTATAATATCATCGAAATATATTAGGCGTATGTATACCAAAACCTACCTCCTCACCGGATTTATTTTACCGGCAGTTTTGTGTTGTATGGCGCAACCCCGAAGCCATGCCCTGCTCATCGGCATAGGCAACTATCCCGCCGCTTCAGGTTGGAATACCCTGCACGCCGACAACGACCTGGGTTTATTGCAACAGGTCGTGTTGCCTGCATTGGGCTGCGAAGCCGCTCGTGTCAATGTAGTCGCCAATGCACAAGCCACCCGTGCCAATATTTTGCAGGCCCTGGCCCAATTGGAGCAGGCCGTACAGCCCGGCGATCGCGTGTACGTCCACTTCTCGGGCCACGGCCAGCAGATTGTGGACGACAACGGCGACGAAGTCGACGGCCTCGACGAAGCGCTGGTACCCTACGACTCGCCCAAATACTACGACGCCGGCGGCTATCGCGGCGAAAACCTGCTGCGCGACGACGACTGGGGCGCCTGGATGCAGCGCCTGCGCCGCAAACTCGACAGCCGCGGCGACCTGTTTGTCGTGATCGACGCCTGCAACTCGGGTTCGGCCATGCGCGGCGCCGGTGTGGCTCGCGGTACTGATGTGGTGATGGGGTCGCCAGGGCGGGTTAAACGGCTGAGCAAGCAACTAAGTGGAGAAACTTCGGGTATGACCGATGACAATGCCGGCGACAACGCCGTCAGACTGGCGCCGCAGGCCGTGTTTTACGCCAGCGCCCCCCACCAGTTGAGTTGGGAAGTGGTCTTGCCCGACGGCGCCTACGCCGGGCCCCTCACTTACGCCCTATGCCGGGCATTACAGCATGGCATACCTGCCACCTACCGCGGCTTGTTTGACCATGTCAAAGCCATTATGGCGGGGGTATCGTTGCGGCAATTCCCCCTGGCGGAAGGCCAACTCGACCGCAGGTTGAGCGACGGGCGCTGGGCGGCCATCCTGCCTCATGCCAATGTGAGCTACTGGGATAGCGACTACGAACTCTCCCTCGACGCCGGCTTGCTGAGCGGGTTCACCCCGGGGACGACCGTCGCCGTATTCCCGCCCGATATTCGGGATACCGTCCAAACAGAACCTTTAGCCACCGGCACCATTCGTCAGTCGTCGTTGTTTGACTGCAAAGTAGAACTACACCACCCCATCGGCCAAGAAGCCGCCCGCTCCGCCTGGGTATTGGTGCGGCAGGCTGCTCTAGTGAGTCCGGTGCTTAGATACGCCATAACCGGCCAGGGCGCCAATGTGGAGCGCCTCCGGGAGCGCTTGTCGGCCTATCCGCTGATCAGAGAGAGTACGGAAGGCGCTGAACTCACCATCTCCACCGACGCCGGTTGGCGTATAAGCACCTACGAGGGGCAGGTACCCTGGAAAAGTGGAAACAGCCACCCGGATACCTGGGTAGAGCAGGCTTTTGAGGTTGTCGTAGGCGTGGCCCGCGCCCGCTTATTGCGCAGATTGGAAGCGCAGTCGCCGCTGCTGCAATTGGAGCTCGACTTTGTGCCCATAACCGTGCGTAAAAACGGCGGCAAAAGTCAGATCGTGGAGCGCCTCGACCCGGCGCTCTTGCAGCTCGGCGGCCAATGGCGGTTTCGGGTAGGGGAGTCGGTGTTATTGCGCGTCAGCAACCGCGGTTTGCGGCCTGCCTACTTCAGCATCCTCGACATACAGCCCGACGAGCAAGTCAACCTGCTCATCCCCGCCCCTGGTCGCCTGCCCGCCGAATACTACCTGCGCCCCGGCGAAAGTCGCGAGCTCGACGTCATCATGGAAATCGCCCCGCCACTCGGCCCCGACCTCATCAAACTCATCGCCACCGAAACCCCGCTCGACCTGGGCGGCCTGGCCGGCCCCACCCGCAACGCCGGCTGGTCGCGATTGGACCGCCTGCTGACTGATCCCTTCCGGCGCGGCAACGACGCAGCATTGGCCCAGGAGATACAGGTGAAGACCGTGGCGGTGGTGATTGGGGAGTGAGGGCGAGGGGGAGAGGGGGAGAGGGGGAGAGAGGGAGAGAGGGGGATTTTGGAAAAATCCGAAATCCGAAATCCGCAATCCGAAATAAAATAAGGGGGGGGTGATAACCTTTTATAGCGTTGCCTGATATATGGTGGTATTCATATTTCTGAATGACCATTTTGGCAACCTTAAAAATGAAAGGGTTATGAAAAAAACAATTTTACCCCTATTTATCAGGTCTTTTCCCATCAATAAAATACTATACAGTCTGATATTTATTTTATCAGCTATAACCCATACACAAGCGCAAACCGTATTCCGGCATGTCACCAATTCTTCCAATATAAACGGGAATAGTACCATACTCGACCACCCGCAATTGAACGGCAATCCGGATGCCATCATATTCATTTTGCCCAACTGGAATGTAAACGGTAGCGATATAGCAGGCGTGAGTTATAATCAAAATGCGGGTGTGTGGTATAATGGAACCCGTTGGACAATATTTAATGAGAACAGGCAGGCGCCCATGCCTGAAAATCTCACGTTCAACGTACTTGTTTCGCCTGCCAATAACCCCAACTGTTTTAAGATAACCTGTACGGCTGAAAGCAAAACAGGGTGGGCTAACAATACAATGGTAATAGACCACATTGCCACAAATAATAAAGCAAGAGCCCTCATTTTTGTGACTCAAAACAGGGATAGCGTATACAATGATAATTCGCAAGTGGTTTCCTATTCAAACGGCAAGTGGTTTATTTCAAATAACAATTATTTTTCAAATGACCCGGTAGTAGCAGCCAACTCACTCTTGCCCGTCGGTGCGCGGTTTAATGTGATGGTAGTCGAAAATGGGGTTGTGCCAGGTTTTGCCAATGCAACGGCATTTATGCACACGGCAAATACTTCAAATATCATCCCCGCAGGGCAACAAATTACATTTCTTGAACACACAGCGATAAACGGCAATCGGGATGTCATTTTGTTTGCCACTGCTAACTGGGGTTGGGGAGAGGATTCCCGGCCGGATGGCAGCGGTATGTATACTTCCGGCCCTTATAATGACAGTCCCTTAATATCGTGGTACGACCACCCGGATGACGTTTGGAATTATAAAAACAATAATTGGTCCATATACAATGCCAACTCCACGCCCCTGCGCGAATACGCAAAAATAAACGTGATCGCCATTGACCCAGGCCCACCGGCAGAATTGGTCGCACGGGCATTTAAGCATATCGCTACCGCTGAAAACATCCGCAGCAATTGGACGATCATTGACAATGAGCTTACCAATGACAACCCCGGTGCGCTGTTGCAAGTTACCCCGGATTACCGCGTAGTGTACAATGAAAGTGTGGCAGGCGTATGGTATAGCAATGGCCGCTGGAATGTGTTCAACCAGGATTTACGCCCCATGCCTGTTGACATTAGGTACAATGTCATGGTAGAAAATCCATCCACGAAGGCGTTTTTACATACAGCTACACCGACTAATACCTCCGGGCATATAACCACACTGGACCACCCCTTGCTCAACGATAATCCTAACGCTGTAATTTTGGTTACCCAAAACTGGGGCAGTAACGGGCCTTATAACCCAAACGAAGTAGGCGTATGGTATAACGGCAGCCGGTGGACTATTTACAACGAAAATCTCAAGTCCATGCCCGCCAACGCCAAATTTAATGTGAGCGTTCAAACCGGGCGGGCCTTAAGCCATATAGCTATCGAGTCCAATATATGGGGCTCCGTCTTGTCCGCCTCAGAAATAATAGAATCTGATCCGGATAAATTCATTTTCCTGACACACCATTATGGTGATAGCGGCCCCTACAACCCCAATTCAACAGGGCTGTATTACCCGCCGGGTAGAAATAACTGGTCAATCTTAACCGGAAATACTGCAGTCATGCCGGTGGGAGCAAAATTTAATGTCTTGTCGATCAAAGCAAAAGCCCAGGAAAACTATGTGGCCACTTCACCGCTGACTTTGGAATTAAATCAACTTGCGTATGAGGATGGCAATACCATGACATGTAAAGTCGGTCTGCAGTCCACTTTTGATTTAAGTGAAAATAAATACGTTGTGTATGTATCCCAAAAAACCCAAGACACCGAAGTCGTTGAGATACAAAGCGCAGATGGGGTGAATTTTAACACGCTAAAAGGGATCACCATAAGAATTGGTGGCAGCAGCACCCCCAACGACGGCATATTGCGCGTAGAAGCGGGCGAGATGATAACAGCCTATTATATGTTATCAAAAACCCAGCAAGCCGGAAATAATCAACTGCCCGATTTTGTTTCCGACTTTGCGCTCATAGCCGGCCCGGTAAGTGAATCTCCTGTGGCGGTCAATCCTGCAATTGCCTTATCGGATAATGAAACAAATGCGCAAGGAGAAATCATATCCGGCACCCTGATGGCCGGCAATGATGTGCCTATAGAAATAGCGGCGGGGCAGGTTATTTATTACGGCCCCAGCCAGCAGGAGCTTGATCGTTTTTTGAATTATTCGCAAGGAACCATTATCGGTGCGTTGCCTATGAATGACAGTACCCAGGGACAGATGTATCTGGTTCAGATCGATCTGAATAAAATCAATTTGACCCATTTGCCCCAGGTGAGATCGGTGTTGGGACTGGCAGATTCTTTGAGGGGAGCAACAGCGAAGTTTTAAAACTGGTTCAATTTTGCATCCAGTCGCAACTGGAGGGATTTATGGTGAGCCCTAATCCCAAAGCCGTTTTTGCCGAAGCATCCTCTTCCGGCAATTGTGTGGAAGAATGGATTAATCCCACGATTCAAACGCCTGCAGTGGGAGAAAGTTATCCTAGAGGTTTTGGCATATCGGTGCCTCAGGTGTGGAATTTTATGGCCATTTGGGACAGAGATAACGAACAAGTCAATGTAGGCGTGATCGACCAGGGGTTTAATTACAATTTGGACTACGGCGTGCCCTTGAGCTCGATCCCGCAGTGTCAGGTTATTTTTGATGGAGGTATCAGATTAGACTGCTCGGATAACTCGGCGATGGGCCCGCCAACTTCAGAAAATAGTGGTGTAGGTGGATATTCCTGGCATGGCAATGGAGTCTGGTCAAGAATAGGCGGGGTTTTGAACAACGGTGCACATAGCAGCGGTATCCTATCTACCGCAGGCGTAGCCGGCCAGGTAGCAAGGCCCGTATTAATCAAAATGGGTGGTAAGGATGCCTACGCTTTTGGCATTGCCACTGCCATCAGAGCCGCAGTAGATCGCAATGCGCAGGTAATCAATATCAGTGCCGGTTATCCTTGTAAAATATTGACCAACATACTCGGCTGAGCGCCCAATATTTGCAGCGAAGCAGGCCGGGCCGAAATATGCGGCGCCGTAGGATCAGCTGTATTTGGAGGGGCCTTTTTAGCGTGTGAAGGCCTCCGCTTCATTTGCCCGCCGCCCGGCCCCGAAATATGCCACGCGGCGGCGATCACAGCCCTCACAGGATTTACCGCGACATGCGTAGCTCAGATTGCATTGGGCAACCCGCCAAACGCTATGCAAGAAGCCATTCAATACGCTAAAAGTCGGGGAGTACCCGTAGTGGCAAGTGCCGGCAATTTCATGTCTAGAGAAAGTTTTGCCTCCAGGGTTCCGGCCGAAATTGTTAACGTGATCAACTGGGACCAAAATCGCCAAACAGTAGAAGATTGGCATGTAGTACCGGCCGTTTTACAAGACGTTATTTGCGTGGGCGCAGCTAATGTGAACGCTCCGTATGGCAATACGCAAACTTTTGGCAGCAGGGTGGATGTTTGGGGTCCGGAAGACGGATACTACCTGGCTCCTACCATTACAGATGCAGAGCCCGCTGGTGGGTATACACAGGAGCTCCATCAAGGTTTTAATGGCACAAGTTCTTCTGCTCCGTTTATTACAGGCCTGATCGCCAATGCTATGGCGGTAAACCCTTTGCTTAATCCACGCAATACCGCTTTGACTGTGGCCCAACGCAGCCAGATTCCTGTATTAATGCGAAACTTACTTGTGGAAACTGCTTTACAAAGCAATGCTTTACCTATCGACCCCACAGGACGCCGGCGAAACCTGGTGAACCCCCTGGCTTTTATTATTGCAGCCAATGATTATCAAAATGCCGGCATTCCTCGTTTTAGCAGATATGCACCTACCTACAATTTGTCTTATGGCGAGGAAAATTTTGACGTGCCTTCCTCGGCAAGACAAATAGACGGGTCCCTCTACGCCCAGAGTGTTATACCTGGCGCTATCGTGTATATTCCTTCACGAGGTAATAATACTCCCGCCATTGTGGATAGAGACTATTTTAGAATTTTCGCCCCAAGCCAACCGGGACAATACACCACCGACATTGTACTGACCACCCCCAGGGGAGACCGATATGGCAACCTGGTGCTAAGAGGCACTGGTTTACAACTCATTTCTACTGCATTGGTGGGCAATAATGAACAGGCAAAAACCTATAGAACCCGCAACATTTCTATTGGTAATACGCTCACCTTCAGCGTAGAAGGCGAAAACCCGGCAGATGACAATGTATACGAACTCGTGGTAAAGGCCATGACAAGCCCTTCTTTCTCCACAGAGATTTGCAGAGGTAACACCACCAGGATGGAAGAAGGAATCTATAGTATACGGCTCAATGCCAATAACAAGGCGCTGGATGCATCCGACCATGCCAATGTGCAATTGTGGGATTATCATGGGGGCAATAACCAATTATGGTACATCAAAGCATTTTTTGAAAATGGAAGATGGGTTCACCGCATAACTAATCTGGCTTTCGGCAATAACCTCTCCGATAACAGTATTGACGGTTGTGATGGTGTGGATAATGGCGAAAGAGTGCAGATTTTCCCTACAGAATGTAAATGGCTGATCGAATCTGCAGCTGGTAATACGTATATGATTAGATCACTTTGTGGCACGTACAATACCTCTCTTCCTCTATACCAATTATTAGAGGGAAACCAGGCGAACTACCAGCAAAACGGAGGACATGTCGTATTTCAGCAGTGCAACGGCAATAGCACGACCAACCGCTGGTCAATCAGAAGAATCCGCAATGTGAATGTACAAAACGTGCTGCCTGCCGCCATCACCGGGTTATGTCCCTCCAATAAAATTGCCGGCGATCATGAATTTGGCGGCAACGGTCCGCGCCTAAGTGGTAGTATAAATATATCGATTAGTCCGGATGGCAACAACCTACTTGCCCGCATCGATTTTATCGCCAGGGAAACAGGAGGTGACTGGTCGGAGGTAAGAGGATCATGGACAAGGACAATTTACACCGCGCCTCCCGGAATGAGAATCTTAAATATAAACTCCACTCCTTCGGTGAATATCAACCACCTCTTGATAGGTGGCGGCCGCGATGAATTCTGGCAAGGCTGCGACGGCGACGAACACGCCTTTGTCCCTGGCGGCCCAATAGCCCGTATGGTCGTAGTAGGCGATACCGGCGGCGCCGATATCAGCGGAGACGCCGATTGCAACTGCGATACGAGGATTAACCGAATTGAATTTAATAGTATCAGTGTCTCTTTGACGAATAGGTGATTTTTCGAATCTTGGTACACTACATAAAAATTATTGGCGGCTTTTCCAGCATCCGCAGCAGCCAGTCTTTTTCAGCCACGACCTTTGCCATCGCTACTTCTTCCAGTAGGCTGGCTTTGTCGCCTGGATCGAAGGGGTTCAACTCGAGCAGGCGCTGTGCGAAGTAGACCAATTGTCGGAAGTTGACCACGTGGTAGCTCGGGTTCTTTTGCCGGCGAATGAAGGTGCGCATGGCGGCCAGGTGGGCGTCGAGCAGGTCGTATTCGCCGGTCTCGTAGTAGATTTTGATCAGGAGGGCTTTGGCCGACAGGTTGAATACCAGGTCGCTGTATGCTGACTTTTGCAGTAGTTCCAGGGCCCGGCCGTAGTTTTGCCGCTGATATTCCAACAGAGCCCGGGTGGTACTGACCGTGCTCTCCCGGTAACGGGGCGACAGATAAGCCTGGTAGTCTTCGATAAATTGCTCCGCCCACTCAAAATCGCCTACCACCAGGGCAATGATCACGATGTTGCGAAACGTGAAGCGATAAAACTGCCCCTGCACCAGAAAGGCGCCGGAAGCAAGCCCCGCCTTGTAGATCTCGTTCGACTCCCGGGCGTATTCCTTTCGGCCTTCGTTATACTTTCGGGTGCAGTAGTTGGCAGCGAGCATGAAAAGGTTCGTGCGCTCTGCCAGGGGAAAAGATTCGGCGTGCTGCAGGAGGGATTGTTTAAAGGAGGCAAAATGCGCTTCTACTTCCGGCCTAGCCAGCATCCAGTAGCCGTGATAGTAGAGGGAAATGACGGGAAGGGACATATACCGCTCCCAATCCACCCGGTCGAAAAGGGCGTCAAGCAGGCCATAGTCATAAGAGGTGTTGGCGACAGCTTCGTACGCTTTGGCCGAACATGCCTGCTGGATCTTAATGGCCAGGTAGTATTCGTCCCACCGGTCGAGCATGGGTTGATTGCTCAGGTTGCCGGTCGGGTTCTTCTGGGCTTCCAGATGGAAGGCCTCCGTTCTATTTCGTGCCTCATCCTTAGCGCTTCTGCTGTTTTCAGGCCTTCCAAATGTTTCTCTACCCGGCGCCTGGCTCCTCTTAGGTGCTTTTCCAAGCCCCTTTTCCGGTATTCTCTGATGAGAAGGAGTTCCTGCTCCAATTCGTTTTGCCCGAACCCCTGGAGGACGAGGAAGGACTCCAGCAATCCCAACAAGGTGCTTTGCAACAGGCGAAAGCGCTGGTCGTCATAGGGGCTTTGGGGGTATGATTCCTGGTAAAGCCTTTCTTTTTCGGGTAATCGACCCTCCTTTATTCCTTCAAGGGCAGCCCAGAGCCGCTGGCAATCTTCGCGTTTGTTGTGAAAAGGCGAGTGAAGAAAATCCCTGAACTGTTGCCGTTCAGCCATGCTGAGCGTGCGTATCAATTGGAATAATTTTCCGTTTTTCATCAAACAAATATATTGTAAATAATTGATTTACAGTTACTAATTTTTATCAATAGTCTAAAAATTGAATAATTTGTTCTTTTTTTTAAATAGGAAGGAGGTGTTATTTGCAGCATGGAAACACGAGCAGGTAAAGCAATTTTTAATCACATAAAAACGGTAACAATGAGACAGATTTTAGTAATGCTTAGCTTTTTGGTTTTTGGCGTTGATTTTATGGTGGGACAAAATATTGAAGTCAGACTGATTTCAGGCATTGGAATTTCACCATCGAATATAGATTCCAAAACGGATTGGATTGAATTTGAAAACCATTCGAAATTAATCCCAATTGGCCTTGATGCAAACTATTTTTTCTTTCCGAAGAAGCGATTTAATTTTTTCCTGGGTACGGGTTTGGAATATTCCAACAATAGTTACTTCCAAAATGTAAAGCATCTGGGATATGGCTATAATCTCAAAGCAATCAATTTTTCGCAACAACATCTAGGAATACCTCTTCGTATTGGCTCAGAGTGGAAGGTTTTCCATGCGAATTCAATAGGATTTCAGTATGAATTACAGTATAATTTGGCGATGAAAAAGGAGACTGTAATCAAGCCGGAAGACTTTGATTTTGATCTCAACGGAAGTTTTCAGTATAGCTACTCCCTTACAAGCAGAACAAAGAATTTTATATCTAAGGAGCTTTCTATTTATATAAAATCTCAAATAGCGAGGAATTTATATGTAATTACCGCTATAGCTTTTGAATTCAGGCCTACGTCGGGTAGTTATGACTTCAGGACCGACCAAATACAAACCCGAACAGATGTTACGACAGGTGAGCAAACTCAAATAGGGGCTTCATATGTTTTTGAAAAAGAAGAAACCAGGAATAACCTGTTAGGTCTTAAAGTGGGCCTTACAAAATATTTTTAAATTAAACTACGAAGTCCAATTCCCCAACAAAGACCCCCCCCCCCCCCCCCCCCCAACAACCCCCCCCCCCGGGCGAAGGGCGGGCGAAAAGCCAACCACCACCCCCGAAAAAACCGCCCCCTGAAACACTTAAATTCCTGCTAGCTTCCTATTGGACAAAAAGCAAAAGGGAGAGACACCCCTCCAGGCATCTCTCCCTCTCTCCCTCTCACACTCCCTCCCTCTCCTACAGCAGCGGTGCAATAACCAATGCAACCACTGACATCAACTTGAGCAGAATATTGAGCGAGGGGCCCGAAGTATCCTTAAACGGATCGCCCACCGTGTCGCCTACTACGGCTGCTTTGTGGGGTTCGGAGCCCTTGTAGTACATTTTGCCGTCGATTTCTACGCCCGACTCGAACATCTTCTTGGCATTGTCCCAGGCGCCGCCGGCGTTGGACTGGAAGATGGCCATCAGTACGCCCGTAACCGTTACGCCGGCGAGCAGGCCGCCCAGCATCTCGGTGCCGCCGAGGAAGCCCGTGAGTACCGGAGCTGCAACGGCCAATACGCCGGGTAGTACCATTTCGCGGATAGCTGCCTTCGTAGAGATATCCACGCAGTGGCCGTATTCGGCTTTGCCGTCGGCTTCGTCGAAGATCTTGCGGTCGGCTTCGTTCCAGGTATGGAAATCCGAGTTGTCGTTTTTGCGCATAACCGCGAGGGCGGCTTTGAGTTCGGGAATATCTGCGAACTGGCGGCGCACTTCCTTGATCATCGCCATAGCGGCGCGGCCTACGGCCTGCATAGCCAAAGCCGAGAATAGGAAGGGCAGCATACCGCCCACAAACAGACCCGCCATTACTTCGGGTTTGGAAATATCGATAGAAGACATCTTGGCCGATTGCATATAGGCGCCAAACAGGGCCAGAGCGGTAAGCGCTGCCGAGCCGATGGCAAAACCTTTGCCGATAGCGGCAGTCGTATTGCCCACTGCGTCGAGTTTGTCGGTCACCACGCGCACTTCTTTGGGCAGTTCGCCCATTTCGGCAATACCGCCTGCGTTGTCGGAGATGGGGCCGTAGGCGTCAACTGCCAACTGGATACCCGTGTTGGACAACATACCCACAGCCGCGATGGCGATGCCATAAAGGCCGGCATAGTAGAATGCACCGATGATAGAAGCGGCAAGAACCAAAATAGGAATGGCCGTAGAGATCATACCTACGCTAAGTCCGGCGATGATGTTGGTAGCCGAACCCGTGCCCGACTGGCGCACGATAGAGTTCACCGGGCCTTTACCCGTACCGGTAAAGTATTCGGTTACGAGGCCTATGAGCAAGCCGGCTACGAGGCCTATGATAGTAGCATAAAATACGCCGTTGGCGGTCATCGCGCGTTGCGTGGGGTTACCCGTCTCGTCGAGGTAAAGCGTGTCGCTGAAAGTCCATTCAGCGGGCAACATCCAGTTGATGACAAAATACGAAGCAATAATCATGACGAACGAAGAGCCGAATTCGCCGACATTGAGCGCTTTTTGCGGGTTGCCGCCTTCTCTTACTTTTACGAAAAAAGTGCCTGCAATAGACGTGAGGATGCCTACGCCTGCCAGTACCAGCGGAAGGATAACGGCGTTAAGCCCGCCGAATTCGTTGGTATTTTCAAAACCTACAACGCCGATAAAGGCAGCACCCAGTACCATCGTACCCACAATGGCGCCTACATAAGATTCAAAAAGGTCGGCGCCCATACCTGCCACGTCGCCCACGTTGTCGCCTACGTTGTCGGCAATAGTGGCGGGGTTGAGCGGGTGGTCTTCGGGGATGCCGGCCTCAACTTTGCCCACCAGGTCGGCGCCTACGTCGGCAGCTTTGGTATAGATACCGCCGCCAACGCGTGCAAACAGGGCGATCGAAGATGCGCCAAATGAAAAGCCTGTAATAACGGTGATCACTTTGTTGATGTCCCAGCCCATGTTGCTATAAATCAGGAACAAACCGCCCAGGCCGAGTACGCCGAGACCTACCACGCCGAGACCCATTACAGAGCCGCCTGCGAAGGCTATCTCAAGCGCTTTGCCCATGCTGGTGCGGGCGGCCTGCGTGGTGCGCACGTTGGCTTTGGTAGCCACGTTCATCCCAATGTAGCCGGCCAGCGCCGAACAAAAAGCACCTACGATGAATGACAAAGCAATAAGCGGCGACGATGCTTCGGTGTTGCCGCTGATGCCGAGCAGAATAGCTACGGCCAATACAAAAATGACAAGCACTTTGTATTCCGCTTTCAAAAACGCCATGGCGCCTTCTGCAATGCTTTTTGCAATGCGTTGCATTCTTTCGGTGCCTGGATCTTGCTTAGATACCCAGGACGTTTTCCAGAATGCGTATAGCAGTCCGAATACGCCAAATAGTGGAATCAGGTAGTTAATCGTGTGTCCCATATACAAAGACCTTTGAGTTGATTTTTAAAAAGGCAGCGGTCGCCTCGAAAACGCCGCTAGTTTTAAGCATGGGCGCAAAAGTAAAGCAATATTTTATTTTGTACAATAATTGTGGGGTTTATGAGGGTTTATGAGGGATTATGCGGTTAAAGGGTCCCGTACTGACCAAAGGGAGTTGAAGGGTTTATAGGATGTATAATCACCCCTCATCAACCCTCATCGACTTTCATAAACGGCCTTACACCGCAATGACATATTGGCATGTTTATTATTAAAATTCAGACAAAATGTCATGTTTTTTGTCGAAAAATCTGCCTCCCCGACATTTTTTAGGTTTTGGTATGCCAATTGATCTAGAGGAAATAGCAATTAAAATTAATTCACAAACTTCAAAAACATAATTGCCATGACAATATTGCAAGTAAGACCTGCCGTGCGCAAACACCCTGTAGTTGATTTCAATGCCTTCGACCAATTGCTCAGGACGATGGCCCAAGTGAACCTGCCTGCTTCAAATGGCGATGTAAGCAACCGCCCTGCAGTAAACGTAAAAGAAACGGGTGAGGCTTTTTTTATTGAATTAGCCGCGCCAGGCCTCGACAAGCAAGACTTCGAAGTGAAGTTGGATAAAAATGTGCTACACATTGCCGCCAAAAAGAAGTACAAGCCGTAGAAGGAGAAACTGTGCGCAAACGCGAATTCGGCTATGCTCAATTCGAGCGCCGTTTCGAACTACCCGACGCCATCGATACCAATGGCATCCAGGCTAACTACTACAATGGCATCCTTGCGCTGACCTTGCCGAAAAAGGAAATCGCCAAGGAACAGCCGCCACGCGTGATCGATATCGCGTAGCCCCGGTAATATGACAATGGGATGACGGACATTATTCAATGTTTTGCCTGCAAAATGTGTTGAATATATATAAGGACCCAAAATGGTTAAACCAATTTAACAGCTGTTATGAGTATTATCAAGTACAATCCCTTTGCTCCGGCCAAGGGCTTCGGCAATTGGGTCGATGATTTCTTTAACAGAAACATCGGTGACTTCATCGGTGCTGACTTTACGCTCAGCCAACCATCTGTTAACGTGATTGAAACCCCCGACAGCTACCGCATGGAATTCGCTGCCCCGGGTTTGGAAAAAGGCGATTTTAAGGTTAATGTCGACAAAGGCTTTTTAACCGTTTCGGCTGCCAAAGAAGAAAAGAAAGAAGAAATCAAAGAGGGTAAATATACTCGCCGCGAGTTCAACTATACTTCTTTCAGCCGCAGTTTCCAACTGCCTGAAACGGTAAAAGCCGACGATATCAAGGCTACTTACGAAAAAGGGGTACTCCTGGTTGTAGTACCTCGTAAAGAAGTAGTCAAACCGGAAGATGTGCGAACCATCGAGATCGCATAATATAGGTTAGTTAATAGGGTTTTAGGTGTTTAATTCAGGCCGTCTCCAAGAGAGACGGCCTTTTTCGTTGCATCTTAATGTTTTTTGCTGTTACTTAGCATGCTGGAAAACAAATGGTAATGAAAGACAAAAACGTAGCAGGCATTTTAGCGCTTTTTTTCGGATGGATCGGTATTCACAGATTCTACCTCGGGCAGGTAGGGTGGGGTATCCTGTACCTGTTTCTCTTTTTTTTTTTCGGGCTCAGCGTACTGCTGGGATTGATAGACGCGATCGCTTTTTTTTCAATGGATCAGGAGTCTTTTAATGCCAAATACAACCGCAACAAAGAAGAATGGCGCGATCGCCCCGATAACGAACGCAGAGATAATCGCTACCGCGAACGCACCGATCGCCGCGAAGAACGGGTTGAACAGCGCCGCGACCGCCGCGCTCCCGAGCGCCCCCGTACCGCCGCGCCTGCCCGGCCAAATAACGAAGCACTCAAAGCCAGCGGTATTCAAAAATACAAGGACTACGACTACGAAGGCGCTATCGCCGATTTTGAAAAAGCCCTTGAGATCAATCCCGACGATGTGGCCGTGCATTTCAACCTGGCCTGCGCCCTGTCGCTTACCGAAGAGGCCGACCAGGCGTTTTTCACCTCGACCGGGCGGTTGCTATGGGTTTTACCGATTTCAGCCGCATAAAGACACACGATGCGCTGGCTTATCTGCGCATCCAGGATAAATTTGATACCTTTGAAGCAAACGGCTTTCGGCTCGAACCCGGGGCTCCCGCCGCCGCCGCCGTCCAACCTAAAGCCATTGAAGCTACCTCGCTGGAACCGTTGGGCGCCCCCCCCTCTCCCGATCTACTCGGACAACTCAAGCGTTTGGGCGAATTGAGGGAAAAAGGCCTACTCACAGAAGACGAGTTTGCCAGCCAAAAGCGCAAACTGCTGGGTTGATTGGATACCGGCTTTTTTTTTGACGACCTGATAATACTGGTGCTATGATTGCTGAAAACTTGCTCTCTTCGATTATTTTGCCACTGCGCACTTCCGATACTGGTGAAGAAGCCATCGGCTTAATGTCCGATTTCCATATCAGGCACCTGCCTATCGTCAATGACCGCCAACTGCTGGGATTGCTTTCAGAAGATGATGTGCTCAACAATGACGCCGAGGAAGCCGTTGGTTCCTACGCCCTTTCCCTTCCGGCTGTATACGTCAAACATTCCGACCATATTTTCGAAGTGATGCGCCTTCTGGCTGAACACAATCTAAGTATCGTACCGGTAGTAGACGACCAGCACAATTATTTGGGACTCATCACAATGGAAGACTTGCTGCGCTATTTTGCCTCTACGGTGTCGTTTGTAGAACCAGGCTGTATTATCGTGCTCGAAATACCCAAACGCGATTATTCCCTGGCGGAAATTGCCCGTATCGTGGAATCCGAAAATGCAGCTATTATCAGCGCTTTTATCACTACCAACGCCCACTCAGAACGCCTGGAAGTGACCCTGAAAATTAACCGCCTCAACGTTCACGGTATCATTGCTACCTTTGAACGCTTTAAATATGAAGTGAAAGCCTCGTTTTACGAAGCAGAATATTTCGACTCCCTCCGCGAACGCTACGATGCGTTGATGTCGTATCTTAATGTTTAGCAGTCGGCAATCAGCAGTCAGCAATCAGTTTCCTTGATCTGACTGCTGACTGCTGTTAGCTGACTGCTGCTAACTCAATCCACCAAATGATCCACAATCTCGTCGGTTTCTTCTTCTTCCATCAGCCTCGTTACATCGGCGAAAGCGGCATACTGGGCTGCCAGAGAAGCCGGTACGGTAAATAAGAGCCCGACCCCCAATGCAAGCATTCCCGCCAGGTTCACAAAGCCAATCGCGATAGCAAATAAAAAGATCTGCCAGAAGTTTTTGGTCACAATCTTGCGGCTCATCTCCATGGCCGGCCAGAATTCCATTTTATAAAATACGATAAAAAGAGAGGCCCAGGAATAGGCTATGCCCAGGTAAACCAGCGGCAACAATAAGAAGAATGACCAAAAAGGAAATATCTCAAAGCCGGTGAATTCACCCAAAAAGAAAGAGGTGCCCACCGCCATTATAAAGGGGACCATGCCCACCACGTAAAATATGGTAAGCACTAAGGTTGCTATGGCTAAGGGGCCTACGAAGGTGAATCCGGAGAAAAAATCGTTGAAGGTGACACTCTCTCCCAGCTTGATTTTATGCGATACCAGGTAAAACCCGGCCACAAGCGGCGGGCTTAAGAAAAAACTAGAGGCAATGGGGCCTACAACAGGCACAATTTGGGCGCCCATCACAATGAGAAAGAATACGATGGTGAAGCCAACGAACAAACCCATCTGCTTTTGCATGATGGAAAATCCTTCGCTGATATAATCGCCCAGGCGAAATTCGTACCCCTGCTCGATCAGGCGTTCCATCTTCTGCTGATTTAATGTACTCATGGATTTTGGTTTTTAGTTTTATATGTTGTTTGTATTCAAATGTAACTACTATTCTCTCTCTACGCAAGCTCCCCCCTCCAATGTGACGACCGAAGCAGGTTTTTTATAGACTATTGGACTGTTGGTCGCCAAGTCGCGGTTTCGACTTCGCTTAACCACCGATAAGAATCGCACAGTCACAGAGCGAGATGACACCTTCATTCGTGCCTCATGAAGATGTCACCTCGTTCGCGAAGTCCCAAAGTCGTATAGTCCCAAAGTCGTACAGTCGCAAAGTCGTATAGTCGCAAAGTCGCCCTCTCGCCCCCTCATTCTTTCCAAAACGGAATAGTCGCATATTGCTCTTCCTTCACCCCCGGCGTCTCATTAATACTCCGGCGTTTGATAGAAATGGTATGCCGCCCCGCCTGCCACTCTTTCAGGTCGAGCATGGTATAGATGCCTTTTTCCCCGTTTTTAGGATGTGTATAATACCAAAATTCCAGCTTTTCCTGCCGCTTGCCGTCAATGTATACATGGTAAAAAGAGGACAGGCAGCCTAGCAATTGCTGGGGGTCTTCCTCCACTGTTTTTGGTGTGTCAAAACGGATGCCGTTAAATAGTTGGATACCCGAGATGATGCCTTCCCGTTTGCTGGGCTCGTAACCCGAACACCACTGCCTGATGGCGGCATTGTAGCGCACATCGTAACGGATAAATAAGGGCAGGTGGCGCTCTCTTACTATTTGGCTTGGAATACTGGCCAGCGCAATGCGCGTGTCGGAAGGACGCAAATTGTCGTAATACGAAGGTTTGAAATGCGCAGAAGTAAGGTGGTCGGGAAAAAATACTGCTTGTTCGTATTTAAAAAATGGCAACAAGAAAACGACGAGTATGTACGAAGTCAAAAAAATGCGCCCCCATACCGGCGACAATCGGCTGACCAGCGCGTAGTATATGCTGCGGTATAAGAAAGCAAAGGTGATGTACCCCATGAATATATACCAGGGGTAATAAATACGGCTCACCCAAGGTATTTTTTTGATCAAACCCAGGCTGAGCGTGTCAAATGCATAGATGACACTGCCCGCAATCACAATATACAACAGGATAACCAAAGGCCAAACCACCGTTTGATACCCCATCAAGGTGCTTATCAAGGCAAATAAATAACTCATGGAAGCCACAAAAACGGCGCCCAAAAACAGCGAAAACAACATGAAAATGATCAGAAAACTGAAAGCGAAGATGACACTGCAAAGCGCGTCAAGCCTCACGATCAGCCTGTCGAGGCTGGGTACGCGACGCGCTAACTGCCGGGCAAAAAATGCAGTGTATTTCAAGCTGGGAAAATGCACACCCTGCTGTACCGAGCGCAAACCGATGGCGCCTATCCAAAACCCCCGCAATAAGATGTGAAGCGCCAGATTAAAAACCAGCAGCGAAGCAGCCATATGGATTATGGCGATAAAATTGTAGACGATGGTGGAAAAGGGGGGCGTGAAGTAATACGCCTGCGTGAGATCGGCAGAGAAGTGTTGTAAAGCCTGGCGCACCTGCAACAACAAAAATATCGACCCGCCTGAGACAAGTAGCTCCAGATTCCAGCTTTCCCGCTGCAAGCGATCCAGCCACCCCGCTATCGATTTTTTTTCGTTTTCCATGGCTGTCAATTGTGGCGGCGCCAGTTTGAATGCGATTTCAGACTGATGATTTGCCAGGTGTCCAGCACTTTTGGGCCTCTTCTTCACTTTTGACGCAATAGCTACCCACAAACCGGCGGGCTGGGGTGTGCGTAGCCAATCATTTCCATAATATTCCGGCAATACATCCGCCCGCTGGGGCGCCATCACCCGGGTGGCATTCGACCATACTTCAAACCCGAGTCCGGCATCTTCGCAAATGCGCTCCAATATGAGCAGGTCTTTTTCTTCTGCTGCGTGCAAATAACAGGAAAATGTTTGGTACGCCGAGCGCTTGAAAAGCCCACGTTCTTCATACACGGCCACCTTGCGGCGCTGCACCATGTTGAATCCGATGATTTGTCCGTCGAATAAGATGATGTCGCCATACCGGCGGTCTGCAGCCGGGTGGGGGATGCTCTTAATTACTCCCCTGGCGGGATCGAGCGGCACGACCCACAATAATTCAAATTGACCGCCGTATCCGCAACGCACGCTTACCGGCATGTTTGATGATGGAGCTGCATCAAATTTGTTCCACACATAGTGGGCGGTTCGCCACATTTTGAGTGCCGTAGCGCAAAGGCCCACATTCCACCAGGCTTCGCGATTGGAAGGATCCAGTGCAATGGCTTTTTTGTTGTAATGTAAAGCCGGTTTCCACTCCTGGCGGCATTTGTAAATATGACCCAGGCGAAAGTAGGTCTCCGGCCTGTCGGGCGCCAATTGCGCTGCTCTTTTGAGCAATTTGACGGCATTATAGGCGTCGCCGGCCGCTTCATAGGCAGCGGCGTTGTCTATCAATGCCCGCAATTTGGGAGGTAGCGCTTGCCCCATTGGTACTTTTTATTTTGGGCGGTTCTTAAATCTCTTTTTTGTGGGCCCGTTCCCTCTCCCCCCGGGCCGCGGTGGTTCGTCGGCCCCGGGCTGGGCCTTTTCCCCTCCCCCCCCCCCCCGGGAAAAAAAAGCCGCCCCATCGTACTTTTTATTTAGGGAAAACAAATATACAAAGCCCCGGGGTATTTCCGCATTTATGCTATTTTGGCTGTACAATTACTACTTCATGTCAACGCGCTGGCAAATCTGGATAGACACCGGCGGCACGTTTACCGACGCTGTGGCATTGACAACCAATGGATTATCTCAACGCGTGAAAGTGCTCAGCCGCGGCTGCCTCCGGGGGCGTTTACTTGAACGCCTCGCCCCGGGCCGTTACCGTATGCAGCAGCGCTGGGGAATATCAACGTCTATTTTTAAAGGCTATTCGTTTTATGCGCTGGCCGACGCCGGCATCACGGCTACCGTGCTGTCAGCCGACCCGGCGACGGGTATCCTGGAACTCGATCGCGATTTGCCACTGACCCCCTCGAGCGATTTCGAGATCAGCGCCGGCGAGGAAGCCCCCGTACTCGCCGCCCGGCTGCTCACCGCCACCCCTCTTGATGCAGCTTTCCCTCCGCTCGATATGCGCATCGGCACTACAAAAGGAACCAATGCGCTTTTGGAAAAAAAAGGAACCGACGTGACCCTGCTCATTACTAAAGGATTTGGCGATCTGCCCGCTATCGGCAACCAGCAACGACCGCATTTATTCCAACTCGATATCCCCGCGCCCGCCCTGCTTTTCGAACAAGTGATTGAGGTGGAAGAACGCGTGGGCGCCGACGGTGAATTATTAATACCCCTGACTTCCCAGGAATTACAACGCGTTACCGGTCAGCTCACCTGCAGCTCGGTAGCCGTAGCTTTTTTACACGCCTATCGCTATCCCGCCCACGAGCTGGCTATGGCGAGCGCCCTGGAAGAGGCCGGCATAACCCACATCTCGCTGTCGCACCGCCTGTCACCCGGCATCGGCCTGCTGGCCCGCGCACAGACGGCCATGGTCAATGCCTACCTGGATCCCATTTTACAAAATTATCTGCAAGGCATCAGCCGCCAACTGCACGATGCTTCGCTGCTGGTGATGACCAGCGCCGGCGGACTTGTCGACACCACTTTATTTTGTGCCAAAGACAGCCTGCTCAGCGGCCCTGCCGGCGGGGTGGTCGGCGCGGCACAGATAGCCCGGCAGATGGGCTTCGAACGCGTGCTTACGCTCGACATGGGCGGCACCAGCACCGATACGGCCCGCTACGACGGCCGCTATGATTACCGCTTCACGACCACTATCGAGCAATTTTCGCTGCTGAGCCCTTCGCTGGCTATCGAGACGGTAGCTGCCGGCGGAGGTTCTATCTGTACATTCGATGGGCAACGGCTGTGCGTAGGCCCCCAAAGTGCCGGCGCCTACCCCGGGCCGGCCTGTTACGGCGCCGGCGGCCCCCTCACCATCACCGACGTCAACCTACTGCTGGGCAAACTCGACCCGGCAGCCATGGGCATCCCAATCAACATAGCCGACGCCCGCCGCGCCCTGCACGACGTATCCGATCAGATCTTCCGGCGCAGCGGCGAGCATTATACCGAGGAAGAATTGCTGCGCGGCTTCGAAGATATCGCCAACGAAAAAATGGCCGACGCCATACGGCACATTTCTATCACCAGGGGATTTAATCCGCCCGACTACGCCCTGCTGGCGTTTGGCGGCGCCGGAGGCTTGCACGCCTGCCGTATCGCCGATTTGTTGCAAATGAATACGATCTTGCTGCCCTACGACAGCGGACTGCTCAGCGCCTTTGGTATCGGCAAAGCCCGCGTGGAGCGCTTTGCAAGCAGGCAAGTATTATCGCCGCTTTCGGAATGCCTCCCGGAGCTACCCGCTACATTCGACGCACTATGCCGCGAAGCGGCCGGGCTCCTGCAATCCGAAACCTGTACTTTCACCCGCCTCATCTTCCTGCGCTTCAAAGGACAGCATTTTGCCCTGGAGGCCAACTACGACGAAGACTGGCGAGCCCAATTCGAACAGCAATACCGGCGCCTTTTCGGCTATTACCCAGGTCATTTACCTATAGAAGTGGAAAGTCTGAAAGTCATTGCCGCGCTGGATAGTGAACTCCGCCAGTTGGACACCCCCGCCTGGCAAGCGACTGCACAGCCGGCATCGGCGGCTTACCCCGTCTGGCACTGGGAATCGCTGCCCGACGGCGCCGTCATCGACGGGCCGGCCATCCTGCTCAATCCTTTTGCTACCGCTTTTATCGAACCCGGCTGGCAACTCACCCTGGAAGTTGGTCGCAACGCGGTGCTGCGACGGATAGCGCCGGCGCCGGCATTGTCGAATCCGCAGCGCGAAGCCATCGCGCTGGAGCTGTTCACCTCGCGTTTCACCGCCATTGCCGAAGAAATGGGCGCCCAGTTGCAGCGCACTGCCTTTTCGGTCAACATCAAAGAGCGGCTTGACTTCTCGTGCGCGCTGCTCGATGCCGATGCGCGACTGCTGGTCAACGCGCCCCATATTCCGGTGCACCTGGGCAGTCTGGGAATATGCGCGCGGTTGGTGCGCGAAGCCATCGACCTGGCCCCCGGCGACGTAGTGATCACCAACCACCCCAAATACGGCGGCTCGCACCTGCCTGACATCACCTTGCTCTGCGCCGTCTACACCGACGAGGGCGAATTGATCGGCTATGCCATCAACCGGCGCACCACGCCGAAATCGGCGGAAAAAGGCCCGGCTCGATGCCCCCTGACGCCACCTGTCTGGCCGAAGAAGGCGTCGTTTTCCTCCCATGTACCTGGTAAAAGCCGGTGAAGTGTTATGGGAAGAAATCGAAAGGCAATTGCGCGAAGCGCCCTATCCCACGCGGGCTCTCAGCGACAACCTTGCCGACCTCAACGCCGCCCTGGCCTCCCTGCGCGCCGGCGCCGATGCGCTGCGCAAGCTCGCCGCCGACCACGGCCTTGATCAAGTACGCTACTACATGAACGCCTTGCAAGCCCACGCCGCCACCGCCCTCGACGAAGCCCTGGCGCCCTGGCGCGGCCGCACCGTAAATGCCGAGGAAAAACTCGACGACGGCTCGGCTATCAAAGTGGCCATTCATATCGGGGAAAAAGAAGTGGAGATCGATTTTTCGGGGTCTTCGCCCGTGCATCCCCGCAACCTCAATGCCAACATAGCCATCGTATACAGCGCGGTCATTTACGTGTTGCGCCTCTTGTGTAAAAAAGACATCCCGCTCAACGAAGGATTAATGCGGCAGGTGCGTGTGGTATTGCCCGACGACAGCTTCCTGCATCCCCGCTTTGTCGACGACCCCAATTTATGCCCCGCGGTAGTCGGCGGCAATACCGAAGTCAGCCAGCGCCTGGTAGACACCCTGCTCAAAGCCCTGCAACTCGCCGCCTGCAGCCAGGGCACCATGAACAACTTCCTCTTTGGCAACAGCCGTTTCGGCTACTACGAAACCATCGGCGGCGGCGCCGGAGCCGGCCCCGGTTTTGCAGGGCGCAGCGCCGTACACCAACACATGACCAACACCCGTATCACCGACCCCGAAGACCTCGAATGGCGATACCCGGCGCGGTTGCTTCGCTTTGCCATCCGGCGCGGCTCCGGCGGCGCAGGCCAATGGCCCGGCGGCGACGGCATCATCCGGGAATTCGAATTCCTGGAAGCCTTAGAAATGACGCTACTCAGCCAACACCGCCACGTAGCGCCCTACGGCATGGCCGGCGGCCACGACGGCAAGCCGGGACAACAATATCTGATCACAAAAGACGGCCGCATCATCCCCCTGGATGGCGCCGATAGTCGCAGCCTGGAGGCAGGGGATTGTGTGGTGATTGAGACGCCGGGCGGCGGGGGAGGGTGAGAGTGTGGGAGGGGGAGAGTGAGAGAGGGGGTGACTTGGCGAGGGGGCGATCTTTGCGACTTTACGACTTTACGATCCTGGCCCGGTCGTTGAGCGGAGTCGAAACGAGCATCCAAGAGAGCGGAGCCGAAATGGCGACTTTGGGACTGTGCGACTTTGCGCGGGAGGCACTCCGCAATCTCCCCGACTTTACCCACAAAATAATCAGCAGGAATCACCCTTTCTGGCTGGAATTTGCAATTTTTACACCGTAGTGCCAGCATCACGTAATCCAGGCGCGGGAGGGCGGCAAATTTAGCGGAGCAATTAAATTTGCCTAGCCTTTTTGGTTACTTTTTTGGCGATGAAAAAAGTAACAAAAATACCGGGCAGGGTTCCTACAATATATCAAAATGTCAGGGAAAAAGCGTGATATGCAGCCTTGAACACTGAAACTTGAAAAGAAACTGACATGTCCAAACACCTCTTCTTCGGCGCGCTCATATTAGGTACGATCTACATCGCCGGCAGTTGGCCCGAATCGGGCCCAAAGCGATTTCACACAAAAGAAGAAATCGCAGCTTTCAATACCAACCTGCTGCCCATCGACTCCACCGTCATCTTCCCTACTTCGGCGGCCTGCAAAGGCTGCCACGGGCTCGACCCCAACGGCTACGCCATGATAGACCTGGCCGGCAACGACGTCAATATGTACGACGACTGGCGCGCTACGATGATGGCCAACAGCGCCAAAGACCCCTTCTGGCGCGCTAAAGTAAGCCACGAAATCCTTCTCTACCCCCAGCACAGCACTGCCATTCAGGAGAAATGTGTTACCTGCCACGCACCCAACGGCCATTACACCGCCTTTCTCCGCGGACTGGGCCCCTACCTCATCGAAGATATGCTGCAAGACTCCATCGGCATCGACGGAGTAAACTGCGCTACTTGCCACAAAATCAGCGATCTAAATCTGGGTACTACTTTCTCGGGAGAGATCTATTTCGATACCACCCGCGTAGTGTTCGGCCCCTATCCTGGGCCCTTTGGCGCCCCCATGGAAGAATTCGTGGGCTTCAAACCCCTCTACCGCGACCACATCAACGACGCGGGTATCTGCGCGCCTTGCCATACGCTGGTCACCCATCCGTTTGACTACGAGGGGAATTCGCTCGGTACTTCTTATGTAGAGCAGGCCACCTACCACGAATGGCTCAACTCGTCGTATCCTGAGCAGGGCGTGAGCTGCCAGGGCTGCCACATGCCCCGCATCAAAGACCCCGTAATCATCTCCTCCAACTACCTGTTCCTCGACCCCCGCTCGCCTTACGGCTTGCATGAACTGGTAGGCGCCAACACCATGATGCTCAAGCTCATGAAAGACCACCGCCAGACCCTGGGCATCGACGCCGACGCCGAGCATTTTGACGCCACCATTGCCTCCACGCTGTCTATGTTGCAAGAGAGAACCCTGCAGATCAGCATGGAAGTCGAAGAAGAAACCGCCGACTCCGTCACCTTTGCATTGAAACTGGTCAACAAAGCCGGACATAAATTCCCCTCGGGTTATCCCAGCAGGCGGGCTTTCGTAGCATTTACGGTAGTCAACGAAGCCGGCGACACCCTGTTCCAGTCGGGCCGCCTGCGCCCCGATTTCGAAGTAGAAGGCCAGGAATACGGCGTGGAGCCGCACTACCAGCTCATCAACCGCCCCGACCAGGCGCAGATTTACGAGATCGTGCCCGCCGATGTCAACGGGCAGTTTACCTCCATCCTCGAAAGGGCCTATAGCACCATTAAAGACAACCGCCTGCCGCCCGCCGGTTTCAGCGTTTCGCACCCGGTATACGACACCACCCGCATCGAAGGCCCGGCTCTCGACGACCCCGACTTCAACCGCCAGAACGGCATAGAAGGCAGCGGCGCCGACGTGGTGCACTACCGCATCGGCATCGAAGGTTACCAGGGCAATATCTCGGCATATGCTGCGGTATACTACCAGTCGCTGCCGCCCCGCTGGATGGCCGAGCTTTTCGACGCCAGCACCCCCGAAATCGAGACCTTCCGCGCCATGTTCAACAGCGCCGACAAGTCGCCGGTGATGGTGGGTAGTACAGCCGTTGAAGACTACTTCGTAGACGGCACCGTGGATGTGCAAAACCCCACCGCCAATATCCGGGTGCGCATTACGCCCAATCCCACGAATAACGGCCTATGCGCTATTGATGTATGGGGCGCCCAGTTGCAGGCCGTCACGGTTTTTAGCGCCGACGGCCATAGGCTCGCCCATCACCCCAATCCCTCGAATCCGCTGCGACTGCCGGGCAAAGGAGTGTTTTTGCTGCAGATTGACACGAATCGCGGGAAGGTAGTGAGGAAGGTGGTGGCGTATTGAGACGGGGAATCTCGGGGAGGTGACGGCAAGGAACTGACCTGGGTGGTGACGGCCGGGGAGCGCCTTTGGAATGACGAATGACGAATGACGAATGACGAATGACGAATGACGAATGACGAATGACGAATGACGAATGACGAATGACAAATGATGAATGACGAATGACGAATGACGAATGACGAATGACGAATGACGAATGACGAATGACGAGTTTTTTATTTATTAACTAATTGATAATTAGATAATTGAAAATTATTCGTAATTACGTAATTCGTAATTCGTAATTCCCCAAGGCCAATTCCCCGAGTAGCTTGGGGGCTTTGAAGCGTGGGCCGTAGCGTTGTTCAAATAATTTGCAGCGCTCCAGGAAGCGAGTGGCGCCGTAATCGGCGATAAACTGGATAACGCCGCCGCTGGTAGCTGGGAAGCCCCAGCCGTAAATGCTGCCCAGGTTGGCGCCCGGGATCGTATGAATTACGTGCTCCTGCATACACCAAACGGCTTCTATAACCTGGGCGAAAAGAAACCGCTCCACGAGTTCTTCGTTATTGGAGGGAGGCTGATGAGAAGGGAAATGGGTGCTGAGCTCTTCCCACAACCTGCGGGCGCCGTTTTCTTCGTATTCATAAAAGCCGGCTTTTTTGATCTCGGCCGGGTCGTTGGAGCTCGTTGAGCATCATCTCCAGAACGGGCACGGCCGGATGTTGAATATACCTGGCGCCGTAGTGTTCGGCGGCCTGGCGTTCGTAGTGCAACACGAGTGCCAGGCCAAGGTCGTCGGCCAAGGCCAGGGCGCCTTTTGGCATGCCGGCCTGCCTGCCCAGGTGTTCGATGAGCGCCGGCGGATACCCTTCTTTGAGCATCGTGACGCCTTCGAGCAGATACGTGTTTTGTACGCGGGCTACATAAAAACCCCAATCGTCTTTTACTACTATCGGAATTTTGCCGATGGAGGCTACAAAGTCGAAAGCGCGGGCTACGGTTTCATCCGATGTCTTGGCGCCGCGCACGATTTCTACCAGGGGTACGTCTTCTGCGGGATGAAAAAAGTGCAAGCCGATATAATGCGCGGGCCTGACGGAAGCGGCGGCCAATTTGGAGATGGGTATAGAAATAGTATTGGTGCCGAAAATCGAATATTCATCCAGGTGTATTTCGGCTTCTTTGGTCACCTTTTGCTTTACCATTTGGTTTTCAAAAACGGCCTCGATAACCAGGTCGCAGGTAGAAAAATCGTGGGGGTCGTCGGTGGTTTTTACGCGTTGTAACATGGTATCGCGTTCAGCTGCAGAGAAAATACCTTGCGCCACCTGCAGGTTGAGATAGTTGCGCACGTAGTCGCGCCCGCGTTCGGCCACGAGTCGCGAGATGTCTTTGATGACCACCTCCAGCCCGTTGGTGAGGCAGGCCAGCGCAATGCCCGAGCCCATTTGACCGGCGCCGATAATCCCCACCTTTCGCGGACGAAAACGACCAAATCCTTTCGGCCTGTTGATGCCCGCGCGGATGCTGTTGTAGTCAAACCAAAAGGCTTTGATCATGTTTTTGCACGAGCGACTGCGCAGCAAACCGGTATAGTAGCGGCTTTCAATACGGCAAGCCGTGTCGAAATCTACTTTTGAGCCTTCGTATAATACACTCAGGATGGCCTGTTTGGCGGGGTTGTAGGGGCTTACAGCGGCTTGTTCGGCGCTGTGCTGCCGAAACCAGGCGGCCACATGCGGGTCGCGGGCCGATCCTCCGGGAATGGTATGGCCCTCGCGGTCCCAAGGGCGGCGGCCTTCGTGGGTTTTCATCAGCCAGGCTTTGGCCTTTTCGAGCATGTCTTTGCGGCTGGTAGCCAGCTCATCAATAATGCCGGCGCGCAATGCCTCCTGCGGATTGTAGCGCAAGCCCCCCGAGAGCACGGGATAGGCTTTTTCGATACCCAGCAGCCACATGAGCCGTATACTGCCGCCCGCGCCTGGCATCAACCCGATTTGCACTTCGGGCAAACCCACGCTTATACCCGGATTGTCAATGATAATGCGATGATGACAAGCCAGCGCTACTTCGAAGCCGGCGCCAAGCGCATCGCCATTGAGGGCAGCTACTACGGGCACGCCGGGACTTTCGAGGTCGCGCAGAAATTTTTTCATTTTTTCGCAAAAGCGAAATATTTCTTCCGCCTCTTCCGCCCTGTACAAGTATTCGAGATCGCCGCCGGCGAGAAACGATTTTTTTGCCGAGGTGAGAATGACGCCCCGCAGTGCCCCGCGCGACTTTTCGTGTTTGAGATGGGCTATGACCGGCACAAAAACGTCGCCGATCTCGTGGTTGATTACATTGGCGCCGCGCTCGCTCATATCCATGATGAGCGTGACGATATTATCGGTATCTTTTTGGTACCTGATCATGGTACGAAGTTAGGGCTTTTGCGCAGCAATACGCTCAACTCGTATACGTCGCGATAGGAATTGTATAGCGGCGTGGGCGCCAGGCGTATCACATTGGGTTCGCGCCAGTCGCATATCACGCCGTTGTGTGAAAGGTAATTGAACAATTCGCGACCGTGGGGGCCGGTTAGTATCGATAACTGGCAACCTCTTTCTGCGGGTTCGGCGGGGGTGATTATTTTAAAATGATGCCCTTCCGCATGGAGTTGCTGAATGAGATACTCCAGATAGCCGGTGAGGCGAATGCTTTTGGCGCGCAGGGCAGGCATGGTGGCTTCGGCAAAGATATCGAGGCTCACCTTGTGGGCGGCGAAGCTGAATATCTGGGCGTTGCTGAGTTGCCAGCCTGCCGCGCCGGCCATGGGGTGAAATCCCTTTTCCATCAGAAAGCGGCGCGCCTCGTCGTGGCCCCACCAGCCGGCAAAACGCGGCAATTGGGGGTTTGCGCCGTGGCGTTCGTGTACAAAAACGCCGCTGGGACCGCCCGGCCCCGAATTGAGGTATTTGTAGCTACACCATACGGCAAAATCTGCATTCCAGTCGTGTAGTTGCAGGGGCACATTGCCGGCAGCATGCGCCAGGTCGAAACCCACCATGGCGCCGGCGCGGTGGCCGGCCTCGGTAATTGCGGCCATATCATACCACTGGCCGGTGTAGTAGTTTACTCCGCCAAACATCACCAGGGCTGTCTGCGGGCCGTGAGTGGCTATGGCTGCTAATATGTCTTCGGTGCGCAGGGTATCTTCGCCGGGGCGTGGAGCTACTTCTACGATAGCCTCTTCGGGTGTAAAGCCGTGCCAGCGCACCTGGCTTTCTACGGCGTATTGATCGGAAGGGAAGGCCCCCGCTTCCATGATAATCTTAAAACGGTCGCGGTTGGGGCGGTAAAAACTCACCATCATGAGGTGCAGGTTGGTGGTGAGGGTGTTCATCACTACCACCTCTTGTTCCTGTGCGCCGGCAATATGGGCGGTCTGGGGCAAGAGAAATTTGTGGTAGTCCATCCAGGGCATTTCTCCCCTGAAGTGCCCCTCTACGCCATGTTCGCGCCAGTGCTGCACTTCGCGGGTAAGCGCGGCCATAACACCTTCGGGCTGCAAGCCCAGCGAGTTGCCACAAAAATACAGGACGTCTTTCCCCTCATGACGCGGGAAGTAAAAGCGCTGCCGGAAGTGGCTAAGCTCGTCGGCTTCGTCCATGGCCAAAGCAAAGGCCAGCGTGGGTTCGTAGTGCATACGTAGTAAGATTTGCGGAGGCAAAGGTAACAATCAAATGTGGGAAAGACTGTTGGACTGTAGGACTAATGCCGTCAACGTAAGCCGATTATTTAACCACGGAGTTTCACGGAGTTTACACAGAGTTACACGGAGTCAAAATCTAGCTCAGTGGAACTCCGTGTGAACTCCGTGAAACTCCGTGGTAAAAAAATCGCTTGAGTGTTTCCTAAAGTTGACAACATTAGTCTGAAAGTCTAATAGTCTCAAAAAAAATGCCCCATTACCCCGTGCAATTGGAGCGGATAACCTAATTTTTCAACCAAAATATTAAAACCAAATAACTCCCAATATGCTAGTGAAAACGTTTGCCAGTGCGGTACACGGAGTAGATGCCCGCACAATTGCCGTAGAAGTACATGCCGGCGGCACGCCCATACTTACCGGGCAGTTTTATTTTCTGGTGGGCCTGCCCGATAACGCCATGAAAGAAGGCTTCCAGCGCGTAGAGGCGGCGCTAAAGACGTCGGGCTACCTCATGTACCGGCTCAAGACGGTCGTCAACCTGGCGCCTGCCGACCTGCGCAAAGAAGGCGCAGCCTACGACCTGCCAATAGCGCTGGCTTACATAAGCGCCACCAACCAGGTAGATTTGCCCGAGCTGGACCGCTACGTCGTCCTCGGAGAGCTATCGCTCGACGGCAGCCTCCGGCCCATCAAAGGCGCCTTGCCCATCGCTATCCAGGCCCGCAAGGAGAATTTCAAAGGACTCATCCTGCCCCGGCAGAATGCCCGCGAGGCGGCTATCGTGAGCAACCTGGAAGTGTACGGCGTCGATAACCTGAAAGAAGCCGTGAAATTCCTCAGCGGCGCCACTAAACTGGAGCCGGTTTTTGTGGATGCGCGCGACGAGTTTATCAATAGCCAAAATTGCTATGACGTCGATTTTTCGGATGTAAAAGGACAGGAAAATATCAAGCGCGCCCTGGAGATCGCTGCTGCCGGCGGACACAACGTAATACTAATCGGCCCTCCCGGCGCCGGCAAAACGATGCTGGCGCGTCGACTGCCCACCATCCTGCCGCCGCTTTCACTACACGAAGCCCTCGAAACCACTAAAATTCATTCGGTTGCGGGTATACTGCCCGCCAATACTTCCCTTATCACGACAAGGCCATTCCGGGCGCCGCACCACACGATCAGCGACGTGGCGCTGGTAGGCGGCGGCACCAACCCGCATCCCGGCGAAATATCCCTGTCGCACAACGGCGTATTATTCCTCGACGAGCTACCCGAATTTAAACGCGGCGCCCTCGAAGTACTGCGACAGCCCATGGAAGAACGCCGCGTGACGATCTCAAGGGCAAAAACCACAGTGGATTACCCGGCGGGCTTCACCCTGATCGCCTCGATGAATCCCTGTCCCTGCGGCTACTACAACCATCCCGAGAAAGACTGCGTATGCGGCGCCGGGGTGGTAAAAAAAATACCTGAGCAAAATATCGGGCCCCTGCTCGACCGCATCGACTTGCACGTGGAAGTCACCCCCGTGAGCTATGACGAATTGTCGAGTTTTAGTCGCCCTTCAGAGTCGAGCCGGGATATCGCCGAGCGCGTGATCAGGGCCCGCCAATTGCAGGCAACGCGTTTTGAAGCGCATCCCAGCCTGCATTGCAATGCGCAGATGCCCGGGCAGATGGTGCGCGAGGTATGCCAGGTGAATCCGACGGGACTGATGCTGGTAAAAAAGGCGATGGAAAAATTGAAGTTGTCGGCCCGCGCTTTCGACCGCATCCTCAAGGTTTCGCGCACGATTGCCGACCTGGCCGACAGCCCCGATATTCAGATTGAACACCTGGCAGAGGCCATTCATTTTCGCAGCCTGGACCGCGAGGGGTGGGCGGGTGAAGAGAGGGAGGGAGTGTGGGAGGGAGAGAGGGAGGGATTGTAGAGACGCGATTTATCGTGTGTGCAGTGCCAACCATGATGATTCATAGCGGCTGTATTCTAATTCACTTGGCCCTCCCCGCACCGCCTTCATAGGAATACCAATACATTTTTTCTCCATATAAGTCAGCATGCGTTCCATGAGTTCGCGGGCGGAGGAGTCGAGGGTTTCTATTTCTTTGCGAAAGACTTCGTTGAGGGCTTTGTCTTTTACGGCTTTAATTTCGGCGGGGATGCTTTGCATAGCCAGTTCCATTTGCCGTTGCCGCCATAGCGCGGGGAAAGCGGAGATATGTTCTGAAAGCAGAATCCGGGCTTTGTGTAGCTCGCGTTTGCGGAAAGCCAGGTTATCGTGTGCCAGGTGGCGCAGGCCTTCTATTTCGATGTAATGCATGGGGAAAGCCGAGCTTACCCCATGCATTACATTGTGGGGATAGCCAGGTCGATGACCATCGTGGGGTCGGTCTCGCCCTGCAGCCAAGAGGCGTAGAGCGATTCGGTGATTATCGGCTCGGCGGCGCCGGTGCATACGATCATACAATCGAAACCTTCAGTGTAAGAAGAGAGCGCGTTGAAGGGCAGTGCGCGGCCACCGAGCATATCGGCAATCGCCTGCGCTTTATCAAGGCTGCGGTTGAAAACCGTGACGTGGTGGAAGTGGTGTTTGTGCAAAAATTTAGCCACGAGCATATTGGTCTGCCCGGCGCCGATCATTATTATGCGGGCATCGGTGGGCAACCCCGATTTCAGTAGCTGTTGAATAGCCAGCGAAGCTACCGACACGGGTTTGTCGCCGATACGGGTTTGGGCGTACACGGCTTTGGCTGCTACCACGGTGTGTTGTATAACCAACCTGATGCCGTCGCCGGTAAGTCCCCAGGCTTTGCACTGGTCGTAAGCATCGCGCAATTGACCCAGTATCTGCCTCTCGCCTACTACAAGCGAATCCATCGAGGCAGCCACCTCGTAGAGGTGTTCTACGGCCTTTGTCCTACCAGTACCTGGGCTACTTCGGGGAGTTGCGCCAGCACATCGGCAGGCAGTTCGCTGTTGACTTCCTGAAAAAAGGCAGTCACGAAAGTATCATCGAGGGTTTGCGGGGTGACCATCAGGTACATCACGCGGTTGCAGGTGGCCAGGTAGAGCAACTCTGGCAGGTCGAAACGCAACTTCAACGCCTCCAGCCGTTCCTTGAGCACGGCGCCGTCGGCGGCTTTGATCACATACTCCCCAATGTGTTTGAGGTTGGTATGTTTGTGCGTGATGGTAATAATCTTGACCTGACCAGGCATATTCAACAGTTAGGTGAATGGTAGGGCAAAAATATAACGCCCATTTTGCCTGAGTGTCACGATTCTGTAAAGATCGGTTCTCTGTTCTCTGTTCTCTGTTCTCTGTTCTCTGTTCTCTGTTCTCTGTTCTCTGTTCTCTGTTCTCTGTTAAGTTTAATTAGCAAAGATAATACGGACAACGGATAACGGATAACCGACAACGGATAACCGACAACCGACAACCTCACTTCCCCAGCAAAAACAACAGGGGAATATCCAGCCTTTTTTTCCAGGCTGCTTCGCTGTGGTCTTCTCCCGGGAATTCGCGGGTAATCCAGTTGTCGGCAGTAAAGCCTTTTGCCGTCATTACTTCGTCGACCTTTTTTTGCAATGGCGGATACATGGCATCCAGTGTGGCCGTGCCGTAGTCGAAATAGATTTTGTGTGTTTTTGGATTAGGCAAATGCGCCTTCATATAGGCTACGAAAGCATCTGGAACCGGATTCTTTTCTGTAGCAAAAATGCCGGGCCAATGCGTAGACAAACATGCGGCGCCACCGAATTTTTTGGGGTACTCGCAGATGGCATACATCGAGATTAATCCCCCCATACTACTCCCCGCTATGAAGGTATGAGCCCGGCCTTTGTGGGTGGAATATTTTTTATCGATATAAGGTTTTAGTTCGCGCACAATAAATTTTAAATAATTATCGGAATTTACTTTTTCCTCAAAAAATATAGGTGCGCCATTTGCTCGAAAAGCCTTGAAAATAGAATCCCTTTGCGCAACAGTCAGCGATTCAAAAGGCTTTTGCGGAAAATAATCGCTATGCCTGGTGTTGCCGCCGTTCCATATGCCTACGACAATAAGGTCTTTTATTTTCTTTTCCGATGCCATTTTACTTACCACGTCATCGACATCCCAGGCTTGTTTGTTCCAGGTGGTGGTGGCGTCAAAAAGCATCTGGCCGTCGTGCATGTACAGCACATTATACTTTTTTTTGGGATGGTAATTGTCGGGTAGCCAGACATCTACATGCCGGGCAGTGACGTATTTGGATTGGAAATTTTCCAGCCGGTTAATTGTGCCGGAAGCCACTACCGGGAGCTGGGCGAACAGACGAAAAGTTATCGGGGAAATGGCGAGTAGCAGGATGAAGGCCTTTGAACTCATATTCATATCGTTTGTTAGCAAAAGTATAAAATTGGCCCATCGCACCAAAACAAGTGCATATTACAGCCAATAGAAAATAGCAATAACTTTCGTATATTTGATAACTAAGCACAAATCCATGCGCATGAACATACGCATATTATTGATCGGTCTCGGCGTAATGTCGGGCATATTCTCCTCCTGCGGCCAGACTTCAGAGATGGATAGTCTATACAATGACGGCCCTTATATTTTTTTCGAAAATGGACATACGGTGGCCCGCTGGATAGAGGACAACCAGGTGAAAGCCGATACGCTGGAAACCGGAGAACCCCTGAAATTAAACGCCACCGTTTCTGCCTCTTTTGATCCTGCCTTTTTAAAAACAGATTATTCTTTCCAGCCTGAGCGGCAAGATGCATTTACCGGAGTTTCACATTTTGTGGCAGTCAGCTATATCCATGGCCAATACGGGATGCTGAAAAAGCTGCTGCAGGTACATCGCGTTATTGACGAGGGTGGCAACTGGATTTACGGTACGGGCCACCTGGTTATCGTCGGCGACGTAGTAGATAGAGGCGACGAAGTCACGGAAATCCTTTGGATGATTCACAAACTGGAACAGCAAGCGGAAAAGGTAAAAGGGAAAGTGCATTATTTGTTGGGCAACCACGAGATTATGGTACTGAAGGGCGACCTGCGGTATATCCACAAAAAATATCGATATACCAGCGCGGGTTTGAAAATGTCCTATCAGGATATTTTTAGCGTCAACAGTTATTTGGGTAGATGGCTGCGCTCCAAGCCGGTGGCTATTTCCATCAATAAAACCATTTTTGCGCACGCAGGTTTTTCTGAACAATACCTTCAACTGGGCCTTACAAATAAGGAATTAAATAAAACCTTCCGCGAGCAGATTTTTGATGAGCCTGAAGATTCGGTTTTGGCAAATCCTATGCTGAATATTTTGTACAATGACCTGGGGCCCGTGTGGTACCGGGGTTATTTTGCGGAGGATTTTACTGAAGACCGGGCCAGGGCTATTTTACAAAAACTCGGCAAAAAAAATATCGTCGTGGGGCATACTTCTTTTTCTGGAGTCGTTACCCGTTATAGGCATAAAATAATCGGCGTCGACTCGAGTATTAAGTTTGGTAAAACCGGCGAACTTTTATTGTACGAAAAAAGCGCTTTTACCGGGGTATGCTAAACGGTGAAAAACAGCTTTGGAATAAAATGCTAAACCCAAATACAATGAGAAAATTCCTACTCCTGGTCATGTTCAATGCCATCAAGTTAAGCTTCATTGGGAGGTGCATGTTTACTAAACTTCCAAAGTTTAGTAAACATAGAAAGCTTAACTTGACGGCATTCCTGGTTGTGTTTTTTGGAGCATGACCCTTCCTTTATTTGTCAGCGGTCAAAGTGTGGTAGCCTCTGCCGATAGCAGCCATTCTATTTTTGAATTATTAGTGCACGAGCACGATTCTATTCCGGTGGTGAAGCTGGAAACAGATTGGGCCGCGTTGATCCAGCATAAAATGAAGGAAGAATACCAGGAAGGGGTGCTGAGCTTTCGGCAGGCCAACGGCAGTATGCTGCGGCTTGATGTCAAAGTGCGCGCCCGGGGCAATGTGCGCAAACAGGTGTGTTTGTATCCGCCCATCAAAATCAAAATCCCGAAGAATCAGCTGACACATTTGGGGCTAAGGGATACTTTTAACGACCTCAAACTTATTTTAAGCTGCAGAGAAGGCAAGCAATACGAAGATTGTTTATTAAAAGAAGCCCTGGCATACAAGCTTTATGAGCTTGTCAGTCCCGTTTATTTTAAAACCAAAGTAATCAAAATGGCCGGCTGGGACGGCCCCAAGGAAAAATTCGTTTTTTATGCTATGCTCATTGAAGATGACTCCGAATTTTCAACCCGGCTGCATGCAAAAAAAATTATCACCGAAACTGTAAAGACACATACTCTCGATCGCGAGAGCTATCTGAAAATGACTTTTTTCCAATATATGATCTCGAATGTGGATTGGGCCATCCATAATAAGCATAATGTAAGTATGTTTTTTATCCCGGGTTTTCAAAAGCCCGTGTCTGTGGCATATGATTTTGATTATTCCGGCTTTGTCTCTACTAATTATGCCGTGCCGCACGAATCTGTGCCGATCACTTCCGTCACACAGCGCTATTTTATGGGGCAATTCGTAACGGTAGATGAAGCGATGAAAACAGCGGCGTTTTTTCAGTCAAAAAAAGAAGATATTTTGCGGACATGCGCGTCATACAGCATGCTGGATGAGAAAAACCGGCAATCGCTGGAGAAGTTTTGCTAAAGTTTTTGATGTGCTGTGTGACAAGAAGAAAGTCAAACGGGAGTTTGTGACTAAGCGGTAAGTTATTTTGTTTGCGATTGCATATTAATAAGCGGATTAGCGTAAATGCCCAATAAGTACCTGCGTCCTTCCTCTTTCCAGGCAGCAGGAAATTTCGATATTTTGGTTTCAAAAAAACGATTAAACTCTACAAACTCCTCCGGGGAATAACGATTTGCATATTGGGAACTGTGTGATAATAGATCGTGTGCCACATAATTTACAGCATGAAGCCGATAATTTAAATGAATAGCTTTGTCAACTATTCCGGCCAATAATTCCAATTGTTTTTTGTTGTTCTGCACCGTATCGAATACGTCTAATTCATCTTGTAGCGGTTTATTAAAATGAAAATGTACATGGCCTTTCCGGCCTTTTAATCCCAGCAAAATATATTCGATGTCTTCGCCAAATGATTTTTTATACTGAGGATCGGCTTGCTTTCTCAGATACTCTTCGGTTTTTAGCAGGTCGCAGGGGTCGAGTTCGTATGAAATAGTAACGGGTACTACGTGCAATTGCCGGAAGTGGGTTTTTAGATCGGATTGACTACTCAGACCCAACATTTTGAGGAGGGCTACCTGTGTCCAGTCGTTGCCGTCTTTGGAGCGGCCTCCGCGTTGGGCTATCCACACAGAATCCGTTTTGGTCTGAATAAGGCGGTGAATGTATTCCGACAGTTTTACAGCGTATTGATAGAGTTCTACTGGCGTACCGCTTCGTTTTACCACAAAACTCTTATTGATCCTGAAAATTAATTCAGAAATCCGGTGTTTCATCAGGTTATCACCGATAGCGATTTGGCTGGTGGTGAACCCGTTTTCTAATAAACAGCATTCAGAAAGGCAGAATCGAGTACGATATCTTTGTGGTTGGAAAAAACAGGTAGCGCTCGCCGGGGTTTAGGTTTTCCAATCCGCTTGCCGATAGCCTGGTTATGCTGGTTTTTTCAATCCATTTCAGGATGGGGGCAATGATGTTTTTCTGGAAATCCAATACGGTTTTCACCCGATTTTTTTCATCCAAAACCAATTTGCATAGTTCTTCCGGCAAAAAAGACCTCATACCACCAACCAGGTTTTGGTAGCTGAATAATTCCTGTATGGCTTGTGTTACGTCTTCGTCGCGGTATACCCCCGGCTGGTTATCCATATCCTGCATGTGTCGCTTCGCTTTTGTGTCGCGACTGCAAAGATAGTCGAAACAGGATTAACTCACCACTTTAATCTCTCCCTCCCTCACTCTCCCTCTCACTCCCTCAGACCCGGCATATCAACAAACGAGGCGTGCTGCGCATTGTAGAAACACCCGGTGCGTAGCCTTCTGAAACGCCTCCTCGCCGCACTGGTAAATATCTACAAACGTTTGCGGGTTGCGGTCGACGAGCGGAAACCAGGAACTTTGCACCTGTACCATGAGGCGGTGGCCTTTTTTGAACGTATGGGCAATATCGGGCAATTCAAAACGCACTTTGGTCACCTGACCGGGCACGAAAGGCTCCGGTTTTTCAAAGCTATTGCGGTAGCGGCCGCGCATCACTTCGCCGCGTACTAGCATCTGGTATCCGCCCATGGGCGTTTTTTCGTTGGGGTTTACATTCGGGGTATTATCGGGAAAGACGTCGATCACCTTTACCACGAAGTCGGCATCGGTGCCGGTGGTGGTTACGTAGAGTTCGGCGGTGATGGGGCCGGTAGCGGTAAAGTCTTCTTGCAAAGGCGCCGTTTCAAAGACCAGCACATCGGGGCGGCGGGCGGCGAAGCGCTGGTCGTCGAGCATATACTCGGCGGTGCGGTCCAGGTGTACGTGTTCGGCATAGGGCACGGGTTTGGCCGGATCGCTGATGTATTCGGCGTGGCCCTCGCCGGCCGTAGGTTTGGTCTGCGACAATCCCTGCCCCGGCTGTAGGTACCAGCGTGTATTGTCGGTGTTTTTCGGCGGCCAGGTTTCGAAGGCGCGCCACTCGTTGGCGCCGGTGAGGAAGATGGTGGCTTCGGGCAGCGCCATGCCGCCTTCGTCTTTGAGGTAGTAGTTGAAAAATACTTTTTCTATCGATTCGCGAAAGTAATACGAAGTGGGCGCCCCAAAGTGAATATTGCCCAGCGACTCGCCGCTGTTGCGCGCCCACTGGCCGTGCGACCAGGGGCCCATTACCAGGCGGTTGCTGTGTGTAGCGGGGTTTTGCTTTTCGATGGCTTCGTAGGTACGCCAGGCGCCAAAGCAATCTTCCGCATCAAATAGTCCGCCTACGGTAAGCACGGCGGGTTTGATGTTTTTAAGATGCGGCCTGGGGTTGCGGGCTTTCCAGAATTCGTCGAGGTTGGGGTGCGCCATGAGGTCGTTCCAAAACCGGATCGAATCGCCGAAGTACCGGGCTTTGGCGTTGCGCAGGGGGCCCATTTCCAGGAAAAATTTGTAGTTATCCTGCACCGGCCAGTCAAAGCGCTTGGGGCCGACGGTAGTGGGCTTGGGGCGCGGCTGCCCAAAACCGGAATAAAAGGAAAAACCGTCGAGCAGAAAAAGCGCGCCGTTGTGGTGAAAATCGTCGCCGATAAACCAGTCGGTAACCGGAGCCTGCGGCGATACGGCTTTGAGCGCCGGGTGCGCGTCGAGCAGGCTCATCGTGGAATAAAATCCGGGATACGAGATGCCGCTTACGCCCACGCGGCCGTTATTGCCGGTTATATTCTTGATCAGCCAATCAATGGTGTCCCAGGTGTCGCTGCTTTCGTCGGTGTCTTTTTTGCTTTTTTTATTGGGATTGTAGGGTCGAATGTCTTCAAATTCGCCTTCGCTCATCCAGCGACCGCGTACGTCCTGATAGACAAAAATGTACCCCTCGCGTGCCATCACCATGCTGGGGCGGTGGGCAGTGCGGTAGGCATCGGCGCCGTAGGGCGCTACCGAATAAGGCGTGCGATTGAGCAGAATGGGATACGTTTTTGATTTATCTTTAGGGGTATAAATAGACGTAAACAGGCGCACCCCATCGCGCATGGTGATGTATTGCTCTGTTTTGGTGTAAAAAGTGCGGATGTAAATGGAATCTTCCACGCCGGTTTGGGCGTGCATGGAGACAAAGCAGGCCAGGAAGAAGGCCAACAGCAGGGTGTTCAGAATACGCATGACCTTTTTTTCCTAAAGGTAGAATAAAACTATCTTGTTGAAAGTGCGTTTTTTGTAATATTACGCGTAAACACCCGATCACCTTATTATTATGGCTGAAAAAGATAAGAGTAAATTAGACTGGACGCTACTGGGAAAAGTGTTGCGCCTGGCTATTCCATATAAGCGTTTCGTGTTGCTGACGGCCACCCTGGCCGTGGTGATGGCCCCCCTCGGTATTGTAAAGCCCTACCTCATCCAGGTAATGGTAGACGAACACGTTTTCAAAGGCGATATTCCCGGGCTTACTAAGCTGGCGCTGATCGTTACGGTGCTTTTGTTCCTCGAAGCGACGATGCGCTATGTCTTCAACTATACGTCGAGCTGGCTGGGACAATCGGTGATCCGCGATTTGCGGGTGCGCGTGTTTAACCACCTCACCAGCCTTCGCCTGCGCTATTTTGATACTACGCCTATTGGCACCTCTACTACCCGTACCATTAACGATATTGAAACGATTAATACAGTTTTTTCGGAAGGCATCATCACGATTGTGGCCGATTTGCTAACCCTGATTGTGGTACTGGGCATTATGTTTTATACCAGTTGGGAACTCACCTTGGTATGCATGACGGTCCTGCCGGTGTTGGTCGTAGCCAGTTATATTTTTAAAGAAAAGTAAAATCCTCTTTCCAGATCGTGCGCACGCAAATCGCCAAAATGAACGCTTTCTTGCAGGAGCGCATCACCGGTATGCGCATCGTACAGATCTTTAATGCGGAAAAGCAGGAGCTCGACAAATTCAGGGCGATCAACAGGGAGTACACCAAGGCCAACCTCGACGCTATTTTGTATTACGCGATCTTTTTTCCGGTGGTGGACATCATCGCCGCTGCTTCGCTGGGCCTCATGGTGTGGTGGGGCGCCCGTAATGCGCTGGTGGAAGGCGGCATTACGCTGGGCGTGCTGGTCGCGTTCCCGATTTATATCAATATGCTGTTCCGGCCTATCCGGATGCTCGCTGATAAATTCAATACCCTGCAGATGGGACTCGTAGCCGCCGAGCGGGTGTTTTCGCTACTCGAAAAAACCGAGAAAATAGAAGAATCCGGCCACCTGGCGCCGGCCAAGCTGCGCGGCGAAGTAGCTTTCGACCACGTACTTTTTGCCTACAACGACAAAGACTACGTACTTCGCGACGTCAACTTCCGCATCAACCCCGGCGAAACCCTAGCCATCGTGGGCAGCACGGGATCGGGCAAATCGACGATCATCAACCTGCTCAATCGCTTTTACGATATCCAGGAAGGCCATATCCTGGTGGACGGCGTCGATATCCGTGAATACCAATTGCAGGCGCTGCGCCGTCGAATAGCCATCGTATTGCAGGATGTGTTTTTGTTTTCGGGTTCCGTTTTTGAAAATATTACGCTGCGCGACCCTGCCATTACGCGCGAGCAGGTAGAGTCGGCGGCGCGAATGATCGGCGCGCACGAATTTATCGCCAGGCTGCCGGGCGGCTACGACTACCAGGTGATGGAGCGCGGCGCTACGTTGTCGATGGGGCAGCGGCAACTCATCTCATTTGTGAGGGCGCTCATCTTCGATCCCGACATACTCATCCTCGACGAGGCTACCTCCTCTATCGACCCCGAATCGGAGTCGATTATCCAGTATGCCACCGAAAAACTGATCGCCCGGCGCACGTCGATTATCATTGCCCACCGGCTTTCTACGGTGCGCAATGCCCGCAATATTCTCGTACTCGAAAAAGGCGAGGTGATAGAATTCGGCCCCCATGAAGAATTGCTCAAAATTCCGAACGGTCGCTACCGCGATTTGTACGAAATGCAGTTTTTGCAAATGGCAGAGGGGTGAGGGAGAGAGGGAGAGAGGGAGAGAGGGAGAGAGGGAGTGAATGAAAAAATAAAATTTATGAAATTAGACAGCTACAATCAACGGCTTATTGCTGTATTTGGCACCTTGGCGCTGGTGGCATTAGCCGGGGTATTTGTGCTGGGTGCTATCAAAATTATCTCCAATTCATTTGGTGGTAGAAATAACGAAGACACTTCCCTCAGAATAAATAGTGAACCGGGCAGCGATGAAAAAGTACAGGTACAAACTGCCAGTTTTCTAATGCCCGTTCTCATCGACTCGCTCAACAAAATATACCTCGTGCCGGTGAGCCAGCTCAATGAGCCGGAGCTTGATAAAGACGGCGAGAGCCTTTACGATTATACCGGCTATGGCGACGGGCGTTATTATAAAAAATACAAATTTGCAGGATCATACAACAACATCATCGTATTCAACGAGCGGCGTGGGTCAAAAACCGCTGTTTTTAGTGAAAAGATACACGTCTCCCACTTCGAAAATGAAATAATAAACGGTAAGATCCAAATCCTGGCCATCAAAGGCGCCCGCCAGGATACCAACAAAGACGGCAAGCTCAACGCCGATGATCTGGAGTCGTTTTTTGTATACAACCTGAGCGACCAAACCTTGAAGGAATATCGCGAAGAGGGGATGGGCTTGTCGGATTATCAAATTTTATTTGAATCCAATAAAATTGCTTTGTCGTTTATCAAAGACCTCAATAAATCCGGCGAAATTGATTTTACAGAAGAGCCTCAACTGCTCAAAATTCTCGACTTGGATACCGGCCTCCTGCAAGATTTTGCCGACGACCAAATGCTGAAGCTGCTCAATCAGACGATCAATTGAGCACAATAAAAAGCGCCCCACCCAGGAGGTGAGGCGCCCCGTATTGAACAAATTCTTACTTGCAAATGTCGAGCGAGTCGTTAATACAACTCAGCGCAGCGTGTAGTTTGGGTAAATGGGATACCAATACAATATTGCCCAGCGCAATTTGAACAACTTGCATAAAATCTTTCACCTTGGGCACATCCCGCATCGTTTGAAGTACCACTGGGTGGATCGTGCAACCGAAGTCGGTGAGTGGTTTTTCGCCAATTGTGGGATCCAGGCGAATAATGATAGCAAGTTTGATTGCTTCTGCAAGCAGCGGGTTCGTAAGGCGTCCCTTGGAATCTACGGCATTAGTACCCGGTTTGCAGTCTATACCGACTCGTTGGGCACCTCTTTTTAGCGCCGTTGGCGAGCCACTGCTACCCGGGATCCACTCCAATACACAGGCGGCTGACTCCGGCCCAATAGTGAGCGTTGTTTGAGCTGTGCCCATGACAAGGGTATCGATATTTCCATCGCCGTCGAGGTCAGCAGAGAGTGCTTGCAAGATAAGCGGCAGGGTATTTTTTTCAATTTTCTGTACGCAGGTACTTGAATTAGCCCACATGTCCGTGGCTTTCCAGGTTCTTTCGAGCTCGCAGGCCCATTCACAATCACCTGAAATATGCTGGTCCGTATAGGACAAATCCGGATTAGGATCGCAATTGTCGGTAGCGGTTGCCACTCCTGTTCCTGTTGTAGTGGTATCGCAGGTTACCGTGATATTAGCGGGGCAAGCAATAACAGGTGGAGTAATATCCACGCCATTGGGCACAGTAAAAGATTTGCCTTCGTTACAGCCCAGTTTGTCTGTGACAATTACTGTATAATTCCCCGCGCACAGCCCGTTGATATCCTGGGTAGTCGCGCCGTTGTTCCATTGATAGGACAGGGGCGATTCTCCTCCTGTTATGCTGAGATTTATACTCGCATCGCAAGAACCCGGACAACTCGGTGAGCTCACAACGGCAGTAGGTGTTTGAAGGGGAGTGTAAAAGTCTTCCACTACCCCCGAAAAGGTACTAGCGTTAAGTGCTTGGGCGCCAGGGCCCAGACCTCGTTTGGCGAAGCCTTTCCATAGCAAACATTGATTAGCGCCGCCGGTGGCGTTCATGTCAGCCTGGAGAATAGCGTCGCGGGCTACAATATAGGTAGGGGTATTATTGGGTAATAGCGCCAAACCGTCGGTGACCAATTGCAACATCAGCTCATTGCCGGTAGCGAATCCGTAGAAATTGATCAAGTTAGCGCGGCATTCCATGAGGGAATTGCACCAAATTTCTCCGGCATTGTGTACGCCACTGGCGCCTGTACCCACAAGCCAGGGGCTGGTAGGAATGGAAGGATCGGCATTGAATTGAGCAGGGTCGGTATCGGCAAAAGTGAGCGGCGATTTGTTCAGGTCGGTGCTATAAGGATAGCGGCGTATGCCGAAATAGTAATTGTCATTCCAGCCTGGATCCGCGAAGGCAAGTTCAAAAACGGAGTAGGCGCCCATAGCCCAATGTCCATTGATGTTATCGGTCGGTTCAGCCAATAGTGCGAGGGCATAAAAGTCGGACCACCCTTCGCCCATGGCCCTGGATTGCAAAGCGGCAAGCCCGCCGGCAAGCCGGTTAGAAAGGCCGTGGGTAAGCTCGTGGAGGCCGATTTCCTGGTCGAATCCCGCGTCGCGGTCGGGATTGGGGCCGTCAAAGATAAAAGCTCGCCAAATTCCTGGGCTGCCATCAGGAGGGGTAGCGAAAGTTGAATTGTTCACGCCGCTCTGGCTGCGAATAATAACGGGGTCACTGCCAACGCCTCCCCGGCCAAAATTGTCGGTTTGGAAGTTTCCGGCCATTTCGTCAAATCCCAACGCATACAACCTGTCGTGGTACCAGTTGGCCCAATAAAAAGCGTTAACAACTACCGACCTTTGGTTGTCGGCGTTGGTAGGAGGTTGGGTGAAGTCGAGGGGAAAGTCAAAATTCTGTGTTGCCGATGTCGGTCTGGCCACATCGGGAGTTCCATCGTTGTTGCCGTCTATGAATGCATCGACGTTGTTGCCGGTTGTGGTGGTGCCGGCAGCAGGTATCCAGCCTGACGGAGAAGCTACCGGATCGCCATTGGTAGTAACCACTTTTCTAACTACAGCAGCAGGCTGTGTGCCATCAGGAGTAGCTGTACCCGGCGACATAGGTGTGGGGCTATCACTCGTAAAACTCGCCAGTTGGGGGGGGCTATAATACTATGAGAAATAGAAGTGCGGTAGATCACTTGTCCGTTTTCGGCGTCAACAAATAGCTGGTATATGTAATCCGAATTGCGGGCGCCCATGTATACCTCCCATACCAAACGCACTTCCGTGCGATTAAGCGGCCAATAGTAGAGCTGCACCATCACGTCATCCGCTAAGTCTAATCCCTTGTCGTAAACCGATTTCTGGGTGGCGCCATCGGGGCCTTTTTTGAGCTGAAGGGGAGAAGTAGGCTTAACTCCTATGCTGGCGGCTGCTTCCGTTACCGCTCTATCTGACCGGATGCGGGGAGACCTTCCTTGTATGGTTTCTTCGAGGTTGGGAATGATATCGCTGCTGCAATTTATTAATTCACCCCGTTTCGACAGGTTAACCCGCAAATTGGAGCCATATACCGGAATACCCCTGTACTCTTGTTGTAGTAGGAGTCGGCGTATCCCACTTCGGTTCATCACCGCATCACGGGTTTGTTTTAAATTGCTGAGGTCCTTTTCCTGTAACCCAAATATTCGCTCATTAGAAAGTACAAATTGTCGGGCAACAGAGGTCGGTGATTCTACACTGGGGTTGGTAAGAAATCGCTTCGTACTATACATCGATTTGACGTTGCCGGTGTACTGATCCCATTCAATTTGTACATCAGGCATAATGCCTTTTAAATCCTGAAGCGCCTTTTGTTGATTAGGCTGTACGGTTTGGAGTCTGTTTAATTGTTTTAATCGCGCATCTCGGACATCGATAGTAGGTAGCGGGCCTTCGGGGTCATTTGTCTGGGCCTGGAGGCTCAAATGAACCAGGCAAATCAGTGCTATGGCAAGTACATATCCGGGCAATCTGGTATTGCCGGCGCTTATTACCTGCCTAAAAGCATTAATGAATAAATAGGTAACCATGATTTTGGTTTTTCAATGAGGAAATAGAAATTGTGCATGTATTAATACAGGAATAGGGCTCGCATTAACAAATGAACCGGGGATAATTCCCGTATCTTTGACCCAATACATCACTGCTTCCATGCTCCGCATTTTCGGCATCAGACACCACGGCCCCGGCTCTGCGCGCAGACTCCTGCACGCTTTGGAGCACTACCAGCCGGATTGCCTGGTACTGGAAGCGCCCGCCGATGCCCAACCGGCCTGCGAGTTGTTGTCGCATATCGCACTGACGCCGCCGGTGGCCCTGCTGATGTACAATGCCGACCAGATCAGACAGGCCCTGTATTTTCCCTTTGCCGACTTTTCACCCGAATGGCAGGCGCTGCTGTGGGCGTACCGCCGGGGCACGGCCGTGCGGCTCATGGACCTGCCCGCCACCCACCAATTGGCCATGGCCGACGACGAATCGGGAAATCAATTGGTATTGCCATCCCCCACGGCAGACGCGGACACCCTGCGCATTGCCGCCGACCCGCTGGGCTACCTCGCCGCACTGGCGGGGTATAGTGATAGCGAAAGGTGGTGGGAAGCCACATTTGAACAACAACAAGACGATATCGCCCTTTTTGAAGGCATACAGGTCATGATGCGCGCCCTGCGCGAAGCCGTAGGTTCGCTCGACCACCCCCATCACCTGTTGCGCGAAGCGTATATGCGCAAGGTTATACGCCAGGCTATGTCCGACGGATTTAGCCGGATTGCCGTGGTATGCGGCGCCTGGCACGGCCCCGTGCTGGAAGACGTGGCGAGCTACAAATCCTCCGCCGATAACGCATTGCTAAAAGGATTGCCCAAGGTAAAAGTCAACGTCGCCTGGATACCCTGGAGTTACGATCGCCTGGCCTTGCAAAGCGGCTACGGCGCCGGCATCACCTCGCCCGCCTGGTACGAATTGATCTTCGACCACCACCGCGACGCCGTAATCCAATGGATGACCCGGGTAGGCTCGCTGATGCGCCGCGAAGGCCTCGACGCCTCGCCTGCCCACGCCCTCGACGCCGTGCAACTGGCGCAATCGCTGGCTGCCATGCGCGGACTGGCCCTTCCCGGCCTGGCCGAACTTGAAGAAGCGGCGCTTGCCGTCTTTTGCGGCGGCAACGACGCCCCCCTCGAACTTATCCGGCAAGCCCTGGTGGTGGGCAAAAAAGTAGGCCATATTCCGCCCGAAGTACCGGCCATACCCTTGCAGCGCGACCTCGAGCAGCAACTCAAAACCGCCCGCCTTGCCAAATACTGGGGCGACACCGACGTGCAATGGCTCAAAGCCACCGCCTCGAACCCCCAGGGTGGCATAGATTTGCGCGAAGAAACCGATTTGCTGAAAAGCAAAATATTGCACCGGCTGCTCTTGTTGGGCATCGACTGGGGCGATCTGCAGGAAAGCCCCGACACGGCCCTGGGTAGTTTTAAAGAATTCTGGAAACTGCGCTGGCGGCCCGATTTTGCTATTCAACTCATCGAAGCCGGGATGTGGGGTAATACGATTTACGCGGCTGCCCAGGCGCATTTGTTGTACCAGGCCGAAGCGCCGATACACCTCCCCGAAGCCACCCGGCTGGTGCGCGACGCCCTGCGCGCCGACCTCCCCGAGATCATCGATCCGCTCATCAACCGCATGCAGGGGCTGGCGGCGCTTACCCGCGATGTGTACTACTTGCTGGAAAGCCTGCCCACGCTGGTCAGCGTAATCCAATACGGCGACGCCCGCCGCACCGATGTGTCGGCGATGCGGCTGCTCAGCGACGAACTCATCCCGAGGGCTTGTCTGGGCCTGCCGGCCATTTGCAGCCAAATAGAAGAAGAGGTAGCCCGCGATTATTTCCGCGTTTTTCTGGCCGTCAACCACGCCATCGGCGTATTGCACCACGACGAGCACACCGGTTACTGGCAAACGGCTTTGCAGCAGGTAGCCTTGCTGCCGGGAGCGCATCCTTTGCTACAGGGTTTTGCTACGCGTTTGCTTTTCGACAAGGGCGTATGGGCGCTCGATCACACCAGCCGGCGCCTGCATTTTGCCCTGTCTTCGGGGCAGTCGGCCTTATATGTGGCTTACTGGATAGAAGGATTTTTAAACGGCAGCGGACTGCTATTGCTACACCACCCCGGGCTGTGGCAACTGCTCGACGATTGGCTCCGCGAGCTGCCTTTGGAAATATTCAGCGAGATCTTGCCGCTCCTCCGGCGCACATTTTCGAACTTCTCCCCGCCTGAGCGGCAGAAGATGCTGCACCTGGCGCAGCACGGGGTATCGGCCCAGGCAACTGCTGCTTCAGCACTGGCAATGGATGAAGACCGACTGGAGCAGGTGTTGATTGCGGTAAGGAACTTATGGGGTTGGGGAAACCTTCCGCACCATTGTTAAAATAGTAGCAATCGCCACCGTCTCCCCCGTTTCGTCGTATACATCCACCAGCCACTTGACGATGCCTTTGGGCACGTCGTTTTCGTCGCGTTTTTCCTGGGCTATTTTTTCTTTTACGGTGAGCCGCACGCCGATCGTCATGCCGGGATAAACGGGTTTGGTGAAGCGGCATTCTTCCAGTCCGTAGTTGAGCATCACAGGGCCTTTGCGGGGTTCTACAAACATGCCGGCGGCTTTCGATAGTACCCAGTAGCCGTGTGCTACGCGGCGCTCAAAGGGCGTGCCTTCGAGCGAGGTGGCATCGACGTGGGCGTAGAAGTTGTCGCCGCTCACGTTGGCAAAATTGGCAATGTCGGCTTCGGTGACGGTATGCTTGTGTGTCCACAAGGTTTCGCCGATTTCGAGGTCTTCGAAGTGCTTTCGGAAAGGGTGCACGTCTTTCTCTATTTGTTTGCCCCCGTATTGGTACACGCCGGTGATGGCGCCGATATCGGTGGGGTGGCCCTGGATGGCGGTGCGCTGCAGGTAGTGTTTCACGCCGCGAATGCCCCCCATCTCTTCGCCGCCGCCCGCGCGACCCGGGCCGCCGTGCACCAGCAGAGGCATGGGCGAGCCGTGGCCGGTGCTTTCGCGCCCGCTGTCGCGGTTGAGTACCAGGATACGGCCGTGGTAAGCCGCTGCCCCCATCACGTAGTCGCGGCCGATGCGATGGTCGTAAGTGCAGATGGTACTCACCAGCGAACCCTTGCCCATGTTGGCCAGGGCAATGGCGTCGTCGAGGTCGTGGTAAGGCATGATCGTACTGATGGGGCCGAAGGCTTCTATGTGGTGCGTGTCCTGATTAAGGAAGGGATCGTCGTTGCGCAGCAGCACGGGCGGAAAAAAGGCGCCTTTGTCTTTTTGGGCTCCCACCACCTCGTATTGCTCGATATCGCCGTACACGACCCGTGAGCTGCGGGTAAGCTCTTCGAGGCGCCGGCGCACCTCTTCCTGCTGGCCTTTGCTCACCAGTGCGCCCATGCGCACGCCTTCCGCCTGCGGGTCGCCCAGGGTAGTCTTGGCCAGTTCTTTGCTGAGGGCTATTTGCACGTCTTCAACCAGGCTTCTGGGTACAAAAATGCGGCGGATAGCGGTGCATTTTTGTCCCGTTTTGGCGGTCATCTCGCGGCGGACTTCCTTGATAAACAGGTCAAATTCGGGAGTGCCGGGCACGGCGTCTTCGCCGAGTATGGCGGCGTTGAGGCTGTCGGCCTCCATATTGAAAGGCACCGCATTTTCGATGATCTGAGGAAGGGCTTTGAGCAGACGCCCAGTGGATGCAGAGCCGGTCAAGGTAACCACATCCTGCGAAGTCACCGGATCGAGAATGCCGATACCCGACCCGTTGATGAGCTGCAGGGCGCCCTCGGGAATGATGCCCGAAGCGATGATGTCGCGCACCATAGCTTCGGCGAGGTAGGAGGTGATCTCGGAGGGTTTTACCACTGCAGGCACGCCCGCAAAAAGATTCACCGACAACTTTTCGAGCATACCCCAAATGGGGAAGTTGAATGCGTTGATGTGTATAGCTACGCCGTGTTTGGGCACCATGATGTGGTGGCCGATAAACGTGCCTTCTTTGGAGAGTTTAACGGTTTCGCCGTCTACACAAAAAGGGCTGTCGGGAAATTTGCGGCGCAGGCTCGCGTAAGCAAATAAGGTGCCAATGCCGCCGTCAATATCTATCCAGCTATCGGCTTTGGTGGCGCCGGTCCAATAGCTGATTTTGTAGTATTTGTCTTTGATCTCGTTGAGGTGAAGCGCCAGGGCTTTGAGCATGCGCCCGCGCTCCTGAAAGGTCATTTTACGCAACGCCGGCCCCCCCACGCGGCGACCGTAATCCAACACTGCCGCATAGTCGATGCCTTCGCTGCCGCAAGTGCCTATGCGTTCGCCGGTAATAGCGTTGTATTGGAGGATTCCTTCGCCCTCGTGGGGCGTCCACCGGCCGGTGATATAGTTATGTAGGTTCATGTACTTCGGTTTTATAGGTTTATGGGTTTATGGGTTTATGGAAGGCAAATATATAAACCCATAAACTAATAAACCCATAAACCCAAATAGTCTATTTCCCCAGCCACAATGCTCCAATGCCCGCATCCCACAATTTTTTATTCAGGGCTGGGACGGCCGTATTCAACATAGCCTCTCCTTCCTGTTTTAATTTTTTCCAGGTTACATCCAGTTCGGCAATTCTATCCCGGGTGGGTTGGTTGACAATGGGTATGCCGCTTTCTGCGTGGTTGATTGCGAAAAGATAATTCGCCGTAAATTTATTGGGGAAATTTTCCACGTCGTCGTAGGCTTTGGATTTGCGCTGAATCATCTCTTCGTCCCAGGTTTTCATTTTTTTGACCAGCTCCTGGGCTTCTTTTTTCAAGGCCTGGTGTTTGTCGCCTTCAATACCGGTGATAACGGCGCTTAATTGCGTTTGCAATTTCAGCAGGTCGTTCACCATCTGGTGCATGGCGTTAAACTCCTGTTCGGCGGTCGTCATAAATTGGTGGTAGTTGGCGTAATCTTCTGCGCGGATACCGTACATCGGATTTTCGAGTATCGTAAAGGTGGTCTTTAATTCCTGCGCGCCCACTTTTAGTTGCAGCGTGTATTCCCCGGGGGAGGCTTTGTGGCCCTGGAAGCTGCCCTCGATATAGGCTAAAGGAGCGCCTTTGAGCATGGGGTAACGCATATTCCATACAAACCGGTTTAGTCCTTTCTTTTTGGCTATCGTAGGCTCTGCGCGGGGACCGCCGGCATACGACTGAAAGGCAGGGTCGGCTTTTGAACTCAGGCGCCTCACCAGATTGCCGTTTTTATCGGTAATCGTGATTTCAATATCCGTCGAATCCAGGGCTTCGGGCAAATGGTAATAAATCACAACGCCGTTGGCGGGATTCACACCTTGCAGCGGGTTGGCGCCTTCAAATTCGTCGTCGTTGCCGTTTAATTCGCTGCCGTGGTTGGACAGCATGGCCGCTTCCGGCTTGTAGAGTATCGCCTGATCCTTTGCTGTTTTATACTGCCGGATGAGGCCCATATCGTCCAGTATCCAAAAGGCTCTTCCCGAGGTGGCCACGATCAAATCGTCGTGTTTGATCATTAAATCCTGAATAGGCGTCACGGGCAGATTTAAATTGAATTTCTCCCAGTTTTTCCTCCATTCCAGGATAGGTAAAGCCCCGTCTCCGTGCCGGCAAAAAGGAGGTCTTTGCGCACGTTGTCTTCCCTGATTACCCGAGTATAAGCGCCATAGGGAATATTGCCCGTGATGTCCGTCCACGTTTTTCCATAATCCGTGGTTTTCATCAGTTTGGGCGTATGGTCGTTAAATTTGTACCGCGTGGTGGCAATATAGGCAGTGCCGGGGGCATGGGGTGAGACCTCGATGGCGTTGACAAGGCATTCCTGCAGGGTCTTCGGCGTCACATTTGTCCAGGAATTTCCGCCGTCTCTGGTCAGGTGTACGTATCCATCATCCGAGCCCACCCAAATGACGCCTTTTTCGTGGGGGGATTCCATGATATAGCTGATGGTGCCGTAATTCTCTGCGCCTACGGCTTCGTTGGTATAGGGGCCGCCGCCTTTGCCTTGTTTTTCTTTTTCATTTCGAGTGAGATCGGGGGATGCTTCTTCCCAGGTTTTGCCCATGTCTCTGGTGCGCAACATTACCTGAGCGCCGTGATAATAGGTACCGGGTTCGTGTTTTGACCAGATGATGGGAGCGTTCCAGTTGAAGCGGTATTTCATATCGCTGGCATCCCTGCCGAGATACTGTATCGGGGCAGCCATAATGTTGGTGCCCGTAGCGGCTTTCATATCCATCACCTCAATGGTGCCCAGATAGCTGCCTCCCAGCACATATCGAGGATTATTGGGGTCAAAGGCCAGAAAGGCACTCTCCCCGCCTGCCGAGGCGGTCCAACTGCTGCTGCTAATACTATAAGAACCCAACTCCATAGAGGCAATAGAAACAGAGGTATTATCTTGTTGGCCGCCGTATATGCGGTAGGGGAATCCATTATCTACGTTGATGCGGTAAAATTGCCCGGTGGGCATATTGTCCTGAGTAGACCAGGATGCTCCGTGGTTGAAGCTGATGGCTGCGCCGCCGTCGTTCGAGATGCACAAATTTTTGGGGTTGTTGGGATTGATCCAGAGGTCGTGGTAATCTCCGTGGGTTCCATCAATATTTTCCCAGGTTTTTCCGCCGTCTATCGATCGCAGGGCGGGTGCGCTGAGCACGTAAACGGTATTTTCGTCTTTCGGGTCCGCGAATACTTCGATGTAATACCAGGCGCGTTGTATCAGGCGGTTGTCTGAACTGATCCGGCTCCAGGATTTGCCGGCATTGTGGGAAACGAATAGTCCTCCTTTTGCTTGTTCAGAATCGCTTTCAATTAAGGCATAGACTTTCTCTGAATTAGATGGACATACAGCAATGGCCATTTTGCCTTTTTCTTTGGGCAATCCCTCCGTCATTTCTTTCCAGGTGGCGCCGCCGTCCATCGACTTGTACAGGCCGCTGCCCGGGCCTCCGCTGATCACCTTCCAGGGCAATCGCTGGTGCTCCCACATAGCTGCATAGAGTATATTGGGGTCTGTAGCGTCCATCGACAATTCTGCGCAGCCGGTGCTATCATTGACGTACCACACCTTTTTCCAGGTAGCGCCGCCGTCGGTCGATTTAAAATGCCCCGGTCCGGGTTGTTTCCGTTGAGTTGCCCTTGTGCCGCTACGTATACTACATCCGGATTTTTCGGATGGATAATTATTCTGGAAATCTGTTGCGTTTCTTTCAGTCCGACATGCTTCCAGGTCTTACCTGCGTCGGTCGATTTATACACCCCGTCTCCGTAAGAAGTCATCACGCCGCGGGGGGCGTGTTCGCCCATGCCCACGTACACCACATTCGGGTCGCTGGCCGAAACGGCTACGGCGCCTACGGAGCCTGTGCCAAAAAAGCCGTCCGAAATATTCTTCCAATGCTGGCCGGCGTCTTCGGTTTTCCATACGCCGCCGCCTGTGGTGCCCATGTAATAAGTGAGTGGGTCGCCAATGACGCCCGTGGCGCACACGGATCTTCCGCCCCGGAATGGGCCGATATTTCTATACTTTACGGGTTTCAAATAATCGGAAAGCTCGGATCCCTGTCCGAAAACAGCGATCAGGCTGCCCAGGGTAAAAAGGGTGGTGAGAAGCAGTCGTTGCATTTGTCGTGTTTTTGGGGAAAAGATAGGGAATATATTGGAAAGTTGTTCTCTGTTCTCGGTTGTCGGTTGTCGGTTCTCCGTTCTTTATCTTTGCTAATTAAACTTAACAGAGAACAGAGAACGGACAACCGAGAACCGAGAACCGACAACGGAATTTCACTTCCTATTCAAAGCAAATTTCCCCGCCAAATAGCCCATAGGCAGATAGGCGGCTACCAGGTCCAGCACATTAAACCAGACGGGAGAGGGCAGCATAAACACATTGGCGATGCCCCCTAGTAAGAAAAAAGCGGCTACGCCCAGTGCGAAATACATTTGGTGGCTTGCCGCGATTTTGGCAGCCACAAATGCACCGACAAAAGTGCCGAGGGCATGGGCTAAAAACGGCATAATAAAATGCTTGGGCTCGAATAAAGGCAAGGCTGCTTTTAATCCTTCTGCAGTAGTGACATCAGCTCCGGCAGGAGGCGGAATAATAGAACCGCTAACCATTATGATGCCCATGTTTACGATGCTTCCCACGATTAGGCCGGCAACCACGGCCAGGATGTTTTTTACAATTGGGTTCATATCTGAGTGTTTTATTTACCACCAAATATAAAACAATTTATTTTATTTGTTTAAAAAAGCATAAAAATTTTATCGGCTGCCCGGCCCCATATCCACTAACACCGGCAAATGGTCAGAAACGCACAAGCCATTTTGCCTTTTATCGTTGATATGCCGGTAGCTGAGTACTCCCATATTTTTAGTGAATATGTAGTCGATTCTATTTTGCGGGATTAATTGGGCGTCAAAACCATTAAAAGTGCCGGGAGGGCCGTAAAGCGGTTTTTTTGAAATATCAAGCCCATCGTTTAATTCTTTTTTAAAAATTTGAATGGGATCTTGCTGGGGAGTACAATTAAAATCGCCCATCAGGATTATTTTTTTATTCAATAATCCGATGTTTTTAATTTTTTCTACAATTAAAGTCGCGGACATTTTTCGCGCCATTTCTCCCATATGATCGAAGTGGGCGTTAAATACGTATAGCGTATCATTTGTCATTTTATTTTTAAAAATGCCATACGTACATACTCTTGGCAAAGCGGCGTCCCACCCCACAGAGCCGGTATCCTGGCTGGGCGACAGCCAAAATGTGTTGGTTACAAGCAAATCAAATTTGGCTGAATTATAAAATATGGCCGAATATTCGCCTTTTTGCTTTCCATCGTCTCTTGCGCCGCCGATAAATTTAAAGTTCGGAATTTTTTCTGCGATATACGCTAATTGGCTATGCAGTCCTTCCTGTGTGCCGCAAAATCAGGGGCATAATAATCGAGCAATTGAACTACTTCGTCTTTTCGCTCCGACCACGCATTTTCGTTGTCTCTCGGATTGTCAAATCGAAGATTATATGTCATTACTTTCGTCTGGCTGTTTCCTGTCATGCAAGCAAGCAGTAGTAGTGGAATTAAAATGTATGGTTTTATTTTTTCATTTTTTTTTGCAGTTGTAGACAATAGTTAGCCTTATTATACAAATATAAGTCGAGATGTCACTTGCCTTCTTCGCCTGCTTTCTGGCAGCTAAAGCAGCCAGTACAGTCGCATAGTCGCTGCCGGTCCAATAGTCTAATAGTCCAACAGTCCCTCCCTCACTCCCTCTCTCCCTCCCTCACTCTCCTCCACGTCGCATACAGCGCCTCCTGCGGCGGCAGATCGGCGGGGATTTCGCGGAGGGGTTCGCAGGGGCGCCAGTGGTCGTGCATCTCCTGGGGTAGCGTTTGGTAGAGCTGTGTGCCTTTTGTCTTCCAGGCGATCATCTCGTCGGTCACCGTTTTGATAATGCGACCGGGGTTGCCCACCACCATGCTGCGGGCGGGAATCTTCTCGCCGGCTTTGATAAAACACAGGGCCCCCACTATGCACTCGTCGCCGAGGTCGACTTCGTCCATGATCACGCTGTTCATGCCGATCAGGCAATTGCGGCCTATCGTGGCGCCGTGGATGGTGGCGCCGTGGCCGATATGGGCGCCTGCTTTGAGCAGTACAGTGACCCCCGGGAACATGTGAATCACGCAGTTTTCCTGCACATTACAGCCGTCTTCGATCACGATATGGCCCCAATCGCCCCGGATGGCGGCGCCGGGGCCCACGTATACGTCTTTGCCGATGTAGACGTGGCCGGTGACTGCCGCCTGCGGGTGAATGAAGGCGCTTTCGTGGATAACCGGCTTAAATCCTTTGAATTCGTAGATCATAATTTTACAACATATTTCCGCTGACAAGTGTATCTTTTTAGAGTGCTTTGCAATATACAAAGAAGACGAAAATCTGTTTTGGCAAATTTCAACTGGGTATATCACAACGACGCGGGCAGCCGCTATGTAGTGGGGGTATTTCATGGCGACAATACCGGCCACCTGATGGTGTATTGCAATATGCGCATCGTGCTGATCGACTTCAACGTGCTGCAATCGGCCAATTATTCTTTTTTTATTGAAGACGAGCTGTGCGAGATGATCATTACGCGAAAGCCGGACCGGTTTGAATACGATTTTCGCGTGAACCGGGAGGTGGATACGCCGCAAAACCGCGAATGGCGCGCCCGCGCAAAGAGTAATAAAATCAAAGCCTGGCTGCTGGTGGGCAGTTTTGTGACCGTGCTGGCCCTTGTCGTAGGCTGGCTGCTATACCGGCAGTACCACCCTAAAGATAAGCTGGATGAACTGCTCAGCGGGCCCAACGCCAGCGAGACGGTAGCCCGGGTGTTTGTGGAGGCCCGCCGCCCCGACTCGCTGATGATCCGTTATGCGTTTGTGGCCAACACCATGGCTTTTGAAGAAAAAGGCAGCCAGCCCGCGCTCGCCCTGAGCAACGGCTTGCCCCTCGAATCGGGCGACGAGTTTGCCGTGCGCTACGCCAGCAGCCAGCCCTTTGTAAATCGCATTTATTTCGACAGGCCGACAACTGCGCAAGTACAGCGCTACCGCGACCGCGTGGTGGCCAGGCATCTGTCGCTCAACCCCGATATCACCGAAGAACGCGCACGTTGCCTCGTAGAAATAGCCTACGACCTCAAAGGCCTCGCCGGCCTTGCCGATATCTATTTCCAGGATGCCGGCCCGCAGCAAAACCCCACCCACAACGAACAGACTTATAAGCGTTTGGTGCGCGATGAGCCGTTTCGACAAGCGGTGGAGGGGAGGTGTTTGTAACAGCAGTTAGCAGTCAGCAATCAGCAGTTAGATCTCAATAAATCACCTCCTCCCAAAGTCAAAAGTAAGAGGGATACTTTGTTTTCTCTCCCTCTCTCCCTCACCCACTCCCTCCCTCTCACCTTTGTCACATCAATGCGAATGCCCCGCCTATCCTTCCATATTATTCAGGTAATACGCTCCTTCCAGCACCACCACCGACTGGCCGTCGAGGTCCATCACTTCCGTCCAATCGCCTGGGTGCGGCCGGTTTTGACGGCTTTTTTCTCGAAGCCGTCTGCCGATTGAATGAAGACATAGGTCTGGTCGCCCTCGCGGACCAGTGCGCCGGCGGGTAATGCCCACACTTCCACCGGATTGGCCTGGATGCCGGCCTGCACCATGGTGCCGGGCGTGAGTGGCACGGGTTCTGTCAAAAAATGCCCGTGTACCATCGCGGTTTTGGTATTGTCGTCGATCATTTTGCCTACGAGGTGCACCTTGGCTTCCAGCGATTTGTCGGTGCCGGGCACGGTGGCGATGATTTTTTGCCCCGGCTTCAGGTAGGCCAGGTCTTTGGCAAAAACCTGCAATTCGAGGTGCAGGTGGCTGTTGTCGACGATTTCATAGAGCAGATCGCTGGAGTTGACCAGTTTGCCCAGGTTGGCATCAATGCGGGTGATGTAACCGGTGACGGGCGCGTAGAGGTGAAGTACGGATTGCGGCAGACCGCTTTTTTCAATCTGGACCACGGGCAACCCGATGAGTTCCAGTTCTACTTTTAAGCCCATGTAGTGGGTCTTGGCTACTTCGTATTCCGCAGAGGCTTCTTCGGCGGCACGGCGCGAGGTGGCGTCGGCGCCGGCAAGGGTTTGCTTGCGCTTGTTTTCTTGCTCTAGAAAATTCAACCGGCTTTTGGTTTCGAGCCATTCCCGCTGTAGTTTGATCAGGTCGGGGTGCGAGAGGGTGATGAGCAGGGCGCCTTTTTGACGAAATCGCCCGGCAGGTATTTGACTACTTTGACGAACCCCGCTACGGGCGCGTATACCGATGCCAGGCTCTGTGGCGGCACTTCTACTTTGCCCGTGCATTCTATGGGCGTCGACAGGAGTTTGCGACTAGGCGCGCCTGTTTGTACACCCGCTACGCGTTTTTGCTCGTCGGTAAGGTGTATCACTGCCGGCCCGGTAGCTTGGCTTTCGGTAGCTGTTTCTGCTTTTTTGCCGCAAGCGGCCAGCGCCGCTAACAAGATTACAAGAAAGATATATTGGAGATTTTTCATGATTGTCTTTTTTTAAAATTGATGATTGCCCGGTATTGCCTGGCTTTAGAGTGAGAGTGTGGGAGAGTGAGAGGGTGAGATGCTTATTAAGACAAGACAATCCCACACTCTCACCCTCCCACACTCCCACACTCACTCTCCGTCTGTCCAAAACCGCCAGGCCAGCACGGCCATGTCGTAGCGCCTTAGCAAATCTAAATACATCAGGTCATTGCGCCAGGCTGCTTCTATCGACTGGGCGTATCGGAAATAATCAATTTCGCCGGCATTGCGCTGCAGATCGGCCAGGCGGCGCAGGTTGGCCGACTGGTCGAGCAGGGTTTTGCCGGCGGTGTCGAGATCCTGGCGGAGGGCCAGCGCCTGTTGCCGGGCCATCTGGGCCGATAGCTGGTACTGATGGGTGGCTGCCCTGACTTCGTTTTGCGCGATTTGCTCGGCCACGACGGCCTGCTGGATATTGGCTTTGCCGCTTTTTCGCCATATCGGCAAAGCCATGCCGGCTACCACGCCTTGCAGGGGCAGGTCGGGGCGAATGCTTTGGTTGAAATAACCGACGGTAAATTCGGGTTTGAATTGCTTTTGCAGCACCTGGGTTTCCTGCCGGCTGACTTCTACCTGCTGCTGAAGCGGCGCCAGCAGGGTAGGGGTCAGCGTGGATACCACGGGCAGCGGCCATTCCGGCAGCTCACCGTCTGGTAGGGAGGGCGTTTGCTCCAGCCAGGCGGTTTGTTGTAGTTGCAACAGGGCCTGTTGCTCGTTGAGGCGGGCGGCCACCAGTTCGCGGTTGATCTGCAGAAGTTGGTTATCGGCATAGGCCTTATCGAGGCTGCCTGTTTCGCCGGCTTCGTATTGCAGGCGGGCGCGGTCGGCCAGTTGCTGATACAATGCCGCTTGTTGCTCCAGTAAGAAGCGGCGGCGTTCGGCGTATTTGGCTTCGAGCCGGGCCTGGCTTACCTCCCATTTGAGTTGGCGGGTGCTTACCAGCAATTCGCGGCCTGCCAGGTCGGTCTGTGCAGCGGCCGCTTTCCGGCGTTGCCGGTCGGCGGCGATATTGCCGAGGCCCTGCGTGGCGGTGAAGTTGTAGTCGACGAGGCTGGTATTGGTTTGTCCGCCCACGAGTTCCAGGTTGGCGGCGGGAAGTCGCCTGGCCGCATCAATGCCCAATTGGGCCTGTTGCACTTTTAGCCGGCCATTTTCGAGCTGGGGGTGGCGCAGCTTTGCGTTCTCTACGGCTGCTTCGAGGCTGATCGGCGTGGTTTGTGCGCCGGTAGCAAGCGGTGATAACCACATCAACGCCAACACGGCTGTGGCCACGGCGGCTGCCGGCGGTTTGCGCCACCCGGCATTGGCCAGGTAGTACAGCAGCGGCAACACGATAAGCGTGAGCAGGGTAGCCGTGATCAAACCGCCGATGACAACCGTGGCGAGCGGCTTTTGCACCTCGGCGCCGTTGGAATTGGACAAGGCCATAGGCAAAAAGCCCAACGCGGCTACCGTGGCGGTCATAACTACCGGCCGCAAACGCGCCAGTCCGCCCTGGATGATGATCTCCCGCCAGTCTTCGAGGCCTTCTTCAAAGCGCAACTTGTTGAAATAGCTAATGAGTACGATGCCATTGAGCACCGCCACGCCGAAGAGGGCTATAAAACCCACGCCGGCAGAGATGCTAAACGGCATGTCGCGCAACCACAAGGCAAAAACGCCGCCAATGGCCGACAGCGGTACCGCAGAAAAGATCATGACGGCATATTTTAATTTACCAAAAGTAAAATACAACAAGGCAAAAATGAGCAAAAGCGCCACGGGGACGGCTATGGAAAGCCTTTGCTGTGCTGCCCGCAGATTTTCAAACTGCCCGCCGTATTGTAAAGTATATCCCGGCGGCAAATTGAGCTTTGCACCGAGTGATGCCGAAATATCGGCTACCAGGCTGGCCACGTCGCGACCGCGTACGTTGACGCCTATGTTGATGCGACGCCGGGCGCCCTCTCGCGATATCTGCATGGGCCCTTCGGCGTAATGCGCCTGGGCTACTTCGCCGAGGGGAATGGAGCGACCGTCGGGCAGGTGCACAAACAACCTGTTGAGGTCTAACTCGCCGCGGTAAGGCTCTGCCAGCCGCACCACCAGGTCGAATTTGCGTTCATTTTCGAAGACTACCCCGGCGGCTTCACCTGCAAAGGCGGTGCGCACCAGGGCGTTGATCTCTTCGATATTGAAGCCGTATTGCGCAATTTTGGCCCGGTTGAACGAGATCAGGAGTTGGGGCAAACCTTCGGTCTGCTCCACTTTGACGTCGCCGGCGCCGGGAATATCGTGGACGATCAGCGCCGCTTTGTCAGCCAATTGCTTGAGAGTTTCTACGTTTCGCCAAAGACTTTGATGGCAATATCGGTTTTGGCGCCGGTCATGAGTTCATTGAAGCGCAACTGGATAGGCTGTGTAAATTCAAAGGAGGCGCCGGCCACGTCTTCGAGTTTGGCCTTCATTTTGTCTACCAACTCGTCCCGCGAAGTGGCGCTGGTCCATTCTTCTTTTTCCTTCAATACGATCATGATATCGGCATCTTCGATGGCCATGGGGTCGGTGGGGACTTCGGCGGTGCCTATTTTAGACACCACGTGTTTCACCTCCGGAAAGTTGTCGAGCAGTATTTTCTCGGCTTTGGTGGTGGTGCGCACGCTTTCCGACAGCGAACTGCCGGGCTGAATGGACAGCTGCATGGCCAGGTCGCCTTCTTCGAGGGTGGGGATAAACTCCGAGCCCATCGTTGAAAAGAGCAGAAATGTGCCCACGAGCAAGGCCACAGCTCCTGTCAGTATGATCTTGGCGTGGCGCAGCGCCCACTCCAGGGTAGGTTTGTACATCCTGCGCAGCGCATTGACGATCTTGTCGGCAAAGGTGTGGTGCGAGCGTATGTTTTTCGACAACAACAGCGCCGACATCATGGGGACATAGGTCAGCGACAGCAGCAAAGCGCCCAGTACGGCAAAGCTGAAGGTCATAGCCATGGGTCTGAACATTTTGCCCTCGATGCCGGTAAGTGTCATGATAGGCACAAAAACGACGAGGATGATAAATACCCCATAGATCGCCGACCGGAAGAGTTGGGCGGTAGAGTCGGTGATGATGTCGTCCATTTCCCCTTGTGTGAGTTTTCGCCCCACATAAAAGGTGAAAATAGTGTGCAAAACGCCTTCTACGATAATCACCGCGCCGTCTACTACAATACCGAAGTCGATAGCGCCCAGCGACATCAGGTTGGCTGAGACCTCGAACTGGCGCATCAGGATGATAGCGAACAACATGGCCAGGGGGATCACCGACGCCACAATAAATCCCGCCCTCAAATCGCCCAGCAGCAATACCAGCACGAATACCACGATGATACCCCCTTCCAGCAGGTTTTTTTGTACGGTGTGAATCGTTTTGCCTACCAGCACCGAGCGGTCGAGGTAGGGGTAGATATCAATACCTTCGGGCAGTAATTTTTTTACTTCTTCAATACGGCGGTGCACATTGGCGAGGGCTTCTGAAGAGTTGGCGCCTTTGAGCATCAGCGTGATGCCTCCTACGGCTTCGCCCTGCCCGTCCATGGTCATCGCGCCAAAGCGCTTGGGTGCGCCGTATTGTAGTTTGCCCACGTTTTTGATCAGCACGGGCACGTTGTTGCGGTTGGCAATAACGATATTGCCGATATCGTCGAGGTTTTTCACCACGCCTTCGGTGCGGATGTAATACGCGTTGTGTTGTTTTTCGATATAACTACCCCCGCTATTTTGATTATTGCGCGATAAGGCTTCGAAGACTTCGGCCAGTGAGAGGTTATAGCTTTGCAACAGCAGCGGATCGATGGCCACCTCGTATTGTTTGAGAAAGCCGCCGAAGCTGCTGATCTCCACGATGCCTGCTGTGCCAGCCAATTGGCGCTTCACGATCCAGTCCTGGATGGTGCGAAGCTCCATGGCGTCATAGCGGTCTTCATAGCCGGATTTGACGCGCAGCACGTATTGGTATATCTCACCCAAACCCGTAGTGATGGGCATGAGCTCGGGCTGTCCCAAGCCTTCGGGGATCTCTCCGGTGGCCAGGCTGATTTGTTCTTTGACAAACTGCCGGGCTTCGAGCACGGGCACGTGGTCTTTGAAAACAATCGTCACCACTGACAAGCCAAAGCGCGATACCGACCTGATTTCCACCACGTTGGGGATATTGGCCATAGCGACTTCGACGGGGTAGGTGATGAATTGCTCCACTTCCTGCGCGGCAAGCGAAGGCGATACCGTCACTACCTGCACCTGGTTGTTGGTGATGTCAGGCACGGCGTCGATGGGCAGGCTCCTTAAAGCGTATATACCGCCGGCTATTAATGCCAGGGTAAGCAGTCCTATGATGAGTTTGTTCCTTACGGAAAAACGAATAATGGATTCGATCATGTTGAGGGTTGTTGTCGGTTCTCTGTTCTCTGTTGTCTGTTGTCGGTTCTCTGTTCTCTGTTCTCTGTTCACTATACGGACAACCGATAACGGACAACAGAGAACCGAGAACCTCAATTACAGAACGGAAATGGGAGGCCGAAAAACAGCGCTGGTGGAGAGTATGGAAAGAAATTCCTGTGAGGAAAAGGGGATTATTTTATAAAAAAAAGACGAAACAGCGGGCGCCGTTTCTTCATAAATAAAATAATTGACTGCGTGTTCGAAAGACTTAAGCGGCAATTTTTTGTGGCAATCGCCGGCGTCTTGATGGTGGTGCAAATTGGGGTTGACAAAGTGCTGAAGAAAAAAAGCGAGGGCGGTTGTTTTATCGTCGGAAGAGCGGTGGTGACGGTAGTGTTCGATCAAATTGGGCAATTTGGTCAACTGGCTGAAATCCATGCCTGGTAAAATACTACCCACCAGGAAATACGTGATTAATATGTAGACTGTTGCACGCACGTTTTGTTAACGCTTCAGTTATATGAATAGTTTATCCTATTTCAAATTTATGCCGGTCGAGTTGTAGCCAATCGAGTGTATTGGTACTAAAGATACGCGTGAGGGTGTTTTCCGGCAAATCCATTTCTTCGATAAAAGCGCCAATTTCGAGATCGCCCAGCGGGAAGGGATAATCGGAGCCGAGGCAGACCTTGTCTTCGCCGGCGGTTTGGAGCACATAGCGCAGCATAAGGGGGTCGTGGGTGATACAATCGACCCAGAACCGGCCCAGGTATTCGCGGGGATTGACGGGGTTGTCGACGGCCACGAGGTCGGGGCGGCAATTGAAGCCGTGTTCGATGCGACCGATAGTAGGCAGGAAAGAGCCGCCGGCGTGGGCAAAACACACGCGCAGTTGCGGCAGTCGCTCCAATACGCCGCCAAAGATCATAGAGCAGACGGCGCGCGAGGTTTCTGCGGGCATGCCCACCAGCCAGGGCAGCCAGTATTTTTGCATGTGTTGCTGGCCCATCATATTCCAGGGGTGCACGAATAAAGCCAGCCCCAGGTCTTGGCAGGCTTCGAAAATGGGAAAAAACGCAGGATCGTCGAGGTTTCTGTCGTTGATGTTAGAGCCTATTTGTACGCCAACAAGTCCTATTTCGCGACAGCGTTCCAACTCGCGAATAGACAATTCGGTTGATTGCATGGGCAGCGTGCCGAGCCCGATGTATTGGCGGGGATATTCACTGACGAGTTGCGCAATATGGTCGTTGAGAAAGCGGGCGATATCGCTGCCGTCGTCGGGTTTGGCCCAATAGGAAAACAATACCGGGATGGTGCAGACGACTTGTACTTGTGTGTGAAATTGGGCGTATTCAGTGATGCGTTCTGTTGTATCCCAACAATTCGATTTGATTTCGCGAAAAAACTGTGCGCCTTTCATCATGCGCGCCCTGCCCGGCATGTGGTGTTCGAGGTGAATAAATCCCTCGTATCCAAATTTATCGGCCCACATCGGTAAATTTTCCGGAATGATATGGGTGTGCATATCGATTTTTAGCATAGCAGCGGTTGTTAAGAGACTGTGCGATGCAAAGATAAGCGTGGACTTCGGAATAAAAAAAATGGAGCGCCGAATGCATTCAGCGCTCCACTTTTACTTATCAAGAGCCTATTCGGGATTTCCCGATAGCTATTAATACTTGATAGACATCGTGTAGTTGTCGCTATTGTCGGCGGCAACATCGTTGATCTCATCTACGCGGATGAGGTAGATTTTACCGTTGGCCGAAATGGCAAACATATCGCCGACAACCAATGGCAGGGTAACGTTGGTTACAGTAACGTTGTCATCGGGGTTGCAGTACAATGTCGGGAGGTTTGAAGAAATTACCGAACCCGTTTCGTAGGCTGCGGCAATAATTTCTTTAGTACTGGCATTGGTAAAAGAGAAGTTCTCCACCATTTCTGCGCGTACGCGGCGCATAACGGCGCCATTGGCCGTACCGATTTGCTGACGCCATGTGGGGGGGTTAACGCTGCAGTTGATGCCCATGTCGCGAATTTCGGCGCTGGCAGCAAGCGACCCCGTGCCCGTACCTGTGTCGAGGTCGAGTCCGCCGGTACCGGCAGGGCCCGAAGCGTTAAACAACACGCCGGAAAGGCTCATTTCTATCGGAGTAGTTGCCGGAGCTTTAGTCGTCACCACCAGCGATACTTCGTCTTGTAGGTTGTTTTCGTCGGTAGCTTCAAACGTATAAGTAGTAGCTGCCTCCGTGTCGAGCGAAGCGATCTTAAATTCGTAAGTAGCGCCATCCTGGTCGACGCCGGTAATCAGGAACGGGTTGTTGCTGGTAATAGCGCCGTTGTTGATGTCAAAACGGGCGGTAGCCAGTTTGTCGCTGCCTTCATAAACAGTAAACGACTTGAGTTTGCCGTCTCCTTTGTCAACGGTAATTTTCACCTGGAAAAACTCGCCGCGAACTACGTCTGCGTCGCCGCTGAGGTAATCGGTTTCGGTGACAAAACGGACATCGGGGCCTAAAGAAGGATCTACGATCGGATCATCTGTACAGCCTGAGGCCAAAATGATCGTAAGTGCAAGCGATAAACCCGCAAATTGAAAAACCCACTTTTGCATAATAACAAGATTTTATGGTGATTTACATTAAATTAATTCCATGCCTTGAGACGCAACACGACTTGCGAAGTAACATTTCTTCCAACGATTTCGCATGGAAAATCGCTGCGATATTATAGCTTTTTTAATAGCTATACTTTCATTTAACACTATTATAACGCAAAGACCCTGCCGTAGCGTCTATTCAGGCGCAATAAATGCCTGAATATTTCTAACGGCAGGGTCTTTTTATGGTATAAAAGCCTTAATAAATTATTTAGGCGCTTCTGCTACTTTTTCGGGCGGCCTTTGCCTGCCGCTTTTACCGGTTTCGGTAAAGGTTCGGGATGCAGCCGGGGTAGTCGAAGTAGCGGTGGCTACTTTTTTAGGGCGGCCTTTACCAGCGGCTTTACCGGGGAGGGTATTGGCTCCGGTAATGCTGTTTTTGTGGTGGTTGCCGCAGCTACTTTTTTTGGGTGGCCTTTTCCTTTGACAGCTGTTTTAGCAGCGGGTGCTTTAGTTGCAGCAGTTGCCGTAGCTACTTTTTTCGGACGGCCTTTTCCTTTGGCAGCTGTTTTAGCAGCGGGTGCTTTAGTTTCGGCGGCTGCAGTGGCTACTTTTTTCGGGCGGCCTTTTCCTTTTGCGGCGGTTTTGGCAGCGGGTGCTTTAGTTGCAGCAGTTGCCGTGGCTACTTTTTCGGGCGGCCTTTCCTTTTGCAGCTGTTTTAGCAGCGGGTGCTTTAGTTCGGCGGTTGCCGTGGCTACTTTTTCGGGCGGCCTTTTCCTTTTGCGGCGGTTTTAGCAGCTGGTGCTTTAGCAGCTGCAGCGGCGGTAGTGGCAGCTTTTTTAGGGCGACCTTTTCCTTTGGCGGCTGTTTTAGCGGCGGGTGCTTTAGCAGTTGCAGTGGTGGTGCTTGCTGCTTTTTTAGGGCGACCCTTTTTACCTGTAGTTGAGGCTTTAGTTGTGGTTTTGCAGTCGCAGCAGGTTTTTCTTGCTGCATGCTTTCCCACTCTTTTAATGCCATTTTATAAGAGGCTTTAGATTCAAGGCTTTTTTGTTTTGCTTTTTTAAAAGCTTTTTTTAAAGCCTGCGTTTCGTCTTTAGCCTTTTTATAAGCCTTTTTGAGCTTTAAGAGCTTTTTGTCGAGGCTGGATTGATTTTCTCTCATGTCGTTTTTCATTTTAATGACTGTTTTTGTACTCCGTAAGTTAGGTGAAGAAAAGTGTTATGATGAAATAAAAATTCTTGCCGATAAAGTATAAAGCATTGATTTTTAGGGATTTTGAATTAAAAAAAATCAAATTGAATATTGGCTGAAGGGTAACTGGATAATAAAATCCGGAAGTTTGGATGTGGGTAACATTAGATGCGATATAGATTTTCAATGCAAAAGTACAACTATTTTTAGTATTGCCTTTATAACGAATAAATTAACGCAATATTTTTTAAAAAAATATTACAGTGCATAAAACACCAGTAGGATTTTAAAAGCAGGCGCTTTATATAAGTATAGCTTGCATAAGCTCATGAAAATCTTTTGGTTGTAAAAAGAGGTGGTCATTATAACTATTTACCCTGAATTTAAGGTGATAAGGTTGGGCGTCACGCAATATATTTTCGATAGTAATATTCCCAAAGCGCTGATTAATAGGGCGGAAATTTGCGGCCAATATTCCAATTGGAGGACTTTTTCTTTCAAGTAATCAAAAAAGTGGGTCGTCTCCCTGAACGAATAATTGGTTTTATAAAAATGAATAACAAAACCCTTTGAGGAAGGCGTATCCAAAAAATCGAGTCCTTCGTCAATATCATTGGGTAGAACCCTGGAGATGGCGTATTGTTGTGAGAGCCAATCTACCAGACGACGTCTCACCAGCGTTTGCCTCCACTGTGCATAGTCGTTTTTTTCTGCTTCGCTACGTTGAATGATTTCGTGAATGGCAGGATTAGACGGTGAACTCCGTTCGGCTTCCTGAAAAAGATTTTGTATTTTTTTCCAAAGACTGGGCATTGACTTTTTTGGAAATAAACGATATTACGGGGATTTAGTTCTCTGTTCTCTGTTCTCTGTTCTCTGTTCTCTGTTCTCTGTTCTCTGTATAAGTATAATTAGCAAAGATAATGAACAGATAACGGACAACAGAGAACGGACAACAGAGAACGGACAACAGAGAACGGACAACAGAGAACGGATAACGGAGAACAGACTACCACCCCATCGCCGCGCACATGCGATCGTAAATGGAATTATTTTCATAAATACCTGAAAAAGCGATGCGCCTGGACCGTAAGCAAATACAGGAATAATCGTGCCAGTGTGATAATCGGTGGTATAACCTGCAATGATTGAATCTCTGGTAGAACCTTGATTAATAGAAAAGCCGCCGGTTTCGTGGTCGCCGGTGACAATAATAAGCGTGTTGCCATCTTCTTTGGCATATTTTAAAACCTCACCTATTGCTTTGTCAAATTCAATCATTTCGCTCACCATATAAGAAGTATTATTGGCGTGTCCTGCCCAATCAATTTGTGCGCCTTCGATCATCAGGAAAAAGCCCTTATCGCTGCGGCGGCTCAGGAAATTGCATGCGAGCTGACTGGCGGGGACCAGATAATCGCGGCCTTGTTGCACGGTAGGCGGGTCGCTTTCAGAAGTAAAATAGACGAGATTTTTAGTGAAATCAAGTGCGATATCAGTGAGGGGTTCTATCGAAAAATCGGACACGTAATACCCTTTTTCTTGTAGTAGTTCATATATGTTGCGCTGATCGCTGCGGCGGTTAAAATATTTACTGCCGCCGCCGATGACCAGGTCTATTTCTGTTTGAAGAAAACCCAGTGCAATATTTTCGTACATATTGCGGTCCTTGACATGGGCAATAAAAGCGGCCGGCGTGGCATGAACCACGGTGGAAGTCACTACTATTCCCGTGGCCATGCCGCGTTCTTCTGCTTGCTCTAAAATAGTTGGTACAGATTTTTGATCAGCGGTCATGCCGATGGCCCCGTTGTATGTTTTCACGCCGCTGGCGAATGCCGTAGCGCCGGCAGCCGAGTCGGTAATGAGATTATCGGAAGAATAGGCCTTGTGCAGGCCGACTACTGGGAATTGCTCCAGAAACAAGCTATTATTATTGCGTATCATCCCTGCGCTGATTTGCGACAAGCCCATACCGTCACCGATCATCAGCACGATATTTTTGGCGGGTTGTGCGGGGCGCTCCAATTTGACGGGTTGCGATACCGGCTGGGGTGGCAGCGACTGGCTGGGTTTGTTGCATGCGGCCGCTATAAAAGCAAGGCTATCAACGATTGTTTTATCTGGAGAAGCCCGTTATTGGGCCGGTTTGTCATCATGCTGCTGGGTGATTTTTGTAGTATTCATGTCGCTTTTGAAACCAACATATACCTTTTGCCGGGCAGGGTGCGCAGTACCCCCTTGCATTCGAGTGAAAGCAGATGGGCTGCCAGTTGGCTGCCTGGCTTGTCAACGGCCACTATGAGTTGATCAATGCTCAACATATCGTAGCTGGTGAGCAAATCTACAATTATTTTTTCTTCTGGGGCGAGTTCTACAAAAAGCGTGGCCTGTCGGGGTAGGGGTGGGGTGGCTGTTTCCCACCGCATGAGATATGCCAGGTCGGCGACGCTTTCCAGCAGCGCGGCTTTGTTGGTTTTGATGAGGTGGTTGCATCCTTCCGCATTTCTGTCGCCGGGACGGCCTGGCACGGCAAAGACGTCTTTGTTGTAGGCGTCGGCAAATTGAGCCGTGATCATAGAGCCGCCTTTTTTGCCGGTCTCTACTACGATGAGCGCGTCGCACATACCGGCGATGATGCGGTTGCGCATGGGGAAATGTTCTTTGTCGGGCTGCGCCGTGCTGATGTGTTCGGTGAGCAATCCGCCGCTGGCCAGCATGCGTTCGGCGAGGGCGTGGTGCTGGGCGGGGTAAATACTGCGAAGGCCGTGACCCAATACGCCTATTGTGGGCAGGCCAATTTCTACGCATTTGCGGTGCGCCGCCGCGTCAACGCCCAGCGCCAGTCCGCTCACCACCAGTGCGCCATAATCGTTGAGGCCGTTTACTAACTCTTCGCAAACGGCGACTCCATGCGGCGTAGGCTGGCGCGTGCCCACAATGGCGGCTATACGGGCTGCATTGAGGTCGGCGTTGCCCTGAAGTAGAGCATGAGCGGGCAGTCGGCGTATTGGCTCAGCCGGCTGGGATAGGCCTTGTCGAGGTAAAAAGCGGCCGGACGTCGTAACGCTCCAGAAAGGCCAGCTCGGCTTCGGCAATAGATAATACGTCCTGGCGCACGATGCTCTCCGCCGTGCGTTCGCCTATGCCGGGAATGCGCATGAGTTCCCGCTTGCGGGCTTCAAATACACCGCGGGCGCTGCCGCAATAGCTGATGAGGGTTTTGGCGGTTACCGCCCCTACCATCGGGATTTGGGTGATGGCGATTTTGTAGAGTAAGTCTTTCATTGTGGCTGGGTTCTCTGTTCTCTGTTCTCTGTTCTCTGTTCTCTGTTCTCTGTTAAGTTTAACTGACAAAAAGGAATGGATAACCACAACGGATAACCGACAACAGAGAACAGACTTACAGCAGGCTTTCAGATTGGAAATGCCAATATCCTACTTTTTCTCCAGCAGTTCAATAAAGCCTTTTATTTTTTCATTGGGGACGGTTACGCTGAGGTGGTAGTGTTTGATTTTCCAGCCGCCGGCAGATTTTTCGGCTACGCCGGAGCCGCGGCAGATGCCCATCCAGGTGCGGAGATTTTCTTCCCACCAGGCGTGTTGGCCATCGGCGGAGAAATAGGTATGGCGGTCGAAGGGGGTAAAATCCCAGGCGACGGCCCTGTCGAAAGCTTTGGCGGCCCAGGTGCGCAGTTCGTCGCGGAGCCAGCGTTCGGTGGCGTCGGTGCCGAGGTAGATGGCGTCGGGCGTCATCGAGCCGAAGAAGACGTCTTCGTCGGCGGTGGCGGCGGCGCGGTGCCAGGTGTCGATCATAGCGTGCAGGGCGGCGAGCGATTCGCCGGCTTCAGACTGGCATTTTTGCTTGCGGCGCGTATCGGTGAGGAGAGAAATTTTCCATTGGCTGCTTTGCTTGACCAGCAAAAAGTGGTCGATACCGCAGTGGCTCAGGTCGCTGCCCAGGAAAAACGTATAATCGGCCCAGGCGCTGGCCAGCGGTCCGTCGATGTGCACGTCGACGGCAAAGATGCGCTCATCCCACACTTTGTCGTGGGGCATGCCAACGGCGCGTACAAAGTCGGCCACTCCGCCGGTTTTGATCTGTGTATCGCCATTGGGGGCTTCCAGGGCCGTCTGCAGGATGGCGGAGGGAATAAACACAGACTTGACGGCGTTGGTATCGCCGGCGCGCATGCCGTCAAACAGCGTTTGGATGACTTGCCTTACCGCAGCCTGCTCGGCGTCTTGCTGGGCTTGTACCAGAAAGGGCATCGATGCGAATAGAAAGAGAGAAAATCGCAGCATTGTGGTCTTTTTTTGGGAAAAATACGCTTTTTATTTACCTTTCCCCCAAACAAGCACCTATGTTACAAACCCTTTTTCGCAAAAAGCACATCGAAACGATACTCGCCGACGCCCAGCAACAGCAGGAAGACGGCCATAGCCTGAATCGCGTATTGAGTGTCAGAGACCTCACTTTTTTCGGCATTGCGGCCATTATTGGGGCGGGCAGCTTCAGCTCTATCGGCCGGGCCTGTTTTGAAGGCGGGCCGGGTGTGATCCTTCTTTTTATCCTTTGCGGCATTGCCTGCGGGTTTACGGCTTTGTGTTATGCCGAGTTTGCCTCGCGTATACCGGTGGCCGGCAGCGCGTATACCTATGCTTATGCTTCTTTTGGCGAACTCCTGGCCTGGATAATCGGTTGGGCGCTGCTCATGGAGTATTCTATCGGCAATATATATGTGGCTTTTGCCTGGTCGGGTTATTTTACCAACCTGCTGGAAGCTTTTCATCTCCACCTTCCCGACTATCTTACCATCAATTACCTGGAGGCGAGAGATGCCTTCCGCGCCGGCGGGGTAGGAGATGCCAACTACGACGCGGCGGGGCTCGCTGCCTGGAATACGGCGCCGATGCTGGGCAACCTGCGCCTCATCTTCGACCTGCCGGCGGTGGTCATCAACGTACTCATCACCTGGCTCGTGTTTGTGGGCGTGCGCGAATCGCGCAACGTGAGTAACCTGATGGTGTGGATCAAATTGACTATTATCGTACTGGTAATTTTCGTAGGCGCGTATTATGTGGATATAGACAATTGGACGCCTTTTATGCCCAACGGCTTTCGCGGAGTAATGGCCGGCGTGGCAGCGGTGTTTTTTGCCTATATCGGCTTCGACGCCGTGTCGACGCTGGCCGAAGAAAGCAAAAACCCGCAGCGCGACCTGCCGCGGGGCATGATCTATTCGCTGGTGATTTGTACGACGGTGTATATTATTCTTTCGCTTGTGCTTACCGGTATGGTGCCGTATACGCAGCTCGGTATTTCCGACCCGCTGGCAGAGGTATTTAAACTGCGCGGCGTAAAATGGATCGAATTTATTGTCTCTATTTCTGCCGTGGTGGCCATGACGAGCGTGTTGCTGGTATTTCAGATGGGGCAGCCCCGCATCTGGATGAGTATGAGCCGCGACGGACTCATGCCCAAGGCTTTTCAGAAAATTCACCCACGCTATAAAACGCCTTCGTTTTCTACTATCGTGACGGGATTGGTAGTGGGTATTCCGCTGCTTTTCACGAATGAAAAATTCGTGCTCGACTTTACAAGTATCGGCACCTTGTTCGCTTTTGTGCTGGTATGCGGCGGGGTCTTATTACTGCCCCGCAAGCAACGCGAAAAAGGGCGTTTTCACCTGCCTTATTTTAATGCCAAATATACTTACCCCATTATGTTATTGGCTGGGGTGCTTTTGGTGAGCATCCTGCAGCCGGGCTTTTTTGTCTCCCTGCTGGATGTAACCGGTCCCGACGCGGCCCACAATATACCGCTGCTGATCTTTTTCGCGATTTGCATCACCATGGCGGTATTGGCATTTAAAAAGAATTATTCACTCATTCCTTTGCTAGGACTCACCAGTTGCCTGTACCTGCTCACCGGCATGGAACCTTCCAACTGGGCCTGGTTTTTTGTATGGTTTTTAATTGGACTTATCATTTACTTCATGTATGGATATAAGAAAAGTCAGTTGGCCCTACGTGGGCAATAGGCGGTTGGTGGTAGGCGGTCGGCAGTCGGCAGTCGGCGCTTGGCTGTTGGGTATGATGTTTGCCTTATTAATAAGCAGCTGTGCCGCAGTTCCCAAGGGAAGTTTCGGCGCCTTGCCGGCGCCTGGCGCGCCCGATTACGCCAAAGAAGCGAACTGGGCGGCCCTGCCCGACCGGGTAGACAATGCCGATCGAAGGCCCAGCGCCGGTTTGCCCGATAACCAGTTGGGCTCAGCCGTCGACGTATTTTTTCTGCATCCCACCACCTACACCGGCGACAAGGGGCAGAAAAACTGGAACGGACCCGTCGACGATCCCAAGCTCAACAAAAAAACCGACGACGGCACCATTCTCTATCAGGCTTCCATCTTCAATGGTTCGGGGCGCGTTTTTGCTCCCCGGTATCGCCAGGCCCACCTCAAGGCATATTTTACCAAAGACACTGCTAGCGCCAAAAAGGCTTTTGAAGTGGCTTATGCCGATGTCAAGGCCGCTTTTCAATATTACCTGAACAACCACAATGACGGTCGCCCCATCATCATCGCCACGCATAGCCAGGGCACCTCCCACGGCATGCGGCTGATCAAAGAGTTTTTCGACGGCAAACCCCTGCAAAAACGACTGGTGGCGGCCTATTTGGTGGGTATTGGCGTCCCCAAAGATTATTTTCAATACATCAAACCATGCGAGACGCCCGACGAAATAGGCTGTTTTTGCTCCTGGCGCACCTACCGGCGCGGCAGAATGCCAAAGTGGGACACCGAAGGCGAACGCATGCTGGTGACAAACCCCCTGCTCTGGCGTATCGATAATACCTACGCGTCCAGGGACTATAATGTGGGAGGCATAGCGTTTAAATTTGAGGAATTGCGACCTGGAATTTGCGATGCCGAGGTACACGACGGCCTGCTGTGGACAAGACGTCCGAGGTTCCCTGGAGTTTTTGCTGCTTACAAGCAATTACCACCCGGCGACTACAACCTCTTTTACCTCAACGTGCGCGAAAACGCTTTTTTGCGCATGAAAAATTACATAGAAATGAAAGGGCATTAGCCTCCAAACTATACTTTATCAGCGGAGTTACGCGTTATGGGGCGGGAGTAAATCCCCAGATAAGAAACTGGCGCCATTATGAGCATTTACGAGCGCAAATCGAGATGGAAGTTATACCTGGCAATTGCCGGGGCGGTCATTGTATTGGCCTCCATGATCTATACCAACCACCTGGCGGGCAAACTGGGCGAGGAAGAGCGCAAGCGCGCTGAGATATGGGCTATGACCATGGCCGATTTTGCCGACTTCGACGAAGAAGACGTCGGCGTATGCGACAATACCCTGCACTTGGCCATCATTAAATCGAATACCAATATTCCGGTAATTATCGTAGACGAGAGGGGCGATATCTACGACGCCGCCAACTTCGGCAACGGCCTCGATTCCAATCATGTATATTTAAAAGAACAAATCGTGAAGCTCGACGCCAAGGGCTTCGAGCCTATCCCTATTTGGGACGGCACCCTGCTGATATATTACCAGGAATCCAAATTGCTTACCCAACTGCGCTATTTTCCTGTGGTACAACTCTGCTTGATTGCCGCTTTTGTGTTATTCGGCTATCTGGGATTCAACTCTGCCCGCCGGGCCGAACAAAACCGCGTTTGGGTGGGCATGGCCAAAGAAACCGCCCACCAGCTCGGCACGCCGATTTCGGCTATCGTGGCCTGGATAGAACACCTGCGTTCGATCAGGGAGGACGACGAGGAAGTCCACGAAGTGCTGCACGAACTGAGCAACGACGTCAACCGCCTCGAACTCATCGCCGAGCGTTTCTCTAAAATCGGCTCGCTGCCCAAACTCGACCGAGTTAATATTTATGAGGAACTCTATAAATGCCGGCTGTACATGGAGCGCAGGGCTTCCAAAAAGGTGGTTTTTACCTTCCCCGGTCCCGATGAGGACAACCTCCAGGTGGCACTAAACCCGCCCTTATTCGATTGGGTAATCGAAAATCTGCTGCGCAATGCCCTCGACGCCATGGGTAGTAAAGGAGAGATCAGCGCGGTAGTTACCAAAGACAACGACTACGTTTATATCGATATCAGCGACACGGGCAAGGGCATTCCCTCGGGCAAATACAAAACCGTGTTCCAGCCCGGCTATACCACCAAAAAGCGCGGCTGGGGCCTCGGCCTCTCCCTGGCCAAGCGCATCATCGAACAATACCACAATGGGAAGATTTTTGTAAAAAAATCGCAGGAAAACGTGGGCACCACCTTTACCATCCGACTGCCCAAAGTCGGAACTGCGGTGGCGGCGAAAAATCCGGAAAAAGCAGCGGTTTGATTTCGGATTTCGGATTTCGGATTTCGGATTGCGGAGGTGCATGTTTACTAAACTTCTGGGGGCGGCCGCTTTTTTTTTTTTCTTTGGGGTCCCCGCCCCCTGGTTTGGGGGGCCCCCGGCGGGCGACAAAAAAAAGGGGGGTTTTCATAACCCAAGGCTCGACGGTACAAAGTTTAGTAAACATAGATTATTTTTTCATTCGAATTAAAATAATAATGGAGGATAAAATAGTTAAAAATCCAATGGCCCTACTGCCCAATTAATGCCCAGCGAGTCCGCGAGAATGCCCGTCAATAAAGCGCCGATAGCATAGCCTAAGTCACGCCATAAGCGAAAAATACCGATACTTTCCGCCCTTTGTTGTGGATGAGCGTAATTCGCAATTGCAGCCAAAAAAGTGGGATAAACGATGGCCGTACCGATACCCAGCACCACAGAGAGGGTCGCAAAATGCAAAAAGCTGGTCGCGTATATCATCAGCAACAAAGCAAGGCCCTGCATCAACATCCCCCAAAATAGCATACTTTTTTTATTGAGGTGGTCCGCCATTTTTCCGGTAAACAATTGGCCCAATCCCCAGACAATGGGATAAAGCGCCACGATTTTTCCTATCTGTCCCAAATCGAAGTTTTTTGTGGCCAGCAAAATTGGTAACAAACCCCAGACCATTCCGTCATTCAGGTTATTGACCAGGCCCGCTTGTGAAATACTCCCCAGGCTTTTATGCTTCCAGGTGGTTTCCCAAAAGATATTTTTCAACTTTGGCAGGTCGCTCGTGGTCGTCTCCGCATTGACATGGTGAGCGGTATCTTTTACAAACAACCAACTTAAAATCAACCCGATAAACGCAAATGCAATGCCGAGGTAAAAAGGATAAGGTCGTACCCCATATTCTGATGCAATCCAGCCGGTCAGGAAAGCAACGCCGCCCACTGCGAGATAGCCGGCCGATTCGTTCAAACCCATTGCCAGTCCGCGATTCTTCTCCCCCACCAGGTCAATTTTCATCACAACCGTACTCGACCAGGTTAATCCCTGGTTGATGCCCAGCAGTACGTTTGCGAATATGACCCAATTCCACGACTGGGCATAAATCAGGATAAAGGGAATAGGCAGGGCGATCAGCCATCCCAGCGTCAATAAGTTTTTCCGGCCTAATTTATTGGCTAAAGTGCCCGTATAATAATTGGTGATAGCTTTAACCACCCCAAAAACAACGATAAAAGAAAGAATGGCTGTTTTGGCGGCCATCCCAAAATCTGTTTCGGCAATTTCCGGCAAAATAGTTCTCTCCAGTCCCACCATGCCGCCCACAAAGGCGTTGATGACGACGAGAAGTGCGAACTGCTGCCAGTTTTGGCGCAAGCCGAGTTTTACTTCATGTATATTCGGATTGTAGGCTATCAGGACTTCCATGTTTCGTTGTTGACCAGTTTGTAATCCAGGTAGCTTTCCTCGAGGCGGACGGCGTCGAAGCCATTGGCTTTGAGCAATTGCACCGCCTCGTCGGCCATCGTACAGAAAGGCCCGCGGCAGTAGGCGATGATGATTTTGTGGCGGGGTAGCTCGCCAAGGCGTTCCGGTAACTCTTCGATAGGGATAGAGCGGGCCTCCGGCAGGTGTCCGGCGGCAAATTCGTCGGCCGGCCGCACGTCGAGGAAAAACGCCTCGCTACTGCCTGGCAGGTCTTCGAGAGAGCGGCTTTGCGGACTGCCAGCCTCCTTCCTGAATCGATGGAGTGTCATTTGCACGGCAGGTTCTTGCTCCGTCGCCAAATCCCGCAGCGCTTTCCAGGCAGCGTAGACCTTTTGCCCGTTGAGGGTATAAAAATAAAATTGCCCTCCCTTCTGGCCTTCACCAGCTTAGAATTTTTCAGCAGTTGCAAGTGGTGCGAGGCATTGGCAACCGAGATGGCGGTCTGCCCAGCGATTTGCTCCACGGTCTTTTCCCCATTTGCCAGCAGGTCGAGTATTTCCAGGCGGTTGGCGTGGGAGAAGGCTTTGGTTAGCCCTGCGATGGCCGTGTAGATGCTGTCTTTGAAGGCTCGTTTTTCCATAAGGTATGTTGTATTCAGATATTCAAACAAGTATTTGAATAGATTGTTTTGGGGTGAGGGAAATTGTGTTGGTGCAAAACAGGTGTAAAAGAAGGGCGTTTTGGAGTTGTTTGTGGCAGGAACACGATTATTAAAGCGTGGCTGTTGCTAAATTGAAAATTTGTCATTTTTTCATACAAATTTTCCGGTAAAATGTAGAAAAGAATTACATTTCCCGGCATGACTACTATAGGACTACAAGACTAATATCGTCAGCTTAACAAAATTATTTAACCGCAGATTTACGCCGAGTCCTTGTAACTCTGCGAAACGCTGTGGTTAAAAAAATCGCTTGAGTTTTTCCTAAAGTTGACGCCATTAGAGTACAGAACTATCGCCTTATCGGGCGTTACCCGGCGCACCGGGGTTCGGGGAATTTATTTGGGGCGGGAGTTTGTTTTAGGGGAGCTATAATAGAGCAAATGGTTGGTGACATAAGTGGATATCTCCTTACCTTTTATTTATTATCCAATTGTCGGCGTGAGGCTGCTACGAACTGGTGTAGTTTCTTTTTTAACAGGTCTTTGGGCAGGTACTGGGTAATGTACTGCCCTACCTTGATGTTGGTTTCATCCAACTGGAGCAACTCGATTTGCTCGGTATTGCCCTCGGCACAGAGGATCAGGCCGATGGGTTGGCCTTCGTCAGGTTCGGTTTCGTATTTTTCCAACCAGCGGAGGTAGAGTTCCATTTGGCCTTTGTAGGCGGCTTCAAAGGAGCCGATCTTCAGTTCGATGGCGATCAGGCGTTTCAGCTTCCGGTGGTAGAAGAGCAGGTCCAGCTTATAATCTTTTCCGTCGATGATCATCCGCTTTTGTCTTTCGACGAAGGTAAATCCCGCGCCAAGTTCCAGCAGGAAATACTCCAGTTTCTCCAGGATAGCTTGTTCAAGATCGCGTTCCTGATATTTGGTTTTCAAGCCTAAAAAATCAAGTATGTATGGGTTCTGAAAGACCAGATCAGGACTTAATAGGTCTTCTTCCGTTAATGCTTGCAGTTCCAGTCTGGCCAGTTCCTCCGGTTTTTGAGAAATAGCCATGCGCTCAAAGAGCATCGATTGGATCTTTTTGCGCAAGATGCGGACACTCCACTTTTCGAGGCGGCACATTTGAGCGTAGAAGTCGCGTTCCAGGTCTGTTTTGAGCGGAATGAGTTCTATGAAATGCGACCAACTCAATTGTCGCGACAGTGTCGCGACAATTTCAAGGTCAGGAAAAATTCGTAGAATTGAATCATCCGCCGCAGGCCCTTTTCAGTGTAACCTTTGCCGTATTCCTCCGTCGAATTGTTGCGACAGTGTCGATGCAATTGACGCGCCATATTCGGCACGTTCATCTTCAAGTACTTCCTGCCTGATTCGCTTGCCTATATTCCAGTAGAGCAGCGTCAGCGCCATATTAATAGTCTGGCTAACTGTCGTACGCGCCTCTTCGATCATCGCGCGGATATCAGTAAAAGAGGGTCCTGATGCTTGCTGATTTCGTTTGGCATAGGGTATCGTCTTTAAATCAATGGCAAGATAAAAAATTAACAATATGCTTTCAATTGGAAGTGTTTAGAAATGATGATTTCATCGACGACTAATAAATTGGCGGTAGAAGCCTTGGTATAGTACATTTATTTAATTTTCGCAACTATCCCTTTGAATTCCGTTATAGCCCCCCCTCAAAATATTTTTCTTTGTAGCTTCTTCATCGGCGGCAGCAAGGTCCATTATGTCGATAAGGTGGTGGAGGTGCAAAACCCACGCAAGCCTGTGAATTTTCACAATAAATTATTAACTTGAGCGTATAAAATTATACATCCATTTCAATATCATGGCAACTTTCAACCTTAACATCAACGGTAAAAAGCAGCAGGTGGACGTCGATCCCGCTACGCCCATTCTCTGGGTACTGCGCGATCACCTCAATCTGGTGGGTACCAAATATGGCTGCGGTATTGCCCAATGCGGTACCTGTACGATTCTCGTGGGCGACATAGCCATGCGCTCCTGTATGTTGCCCGTCTCACAGATAGGCAACCAGGCCGTCACGACGATCGAAGGGCTGTCGGAAGACGGCGACCACCCGGTGCAAAAAGCCTGGCTGGAACACGACGTTCCCCAGTGCGGCTATTGCCAGGCCGGACAAATTATGAACGCCGTGGCCCTTTTGAAGGCCAATCCAAAGCCCAGCGATGAGGAAATCGATGGCGCAATGAACGGTAATATCTGCCGCTGCGGCACGTATGTGCGCATTAAGGCAGCGATTAAGTCCGTATGAGCAGACTTTGCGACTTTGCGACCGTGCGACCGTGCGACTTTGCGCGGGAGGAGGATCTCCCCTTTAGGGGTTGGGGGTGCTGGAAAGCGATACTTACACACACAACAAAACCTATTTCACGATGACCATCGTAAAAACAACATATAACAGGCGTTCTTTTTTGCAAACCACCGTCCTCGCAGGAGGCGGCATGATGCTCGGCTTTAGCTGGCTGGCTTCCTGCAACCCTACGCCCGAGGAAGTGCTCAACATGCCGAAAGAGTGGTTTAACATCAACGGCTTTCTGAAAATCGGCGAAAACGGCGTGGTCACTATCATGTCGCCCAACCCCGAAATCGGGCAGAATGTGAAGACCTCGATGCCCATGATTATTGCCGAGGAGCTTGATGTGGACTGGAAAAACGTGGTAGTAGAGCAAGCGCCGCTCAATACCGATATATTTACCCGCCAGGTGGCCGGCGGCAGCCAGTCGATCCGGCAGGGTTGGCAGAGCCTGCGTATGGCCGGCGCTACGGCCAGGCACATGCTGCGGGAAGCCGCGGCCCAGCAGTGGCAGGTTCCCGTAGCCGAAATCACCACCGCCGCAGGTATGTTGTACCACGAAAAAAGCGGCAAGTCGATAGGTTACGGCGAGGTGGCTTCAGCAGCCGCCAAAATTCCCGTGCCGGAGGAAGTGCAACTCAAAGATGCAAAGGATTTCAAGATCATAGGTACGTCGCGCAAGAATGTGGACGGCAAGAAGATCGTGACGGGGCAGCCGCTATTCGGACTGGACTACAAGGTTGAGGGCATGCTCATCGCCATGATCGCACACCCACCGGCTTTTGGCATGAAACTGAAATCGGTAGACGACTCGGCGGCAAAGGCCATGCCCGGTATCAAGGACGTCTTTACGATCAATTTATATAACGAAGGCTACGAAAAGCAATGGTCAGATACAACGGCTTTCGATGAATTGGTAGTCGTGGTGGGCAATACGACCTGGGAAGTGATGAACGCCAAGAAGGCGCTGAGAATAGAATGGGAGCGCACCTCGGCAGCCGAAAACACCGAGGGCTACATGGCCAAAATGGCCGCGCTCACCGCCAAACCCGCCACTCAACTCCGCAAAGACGGCAACCCGGAGGCGGCTTTCAAAAGCGCGGCGAAGGTCATCGAACGCACGTATACCGCCCCCTTCCTGCCCCACAATACGATGGAGCCGATGAACTTCTTCGCCCACGTAACAGCCGACAAAGCAGAGCTTGTAGGACCGGTACAGACGCCGGAGTTCATGGAAAAGACGGTGGCCGCCCGCCTCGGACTGCCCCTCGAAAAGATCGACATTCAGATGACCCGCCAGGGCGGCGGTTTTGGACGGCGACTTTACGGTCACTTCGTGGTGGAGGCGGCGGTCATTTCGCAAAAAATGAACGCGCCCATTAAGCTGGTTTATACCCGCGAGGACGATATGACGCAGGGTATCTATCGCCCCGCCTACCACGTCACCTACCGCGCCGCCCTGGACGCCAATAATAAGCTAATCGGTTTTCATATCCGTGGCGGCGGCATCCAGGATAGCCCCGTGCATGCCGACCGGTTCCCGGCCGGCGCCATAGACAACTACCTGGCCGAAGACTGGACCCTGGACTCCAACATCTCCACCGGGGCCTGGCGCGCGCCGGGCTCGAATTTCATCGCCGGCGCCGAGCAGTCCTTCCTCGATGAGGTGGCGGAGGCTATGGGCAAAGACCCCATCGAATTCCGCCTGGAGCTTTTCGACCGGGCAAAGAAAAACCCCGTCGGCAAGAACAACGACTACGAAGCGGCCCGCTATGCAGGGGTGTTGGAACTGGTGCGCGAGAAATCGGGCTGGGGGAAAAACGACCCAGCAGGCGTACACCGGGGCGTTTCGGCTTATTACTGCCACAATTCCTACGTAGCCCAGGTAATAGACATGGTGCTGGAAGACGGCAAACCCTTGATACAGAAAGTCCACTGCGCTGTTGACTGCGGTATCGTCGTGAATCCTGACGCTGCTATCAATCTAGTTGAGGGCGGTATCGTGGATGGCATCGGCCATGCCCTGTACAGCACGCTCACTTTCAAGGACGGTGCGGCTGAGCAAAGCAATTTCGATAAATACCGCCTCATCCGCCATAGCGAGGCGCCCAAGGCCATCGAGGTGCATTTCGTGAGCAACGGAATTGACCCGACGGGCCTCGGCGAACCTTTGAATCCGCCTATTATCGGCGCGCTGGCTAATGCTATGTACAAGGCCACCGGCAAGCGGGTGTACGATCAGCCGTTCCTGGCTGGCGGACAGATACTGGGATAGAGTGTGAGAGGGTGGGAGTGTGGGAGGGTGAGATGTTTCATGTTGGAGATATTTCATGTTCCCACACTCTCACACTCTCACCCTCCCACACTCTCCATCAGAAGCGCCTTCTCTGCCCCGAATACTCCATGGCTTCGCCTTTGCCGAAGCCGTAGCTGAAGCCGAACGTCACAAAGCGGCCGCGGCGGCTCCAGTGTATAGATAGAAGTTGGGTTGATTGGTTGCGCTTTCGCGAATGCGGGAAGCGAACAAGTCGCGGATGCTCAGGTTGAAAACGCCTTTGCCCTTCATAATTTTTTTGCGCAAGCCGAGGTCGGCAAAGAGGTTTTCGGAGACTACGCTTTGCACGGTCTGGAGCCGCGACTGGTATTGCCCGATGATCTCGAATTCTATTTCGGCGGGTAGTTTGAGTTTGGCGGTCAGCTTCGACGACCACTGGTCTGCATTAAAATCAAAAGAAGTGGCTTCCAGGGAGCCTTGGCGGTTGAAATAATTGTAGTTGAAATCGCCGTTGAAAGACAACCACTTGGTGGCGTCGATTTTGCCGTTGATCTCAACGCCCGTGGAGCGGTTGGTACCGATATTCATGGGCATGAAAATGCTGATATTGTTTTCAAAAGTAGACACCTGCTCCACGACTTCCGTGGTATAGCGGTAGTACACGCCAAAGTTCAGAGAGGCTTGTCCGAGGATATAAATGCTCGTCAACTCATAGGAATCGGTGAATTCCGGCAGCAGGTTGGGGTTGCCGGTGCGGATGCTGAAATTGTTACGGACGTTGAAAAAGGGGTTCAGATCCCACAGCCTCGGGCGGAAAACGCGCCTGGAATAACCCGCTTGCAGCGAAAAATTATCCGTGAGTTTGTACGAGGTGTGCAGCGTTGGGAAAAGGTTGGTGAAATTCTGGTTATTGGATTGCTGGGTATTCACGAGGTAGGTGCTCAGGTCTGTATTTTCTGCACGCAGGCCCAATTTCAGGCCCCATTTTTCGTCTTCGTAAGCGCCTGTGGCATACACGCCCAGCACATTTTGGCTGTATTCAAAAATATTGGTCAGGTTGCCGTTTTCTATCCATTCGCCGTTCACCAGGTCGCTCACGGCAAAGTCGTTGCTCACGTTGTTAATTACGTATTGTGCGCCGGTTTCCAGCGACCATTTTTTGGAGAAGGGCTTGGTATAATCCAGGTTAAATGTGTGTCTCTCCTCCTTGAAATCCGTGCGGGTTTGTTGGTCGTTGGTGGCGCCGTCGCCGGTGAGGTTGATATTGTAAAATTCCGATGTCTGGTCTTTGCCGAAGAAATTGCCCAGCGCGCTAAAGAGCAGGGTGTGCTTTTCGTCGTCGCGGAATTGCTTTTTGTACTGCAATTCGTATTGGTATTTCGGGTTAGTTGCTTTGGTAGATTCCGTCCGGAGCCACTCCGAGATGGCCACCCCGGTTTCGTCGGGGATGCGGAAAGTAGTAGTAGAGGGTTGGTCTTCGACTTCGTAAGTAAAATTTCCCGAAAGGGTAAGAATATTGTATTTATTGATGTGGTAATCCGTGCCCAGGATAAAGTTGAGAAAACCTTCGTTGCGGAAATCCCGGCCATCGCTCAGAATAGACGTATTATTGATCAGGTCGCGGTTGATATTCCTGGAGTCGGTGGGCATCTCCCGGTATCCGGCGCCCAGTTGGCTGAACAGGTTAAACTTCTCCGTGCGGCGGTTGAGGCTGAGTCCCACGCTGTGATTTTGCGGCGCGCCTATATTGACGCTGACCGAACCGTTCATACCTTTTCGCTCTTCTTTTTTTATCACAATATTAATAATGCCCGAAGTGCCTTCGGCGTCGTATTTGGCGGAGGGATTGGTGATCACCTCAATTCGTTCGATCATATCGGCGGTGATAGTGCCCAGGGCGTTGCCTTGTTCGTTGGCGATCACCGAGGGTTTGCCGTTGATAAGGATTTGCACGCCCGAGCTGCCTCGCAGGCTCACCTGTCCCTCAATGCTGACGTTGACGGAAGGTACGTTATTCAGCACCTCCAGCACGCTGGCGCCCGTACTGCTCAGGTCTTTACCCACGTTAAAAACCCGTTTGTCCAGTTTGAACTCCGTGGTAGATTTATCAGCCCGCACCACCACCTCGTCCAGCAATTCGCTATTTTCGGAGAGGATAATCGTGCCCAGGTCTACCGTGCCGTCGACGACGGGGATGTCCTTGATCGTTTTCGTAGCGTAACCAAGGAAGCTGACCTCTATGTAAAAATTGGGCGTGCTGGTTTGTACGCTAAACACGCCATCTATGTCGGTAGTGACGCCCGTGATGGGTAGTTGCGTAGCTTTATCGGCTATCAGCACGGAGGCGAATTCGATAGGTTGCCCGCTGTTGCTTTCCAGGACTTTGCCCTTGATTTCAATTTCGCCTTGTTGGGCAAAAAGGCCCATGGAGAAAATGGCAAAACCGGTGATCAAAACGAAACGTAAGGGTGTGTATTTCATGGTCGAATGATGCAGAATGAATTGGTACAACAGAGAAGCGGACTGATAGTTTTAGCAATGATTGTTAGTATAAAAGCTAAATAGCGCCTCTAATCGGCAACAATTTTAGGGAGGATTAGTTGTGGGGCGTATCAGGAGGAGTTTTTGCGGGGGGTGAGGTAGGGAAAGAAGTAGGTCTTGTAGTAATTTTATTGTAAGTTGAAAAATATTTGCAAAAAACACTGCTTTTATATATATTAGCAGTAGTTTTTGCACCAATGAATCAAAGTGATCAAATACTAAGGCTGTTTGGGCAAAACAAGGGATATGCCCGGACAAGGGATCTCCTCGATGTGGGTTTGCACCATCGCTATCTGGATATGCTTGTCCAGGAAGGGGCCATTGTAAAAATAAAACGAGGGCTATACCGCCTTGCTTCCCTCGACATAGCAGATGAATTGGAAGAAGTCAGCCGTATAGTACCTGAAGGCGTGATCTGTCTCTTTTCCGCCTGGAATTACTACGAGCTTTCCGACTTTGTCCCCCTGAGTACCATGTTGCCATCGAGAAATCGAGGAAAGTCGTCTTGCCCGATTATCCGCCCATCAGGCTATACTACTGGAGTAAGAAATACTGGCATATCGGCATCACGGAAGTCACCATCGGAGAAACGCGGCTAAAAATTTACGAAAAAAAAAAAGCGGTGTGGTACGCCATCCGGTTCCGGAACAAAATCGGCAGGGATGTAGAAAAAGAAGTGCTAAAGAACTACCTCAAAGAAAAAGGGCGGGATATAGAGCGGTTGCTGCATTTTGCGCGGTTGCTGCGGGTGGAGGGGCAGCTAGGATTGTATTTGAGGATATTGTTGTGACAAGGACTGTCGGATTAAGTTTTGGCTATTACAAATTAATGGATTACGCAGATTAGGTTTTGATTCGCCTGGCGCGTCACCTCGTCACCACCAGAGGCGGTTCACATCCATATTGACTTTGTGAGAAAAAACCCAGACCTTCGCAGATAAGCGAATAACCGGTAATTAAGCAGCAATTTGCCCTTTCTGCTGTTATTCGTGGCCCGGGAATATTGCGGGAAACATTTGTTAGCGCCAATTAAAGAAAACGAAACCGTAAATGGAGACTAATGTTAATCGTATACATTGACCTAAGCCTAATCAAATTTGAACTATATGGAATACTTTGATTTTATCGCAGATCAAAAGTTTAGAAATATTCTAGCTAGAGATTTCAAAGAGTTGGAGCAATGTATTGAAAACAAAACTTCCAAATCTGTTTTAATTCTTTCGGGTAGTATAATAAGGGCTACTTTACTTGAGTTTTTTATTCATAATCCGCCAAGTGGAAAAACTAAGGATCAGATATTAAAAATGGGGTTATCAGACTTAATAAATGAAGCAGAATCTTTCGGATTAATTTCTTCAAGATCGAAAGAATTATCAACAGTTGTTAGAAATTACAGAAATTTAATTCACGCTGGGTTAGAAATTAGAAAGATGAGGATTTTAATGAAGAGACTGCAATTGTATCATTTAGTCTTGTGAAAATGGTATTGAAGGAAATCAAGGAGAATTATCTAAAAAAATACGGGTATAAAGCTGAAGATATATTTAACAAAATTATAGTTGATAGTTCAACTTTTGCAATTTATGAAAAATTGTTAAAAAAACTTAATCATCATGAAAAGATTAGGTTGATGAATATGCTCGTAGATTATCAACTTGAACACTATGGCGAAAATTCTAAAGTAAATTTGAAAAATATATAAATCCGCTAAAACAATTAATTGGAAATGACGATTTACTTAACTTCTGTAAAGAACTTTTAATACACGTTGAAAAGGGTAAAAAAGATCAAATCTTAGCTTTGTTTGAAATATTTGGATATGATCTAGATTTGTTACCTGTTGAAGAACAAGAATTAGTTCTAACATATATTTATAATATTGCTGGAGGAACAGCTTGGGGCAATGAGGTAGCTACATATAAATTTAGAGAATTATTCACATTTCTAGGATTGTATTTAAGCACCCTTTTTTAAAGAAAAGTTTTTCAACTTACTGTTAAGAGTTGTGAAATCTCATGCTGCAGCGAGTAAAAATAAGTGGTCTTTCTTAGTGATATATAAAAACCTAATTAGCAATTTAACTAAAGAGAAAGTTGAAAAATGTGAGGAATTTATAAAAGAAAAACTTTCAGCCGAAATTGCCCAATCTTTCTTTAAAGCGCTTGAAGAAGATGATGATGATTTGCCTTTTTAATAAAACTAGCGCTAAAAATGGCTATTCCTACACGCCAGCGAACCAAACCCACAAACCTAAACTGCTGGCACGTCAAGTATAGCCGTGCGTTCTCGACAACCTTTTAATGAAATCTCGAAGAATGATTGATATTGTTAAAGAGATTAGAGATTATTTCAGCAGTCAAGATGCTTTTCAATTACGATATGATCTTGCTAAGAATCGTCACTTAGTGAAAGGAATTATTCCACAAGAGCATTGGATTCCGGGCCAAACTATTTGGTTTAAATCAGACAATAATGGATTAATTTGGTCTAATTGTTTCAAGATTGATCTCATTAAAGACATAGATGGGAATGAGATTTATGAATTTGAAAATGATTTTACAACAATTGGCAGGTTGGGTTATGGATATGAGAATAGAGAATATGAAGTTGTTGCAGAGTTTGCATTAACTTATTTGGTTTACAAATATCCAGGCTCAACCCTTATTCAAGCTGATCATAGCTTCTTACTGGATAAAAATCAAAAAATAGAGAGAGATTTTTTTCGTCTAATTGAAAAAAAAATACAAGATTTAGGTATAAATCGAAAAATAGTAAATAGCACAATTACATTTGAAAATCTCTCAAGTATTTGGAATAAGGTCGAAAAATCTAACCAAGGGCAAGTTCAAACTACAAGTTATTTTTATTGGAATGAACTTTATGCAAACCTTGATTTACTGAGGGAATTAAATGGAGAGATCCATTTTTATGGAGATTGCAAAGACTATCAGATTCTGAGCGAAGGAAAGAACCTGAAATTTATATTGGAAAATATGATAAAAAATTTCTAGAAAAATCCTCTTGGGCACTACATACGATATATGGGTTTTGGGAACAAATAGCATATTTGCTTTATCAGTTTATCAAACCTGATAAGGTAAATAGAAAGCAGTTATCTTTCTACAAATTAATTAACGAATTAGAAAAAGAGATAACTGGCGGCAAATTCAAATATTTATGTAATGATAAATCAGCGTTTAATTGGTTCTGGTTTCCTTCCAATAAGAATGATCGTTTGAAATTGAGAGAATACCGAAATCCTTTAGTCCATTTCCAAGAAAGCAACCCAATGCATAAAGGTCATTTATATGCAAGTGCCTTGAATTATTACATTGCCAATATTGCTAAAAACAAAGAACGACAAAAATTAATACTTGAAATTGAAGAATTGAAGAATTTTATAACCGCCCCAATCCAAATTGTGAAATAGGTTCGATAACCTGATAAAATTAATAAACAGATTTCTTAGATTCTGCCGCTGACAGACTTGATGTCCATGCTCAGAGTATTACTTTGGCAGCCCTGACTCTTCCATCATCGTATAAGCCCGGACAGCCTTCTCCAACAACGAAACGTCCACTTTCCCCAGCGAGGAGGATACGGACTTAAGCCATTCAGCGTTAAGGGATTCGAGTACTATCATACGTCTTCATCGGTTAACTTTACAACCCGGCAATTCTCCGGTATCAATCCCCACACCTCCCCCTCTCTCTTCCTCCGCCTGGCATACCGCAACAGCCGGTTCTGGTGCAGGCGTATTGCGAAAAACAGTTTTCAAAAATTGACTCCAATTCCCCCTGCTGCGCTACAAAAATATCTGGTTCGGCTACGATGTCTACCAGCATTTTTTCGGGGGAGGAGGTGGTGATTTTCCCTTCCCTCCGCAAAGGCGCTTCGGATACCAAGGGCTTGACGATGATGGCTTCGTTCAGCGACAGTACGTACAACTCCATGACGGAGCGATTGGGCTGAAGATAAACCTTTTTGGATAACATCGTGAGGTGGTTGAATATGACGTGGAGGGCGTCTTTTCCCTTCCACAAGCGTCCAGTTGTAAGCGGGTTGGAATTCCATCCAGGTATACAGCCAGCGGGTCTCCCAGATGCAGACGTTGACCAGAGGCAGCTCTTTGGCCAACATGGAAGCGATGCGTTTGGACAGGTTAGAAAAAACGGGTTTGAAGTCTTCTCTTGTCGCCAGACTGTATATCCCCCTGCCCGGACTTTCCAGTATGCCTTTGGATTTGAGATCGTGTATGCGCCAATCGAGGGTATCTTTCGTTACTGCGGGATATGCCTTTTTAGCCAAGTGAGCAACTCGCTTTTGGTCAGGAGCTTTGTCGTGAAAAGCATTGGCGATGGTATGGGTAACGTCAGCGCTCAATGGGTTGATTTAAATGATGTTGTGAAGTTACGATGTTTTGATATTAAAATCAAATTATCGGCATTAAATTAAAATAATGCCGATAATTTGAAATCATCAATAAACTAAAATAAAAAGCAGCTGGTTCTGAAACACAGCAATATCAATCAGCCTTCCTCTTCCAATTCCACCCGCTCAACCCACCTCGTAAACCTGTCATGCGGTACCAGCCCCCGATACTGTAACCTCCCCACCAAAATACCAGGATGCGTACCCCACAGCCGGGCGAATTGTTCTATTGCTGAATCAGAGAGGGGCAGTGCTTCGCGGAGCAAGGCTTCCTGTTCCAAGGGCAGGGTCCATTGCACGGCGAAGTCATCGGCTTCCTGTTCTTTTTGCTTGTCCTTATCGGAGTAGTTGATGTCTTCCAGGAAAATGTCTTTTTTGCTGTGCAGCAGGATGTGGCCTAACTCGTGGAAAAAGGAAAACCAAAAGCTGTCGTGGCGCTGGTAGCGGTTGGAGAGTTGGATCAGGGGATTGTCGTGCACCCAGCGGGCGGCGCCGCTGATGGGGGCTTTGGGGAGATTGGGCGTGACGACGACTTTTACGCCTGCTTGCAGACACAAGGCCTGCGCCTGTTGGAAGAAATCAGAGGGATTTTCGGCCATCAGCCGCTTCAACTGGGGCAATGCTGCTTTTAATTTTTTTTCATCGAAGGATGGCGCTTGCATTTGCCCGGCCTGGATTTCGCCTCTTCGCAGCCAGGCGGATAAAGCGTGGGGCGTTTTGGTGGGCGCCAGAGAAATGCGGAACGTAGTTTTCAATTTGGCATGAAGAAAAAAATCCTCCCATGCATCGGCGACGGCGATGCCGAAAAAGTCGAATAAGGCGTGTACTTTCTCCGAGGCAGACTTAGCCGGCTCTACCCAGCCGAGTTGGGCCATTTGGGGGTAGGGAAATGCTTTTGCCCAGTCTGTGGCCTGTTCTATTTCTTGTTCTTGTTTTTGTCGTGCAAGCGCTTCGTCGTAGTGGTATTGCCGCTGTAGCCAAAAGCGCGCGGGGATTTTCAGTACGTTTTCGAATTGCACGGCCATATCGGGCGTGATAGCGCTGTTGCCGTTTAGGACTTCCGAAATCGTTTTTTCCGGTTTTCCCGTCCGCACGGCAAATTCCTTGGGCCCCATCTGTAGCTCTTCGAGTTTTTCCCGAAGTGTCTCGCCGGGGTGGGAGACGGTTAGCGGATTATATTGATTTATTTTGGCGGTCATGGTTGATTGTCTTTTCAATGGTAATCAGCAATTTCGATTATTTCTACTCCCCTTATTTCACCCCATTGGTATTGTCCGTCATCGTTCACTGGGATAGGATCTTCGTGAGGTATAAAAATTAAGCGGTAAGGCTGGTCTAAGTCACAAGCCCATTGACCCTTGCGGTTTCCTGTTAATTCGTGGTATTGTCCTGGCAAATGCTGCGTATCCTCTAAGGTCTCGGCCGCCCTCAGATCATCCAGCCTTCGCCGAATCAGTTCACCTCTCCGCTTTCCATAAGCTTGAATAAGCTTTCGGAGGTCGCCGGCAGTTTTCATCAGTTTTTTGTCTTTGAAGGTTATGTTCATGCAAATTTACGATTTTTATTTACACAAAGTGTTAATTTTAATATAAAAATATGCCAAACGCTGCGTAGCGCTGACAAATAATTACAATGGTGTGATGTTGGTAGAATGTTGTCTCCTTCCGTTTGACAAACGACCCTAAAAATATAAAAAACATGAATTACACGCAAGCAATTAGTGGGATAAAATTTGCCCTAATCCTGCCCATTTCTTGACAACTAACTGCGCATCCTGCAGTTTTCATTACCTCTTCACCACCGAAGGCTTTAAATGGCCGTTACCACCAGGGGTGTACCTAAGTCGTCACCCCCAAAACGGTTCATGTTCACAGCCATATTGACTTTGTGAGAAAAAATCCAGACTTTTGCAGATAAGCGAATAGCCGGTAATTAAGCAGTTATTTGCGCTTACTGCGATTATTCGTGGCTTGGGGGTATTGCGGGAAACGTTAGTTAGCAACAAAAAATATAAAACTAATATATAGGATATGAAACAGTTAAGATTTGCAAGTATAAGTGCTTTTTTTTTAATCGGATTAATAGCGTTTTCATGTAAAAAAAACAAAGTTGAAAAGCTTTGTTTTAATGCAGAAAAATATGTTATACAAACAATAACGATAAATGGAAATAATATTAAAATAAGAGCATACGAAAATGTTATTTATGTAGAAAATCCGGTAGATACTACATATCAAAAACTGAACATTTATATTTCAGAAGAATACTTCGAAGGAAAAACTATTAATGGATATTCAGTTAAAACAGCACCAATTTTTTTTCCAAATAAAGTTGGTGGATATATGCCTGCCAAGCCTGCAACAGTTATACCAAATCCAAATGACGATCGTCCTTTCGGATATCATCCCCCAAAAATTGAAAGTAACGAAATACCCATGAAAGAAGTCCATGAAAATGCCTTAGCTATTGCATTATCTAAAGGGTATATTGTAGTTTCTGCAGGAGCGCGGGGCAGAACAACAAAAGATGTAAAAGGAACTTTTACAGGAAAAGCACCTGCCGATATTGTAGATTTGAAAGCGGCAGTTCGATACTTAAAATATAACGATGAAAAAATGCCTGGTGATGCAAACAAAATAATATCTAACGGAACGAGTGCCGGAGGAGCTATGTCAACCTTACTTGGTGCTACCGGGAACAACAAGGACTATGAACCTTATTTGCAGGCACTGGGAGCAGCTAATACAACCGATGATATTTTTGCAGTATCTGCCTTTTGCCCGATAATCAATTTGGATAATGCTGATATAGCTTACGAGTGGCAGTTTTGTGGTGTAAATACATATAAAAAGTTTAATCCGGCGGCTTTAGATTACAAAGTTAAGCGTATTGAAACACCCGATACATTATCTAATCAGCAAATAGATGTTTCAAAAAAATTGAAAGCATATTTTCCAAATTACGTCAATCAACTTAAATTAAAAGACAAAAATGGAAATTTTCTTAGTCTTGATGAAAATGGAAACGGCAATTTTAAAGAGTTGGTTAAGTTTTATGTTTTATCATCTGCTCAAAAAGCATTAAATAATGGTTTTGACCTTTCAACATTTTCATGGTTGACAGTTAAGGAACGAAAAGTAATTCGAATGGATTTTGATGTTTATGTCAGATATATGCAGCGTCAAAAAACGCCGCCTGCTTTTGACGCTTTAGACCTTTCTGCTCCGGAAAACCAACTATTTGGTGATTTTAAAATAGATAAAAACATTTTACCGACTTTAGTGCAAAAAATTCATGCGTTAAAGCCTCGAAAGCAGAATTCCAGCTAATTAAAATGATGAATCCTATGTATTATGTAGATGAACAAAATACTACTATTGCAAAACACTGGCGCATAAGACATGGAACAAAAGATAAAGATACAGGGTTGGCTATTCCTGTAATACTGGCTACTTATCTTGAAAATAAAGGTTTCGATGTTAATTTTGAGTTGGCTTGGGAAAAGCCACATAGTGGAGATTATGACTTAAATGAACTATTTGAGTGGATGGATAGTATTTGTAAGTAAAACAGTTTTCAAAAATTGACTCTAATTCCCCCAGCTGCGCTACGAAAATATCTGGTTTGGCTACGATGTCTACCAGCATTTTTTCGGGGGAGGCGGTGGTGATTTTCCCTTCCTGTAGCAAGGGAGCTTCGGATACTAGGGGCTTGACGATGATGAAAAAAATGCCGAAAACTTGAATTTTAACATTGTCTTGTATGACAAGCAACCCATCAGCCCAATGCCGTCAAGTTAAGCTTTATCATAGCCCTTTTTTCGTTTCGTCGCCCGTTTCTCAACAACCCACTGCGCATCCTGCAATTTCCGGCCCAACACGTCGTTTAGCCACCTGCAAAAGGTCTTTCACCAGCCCCAAAACGGCCAGTATATCAATTTGAGCGCGAGGTGGGATTCGAACCCACGAAGCGATAATACCGCAGCAGATTTGCAGTCTGCTCCCTTTGACCACTCGGGCACTCGCGCTGGTGATGAGTTATACGAAAATGTTGATGTAATAATATGGAACCACCCTACGGCTGGAAGATATAGCCGAATTAGCGACAACAACAACTGCCGGAGCTGGCAGTAACAGACGTTGATAGGCGGTTGTGAAAAATTTTCATGTGGAAAATGCTTGTAGGGTTGTTAACCGTAAAGCAGGGCATTTGAGTTCCCCGAATGATTAATTTTTTTTCCAGCCATATCCTCCCCCCTCATGCAGCGAATCCCCGCCCATTCCGGTTTAGTCTGTGAAATCCGTTGACAGGCCTGTTGACCACATTTATTATGATTAAAATCCGAACTGCATGAAAAAGTTGTTTTTGTACTTACTCCTCGTGTTGGGTTTTGCGGCTTGTCGCAAAGACATGGAAGAAACGACGATCGTCGATACGGTATACACACCGCCGGTGATCAAGGTGAACGGCACTTTGGCCGGCCAGGTAACCGACGAACAGGGACAGGCCTTGGAAGGCGCTGTGGTCAGGCTGGGCAGCCTGCAACAGACTACGGGAGCCGGCGGCTTTTTTGTCTTCCGCAATGTGGTGCTCGATGCCAACGGCACTTTTGTGAAGGTGGACCAACCCGGCTATTTCCATAGCTCTACCCGGATTTTCCCAAAGGCTAACGCCGAAAATTACGTCCGGCTCACACTAATGCCCCGGCAAATAGCAGGACAAATAAACGCCGGCAGCGGCGGCACGGTAACTACCAACGGCGGCGCCCGCGTGAAACTGCCCGCCAACGGCATAGTAACAACTGATGGCAGCGCTTATAACGGCGAAGTCCAGGTAGCCGCCCGCTGGCTCGACCCCTCCGACAGGGGGATGGCACGCATTATGCCGGGCAACCTGCAAGGTATTAACGCCAACCGGGAAGAAGTATCGATGGCTTCCTATGGCATGCTGGTCGTAGAACTCAGCAGTCCCGCCGGCGATCGCCTCAATGCGCCCGCAACTATTCCGCTCTGGTATTTCGATGAAAATGCCGGCCTGTGGCGCGAAGAAGGCAGCGCTACCAGGCAGGGCGACAACTATGTGGGGTCGGTAAGTCATTTTTCGTTTTGGAACTGCGATTATCCTTTTCCACTAGTTAATATTGAAGGTCAATTGCTTACTGAAGCCGGCAATCCGCTGACTAATACGCTGGTGATGATCGAGATGATCTCAACCAGTCAGGTGGGCAGCGGACTCACCAACGGAGACGGAGTCTTTACCGGGAAAGTACCCGCCGGCGAATCGCTGGTATTGCGGGTGATGGATCATTGCGGCGATGTGGCCTACGAACAACCCATAGGGCCGTTTACCGACGATGCCAATTTGGGCGCTATCACCCTGGACGATCTTTCTGCGTCTATAACAAATGTGAGTGGCGCCCTGATCAATTGCGACGGCGACCCGCTACCGGGCGGGCTGTTGCGCCTGACCAACGAATGGGGCGGCACGCATTTTGTCCTCGCCGACGCCAATGGCCAGTTTTCCAAAGCCATCATGTATTGCAACGCCACCGAAATAAGCCTGAAAGGCTACGACCTGGCCAATAATGTAGAAAGCGTACAACACACCTTCGCAATTGCCACCAACATCGGCGCCGGCGACATATCGGTGTGCGCCAATACGATTTCAGAATACATTCGCGTCACTTAACGGCGAAGAATACACGTATCTTGAGCCGCTATTATCGGGTACACCGGGCGCACTCAATAGGGTGGGCAGTTATACACGGATTCCACTTACACATTTGAGTTTACTTTCCCGGTTAGTGCTCCAGGCGTTTATAGCGGCGCCGGCGTCAGATTTACATATTTTGTAATGGAACCCGCCTATTGGGGCGGCTATTGCGTTAACCCATGTAATTCCATGACTGTAACCGTCACCGAATTTGGCGCTATAGGTGAATTTGTGCGGGGCACATTCAACGGCACGATGGACTTTTACAACGCCAACCAGCAGGAATTCCCAAATACGCCGATTAGTGGGGAGTTTGCTGTCATACGAACGCAATAGCGCACATGATTCGATTACCTGTTTAAAAACATTCTCTTGACGGAGTCTGATATCATAAAAGGTTGCAAAAAAGGCGTACCGCTTTACCAACGAGCATTGGTAGAGCGGTATTCGCCGATGTTGATGACGGTGGCCAGGCGTTACGTCCCCGGCTACCACGCCGCCGAAGATATCCTGCAGGAGGCTTTGCTTAAGATATTCAGGGCTATCCCCAATTACGCGCCTACGGGCTCGTTTGAAGCCTGGATGCGGCGTATTGTGGTGACTACCGCCCTTCATGCGCTCGATAAAAGCTGGTATCGCCGCGAAAACGGCGATCTTGACAGTGTAGAAGAGCCTTTTTTTATGCCCGATGTGTATGCCCGCCTGGGCGCCGAGGAGTTGTTGGCGCTTATCGCAAAATTGCCGGAGGGCTTTCGCCAAATTTTTAACCTGAACGTCATTGAACAGTATCCACACACCGAAATAGCCGTCATGCTGGGCATTACAGAAAGTACCTCGCGCTCGCAACTTACCCGCGCGCGAAAGCTGCTGCAAACTATGATTGCTGACCGGGAAAAAATTAAGACATGAGCGATCCACAATTTGACGATCACTTGCGCAATACGCTGTCCGGCCACCGCACTCCAGTCGATACGGAGGCGCTGTGGGACCACCTGTCGCCCCTGCTGGCTGAGGATAAAAAACGCCGGCGCGGCTTTTTCTGGTGGTGGGCAGGCGGCGCCGCTCTGGTGCTGGCCCTGGGTTGGGCGACGTGGAGAGGGGGCGAGGGGGCGACTTTGGGACTGTACGACTTTACGACTGTACGACCGGCCGATGACGCTGACTCCCCCTTTAGGGGCCGGGGGTGTGACTTTGGGACTGTACGACTTTACGACTGTACGACCGGCCGATGACACCGACTCCCCTTTAGGGGCCGGGGGTGCGACTTTGGGACTGTACGACTTTACGACTGTACGACCGGCCGATGACACCGACTCCCCTTTAGGGGCCGGGGGTGTGACTTTGGGACTGTACGACTTTACGACTGTACGACCAGCCAATGACAAAAACTCTCCTTTAGGGGCCGGGGGTGTGGCTGGGCGAGGGGGAGAGGGGGAGATTGGGCGAGGGGGCGAAGGGGGTGTTCACCAGGCAAACATTGCGGAAATGATCGAAATGCGAAAATTCCTATTGACACGCGAACCGGAAATTATGCCGATTCCTGGAGCAATCATACCGCCGCAGCCGGCCAGAAAAAAAACGGCATTGGTGCTGCGCCCCGAAGCGGGACTCGGCCTTGTTTTCAAATCATTGCAATCGCACCCGGGTGATTCTTCCGATTACCGCCAGGCCCGCCTCGATACCGAAGACGCATTGGAGTATGTCTGCGCAAGTTTATTGGCCGGTATACAGCATCGCTCGGGGGTGTATGCCTTTGCCGGACTTGGCTACACCCGCATCAACGAGCGGTTTTATACCGACGGCGCCCGCACAGAATACGACTCGATACCCGACGGTATTGTGGAAATCTATATCGATTCCAATGGAGATTCATTAATAACCAGGGGTAACGTGCCGGTTACACGCTACATTACCTACCGCAAGCGGACCTACAACCAATACACGGTGCTCGACGTGCCAGTTATATTGGGTTACAACTGGCAACAAGATCGCTGGTCGCTGGGCATCGAAGGCGGTGTTTTTGTCAACCTGGCCTTGAAATCTTCAGGGGATATTCTGGCTGAAGACGGCGCCATTATTAGTCTCGACGATACAGAAGCTATGATGCGACCGCGGGTAGGGCTGAGTTACTACGGCAGCTTGCGATTGGGTTACGCCATCGACGACAAAACCCAGCTGAGCCTGGCGCCATCATTGCGCGTATTGCCGAGCTTTACTGCGGCGGATAACAGGTTAATCCAAAAATACACGCTGCTTGGGTTGAATGTGGGGCTGACGCGAAAGTTTTAGCAAAATATCAAAGGGTGCAATGCTTTATGCCTTGCACCATTTGATTTTGCGTTTAATGTGTCTTATACAACACCACCCGTTTCGCTGCATCAGGAACGCCTTCCGACTGCACCTTGATCAGATAAATGCCCGTTGGATAGGCTGACAGATCGATAGGTTGTGTGGGAGTCTCCACCGCGTCTATCTCGACTATTTCCCTGGAGGTTCCGTGTATATCAACCGATTCGATGCGCACGGCCCGACCGGCATACGGGCTGAGGTTTACATTCACCTCGCCGGAAGTCGGGTTGGGATAGACCTCAAAATCGAGCGACTGGCCGCTGGTTACTGGGCCACTTGGCGGCGGCGCCGAGAGCATCATGAAGTCTACCACCTCCACATTGGCAAAAGTAGCGGTCACGGCGCTCATCTGTTCGTAGTTGGTGACTACCAGTCCGACTTCGATACAGGCGTTCATATTCACCGTCACAGCCATTACCTGGAACCATTGCACGCCGTTGGCCGAGGCATAGCCGACGAATTGGTTGCCATTGCGCACCAGTCGCAGCCAATAGCGGTTTGAGCTGGGGAATTGCTGCGGAAAAGCGGTTCCGTTGGTCGTATAGCGCACTTCCCTGCGGTGCAGGTTGCTTAGGTTTGTAAGCAATTGCACCTTTTTAGCGCCGCCGGCATTGCTCTCCCGCATGGTGATGCCGGCCCAGCCCAGGCTGTTGCCGCTGATGCCGGTGACTTGCGCCGTGAGGCTGCCGTTGCCGCAGAGATCGTGTTGGGCAAATGCCATTTCGTCGCTGGAATATGGGCTGCTGAAATAACAATCGGAGCTGGTAGCGGTAAACACTTCCGTAGGCACGTCATAGCTAATCTCGTTGCCATTTACGCAATTGATGCCGTTGGGCTGCTGGCTCCATCCGCAGGGGAGGCCGTCTACGGTGACCAAACTTACACAATTGTCCGTATTGCCCGACGCGTCTTCGATGGTGACCGTTACGGGGATGACGTTGCTCAACTCTTCGCAGGGAATAGCGGGCGGATTGGCGCCTACAAAAAATACGGGTCCGCAGTTGTCGCTGCTGGCCGCCTCATTCCATATATCATCCGCTTCAAGCACAATTTCTTCTTCGCCATTGAAGACGATGGTGTGGTTTTTACAAACGGCATTAGGCGGTATGTTATCTTCTACCGTCACCGTCGCCTGGCAGGAATTTGTATTGCCATTGCCGTCGTTAACAGTTACCGTCACAATCACAGGGTTGCCCACATCACTGCAATTCACGGTAACGGGCGAGTAACTCTGTAGATTGATCTCTCCGCAATTGTCAGCAGAAGCTAATGCATCGTATACATCTGCGGGCTTAATATTGTAAACACCCATCGCGTTCAGTTGAACGGTAGGGTTAATACAAACCGGCATAGGATCCTGGTTATCGACGCCCGCATTAATTGTCACTTCTACTTCGTCGGTGCAAGTTTCATTGTAAACCCCGTCAATAGCGCGCAGCGTATAATTACCCGGAGGTAGGCCGGTAAAGCTACCTGTATTGTTAGTCCCACCAACCGGTCCGGTAAGCACGTAGGTTACAGCCGCCATATTGCCGGAAATTAAAGCGCTGATCGCACCGTCGTTCGCATCGGGACAACTCTCATGGCTTATCACTGCGCCGACATCGATATTGCAGAGCGTGCCGCAGTCGCTCAGACAAGCCCGGGAATCGATGTGATTCTGTATCCGGGTGATATTGCCCGCGGCCCAGGTGGTTGCGCTACAATTGATGGTAGGAAACATAATCGTATTGGAATTGGCTTCCCCGTGTACTCCATCCCAGTTGTGGCCGAGTTCGTGAGCGCTGAGTACCCGCAAGCAATTGGAGCTGTTCGAAAAATCCTCGCAAACGTTGTACCGCGTATCGCCGCAAACATCGCCGATACTTTGGGCGCAGCCGATCAATCCGAAGTTGTCGGGGCCGCCGCCGCAGCCTTGTATATCGCGATCGGTCCAGATCTGGCCTACATCGTGGTTTGCTAAATTGCCGGGCGCCCAGGCCGAGAAGTCGTCGAGGATGTCAAAGGCCTCGTCGGAGGTCGTAAAAGGGTCGGCCATGGCAGATGTCGGCACAAACTGATCGACGATCAGGTAATTCAGGTTGAAATCATCGTACAGCGGCTCCATCAGGTTGGTCACGGTAATGATAAAGTCGTTGACGGCGGCCACGCTGCCGTATTTGCTGAACATTAGAAAATCACTGGCAGTAGCCAATTCTACTTCTTTGCAGGCCATTTTTGCCTGGCCTTCGTGTGGGTGTGGGTGGTCTTCCTCTTTTTCCGGCAAGGCGTATTTTTTGCCAGCGTTAAAGGTGCATTCCAGTGTAGGATCGGTGAGCACATCGGTGGCCCGGTAGACGACGTAATAATCGGCGCCGGCACGGGGAATTACCCGTTTCAGCGGCTCAATTAAGTAAGTCTCTCCATTATAGTCAATCATACCCAACATATAATCGGGCGTGATAGTAAACCGCACGGGTTCATAATCTGGTCCCTGGGTGCCTCTGAAGGTAATGTTAGGCCTGCGGGGCAATAACTTCGGCCCGCTTTCGGTGAGGGCCACTTCGCGGTAATTGGCGCTGCGAATGTCGTGATAGTCTAATTGCAGATCCCATTGTAATTGTTCCCCAAGCTTCAGTGAAAAATGGAAGCGATTACCCGTTTGCGATAATTCGTAAATTTTTTGAATGTCAATTTGAAAAACCTGATAACTGCTAAAACTTCGATCCAGGTCAATATCCTGGAAATTGAGCTGCCGGGCATTAATCGTAGCCTGCGCCGAAAGCATGGCAGGCAAACCGGCGAGTAATAAACAAAAAACCAATTGCTTCAATAGGTTTTTGTTCCCCTTGAGTTGGATTTTAGTGTGCATAAGGTATACAGTGTTTTGGTGATAAAACGGGTCTATCACTGGTGTGAAGGGAACACACAGTATGTGGGGGGGAAGGAGTTTGTAAAGGGAAAAAACGAGGACCCAGTGGGTATAATGATGCCGCAATATATTACAACGTATGCAAAAAAACAAACCTGCTATCCGAATTAACCGTTTCAGCAGGCTTTATACCTTGCCGGCTTTGTCCGCAAAATTGTTTATTTTTGACCAATCTCACCAAAAGCGCTAACAAGATGAATCAACGACTAATCACCCTTTTTGCCTGTTGTTATTTTATCGCTGCGGGCACGATAGCCTTCGCCCAGGAAGACGTCTCTTACAAATTGCCACCCAAAGATATCGCCGATTTGCTGCTGGCCAAACCCGCTCCCGGGGTCAGCATCGACAGCAAGGGCGAGTGGATGGCGCTCACTGAAATCAGTCTCTACCCATCCGTAGAAGAACTCGCCCGGCCGGAGTTGCGTTTGGCAGGATTGCGCATCAATCCCAATAATTATGCGCCCAGCCGTCAGACTTTTATCAATAATATTTATTTAAAAAATATCGCCACGGGCAAAGAGTTGTCCATCAGCGGACTCCCCGCCCCCCTCTTTGCCGGTAGCGTGAGTTGGAGCCCCAACGACAAAAAGATAGCCTTTACGCATACTACCGGCGACCGCGTGGATTTGTACGTGGTTGACGTGGCTACGCAAAAAGCTGCGAAGGCCAACAAATCTCCGCTCAACGTGCTGATGGGCAGCAGCTTTCAGTGGTATGATGATAATACGCTTTTGTACCGCACGGCCTTGCAACCCGCTACGGCAGCTCCGCCCAAACCACTGATGCCCCAGGGGCCTACCATCCAGGAAAATTATGGCAAGGCGGCGCCGAGGCCCACCTTCCAGGATTTGATCAAAAGCCCCTACGACGAACAGCTTTTTGCTTTTTACGCTACCGCACAATTGGTGAGAAATACCAACGGCGTGGAAGCGAAAATCGGCGAGCCGGCCATCTACAGCAGCGTATCGGTGTCGCCCGACAAAAACTACCTGATGCTGCGCACCCTGCGCAAGCCGTTTTCTTACCTCGTCACGGCGGGTGGTTTTCCTTCCAAAGTGGCCATTGCCGACCTGAGCGGCAAGGTGATCAAAACGCTGGCCGAATTGCCTTCCTCAGAAACGGCGCCCAGCGGTCGCGATAATGTACAAAACGTGCCGCGCGGCTTCGAATGGCGCGACGACGAAGCCGCCACAGTGGTGTGGAGCGCCCCACTCGACAGCGGCATGATCAAAAAAAAAATGGAGTTTCACGACGCCGTCTATGCCTTGAGTGCGCCGTTTACTGGAGAACCCAAAACCCTTTTCAAAACGCAGATGCGTTACTGGGGCGCCATGTGGGGCAATAATACGGTGGCACTGGTGACAGAAGGCCTTAGCGGCAAGCAAGTGATGCGCACCAATCGCTATAACCCGTCTACCGGCCAACTCGACAAGCTGGTAGAGCGCAATACCACCGACGCGTATAGCAATCCCGGCACCCCGGTGATGGAAAAAAACGGGTTTGGCCGGTGGGTGACCAAACCTATTGACAAGGGCGCCAAAATACCGATGAACAATACCACCGGCGCTTCGCCCAAAGGCGACCTGCCCTACCTGGCTACTTTCGATCTGGCCACAAAACAGACGGACATGCTGTGGCGCTGCCCCGAAGGGTCATACGAATACGTGGTACGGGTACTTAATAGCGAGAAATTGGAGTTGATCACTCGCCGCGAAAGCGAAAAAGACATGCCCAATTATTGGTTTAAAAACCTGAAACTGCGCATTGCCGACCGCCAGGTGACGAACTTTGCCAGCCCATACCCGCAACTGGAAGGCGTGAGCAAACAAAAAGTGAGCTACAAGCGCGCCGACGGCGTCGACCTCACCGGCGACCTTTATTTGCCGAAAGGCTACGACCCCCAGCGCGACGGGCCGCTGCCCACTTTGCTCTGGGCCTATCCCGCCGAATATAACTCGGCTGCTGATGCTGCGCAGGTGCGCGGCAGCGAACACCGATTTACGATGCTCAACTGGGGTTCGCCGGTGTTTTACGTCACCCAGGGCTACGCCGTGCTCAACAACGCCGAAATGCCCATCGTGGCCACCAGCGCCGATAAAAAGCCCAACGACGATTTTATAGCGCAACTAACCATGAACGCCGAAGCCGCTATCCAGAAGCTGGCCGATATGGGCGTGGGCGACAAAAACCGCATGGCCGTGGGCGGCCACAGCTATGGCGCCTTTATGACGGCCAACCTGCTGGCTCATACCGACTTGTTTAAAGCCGGCATTGCCCGCAGCGGCGCCTACAACCGCACCCTTACGCCTTTCGGCTTTCAGAACGAAGACCGCACCTACTGGGAAGCACCTGAAGTTTATAATGGCATGAGCCCCTTTAGCTATGCCGACAAGATCAAAACGCCCTTGCTGATGATCCACGGCGAAGCCGACAACAACAGCGGAACTTTCCCCATACAAAGCGAACGCCTGTTTAATGCCATCAAAGGCCACGGCGGCACGGTGAAATTCGTGCAGTTGCCTCACGAGAGCCACGGCTATCAGGGCCGCGAAAATATATTGCATATGCTTTACGAGCAAAATGCATGGCTGGAGAAATATGTAAAAGGGGGGAGTAAGCCCTAGACAAAAAAAGGCCGCAACGACTCCGTTGCGGCCTTTTTTGCTTATATACCAGAATGTCCCAATATATTTATTACCTTTGAATTACCAATCGCCTACCAATCCTGTACCCTCCGATGCAGTATGCCCTTTTTTTGACGTTGATCTCCCTGTGATTGCGGAAGTCAACCTGGAATAGCATACCCTGATTAATACTACTTTGTCACTTTTAACCAAGCATACTACATATTGCGCTCCTCCGGAGCTTTTGAGATCATTTTATTGCTAGTTCTACCAATATTTCGGCCCTCCGGGCCTTTAAAGATGCCCCAAAAGCCCCAGAGGGGCATACCTATTGGTAGAAAAATGATGAGCAAAGCGTATTACAGCCCCAGAGGGGCAAAATATGTGCACATGTTTCATGCGACATTTTAAAGTGACAAAGTACTATTAAGTTAATATTCAAACCTAAAACCGGACACCCATGGAGAATTTATCAATTCTGGTGGTATTACTATTTACGGCAGTTATACCTCAAAACGAGGATAAAGCTGTTGTTACTCCCCCTCAACTGTCGATGGTGGCAGAAGATTGCCTTATATCAACCGTGAGGTTTTTCGGGAGCCAAGGTCCCTGCGACGACAACGGCACGCCCAATGACCCCCGCGACGACCTTTTTACGCACGATGTCCATGCTTCTTTTTTTAATCGCCCCCTTACCGGCAGCCTGCAAATCGTGCCCGGCGGCGATGCCATAGGGACCTATTCTATATTGTCAAACAGCATAGTTGGCAACTCGCACACATTTCAGGATGTGCATTTTAAAGCAGACGGCACGCCGACGGTGGTCACGCTGAATTTCACCGATGAGCCTACCTGCTCGAATTCAAATACAGGTCCTACCGTAGCGCCTTGTTCTACGCCGCCCCCGCCCTGCACAATAACGGTGAACTTCTCTGGGAACCCGGGCCCCTGCGACGACAACGGCACGCCTAATGATCTCAGCGACGACTTTTTTACGCACAATGTCAGCGCGTCCTTTTTTAATCGCCCCTTTACCGGCAGCCTGCAAATCGTGCCCGGCGGCGATGTTATTGGCTCCTATTCCATACTTACGACGAGCATCGTTGGCAACTCGCACATTTTTAACAATGTGAAATTTAAAGCTGACGGCACGCCGACCGTGGTCACGATGAATTTTACTGACGATCCCAGTTGCTCAGATACGAAAACCGGCCCTACCGTTGCGCCTTGTTCTACACCGCCCCCGCCCTGTACAATAACGGTGAACTTCTTTGGCAACCCGGGCCCCTGCAACAACAACGGCACGCCCAGTGACCCCAGCGACGACTTTTTACGCACAATGTCGGCGCGTCCTTTTTTAATCGCCCCTTTACCGGCAGCCTGCAAATCGTGCCCGGCGGCGATGTTATTGGCTCCTATTCCATACTCACGACGAGCATCGTTGGCAACTCGCACATTTTTAACAATGTGAAATTTAAAGCTGACGGCACGCCGACTGTGGTCACGATGAATTTTACCGATGATCCCAGCTGCTCAGATACGAAAACCGGCCCTACTGTACAGCCTTGCCCCACACTGTGCGATCTGGCGATTACCAACGTGACGGCATCGCCCGAAAATTGCCCAGGCGCCAATAACGGCAGTATAACCGTTACAGCTACAACCAGTACAGGACCGCTCACCTACGCCATTTCGGGGCCGGCAAACCAAAGTAATAATACCGGCGTTTTTACGGGCTTGCCCGACGGAAATTATAGCATCACCGTTACCGACAACGGGGTGGCTAATTGCACAGCCACCTCTGCCGCAACAGTGGCGGCCGGCGTTGATAACGTTGCGCCTATGCCGGTCTGTCGCAATACAACGGTGACCCTCAACGCCACCGGCAATTACACCCTCACCGCAGCTGATGTGTTCAACTAGGGCGCTTCCAGCGATAACTGCGGTACGGTAAATTTTGTCAATGTGGCGCCTTCTTCTGTCGGTTGTGCCCAGGTAGGACAAACCGTTCCGGCGACGGTTAGCGTCAACGACGGCAATGGCAATACCGCCTCTTGTATCGCACAAATTACCGTACAGGAAGGTACAGCGCTGCCGGCGGGCTTTAGTGGCGCCAATGTGGGTAATGCCAATGGCGCTAATGCGTTCCGGCCATGCACCGGGCAGCAATTTAGTATCTCGGCCAGTGGTTTTTCGACGCCTTCTTCGGATGTGCAGCACCTGGTATCCCGGCAATTGTGCGGCAACGGGGAGATCATTGCCCACGTAGTCAGTGCGAATGGCGGAGGATGGGCCGGAATTACCCTGCGCGAAAGCACAGCCACAGGTTCTAAAAAAGTAGCCCTTAAAACACAGTTCACCAACAACATACACCGCGAAATCAGAACCGCCACAAATGGCCCCGTTAGCAACCTGAACTTCTTCCGCCCGCAGGATACCTGGCTCCGCCTGGTGCGCAGCGGCAATAACTTTTCAGGTTACACTTCCCTGGATGGTGTTAACTGGAACTTTGCCTTTTCCGCAACTATCAGCATGGCAAATTGTATCCGGGCCGGACTTTTTGCAGAAAGTATTAATGTGAATGCCACCACCACGGCCGTTTTTGATCACGTGTCCGTATCGGGTGCAATGGCTTTGGCGGCGCCCACAGGGGGCAGCCCTGTAGAAATAGAAGAAGCCGCAAACGCTGATTTCCAGATTTACCCCAACCCGACAAGCGGCGAAGTCACCCTCGATCTGAGCGCCTTCGCGAATCGAATTGTGCAACTGGATGTATGCCATGCAAATGGCAAAACCGTGAAAACCTTCGAATTCAATTTGCTGGATACAACAAGCGAGCGGCTGGATCTTTCTTCGCTCAAAAATGGACTTTATTTCGTCCGGATAAAATCGGCTGGGTTGCCCGATGTAACGAAACAGGTCATTCTCCAACGCGATTAAACGATTGGTAGAGACGCAAAATTGGGGATGTAGAGACGCAAAATTTTGCGTCTCTACAGTATTGTTTAACAAAATCGAAAATTCGCCCCCTCGCCAATTCGCCCCCTCCCCTCTACAGTCCCCAATTCTGCTTCAGCCAATTGTCAATATCGTTTTTCAACGGCTCGCCGTATTGGGTATTGATGTATTGCAAAATAGCGTCTTTTAAATCTGACTTTTTGGTATTTGGGCCGAGTAGCTCTACAATAGCATTGACCTCCTTATAAAGGTCGTCGAGTTCGACAAATACAAGGTCGAGGGCATTTATGAGCGTCGACTGGTTGGCGGGTTTGTCGTAATAAAACAGTTTAAATGCAGATGTTTCCTCGGGATCAATCGGTTGCCCGTCTACTGTAAAAGCATCGATTTATCGATGATCAGGTTTTGCCCTGAAAAAGCCAGTTGTTTGTTGATTGGTTTTGTATCCCCCGTCCATTGGTATTGGATATAAAAAAATTTGTCTTCGTTCATTTCCAACTCGTTGCCGGCGATTTCGAGGCTCAGCTTGTCGCCGATTGCGACCAGTCGGCGGCCTTCCAGGTACCTCTGAAAGCCCAGATAGTTCATGATTTTCCCTGGGCGGACATTCGCGGCAAGTTTTAGGGGTTCTAACAGGTATCCAATAGACTTACTGGTATCGGGCAATGCGATAAACAAGTTTCGCTTGTGGTTCATGGTGACCATCCTGTGGCCGGGTTCTGCAAATTTCAGGGGTTTGCCGGCGCGGAAATAATCGTTTTTCTTGAGCGGCTTGCCGCTCGGCTGGAGGCTGACTTTGCCTTTGATGTATACGACCTGCAATTCATTTTGCTTGGGCAGAGAATCTGGCGTACAAAATGTATTTGCAAATAAATGAGCCGAACAGGCAGTTAATAACAGCGCAAGGAGAAAAATTTGTTTAGTCATTTTTTTGGGTTGACATAAAGAATGATCAATATTAGTAAATTATTCGTTTTTATGTATGTTTTACCCAGGCATACCTCTTAGCAACATTTTAAAGAATTACAGCCTAGCTAAAATTATCCATAATCCTTTGTCTGTCTTCCATTTTCTTGTCGTTTTTATGATAAACTTCGATAAGAACAATAGCATTTTCTTCCTTAAGATATGCGTATATCAATCTCAATCCAGAATTAACGCCACTTCCTTTTAACGCCTTACATGCAATCTTTTTGACTTTTATCACGCATGTTTTAATACCCAAATTATTTATTAGAAAACTGAATGGAGGGCGGTCATCCGGTTTTTTAATAAGGATGGACTTTACAACTTCCAGATCATCATTTAGGGTGCGGTATTTTTTTAGAAGTTGTTTTACATCTTTTTCAAATTCTGGAAGTTCGTAAAATTCCATACGCTAACTTTCGCTTTCATCATATGTTCTGACTGAATATGGCAATTCTCTATAAAATGCTAATTCGTAATTGATATCTTTCCCTTCCTCTGTTACCTGCCAGGGTAAATCCTGATGAGAATAATTAGAAATAGCGGTTGCAGACCAATCGCTCATTTGTTCAATGACTTTGTCAATAACCTCTTTTTCATTGGCCGTAAATTTGGCCAAATTTGCTTTCACAAGTGGGATAAATCTGGTTTGCGGATAGCCATGATAATCCGTTTTAATTCGCTGCAATTCTTTGTCAAGAATCATTTTTGCTATGACATTATCCATATGCTGCGGAACAGGGCCAAATGGCAATTTACGGTATTGTGCTCCCGTCAGATGTTCCTCATACAATTCGTAATAATTGAAGTCAATAAAATAGAGTAGCTTATTCAGGGCCGTTTCTCCTACGTTGGGTTTACCAGCACAATGCTCTAAGATATATAATAAAACATTTTTTAATTTGTCTATTTGCAGGTATGGAACGGCATTTCGTTCTTCAGCTATTCTGTAATTAGGTGATTCTGGGGCAGTAGCGATTTGGAGACTATCAAATTTATTTGAAACAAAATCATCTAAAGAGAACCCTAATGCCATAGATAGTCGCTGCAATTCGATCACATCAATGCTCCTTTTTCCCAGCTCAGCCAGGGCCAATGAAGAACGCGGTATTTTGATAATTTTCGACAATTCTTCTTGTGATAAGCCTTTTGTCTTGCGAAGTTGAGCGATTCGCTTTCCGATTTGTTTTTTGGTTAGTTCTATTCTCATTTTGAGGCAAATATTTGCTTACCGAATAACAATACAAAAGTATAGATTTGTTTTAAAAATGCACAATAATTTGATTAAAATTTAAACAATAACATTCATTTTACCCCGCCAACATCCAAGCAGTGGAGGAAAGAGAGACATTTATCTATAATCCCAAAAAATTCCGTAGCAGCGCCGCACCCGCTTCTCCCGATTTTTCGGGGTGGAACTGGGTAGCGTAGAAGTTGTCTTTTTGCAGTGCGGCGCTAAAGGGCAGGCTGTATTCAGTAACAGCCGTGGTATAAGGGCCCACTTCCACATAATAACTATGCACGAAATACATATACTGCCCGTCGAGTTCGGGGCTAAAAATACCATTGTGCAGGCGGTGGAGGTTGTTCCAGCCCATGTGGGGCACCTTCTCGCCGTGCACGGGTCGAAAGCGGCGCACCTGCTGGGGGATAATGCCCAGGCACGGCGTATCGTTTTCCTCGGAGTGGGCGCACAGCAGTTGCATACCCAAACAGATGCCCAGCACCGGCTGGGTGAGCCGGGGTATCAATTCGTCGAGGCCGCGCTCGCGCAGGTGGCGCATAGTGGTGCTGGCCTCGCCTACGCCGGGGAAGATCACTTTGTCGGCGCCGGCAATAAGCCCGTGGTCGTCGGTGAGTACGGCATCGGCGCCGAGTCGCTCCAGCGCGTAAAGCACCGACCGCACATTGCCGGCGTTATAATTAATAACGGCTATCATAGTCGTCCAAGATGTCGTTGTTGAGTTCTGCCTGCAAATTTTGCCGGCGGCCATAATGCTTGAGCACTTCGCGATTGCCTAAAAACAGGATAGCAAACAAAAGAGTATGCTACCCGATAGCATAAGTAAAAGAAGGGCGGGCAATTCATGCCGGCCGAGCTGCTCGATAAGATACATCGCCACCCAAAGGCCTATCCAGCCAAGGGCAAAAAGCGCCAGGAATACTTGCCACACCACGGGCCCCCATTTTACTTCCCGCAGCAGTAAGATACTCAGCAAGCTCACCAGCAGGCACGTGGCCATCATAAAAGCCAGCACAGCCAGGTCTTTAGCCTCTGAGGGAAGATGTCCGTTTTTAAATAAATAACGCCTGAGGCGCTTGCCCAAATGATTGACAGGCTGAGCGCCAGGTAGGCAAACATGTCGGTGGGTTTGATTTGATTGTGCAGCATAAGTAAAGGGTTTTTATGCCTGACAAATATAGGCGATTCTACAACAATACCCTGTTGCGGATAATTGTCAAATCTGACTATCTTTGCGCCCGTTGTATTAAACTATTGATAAAATGAAGGTTTCTCTCAACTGGCTGAAAAATTACGTGGATATTCCGCTAACCCCCGACGAAGTGTCGGCGCTGCTGACCAGCCTGGGCTTAGAGGTTGAAGGCATGGAAAAAACGGAGAGTATCCCCGGCGGCCTCGAAGGACTGGTGGTGGGCCTGGTGGCCGATTGCCAGAAACACCCCAACGCCGATAAGTTGTCGCTGACCAAAGTAGATGTGGGCACAGGCGAGTTGTTGTCGGTGGTGTGCGGCGCTCCCAACGTGGCTAAAGGCCAAAAAGTGATCGTAGCCACTGTGGGTACCACCCTTTATCCCATCGAAGGAGAACCTTTTGTAATTAAAAAAAGTAAAATCCGCGGCGAAGACTCCGAAGGTATGATCTGCGCCGAAGACGAAATAGGCATCGGCCACAGCCACGCCGGCATCATGGTGCTGCCCGCCGATACGACGGTAGGGTTGCCGGCTCGCGATTATTTCCGCCCTGGAGACCGACTACGTATACGAAATCGGCCTTACGCCCAACCGCTCCGACGCTACCAACCACCTCGGCGTGGCCAGAGATGTAGCCGCAGCCCTGCGCATCAATTACGGCCACAGCGGCGAACTGCGCCTGCCCGATGTGTCGACTTTTAAGGTGGATAATCGCACCCTGGCGCTGGAGGTAACCGTGGAAAATACCGAGGCTTGCCCCCGTTATTGCGGGGTGTCTCTCAAAGGCGTGACCATCAAGGAATCGCCCGACTGGCTCAAACAACGCCTGCAAGCCGTGGGTGTACGCCCTGTCAACAATATCGTCGACGCCACCAACTTTGTGCTGCACGAATTGGGGCAACCCCTCCACGCTTTCGACCTCGACGAAATCGCAGGCCGCAAGGTCATCGTAAAAACGCTGCCCGAAGGAAGCAAATTCCTGAGCCTCGATGGGGTAGAACGCGCACTGAGCGCCGAAGACCTCATGATCTGCGACGGCAACTCCAATGGCATGTGTATCGGCGGCGTGTTCGGGGGTATCAGCTCGGGCGTGAAAGACAGCACGGTCAATATCTTTCTCGAATCGGCGCATTTCCACCCGCGCTGGATTCGCCGCAGCAGCATGCGCCACAACCTGCGCACCGATGCCGCCAAGGTATTTGAAAAAGGCAGCGACCCCAATATCTCACTGTATGCCCTGCAACGCGCCGTATTGCTCATCAAAGAACTCGCCGGCGGCGAAATAGCCTCCGATATCGTCGATATCTACCCCAAACCCATCGCACCGGCGAAGGTAGAACTCAGCTACGCCCATATCAACAAGCTGATAGGTATACAAATAGCACCCGAAAAGGTGAAAAACATACTCGACGCGCTCGATATGGCTATCGTGAGCGAAGCCGACGGACGGCTCACGGTGACCGTGCCGACCAACAAGGCCGACGTGATCCGCGAGGCCGACGTAATCGAGGAAATCCTACGCGTCTACGGCTTCGACAATGTGCCCGAACCCGGCATTATCAATATGGCCATGGTCACTTCGGTGCAACCCGATCCCAGTCAGGTGCGCAATACGATCGCCGACCTGCTGGTGGCCAACGGCTTCCACGAAATGATGGCCATGTCGCTGTCGGAAGCGCGCATCTATAAGCAAATTGTGGGCGGCATTCCCGAGGAAGCACTGGTCTTTATCAACAATACCTCCAACGTGCACCTCAATATCATGCGGCCAACGATGGTAGTGAGCGGACTGGAGGCGGTGGTGCACAACCAGAACCGGCAGCAGCTCAACCTCAAGTTGTTCGAATTTGGAAAAACCTACCGCCACAAAGACGGCGCTATTGAGGAAACCGCACACTTGTCGCTCCTGCTGGCCGGACAACGCTGGCCCGAAAGCTGGCTCAACAAAGACAAAGCGCTGGTGAATTTCTATCACCTCAAGGCTTTTGTCAAACTGGTTTTGAATAAAATGGGCGTTACCCAATATCAGGAAACCACCATTAAAGACGATATTTTTTCCTACGGCGTACGCTACCACCGCGGTGAGCAGGTGCTGGTCGAGTTGGGACAGGTATCGGCTAAAGTGGCCAAAAAAATGGACGTGCGGGGGCAGGTGTGTATGGCCGACCTGCGCTGGGACAACCTGCTCAAGAGCCTTGCCAAAAACCGCGTGAGCTACCAGGAAGTGAGCCGCTTCCCTTCTATGCGAAGAGATTTGGCCTTAGTTGTTGAAAATTCGGTAAGATTTAGCGATATTGCGGCAATTGCTGCAAAGGCCGGCAAAAAATGGTTGAAAGACACTAACCTTTTTGACGTCTACGTTAACGAAGCACAGCTCGGCGCCGGCAAAAATCCTACGCCGTCAGCTTTGTCTTCGAAGACCCGGAGAAAACGCTCCAGGATAAAGAAGTAGACCAGGTGGTTGAGCAAATGATTGGCGCTTTTGAAACACAACTAAGTGCACACATCAGGCGTTAATCAAAAAGCGCACCGCTTTGCGGCAAGCGAAAAAAAATGTATCTCGCTCCCATGAACGTTATTGACCAACTCGACCAAATTGAACTCAAGGCGCGGCAGTTGCTGCTCAAACTGGAGCGGCTGCGGCTGGAAAACGCTGAATTGAAAGAAGAAAACGAACACCTTAAAGCCGAGCTCGACAAACAACGCGGCGCGGTGGGGGTTCTGAAAGATAAATTGGAAAAAACGCACGGGGTGCTCGAACAGCCGAAAGGCAACGATTCCGAGCAAGCCCAACAACTCAGGCAACAACTGGATCAATACATCCGGGAAATTGATAAATGTATTGAGTGGTTGCACAATTATTAATAGTGCATGGAAACACAGGATACGAAAAGCATTACCGTGTTGATAGCCGGAAGGCCGTATCCTTTGAAAATAAAGGAAACTGACGAGCCTGTTATCCGCAGAATTGTCAAGGAGGTCAACGATAAGATTAATCGGTTTCAGTTGACTTATGCCAATAAAGACAAACAAGATTGTCTTTCCATGGCGCTCCTCACATATGCGGTAGATTTACACAAAACACAACAGGCCCTGCCGGCTACCGAAGATCCTGCCGTTGCCGATAAACTCACGAACTCGACGCGTTGATAGACAAGTTGTTGCAGTAACCCACCCTTTGCGTTGATTCCGTTTTTTAACCCCGCAGTAAATGGCTGCGGAGGTACTTTATTTTACTTCAAAAACCTGAACTTATGGATATCGGAATCGGAATCGCCATAGGGCTCGCAATCGGAGCCGTGGTCGGTTTTCTGATTTTGCGGGCGGCTGTCAAAAAGCCAAGCAGCAAAAGGTAGAAGAATTCAACTCTCAAGCTGACCAACAAGTAAAAGAAGCCCGTCTGACGGCCAAAAGAATCGTCGACGAAGCTGAAACCAAAGCAGAGAAGATGGTCTCGCAGGCCGAGATCGAAAACGAAAAGATCAAACAGCGCAAAATTCAGGAAGCCAAAGAACGCTTCAATAAGATGCGCTCAGAGTTCGACAGCGAAAAATCCCAACACGTGGTGATAATGAAAGACCGCGAGATGGAGGTCAAAGCACTGGAAGGCGAACTCCGGCAAAAGGAAGAGAAGTTTGAAGAACGTATCAAATCGTACGAAACCCAACGCCTCGATCTGGAACAAAAAGAGGCCGACCTGAAAGCGATCCGCGAAAACCTCGATATGCAACTCAAGGTGTTGGCCAAAAAACGCGAAGAACTCGAAGCCGCCAACGAGATGCGCATCAAGGAATTGGAAAGTATCGCCAAGCTGAGCGAACACGAAGCTAAGGACCTCCTCATCGAGGCCGTTCGCGCCAAAGCCGAAACCGACGCGATGGCTATCGTGAAGGAATCGGTTGAACAAGCCAAAGTGACCGCCAATAAGGAAGCCAAAAAGATCGTCATCCAGACGATCCAGCGCATGTGCGCCGAATATACGATCGAAAATACGGTGTCAGTGTTCAACCTCGATTCCGATGATCTTAAAGGCCAAATCATCGGCCGCGAAGGCCGCAATATCCGCGCCCTCGAAGCCGCTACCGGCGCCGAAATTATCGTGGACGATACCCCCGAAGCAATCGTAATTTCCAGCTTCGACCCCATCCGCCGCGAAATCGCCCGCCTGGCCCTGAAGAAACTGGTAGCCGACGGACGCATCCACCCCGCACGTATCGAAGAAGTGGTGGCCAAGACGCGCAAACAACTCGAAGAGCAAATCGTGGAAATCCGCGAACGCACGGTGATCGACCTCGACCTCCACGGCCTCGATCCCTACCTCGTGAAGATGGTGGGCCGCATGCGCTTCCGCTCATCCTACGGACAAAACCTGCTCAAGCACTCTATCGAAACCGCCAACCTCTGCGCCATTATGGCCGCCGAATTGGGGCTCAATCCCAAGCAGGTTAAGCTGGCCAAACGCGCCGGCCTGCTCCACGATATCGGCAAGGTGGCAGAAGAAGAAAGCGAATTGTCGCACGCTATCCTCGGTATGAAGCTGTGCGAAAAATATAAAGAACACCCGTGGTGTGCAACGCCGTAGGCGCCCACCACGACGAGATCGAGATGAATAATATTATCTCGCCGATTATCCAGGCTTGCGATGCCATATCCGGCGCCCGCCCCGGCGCCCGCCGCGAAATCCTGGAAAGCTACCTCAAGCGCATCGGCGAACTCGAAGAATTGGCAATGGCTTACGACGGCGTTCAAAAAGCCTACGCTATGCAAGCCGGCCGCGAACTCCGCGTGATCGTAGAAGCAGAAAAGGTCACCGACCAATTTGCCGACGATCTCGCGTTTATGATCTCGCAGAAGATCCAGGAGGAAATGCAATATCCCGGCCAGATCAAGGTGACGGTCATCCGCGAAAAACGCGCGGTGTCGTTTGCACGATAAGTGATCTTTAGATCAGACTGTCAGACTATTGGACTTTGAGACTATTAGCCTCAGAGTCCAATAGTCCAATAGTCCAACAGTCCAGCTATGAGATTCCTCTATCTCCACCTAATCCTACTGCTTTCCCTGTCCGCAACCGGGCAAGAAACCGACTTCTTAAGCCAACTGATTAATCAACACAAAGCCAACCTCGGTGACTGGGCCGCCGACCCCGCCAAATACGACATACAAGTCATTTATACCCAAATAGACCGCGACGCGAATAACTATCCCACTTTTACTTCTTATCGCTGGGGTGTCGGCCCCAAACGCTATTTCTACCCCGCCAGCACGGTCAAAATGCCGGCGGCTTTCCTGGCTCTTGAAAAACTCAACGACCTGCGTATCCGGGGACTCGACAAGTTTACCCCCATGCGTATCGGCGCCGTGACCCCGCCACAAACACCGGTGGTGACCGATACCACATCGGCCAACGACTTGCCCTCGCTGGCGCATTATGCCAAAAAGATTTTTGTGGTGAGCGACAACGACGCCTTCAACCGCCTCTACGAATGGCTGGGACAAGCTTATTTTAACGAAAAACTCTGGGAAAAAGGCTACCGCGATACGCGCATTTTGCGCCGCCTGGCCAATCCGGCATTCGACGACGAAACCAACCGCTATACAAATCCCATTACTTTATATCGATATGATACCGTCTTTTACTACCAGGGAGAAGTATACAGCAACCTCATGCCGCCCAACCTGGGCCTCAGCGCCGAGCAACGCGGCATCGCCTACCTCGACAACCAGGACAAACGAGTGGAAGGCGCCTTCGATTTTGGCAACAAAATTATATGTCGCTGCAAAACCTGCACGATATTCTCAAAGCAGTGATCTTCCCCGAAGTTACGCCGCCCGCACAACGTTTTAACCTTACCGAAGACGACTACCGTTACCTATATCAGTGTATGTCGATGTGGCCGCGCGAAAGTCGCCACCCCTCATATCACCAGGCCGACAATTATGTCAAATTCTGGATGTACGGCGACAGCACACAGGCCCCTATTCCAGGGGTGCGCATATTTAATAAAGTGGGATGGTCTTACGGATTTTTAACTGATATCGCCTATATCGTCGACCTGGAGCGCGGTGTGGAGTTTTTCTTATCAGGCACAATTCATGTTAATGCCGATCAGGTATACAACGATGGGCTTTACGAATACGACGAGATTGGGCTCCCTTTTTTCAGCCAATTGGGCAAGCTGATCTACGACTATGAACTCCAGCGGCCCAGGAAAGTGAAGCCGAATCTGGAAAAATTTAGGATAGTGAACAGTGAACAGTGAACTGTGAACCGATCAAAGAGCAGTTCACAGTTCACAGTTCACTGTTCACTGATCACATCTTCTTCCACTCCGCCATAGCCTTCTCTACTTCGGCTTTGATTTCGGGGTAGTACTTGTATTCGTCGTTGGTTTTGCTCAATTCCACCAATTTCTGGGCGGTAGCCAGGGCTGCTCTGTAGTCGCCGCGTTTGGCTTGTACGCGGGCCTTCACCCACCAGTTCCACACATCGACGCGCAGGGCAGCGCTTTCGTCGGCATGTTGGAGGGCCAGGTTGAGGTCGCCGTCGTTTTCAGCGATGAACTCGGCGGCTTCGGCGTGTATCCACCACTTATCGGCGGCGGGGGCTGTCATCAGCGCATTTTCAATATTAGTCATCGAAAACTTCATCACATCGGCAGAGAAAGGCAGGTAGATGCGTTTCTTATCCCATGCCAGGCGAATATAACCGCGGTCGATGCCCTGGTTTTCGATCGTGTACTGCAGGTGCTCTTCTTCTTGCACGACGGTTTTGGTCTGCACTTCCGCCCGGAGGGCGTCTTTCGACTGGTCGTAGTTGTAGCCGCCCCACTGGTCGGTAACCGTGTTAAGTATCGCCGTCCAGGTATCGCCTTCCTTGGGGATGAGGAACAACGCGTATTTGCCTTTAGGCAAGTCTTTGCCGTCAATTTTCACGTCGGTGCTGAACTCGATAGTCGTGGCCTGGTTAGCGCCTGCGCGCCACAATTTGTCGTAGGGTACTACCTCGCCCCATATTTTGCGGCCTCTGACGGCAGGGCTTGAGTAGGTAACCGTTACGTCGGTGAGTCCTACGCGGTAAGATACACTTGCTTTCGGGCTTTTCGCCGGTAATTCGAGCTGTGCCTGCAGGGAGGCAGCTACGATGAAGGTCAATAGGATTGTTAAGGTTGATTTCATGGTTGTTTTCTGTTTTCTGTTCTCTGTTGTCGGTTCTCTGTTATTTGTTTTCTGTTCAATATTTATTTAGAAGCATAAAGAACGGATAACGGACAACCGACAACCGACAACATTTTTATTAATTGGCATTCCACTGCTCCAACAGCTGGGTGGTGCCGCTATAGTCTTCGCCATTTTTCTTAGCGATCTCGATGGCTGTTTTAGCGGCCTTTTTGCCTTTTTTCTTTTCGCCGAGCTTAAAATAGAGGGCGGCGAGCGTATCGTTGTTAAAATACTGGCTTTCGAGTTCAATTGAGCGTTTGGCCCAGCCGAGCGCCTTCTTGAGCATGTCCTTATCCTGGATGCTTTCGTAGAAAGTCCAGGCCACATTATTGAGTTCGTTGAAATCGTCGGAGGATATTTGTCGAAATAATCCACCGCTGATTTGGCAAAATTATTCACATCGCCGAGCATATTGTAGTAGCTCATGCGGAAGTTGGCGCTGAGGCGGGCAGCCTGTTCGGGGTATACTTTGGCGTACATTTTATCCACCTCGTCGAGTGCCGATTCGCCTTCATTGCCATTGGCGAAAGCCTTTTGCATAATCAATTGCTGGACGCGATCGATGATGGCATCCTCTCCGAATTTTACTTCAAAAGCGGCACGGTTTTTCACCATATAGTCAAACAGCTTAGAGTCGGGATTGTCGACGATATAATAGATCAGCTCCATATTCTGGGGCGTACTCCAGTCTGACTGCGTAGCCAGGTATTCTTCTGCCACGGGCATGTGGCCGCCGTCCATTGCTTCATAACGCGCCATAGCGAGGTCGTAGAGGAATTGCGGATCGCGGTTGCCGCCGTCGTAGCGGGCGACGAGTCCGCCGAGGCGTTTTTCGGAATCCAGGGCTACCTTGCCCAGTTCGAGGAATTCATCTGCCAGCTTGTAGCCGACGGCGCGGTGAGCGATGTTGCCGTCGCCATCCACAAACAGGAAAGTAGGATACGCTTGTACATTATAACGTTGGGCCAGCTCGATGCCTTCGCCCTTCTCCATGTCGATTTTGGCGTTTATAAATTTTGAGTTGTAGAAATCGCCTACTTCCTTTTGCGTAAACACCTGGCTTGCCATCATCTTGCAGGGGCCACACCAGGTGGTGTAGGCATCTACAAATATGAGTGCGTTTTGCGCTTTGGCTTTAGCCAGCAGATCGTTCCATTGGCCTTCGTTAAATTTGATGCCGCCTTGCGCCATAAGCGCGCCGCACAGGAGCAGCAACGACAGCGTTACATAAGTTTTTTTCATGAATAAAGTCATTAAATTGAATGGGATGATAAATCAGTTTATCCTTGTATGCGTTGAATGAGCGATTCGACCATGCGCACGGCTGACGGATTTTTTGCTTTGGCCAGTTCGAGCGCTTTGTTGGCTGCTTTTAGCGCGTCGTTTTCCTTTTCGTTCATAAAAAGAATATTGGCGTAAGCAAAATAGTGCTCGTAAGTGCCGCCGTCTTTAGTGGCATCGTGTGCAAATTCTTCTGCGGCTTTCATTGCTTTTTCGTCGTCACGGAAAGTATTGGCGATGGTATTGGCTATGCGGTATTGTTCGGCTGAGCGGTTCTCGGTCGTTTTTTTAATAAATTCTTTAGCTGCTTGCGTATACGCTTTGGCGTCGCGCAAAGCCATAGCGTAGTCCATTTCGCTTTTTGCGATAAAAAGTTCTGCTGCAGCCGGGTTGTGTTTTTTCATTTTCATTTGCGCTTCCGCCAGCAATTCGCGGTTTTGGAAGTCGGTTGCTTTTTTTACCGTTTTTTCGCAGGCAGCTTGTATCTGGTCTGTCACAGCTTTTTCCGAGGTGAGCGCGGCAATTTTAGCGCGGTGTTCTACGAGCAGGTCGAAGGCTTTGGAATCGGCTTCAGCGGCGGCAACCAATATAAAGCGCAAGTTATGCTCGGTGGTGAGGTCTTTTTGCGAACGAAGATACTCGTTGGCGATCTTCATGCTCGGCTTGCCGGCTTTATTGAGGGCGCGCACGTAGTTGATCATCAATTCGGGATCGCGGCTACCTTTGTCGTATTCGGCGGTATAACCCACGCTTCGGTCTACTTTGCCAAGGGCTTGCTTGCCGAGGTTGATAAAGCCGCCGGCATCCTGCGCGCCGCGCACTTGCGTCACCACTTCGCCGTTGTAGTCGATATAAAACAAGGTAGGGAAAGCAGAGACGGGGTATTTTTTGCGAAATTCCAGGCCTTCGCCTTTTTCCATATCCAGTTTGACGTTGACGAAATTGGCGTTATAAAACTGGCCCACTTCTTCCTTGGTGAACACTTCGCTGGCCATGCGTTTACATGGGCCGCACCATACGGCATAAGCGTCAACAAAAATTATTTTATCCTGTTTTTTGCTTCCGCGATGGCTTCCTGCCAGGTGCCGTGGAAAAATCGATACCCTGGGCAAAATCCCCAGGCTGGAAGCGACAAAAAACAAGGTTAGGAATGCTCTAATTCTCATGGTTTCAAAATTTTGATGCAAAAATGCAAAACATTGGTCGTCAATGCAAGCGGGGAATAATTATACCAGTTCGCCCAGTCGTTTGCGCAGGGCAAAAAGCTCGTCGCGATACTGTGCGGCGGCGATGAAGTCGAGGTCTTTGGCAGCCGCTTTCATTTTCTTTTCCGTTTCGGAAAGGAGCTTTTCCAGTTGGTCGCGCGTCATATAACCCACGATGGGGTCGGCGGCGAGACTGGGCGTATCGGGTTCGATATAAGCCTGGGCATGTCTGCCGCCGCGAATATCGAGGATAGATTTCGAGTTGAGGATCTCTTCCCTGCTTTTGTACACAGTTTGGGGAGTGATGCCGTTGGCTTCGTTGTAGGCCATTTGTATTTCGCGACGGCGATTGGTTTCGTCTATCGTTCTGCGCATGGAGTCGGTGATGGTGTCGGCATAAAAGATGACGAGGCCGTTGGCATTTCGGGCGGCGCGCCCTGCTGTCTGGGTCAGTGAGCGCGCATTGCGCAGGAAGCCTTCTTTGTCGGCATCGAGGATGGCCACGAGCGACACTTCGGGCAGGTCGAGGCCTTCGCGCAGCAGGTTGACGCCCACCAGCACGTCGAAGCCGCCGAGGCGGAGGTCGCGAAGTATTTCCACGCGTTCCATGGTGTCTACTTCTGAGTGGATATAGCGCACCTTGATGCTGAGTTTGCTGAGGTATTTGCTGAGTTCTTCTGCCATGCGTTTGGTGAGGGTAGTCACCAGCACGCGTTCGTTGCTTTTAATGCGCTCGTTGATTTCTTCCAGCAAGTCGTCGATTTGGTTGATACTTGGGCGCACTTCGATGGGTGGGTCGAGCAGTCCCGTAGGTCTGATGAGCTGTTCCACGATCACGCCGCCGGTTTGTTCCAGTTCGTAATCGCTGGGGGTGGCGCTCACGTAAATGGCTTGGTTGACCAGGGTTTCGAATTCCGAAAAGCTAAGCGGCCGGTTGTCCATCGCCGAGGGCAGGCGGAAGCCGAAATTCACGAGATTGAGCTTGCGCGAGCGGTCGCCGCCAAACATGCCTCTGATCTGCGGAATGGTCACGTGGCTTTCGTCAACAACCAGCAGGAAATCATCGGGGAAGTAATCAAGCAGGCAGAAGGGGCGGGTGCCGGCAACCCTGCCGTCGAAATACCGGGAGTAATTTTCCACTCCCGAGCAATAGCCCAATTCTTTGAGCATCTCGAGGTCAAAGTTGGTGCGCTCGCGAATGCGTTTGGCTTCGATATAGCGCCCATCGCGTTCCAGGTATTTTTCCTGCTCGTATAATTCGTCTTCGATCTCGCGTACGATCTGGTGAAGGCGTTCGCGGGGGGCGATATAGAGGTTGGCTGGAAAGATGGCGGCATTTTCCATGCCTTCGATCCGCTTGCCGCTTTCCAGTTCGATGCGATCAATGCTTTCTATTTCATCGCCGAAAAAAGTCACGCGATACCCATAGTCAACATAAGGCAGGTTGATATCTACCGTATCGCCTCTCACCCGGAAAGTAGCCCTCCGGAAATCGGTTTCGGTACGCGCGTAAAGGCTGTCTACGAGGCTGTACAGGAAGCTGTTGCGCGAAAGCGTTTGCCCCTTGTGGATGCGTATGATCCCCGTTTTGTAGTCTTCGGGGTTGCCCATACCGTAGATGCAAGATACGGAAGCCACGATAATGATATCGCGCCGGCCGGAAAGCAACGAGGAAGTAGCGCGAAGTCGCAGTTTATCGATCTCTTCGTTAATAGAAAGGTCCTTTTCGATAAAGGTATCGGTCACCGAAATGTATGCTTCGGGCTGGTAATAATCGTAATAGGATACAAAATACTCCACGGCGTTATCGGGGAAAAAATCCCTGAATTCGCCATAAAGCTGAGCTGTGAGGGTTTTATTGTGCGTTAAAACGAGCGTAGGGCGATTCAGTTGAGTGATGACGTTGGCAATAGTAAACGTTTTGCCGGAGCCGGTCACGCCCAGTAATACTTGTGCTTTTTCGCCCTCCCGGATGCCCTGTGTCAGTTGTTCAATAGCCAGGGGTTGGTCGCCGGTCGGTTGAAAAGGTGAGACGAGTTTAAAATCCACGTGTGTAGTTGTGGTTGAATAATAAAACAGCGCTTACATACAACAACATCCAGTCCAAATGAGTTTCACACGGCAATGGCGGCGCGTTCTTTCATCACGTAATACATGTCGATAGCGCCTTTGTTTTTGGCCTCTACCTTGCCTCGGTATTCGCATTCAAATTTATAACTCACCTTGTTGTAAGTCACTTCCGATATATTGACGCGGCCGGGTTCGCAATGTATTTCCATACGCGAAGCGATATTGACAGTATCGCCCCAGATGTCGTAGGCGAATTTTTTTACACCCACCACGCCTGCCACTGCGGGACCGGTGTGAATGCCTATGCGCGCTTCGAAAAAGGGTTTGCCGAGTCGCATGCGCTCTTGCTTTTGTTCGTTGAGGAACTCCTGCATTTCGAGGGCGGCCCGCACGATATTATCGGGATAAGTCGGCTGGTTGGTCAGCCCGGAAGCGCACATATAGGCGTCTCCGATGGTTTTATCTTTCAATGTCCTCGTATTGAGAAATGATAAAATCGAAGGCTTTGAAGCACTTGTCGAGTTCTTCTACCAGTTCTTCGGGCGATAGTTTTTCGGCGATAGCCGTAAAATTGCGAAAATCGGAAAACAACACCGTCACTTCTTCGTAGCGGTGAGCGCGGGCCTTTCCGAATTCCTTGAGTTCGCCGGCGATGGTTGCGGGCAGGATATTTAGCAGCAGTTCATCCGAGCGTTTGCGTTCGTTTTCGATGATTGTGTTTTTGCTGGCCAGTACTTTGTTGGCTTTTGTTTAGAGCGGAAGCGGCCGTAAGAGCATGGCTAGAACCAGTATAAAACCTGCGGCAAAAAAAGTGAGATTGCGCAGGTTGCGGTTTTGCTCGGCTTCGATCTGGGCTTTCTGGAGTTCTACTTTGGTTTCTGCTTGTACGGTGCGCGATTCGAGCGCTTCGCGGGTGAGGTCTTTGACTTCTTCTTCCTTCTTTTTGATGATCTCTACGGCTTTTTCTTTTTCGGTAGAAACTTCCGCCAGTTTTTCTTCTTTGGTAGAAATTTCCTGTTCTACCTTTTGTTTTTCGCGCACCAGTTGTTCCTGGCGTTGTTCCAGCGACGACTTGTCGGTGGTCAGTTGGTCGCGCTCTACTTCGAGATTAGCCACTTCAAAGGCTAATTTGTCGCGTTCTTTTTCGAGTTCTTTTTTCTCTTTTTCGATTTGGAGTTTTTGGGTTTCGTATTTACTTTCCAGGTCGCTGATACTGGTACCCTTATTGCTGAAATAGGAGAAGGCTTCCTGGTTGATCTCGTAGGCGCGGCGGTAGTTGCGCACCTTTTCGGCAAGTCGGCTACGCCGGTCAACGCTTCTGATAATGAGGTCGGAGTCGCCGGCTTTCATGGCGAAGTTCTGGGCGCTGCGCATCCACACTTCCACATTGCGGTCGTCGTTTTTGCGCTCATAGGCTTGTGCTACCAGAAAAGCCGAGCGGGCGGCCATGGCGTTTTGCTTGAGTTGTGTGGCGAGGTTGTGCGACTGCTTGCCGTACTCAAGCGCCTTATCTGCATCCGAACGCAAAAAAGACTCCCCCAACTTCAATGCCAGGTGCATTTTATCTTTGCTGTTTTCCGCCTGGCTGAGTTGCTGTTCCAGCTCTTCGATGCTCTGAGACCAGGCAGCGACGGCGCAGCTCATCAACAACAGGGTTATTAGTACTTTCATGTTTTTGATCACTTATGGCATTTAAACAACGAAAATAACGCACAGAAGATGCATTGGGAACATATTTACCCCCGGAAAATATTTTAAAACCTTAAAATGTTCGGTTTTGACCCCAACATTTGCGGCATTGAATTGTTGCAAACTTATAAGCTTTACGAGATATGCAAACAGAAGGGATAGAGAAGAGGGGTGACGACCCGCAGGTGGTCACGATGAGCATTTTTCATTTTTCCGGCCTGCGTCACCGTTGGAGGGCCTTCCAGTTGATGGGCCTTTCGCCTGGTATGCTGACAAACGTCGATGGTTTGCAATTCGGTAAAATGCTGGGAAGCGGCGGTGGCAACGGATTCAGCATTTGGCCCAATTTCGGAATTTATTCGCTCTTATGCGTTTGGCGCGACGAGCAGGCGGCAGCTCAATTCCTGGCTCACGGCGAGTTGTTTGGGGAATGCGCAAAAGTCAGCGAAGATTATCAGACAATATTTATGCACACCACTATGGTACATGGCAGTTGGGACGGACAGGCTCCCTTCCTCGTGAATGCCGCTGTTACAGACGATGCCCCTGTATGCGTGCTCACACGCGCAACTATCAGCCGCCGGCATTTGTGGCGCTTCTGGCGCTTTGTACCTCCGGTGAGCCGTTCGGTGGCCGGGCGCGAAGGATTGTTGATGGCTATGGGCATTGGCGAGCTACCCCTCATCCAACAGGCTACATTTAGTTGGTGGGCAAGTAGCAGGGATATGCAGGCTTATGCATACCAGAGTGAATACCACACTAAAGTGGTGCGCAAAACCCGCGAATTGGGCTGGTACAGCGAAGAGCTTTTTGCCCGGTTTACGCCATACATGGTGATGAATGATAAATGATGTTGGATGGTTGCCAAGAACCGACAACACATTATTCATTAATCTCCTCAATCGCCTCTTTAATCGCATCCGTAAACGGGTGCAGGTATTCAGGGATATTGTTATCCATATGGTCAATCAGCCAGTAGCGGGTTTCGCCGTCGCGTTTTACCTCCACGTAGATGCCGCCCCAGTCGCCGGCGTCGGGCATACCGATGGTGGTTTCGGTTTCATCCCAGAGCTCGTCGGGCATCTGGTCGGGCAGGCCGGCAACCAGGTTGTAGATGCTATTATCGAGTAAAACAAGCTGGCGATCTTCAAAATCGGCAATGCCGGGGTAGTCGTCGAGGGTATCTTCGTAGAGTTTTTCGTCTTGTATCACAAATGTTTCCACACACTGCTCGCCGCCGCATTCGCCAAAGAAATGGCCAAAAATGAAATAATCGAGAGTCGTCGAGGGCGAGTTGTCATTTTCATGCTTACAGCCCGCTGCGGCCACAATAATAAATGCAAAGAGGAAAAACCAGCTCGTCTTTTTCATGTTAATTAAGGTTGATGTTCAATGCTTAGACAGTGGTGAATTGCCCCCGGGTTGGGTAGCTCTTAATTACTTTACCAAAGTTTTGTAGCTTTGAACGCTGAAATGTAGGAATATGTCCAAATCGTTGGGATCGATCCAGCAGCCGATCGTCGAAGAACTCAAGCATTTTGAAACGCACTTCCGGCAGTCCATGCGGAGTTCGGCGCCATTATTGGATCGCATCACCTTTTATATCGTCAAGCGAAAGGGCAAGCAGGTGCGGCCCATGTTTGTATTCCTATCTGCCAAGCTTTGTGGCGAGGTAGGGCCCCCCACCTACGTAGCCGCTTCGCTCATCGAATTGCTGCACACCGCCACGCTGGTGCACGATGACGTAGTGGACGACGCCTACGAACGCCGCGGCTTTTTTTCGATCAACGCCCTCTGGAAAAACAAAATCGCCGTTTTGGTGGGCGACTACCTGTTTTCGCAAGGCATGCTTTTAGCCTTAAAAAATAAAGAATTTCGCCAGCTCGAAATCGTCTCCGACGCCGTAAAAGCCATGAGCGAAGGCGAGTTGTTGCAAATGGAAAAAGCCCGCCGGCTCGATATCGACGAAGCGGTTTATTACGAGATCATCCGCCAGAAAACGGCTTCCCTGATTGCCTCCGCCTGCGCCGCCGGCGCCTCTTCTACCGCCAAAGACGAACAACTGGTACAGCGCATGCACGCCTTCGGCGAAAAGATCGGCATGGCTTTTCAAATCAAGGACGACTTGTTCGATTTCGGCACCGACGACGTCGGCAAACCCCTGGGTATCGATATCAAAGAAAAAAAACTAACCCTGCCACTCATTTATGCCCTCCAACACGCCCCCAAATCCGTTCGCCGCGAAATTCTCGGCGATATCCGCATGCGCAGCGATAACCCCGACAGCGTAAAAAAAGTAATCGAATTTGTGCGCAACAGCGGCGGCATGGAATACGCCACCACGGTAATGAATAACTACCGCAACCAGGCTTTTGAATTATTGTACCTGTTTCCCGACTCGGAAGTCCGCCAATCACTCGAGGACCTGGTGCGATTTGTGACGGAGCGGGGGAAGTAGTTCTCTGTTGTCCGTTCTCTGTTGTCGGTTGTCGGTTATCTGTTCAAGTTAACCGATAACTGACAACTCACAACCGACAACAGGCGTTATCTTGTTAAAAAATTACCACATGATATTCCCCATTGGCGATGATCAGGTAAAAGGCGGGCATTATCCATTGTTCAGTTATAGCTTGATTGCACTCAACGTGGCGATATTCCTTTTTCAGGTCAATATGCCGCCTTCGGCGTTGCAGGCTTTTGTATACGATTACGGCGCCATTCCTTATGAAACGGTGAGGGGGCAGGATTTGCCGACGCTGCTTACGAGCATGTTTTTACATGGCGGCTGGATGCACCTCATCGGCAATATGCTTTTTCTGTGGGTTTTTGCCGACAACATAGAGTCGAGTATCGGCAGTTTTCGGTTTCTGGCCTTTTACCTGTTGGGCGGCTTAATGGCCCATGCCGCGCATATTTATTTCAACTGGAACAGCCAGATACCTACCGTGGGGGCCAGCGGCGCTATATCAGCGGTGATGGGCGCTTACCTGGTGATGTTCCCGGTGTCGCGTATTAAGGTATTGTTTTTCTTTTTCACCTTCCGGGTGCCGGCGCTGTTATTTCTCGGGTTCTGGATATGGCAGCAATGGCTGAGCGGCACGGCGACCCTCGACGTATCCACTGCCGAAGGCAGCGGTGTAGCCTGGTGGGCGCATATCGGCGGTTTTGCCTTCGGTCTGGCCGCAGGATTATACTACCGCTTCACCCATACGCCCCCCAGGGCGATGCCGGTATACGACAATCGCGATTTTTTATAGACCAACTACCAGCGGTCCCATTCGTCGCTATCGCTCCAGCCGCCGATGCGGAAAGTAAGCAAGCCAGTGGGGCTGCTAAAACTTTCGTTGTCGAGTCCGTCGAGTTTGCTGATGCCGTTAATCCAGCGGTAGCCGCCGCTAAGGCTCACTTTTACAAAACGGGTCAGGTTGATTTCAATGCCCAACTCGGGCGTGAGGGCAAACAGGCGATCCGTAGCGATGTTGTCGCCGTCTTCGCGCAAGCGGGCGCTTCCCCATCCGATTTTCAGGCTGGAATACAAGTGAGCCACCTTGTGGGGTTTGGGCGTATAACCCAGCCAAAAACCGCCGTGTTTGAAGCGGATATTGCGCTCGTCGCCGGCGGCGGTCACATATTCGGGGTAGCTGGTACCCATGCCGTAGCCGCCGATAAACATGTTATTGAGCACCAGGGCGCCGCCGCCGCCCACATCGGCGCCTATTTCGCCGTTAATAGCGCCGACTTCTAAGATCGGCGCACCGAATGCGCCCACCACGTGGAGGTCGCCAAAAAGCGTTTCTTCCTGGGCGGACAGGTAAACCGCCGAAAAGCACAACAACAGTACGGTAATGATTTTTTTCATGATGGAAAGTATTGGTGAATTTGAAACTTTTTCCATTATGATGATGTAAATAATAAGGTTTACCCCCTATTAGTAATATCGGATTTTGGATTTTGGATTGCGGATTGATCTATGAAAAATCCGAATTCCGAATTCCGAATTCCGCAATCCCAAAAGGGTATGCAATTTGAACAAGACGTTTTGGCGAGAAGCCAGGAGATACCGGTTGTAGTCGACTTTTGGGCGCCCTGGTGCGGCCCCTGCCGCATATTAGGCCCTGTGATCGAGCAATTGGCGGCAGCCCAACAGGGCAAGTGGGAACTTGTGAAGGTGAATACCGAAGAACACCCCGAGTTGGGCGAACGATACGATGTATTTAGCATCCCCAATGTGAAGATGTTTTATAAGGGTCAGGTGACAGGCGAATTTGTAGGCGCTATCCCAAAGACGGCCATCGAGCGCTGGCTGGAAGAACACCTGCCTAATAGCCATAAAGACGACCTGGCCCAGATACTGGCAGCACTGGAAAATGGCGAAGACCCCGCAGCCCTGGCGCAGTTAGAAGCATTTGTACTGCAAAACCCCGGTATAGCCGAAGCAGGTATGGCTTTAGCCTCACGCGTAGTGGTCCACCACCCTGCCCAAGCAAAAGAACTCGTCGCCTCCATCCAATTGGGCCACCTGCTATACGACCAGGCCGAAGACATACGCACTTTGGCCGAATGGTTTGAATTGCCCGCCGACAACGGCTCTCCCGCGGCCCACCTGCTCCATGACGCCGCCACCGCTTATGCACAAGGACAAAGCGATGCCGCCGTAGAACGCGTCATCGAAGCCGTAGCCACTGATAAAACCTACCACTCCGATTTGCCCCGCCGCATAGCCATTGCGCTGTTCCGCCTCTGGGGCCCTCAGCATCCGCTCACGACTAATTACCGCTGGCGGTTTGATATGGCGCTGTATTAATTTTGTGAACTGTGAACAGTGAACTGTGAACAGATCTATGAGCAGTTCACAGTTCACTGTTCACAGTTCACAAAAAAATGCGACCTTTATAGTGCCGAAAAGATCCGGAACCATGCTGAGACAATGGATCAACGACATTTTTAAGTGGTATTACAAAGAGCGCTATCGGGAGATCAAACGCTACATGGACCACCCCATGAGGTGCAACGCGCGTTGTGGCAACAACTGCGCGCCGGCGCCATGCATACGCAGTGGGGTAAAATGTACGACTACCGCAGTATGCGCAGCCCCGATGATTTTGCGCGCAGGGTGCCGCTCAACGATTACGAAAGCATCAAACCCTATATCCAGCGGATGATGTACGGCGAAAAAGACGTGTTGTGGAGCGGACAGGTGCGCTGGTTTTCTAAATCGTCGGGCACTACCAGCGACAAGAGCAAGTTTATCCCCGTCACGAGCCAGAATCTCAAGGAATGCCATATCCGGGGCACCTGGGATACGATGACGCTGTTTTACCACAACCGCCCCGACGCCCGCCAATTCGAATGCAAAAGTATGCTGATGGGCGGAAGCCTCAATCGTTTCGAACCCTACCCCCGAACTATGATCGGCGATGTGTCGGCTATCATGATGAGCCATATGCCTTTGGTCGGGCGGCCATTTTTTACCCCCGATATCAAAACCGCGCTGATGCCCGATATGGATCAGAAGCTCGAAAAACTCGCCCAGATAGGCAGCCGCGAGAACAAAATGGTGATGATAGGCGGGTGCCCACCTGGACAGTTGTAATGTTGCGGCGCATTCTCGAAATCACCGGCAAACGCCATATGCTGGAGGTGTGGCCCAATTTCCAAGGGTATATCCACGGGGGCGTGAGCTTTATGCCCTACCGCAAGCAGTTCGAAGAGTTTTTCCCCTCTCCCCAGGTGAGCTACCAGGAGATCTACAACGCCTCGGAGGGGTATTTTGCCGTACAAGACGATTTTGCCGTAAATGATATGCTGCTGCTGCTCGACAACGGTATATATTACGAATTTCTGCCTATGCAAGAATGGGGCAAAGACGATCCCAAGGCCATCCCCCTCTGGGAGGTGGAAAAAGGCAAGCCGTATGCCCTGGTGATCAGCACCAACGGCGGCTTGTGGCGGTATATGCCCGGCGATACAGTTACCTTTACCTCAACCTATCCGTACAAAATAAAGATCACGGGCCGCACCAAGCAGTTTGTCAACGCTTTTGGAGAAGAAGTGGTGGTGGAAAATACCGATCTGGCACTGGCACAAACCTGCCGGCAAACAGACGCCATCGTAGCAGATTATACCGTGGCGCCGGTATATTTTCAACAAAACGGCAAAGGCGGCCACGAATGGCTCATCGAGTTTACCAAAGCTCCCACCGACCTCGAGTTATTTAATCAATTGCTGGATGCCAACCTGCAGCATGTCAATTCCGATTACGAAGCCAAACGTTTTAAAAGCATTGCGCTCGAACGCCTGCGGCTACATCCTTTGCCCATAGGCACTTTCCGCAACTGGCTGCGCAGCAAAGGCAAACTGGGCTGGCAAAGCAAGGTGCCCCGCCTGGCTAACCACCGCCAGTATGTAGAGGAGATTCTGGCATTTGTGCAGGAGACCGGGTGCCGGAACAATAGGCACTGTCGCCCATTTTTTCACCCTTTTGAAGTATACGCGGGCTTGCAACATAATTTTTGCCAGTTGCAGGGCCGGCATGTAGCGCTTGCCGCGCTTGCGGTTGGCCGCAGCTATGCGGTGAATGATCGTCCAGTGTCGCGCCACTTCCCACAATGCAGGCAAGTAAGGATGCGAGGAGTCATAAATATGCGTGGGCTCCGAACAAACCCCGTTGAGTTCGATGACTTTGATGCGCCCCGTCAGGAGGTCGTCGGGCGATTCGCATTTGAGGTCGAAACGACCGTAATAAACCTCGTCGAGCTGGTGGCTCAGGGCATCAAAGCAGGCTACCATCTGCGCATTGATCAGGTGACGGCCATCCACAAATTTGGTGCCCTTAGCGTGGTTGCCCACCAAACCGAGCGATACGCGCTGCCCCGCCGGGGGAATGTAGTGCAGGAGGTCGCCATGGGTGTCGCGCAGGCGTTCCAACTGAAGCAATGCCCGTGGATGGCGCTTAACGAGTTCCAGCACCGTAGCGGCGCCGTCGCCGGTGACGTGCAGAAATTCCTTGAGCGTCACCGAACTGATATGGCCCCGTTGTTCGCCCGGCAGCCGGTAATACAACACACCCACTTCACAGGGGTAGTCGAGAAATTCCTGCACAATGAAATCAATGGGGTAAGCCGACAAGTAGTACTGCAACTCCTGGGGATTGTCTATTTTTTTACCAAAAAGCCTCGAAAACCCAGGTCGGGTTTGGCGATAAGTGGAAAATGCAGCCCGGCGCTCGCCAGCAGTTCCACCACCTGGTAAAATGGCAACCCGGCAGCTACCCATACTGAGTTGGGCCTGAGTGCAGCAGGGATTTTTTGTATGGTTTGAAATTTGGATTCAAAACCGAATCCGCCCGTGAAAATACCTGGGTTGGCGCCGGTAAAAAAGGCTATGTGGCGCGAGCGGGCCATCAACCACAAGATGTAGGGCAATACGGGAAGGTAAATGGTATAAGAGGGCCAATATTCCCAATTGAGCAGGCGTATCCAGAAAGGGGAATGGCGCCATTTTTCCCAAAACCGAAGTCGCTGAAACATTATTACAAAGCTACCAATTCTCCGCGCAATTGTATCTGCGCTTTTTTCATATTGTTGCGAAGCAGGTCGTGGTATTGCATTTGCACGCAGCTGGGCGTTTTGACCACAGTGGTGATACTCACGGTCTGTACCTTGCCCTCGCGGGTCATCACCACGTCGTTCCAGGGGTCGCCTTCGCCGGCGGTGCGGTGAAAGTCCAGGATTTCGTTGATGCCCGCAGCGGGGTGGTCGTGGCGCCAGGCGTCAAACCAGTACTGGCGTTTCTGGCGGATGACCGCATCGTAGAGCGTGGCCGACGACCAGATATGGGGTTCTGCGGCGTCGAGCATTTGCAGGTGCTTGGCAGCGCCGTCCCAGCGAAATACGGCCAGTTTCCCCTGGTCGTAGATGACCATCGTAAAGGGTTCGATGCCGTTGAATTCATAGGCGTCGGAGAAGTTGCAGGCGTGGCGGTAGCGAAAAAAATCGAGGGCTACCAGTCCGCGACTGCGCTTATATGGCGGTTTTTTTTCGTGTGCTTCAAAGGCTCCGTTGAGTACGCATACGAGGCGATTGTCGCTGGAGGCGGCAATCCAGGTGCCACCCGCGCCGTTATCGCGCGGATATATTAAATGGAGGCCGTACTGTTCTGTGAGTGTGACTTGTAGCGGAGATCGCGAGGGCTGTTCGTCGCGGTTGGAAGTTAAAATAAAACTATCCCTGCCTTGAGGGATGTACGTTACGGTACACATTGAGTTTAATTGTTTGTTGCCTTTAAACACACCCGCAGGTGAGAATGTTTCAGGCAAAGCAGCCGCAAAGGTGCGCATTTCCGCAACGATAGTCAATTATCCCGCAATAATTTTATGTTAATTTCGTTTTTGCACGCTTTTACCAATCCTTTTCCGAAGCGCAGACCTTGGTGTTCTTGCGCCGAAGTTTGTCCAGTACGCGTTGCTCTTCGGCATCCATGATTTTGAGCAGGCGCTGGGCTTCTTCGCGGCTCAGTTCTTTTTGTTCCGGGGGGAGTTGTTCGGAAGGAGATTCCGCTGTTTCGCTGTCGTCGCCCTCTTGCTGCGGTTTGTTTTGCGGCTGTTGCTGGGGTTGGTTTTGCTGTGGTTGTTGCTGTTGCTGCTGGTTTTGCTGTTGTTGCTCTTGCTTTTGCTGTTCCTTTTTCTGTTGCTCCTGCTGCTGTTGTTGCATTTGCTGCAGTCGTTTTTGGGCCAGCGCCAGGTTGAGTTTGGTACTGACATCGGAGGGATTCAGGCGCAGGGCATTTTTGTAGGCTTCCACGCTTTTTTCGTAATCTTTTTGTTCAAAATAAGCGTTGCCCTGGTTGTGGAAGGCGTAGGCTTTCACCTCGGGCGTCTTGGCCTTTTGAGCCGCTTCTTCGTATTGGCGCGCCGCATCGTCGTATCGTTTTTGCTGGTAAATGGCGTTGCCCAGGTTGTATGTCCCTTTATCGCTAGGTTTTTTTTCGAGCGCTTTCCGATAATTCTCTTCTGCTTGCGAATACGATTTTTCCTCGTATTGCTTGTCGCCTTTGCGCAAATACCGGTGACCGGATTGCGCATTCGCAGTGACCGAAATTCCTATAATTAATATGAATGATACAAGGCCTTTTTGTTTCATACACCCAATTTTCGTAGAGACGCAATGCATTGCGTCTCTACGCCCCCGCGCATTCAACCGGATCAATTGCACCGGCGCCAATTCGTTGATCATCACCGGGTCGTAGGGCGTTTCTATTTTAATATAATTATCGGTAAATCCCGACATCAAACCCTTTTCGGTGTGGTTTTCAAATAAAACCGGGCGGGTTTGTCCCAGGTGTTGTTCGTAAAAATAACGGCGCTTTTTCTCGCCTCAGTATAGTGAGCATCCCGTTGCGGCGGCGGCGTTCTTCGATAGGTACCACGCCGTCCATCTCCGCGGCGGGGTATTGGGCCTTTCCGAATAGGTGAACACGTGGAGGTAGCTCACGTCGAGGTCGCGCAGGAAGCCGTAGGTGTCGAGAAAATCTGCCTCCGTTTCGCCGGGGAATCCCACGATCGGTATCCACGCCGATGCAGCCATGCGGCATCAGCGATTTGATCTGCGCTACGCGCTCGGCGTACACCTGGCGCAGGTAGCGGCGGCGCATGAGGGCCAGTAGCTTATTGCTGCCCGATTGCAACGGCATGTGGAAATGGGGCGCAAAGCGCTTCGATTGGGCTACAAAGCTGATGATCTCATCGGTACACAAATTGGGTTCGATAGAAGAAATGCGAAAACGGCTGATGCCTTCCACTTCGTCGAGCGCCTGGATGAGGTCGATAAACATCGCCTCTTTTTTGGGGCGCGTGCCTTCTATAACTTCTGTGCCATTGCCAAAATCGCCGATATTGACGCCAGTTAGTACGATTTCTTTCACCCCCATGTCGGCGATGCGGCGGGCATTGTCTACCACGTTTTCTACGGTATCGCTGCGACTGCGACCGCGCGCCAGGGGGATCGTACAGAACGTACACTTGTAGTCGCAGCCGTCCTGGACTTTGAGAAAAGAGCGCGTGCGGTCGCCAAAAGAAAAGGCATTGACGAAATCGCGGACTTCTCGGATCTCCCCGGCCTGCACCATTCCCTTGCCCGGAGCTTTGCTCAGGTTGTCGATATAGTCTAGGATACGGAATTTTTCGGCCGCGCCCAGCACCAGGTCGACGCCGGGAATGCCGGCAATCTCTTCGGGTTTGAGTTGGGCGTAACACCCCACTACTACTACAAAAGCGCGCGGATTGTGGCGCAGCGCCTGGCGCACCACCTTGCGGCACTTGCGGTCGGCAAAATCGGTTACCGAGCAGGTATTCACCACATAAATATCGGCGCCCTCCTCGAAAGCTACCTCGCGATAGCCGGCGTCTTCAAAGAGGCGCCCTATCGAAGAAGTCTCGGAGTAGTTGAGCTTGCAGCCCAGGGTGTAAAACGCAACCGATTGAGGAGTGGCCATGCCTTGTTTTTTTTCACCGCAGAGTTAAAGGAGTTTTACGCAGAGTTTCGCGGAGTCAAATTAACGTTCCGCGAAACTCCGCGCATAACTCTTTTTGACTCTGCGGTTAAATTCTCTGTTTACAGGGAACGCAAAATTAGCCCGATGGGGTGATATTTTCCGCCGTTCGACGACTTATTTGGACGTTCATCGAAAATGAGTTGCATTTTATTGACAAAATAAATATTTTTGTTTTAAAATCACCTGACATGACCAAGATATTAACACCTATTGTTTTATTTTGCTTATTCAGCGTTGTTTCGCTGAGCGCACAAACCGACGCCGGGCAAATCACCGGCAAAGTCACCGACGACAAAAACGCACCCATCGCGTTTGCCAACGTACTGCTATTCAATGCCGTCGATTCCACACTCGTCAAAGCCGAATACACAACCGAAGAAGGAAATTATGCGTTCAGGCAAGTGCCCGAAGGCCGCTTCCGGATTGCGGTCAGCTATGTGGGTTATGCCGATGCCTCCACAGGAGAATTGAACTTGCGCGCCGGCGCAGCAATACAAGCGCCCGCCATTACGCTGGCTTCTGCCGCTACCGAACTCAATGAAGTCGTGGTGGCTGCCCGCAAGCCCTTGATCGAAGTCAGACCCGACAAAACGGTGTTTAACGTGGAGGGCAGCATCAACGCGGTGGGCAACACAGCCTTCGAATTGCTCCGAAAATCGCCAGGCGTGGTGGTCGACAACAACGACAACATCATCCTGCAAGGCAAAAACGGCGTCAATGTGTATATCGACGGCAGGCCCTCGCCGCTGACCAGCGCCGACCTGGCCGCGCTGCTGAAAACAATCCAGTCTTCCGAAATCGAAGCTATCGAGATTATCACCCAGCCTTCGTCCAAATACGACGCAGCAGGCAATGCCGGCATCATCAACATCCGGATGCGGCACGACGAGCGCCTCGGCGCCAATGCGGGCATCGAACTGGGCTTCGCCGATGCGATCTTCCCGAAATACAACGGCTCCGCTTCGCTCAACTACCGCGACAAAACCTTAAACGTTTTTGGCAAATACAGCCTCGCCACCGGTAACAACTGGAGTTTCTTCAACTTGTACCGCGAGCAATCGGGACAAACTTTTGATCAGCAGTCGACCAATCAAAACGAATTTACCAATCACAATATCCGCGCCGGCGCCGACTTTTTTATCGGCAAACACCACACCGTTGGCGTATTGGCTACGGGTTTTCTCAGCGATATGACCTGGAATTCGCGAAGCCGCACGATTATTGCCGACCAGGAATCGGGCATTTATCAAGAGGTGCTGCATGCGCGTTCAGATAACGACGGCAAACGCGACAACCTCAACGCCAATATCAATTACCGCTTCGACAATACCAAGGGCATCGTTTGGAATGTAGACGCCGACTACGGCGTGTTCCGCATCCGCAACGAGGCGTATCAACCCAACTTATACCTCCATCCGCTCGAAAATACTTTATTGCGGAGCGCTGTTTTTGCCACCGAAGCGCCCACCGACATCGATATCGCCACCTTTAAAATAGACCACGAGCGCCCCTTGCTGGGCGGCCAGTTGGGCGTGGGCGCCAAAACTTCTATGGTCGGCACCGACAATATTTTCAACTTTTATAATGTCGAAAACGAGGAATACATCATCGACCCTGAACGCACCAACCAATTCCTATACGATGAAAATATCAACGCCGCGTATGTGAACTACCAGCGCCAGGCAGGCAAGTGGGATTTCAGGGCGGCCTGCGCCTGGAGCATACCCATTCCGACGGCAGGCTCACCAGCGCAAGCCCTACAGGCAATGATAAAGTGAAGCGCGACTACGCCGACCTCTTCCCCTCGGCAGGTATCACCTACAACGCCAACGAGAAAAACGCGCTGCGCCTCAACTACAGCCGCCGCATCGACCGGCCCCGCTACCAGGATCTCAACCCCTTCGAATATAAACTCGACGAGTTGACTTACCAGCGCGGAAATCCATTTTTGCGTCCGCAATACTCCAACAGTCTGGAACTGGGACATACCTACAACTACATGCTCAATACGTCTGTCGGATTTACCTACACCACCGACCTGATGACGGCGCTGACAGATACCACCGAGGTGAGCCGCAGCTATATTACGGAAGTAAACCTGGCCTCGCAGCGCACCTGGAATTTCAATATCAGCTATCCGTTTGCTATCGCAAAATGGTGGAATACGTACACCAACCTCTCCGGGTTTAATACCCGCAACCAGGCCGATTTTGGTGAAGGTAAGGCCATCGATATTTCAGTAAGCGCTTTTTCTATTTACAGCCAGCATACCTTCCAACTGCCCTGGAATGTATCGCTCGAACTATCCGGGTTCTATAACTCGCCCAGCATTTGGGGTAGCAACTTCCGCAACCGCGAATTCTGGGCCGTAGAAACCGGCGTACAGAAAAAAGTACTACAGGGGCGCGGCAACCTCAAGGCCAGCGTGAGCGATGTATTCCTGAGCATGCGCTGGCGCGGTGTGAGCGAATTTGGCGGCTTGTACAGTGTAGCCTCTGGCGGCTGGGAAAGCCGGCAGTTCCGCCTGAATTTCACCTATAATATCGGCAACCAGGAAGTGAAAGCCGCAAGACGCCGCGATACAGGTTTAGAAGACGAGCAAAAACGCGTGAAATCGGAAAATTAATCTTGCGCAACTGATTAATTATCCGTACCTTTGCACCGTTTTTGAGCCGAGCCTTGCAGGAGGTGTTGCTCCCGCAAGGCTTTTTTTATTTAATATCTACTTAATGAATAACGAACTGACTTTTGAGGCATTGGGTTTATCAAGCGATATCCTGAATGCACTCGCCAAAAAAGGGTTTGAAAAACCCACCCCCATCCAGCAAAAAACCATTCCACTGCTTTTACAGGGAGAACGCGATATCATCGGGCAAGCGCAAACAGGCACGGGTAAAACCGCCGCTTTCGGATTGCCCCTTCTGGAGCGCATCAGGCCCGAAAAAGGCAAGGTGCAGGCCATCGTGTTGGTTCCTACCCGCGAATTGGCGCTTCAAGTGTACGAGGAGATCAGCTCCTACCAGACCGGTAACAAACTGACTATCCTGCCGGTGTACGGCGGACAGGGCATGGATGTGCAATTGCGCCAGCTCAAATCCGGCGTAGACATCGTAGTAGGTACACCGGGCCGGGTGATGGACCACCTGCGCCGCCGCTCGCTTAAACTGGACCATGTAAAATTTGCCGTACTCGACGAAGCCGATGAAATGCTCAATATGGGCTTCATCGACGACATTGAAACGATACTGGAATACATCCCCGAAACGCGCCGTATGCTGCTGTTCTCTGCCACCATGCCCTCGCGCATCCGGCAGTTGGCCAAGCGCTTTATGGGCGAATTCGACGAAGTGAGCATCGAAAAGGTAGAAGGCGAGAAGGCACAGATTACCCATACCTACTACGAGATGTTCAACGAAGACAAAATGACGGTGCTGACCCGTATCATTGATACGAATCCGGGTTTCTACGGACTTGTCTTTTGTCGCACCCGCGCCGGCTCCGACCGCCTGGCCAAAGATCTTTCCGCCGCCGGCTACGACGCCGAAGCCCTGCACGGCGACGTATCGCAGGCCCAGCGCGAACGCATCCTGGACAAGTTTAAAATGAAGAAGATCCACCTCCTGGTAGCTACCGACGTAGCAGCCCGCGGCATCGACGTGAACAACCTCAGCCACGTGGTGAATTTCGATATTCCTGGAGAAGCGGAGACGTATACCCACCGCATCGGCCGTACCGGCAGGGCGGGCAAAACGGGCGAAGCGATCACCTTTATCGTGCCCCGCGAGTTCAGGGCGCTGCAGATGATCATGCAGCAAACCCGTTTCCAGATTGCCAAGCAACAAGTACCGACCCTTCAGGAAGCCCTCGAACAACGCCGCGCAGCGGTAAAACACGAGATCTTCAAGCGCATCATGACTACAACGCCTACCGATGAAGTCAAAGCGCTTGCCGTCGAACTCCTGTCGAAAACCGAACCCGAATTGCTGGTGTCTGCGCTGCTGCAACAAAATTTCGGCCGCCAACTCCAGGCCCAGCAAATGCGCGAAATAAAGCAACTGCCGTCAAAAGGCAGCGACTCTCCCCGCACAAGAGAATCAAGAGACCGGGTAAGAAGCGGCGGCAAAGGCGGTCACGATTCGCTGTTTTTCGGCAAAGGAAAAACCGACGGCTGGAAATCGAACCGACTTATACAATATATCAGCGATACGGCGGGCATCCCCACCAAAAGCATCGCCAAAGTAGACCTGTTCCAGAAACACGCCATCATTACGGTAGAATCCGATTGCGCAAATACGATCCTCGAAAAATTCCGCACGCCGAAAGGGCAACGCCCGCTGGTGCGCAGGGATAGGGATTAATATTTTGTTGTCGGTTGTCGGTTGTCGGTTGTCTTTTCTGAACCGATAACCGACAACTCATAACCGACAACCCTCATGCGTATTCTCATCCTCATACTGGGTTTAATCACAAGTTTCGGGGGAGCTTGCCTTGCCGGCAACCACTACGCCTATTCTCCACTCGCCCGCGAAGCCTACGACAAAGCCATCAGCCTGCGTATGAAAGAAGCGCGCCAGGCGATTGCCAAGCTGAAAAAGCAGGAGCCCGGCAACCTGGTGGCGCACCATATCGAAGATTATATCGACTTTTTTACCATTTACATTGGAGAAGACGCGGCTACTATGTCGCGCCTGAAAGGCAACAAGGACCGCCGCCTGTCGATCCTCGATGACGGCCCCAGCGATTCGCCCTGGCATTTGTTTATACAAGCCGATATCAGGCTGCACTGGGCTTTGCTGCGTTTTCGCTTTGGCGAATATATCAGCGGTTTTTCGGAGGTGAACAAGGCCGCCAAATTGCTGGAGAAAAACCGCAAGCTGTACCCCAATTTTATGCCCAACCAAAAAGACTTGGGCATCCTCCACGCCGCGGTGGGCACCGTGCCCGACCAATACAAGTGGGGGCTTCAATTGCTCAGCAGCCTCAACGGCACGATCGAACAAGGCCGCAAGGAATTGGAAACGGTATTGACCTACGCGGAACGCAACGACTTCGTATTCCGCGAAGAAGCCAGAGGCCTTTATGCCCTGCTGCTGCTGCACCTCGACAATAAGGGCGACGAAGCCTGGGATGCCGTCAATGATGCCGCACTGCAACCCGGCGCCAACCCGCTGCACTGCTTTGTGGCAGCCCACGTGGCCTCGCGCACCGGCCGCACGGACAAAGCCGTGGCGCTGCTTGAAAAACGACCCGTAGGCCCTCAATTCATTGCTTTCCCTTTTCTGGATTATATGCTCGGGCTGGCCAAACTGCGCCGGCTCGACAAAGACGCGGCGCCCCATTTTCAACGCTTTTTGAGTAAGTTTAGAGGAAGGCATTATATCAAAGAAGCCTACCAAAAGATAGCCTGGAGCGAGCTGATCAACAACAGGCCGGAAGGCTACCGCAAAAATATCCGCTATTGCATCCAGCGCGGCCTGGACGAAGCCGGCGGCGACCGCAGCGCGCTGCGCGAAGCACAGTCGGGGCTGGCGCCCGATATTACGCTGCTCAAAGCCAGGCTGCTGTTTGACGGCGCGTATTATTCACAGGCCTTGGCGTTATTGCAAACCAAAAAAGCAGGCGATTATAAAGATAAGCACCACCGGCTGGAGTATTCCTACCGGCTTGGGCGCATTTTACACGGGCTGCACCGCTACGACGAAGCCCTGGGCTATTACTGGCAAACGGTGAACGAAGGCAGCCAGGAGCGCTACTTCTTTGCCTGCAACGCCGCCCTGCAGATGGGATTGGTATACGAAGCCAAAGGCGATAAAAAGCAGGCGCGCAACAGCTTCAACCGCTGCCTGGGCATGGAGCCCGATGAATACAAAACCAGTCTGCATCAGCAGGCTAAGGCGGGGTTGGCACGGGTGGGGAAAAACTAAGTTTCATTACCTACAAAATTCAATACAAGAACCCAAAAACCCACAAAGGAAAAAACTTGCCAACCGGATATTCCAACTCGTCGCGGACTACAAAGCTACTGGGATACCCGGCAATTTGATCGTATGTTTTTTGCTTGCCGCCAATTTCAAATAAATATTGATTATCAACCAAAAAATCGCCTTGACTGGGGGCAGTTACGGTAAATAAACTTTGCATTTGGCTGAAAAAGAAGGTCTCCCGCAAATTGCCGGTATTGGGCGGTTCGCCCGATAATGCATAAGCCAGATTGGTGTTGTTGAGGTATACTTTTTCCGGTTTTTGCAGCAGGGAAAGCCCCGCCCCGGATGCCTGCAGCAATCTAATTAATCGCGCATTTTCGAGATATACGAGGTAATTGAGGATAGTATTTCGATGTAAGTCCGCTTTCTGTGCCAATTGGGTGAGATTGGGTTTGTATGGCACGTTGGCGGAGAGAATAAACAGCAATTGCAATAATTTGCGGGCATTGCGGGGGTCAAATCCTTTAAGTGCAGCCATGTCGTATTCAACAACAACCCGTACCATCTGCGCCAATCGCTGGTGAAAACCCTCAGGGTCTTCCCTAAAAAACGGGTAATAGCCCTGAGACAAATAAGTCCGAAAATGCGCTAATGGCCGAAAATCGGCAAGAAATAAATCCCGGATGGCTGTGGCATTGTGGAGCAGGTCTTGCAGCGACAACGATTCAATGTTTACTATACCACTTAAAACCAAGGTATTCGCGAAAGGACAGGCCCTGCAGTTCATACATCAGCGCCCTTCGACTTAAATCCCCTTCTTCTTTGGCCAGGTCTATGATAGAAGAACCCGTAAAGACTACTTGCAAATCGGGGAAAAAATCATACAGGTTTTTGATTTCCCGCGCCCATCCGGGGTATTTATGTACTTCATCCAGGAACAGCATCTTTCCGCCTTCGCGGTAAAATTGTTCCGCTACGTCTGCAAACAGGTTTTGGGTAAAAAAAATATCGTCCAGCGAAAAATAAGCAGCTTTTGTAGCGGGTAGTTGCAGCGATTTCAGTCGCTGGAGCAAAAGGGTTGTTTTCCCTGTGCCACGCGCGCCTTTTATGCCGATAAGTCGATTGTCCCACCTGACCGTAGTATATAGATAACGGCTATACTGCGTAGCAGTGTATCTGACTAACTGTTCTGATTTTGCGAGGAGATTGTACATTTTGCACTTTCGTTTGTGCAAAAATACAAAAACTCTGCACATTCATTTGTGCAAAATCCAAAACAACCCATCTCATCACATATTCCGCCGATACTGCCCGCCTACCTGGTACAGGGCATGCGTGATTTGTCCCAGCGAACAATACTTCGCGGTTTCTATGAGTTGTTCGAAAATATTGCCGTTGGCCAGCGCGGTTTGTTGCAAAGCTTCCAACATCGCAGCGCTGCGGTCGGACTGCGCCTACTGCAATTGCTGCAACACGCCGATCTGCGCTTCTTTTTCTTCGGTAGTGGCGCGGATGACCTCGTTGGGGATCGAGGTGGGCGAGCCGTCTTTCCCCAAAAAAGTATTTACGCCTATGATGGGTAATTCGCCGGTATGCTTGAGGGTTTCGTAATAAATGCTTTCATCCTGGATCTTGCCGCGCTGGTACATCGTCTCCATCGCGCCGAGCACGCCGCCGCGCTCGGTAATGCGGTCAAATTCCGTCAATACGGCCTCCTCTACCAGGTCGGTGAGTTCTTCGATGATAAAAGAACCCTGTATGGGGTTTTCGTTTTTGGCCAGGCCCAATTCATGGTTGATGATGAACTGGATGGCCATGGCGCGGCGCACACTTTCTTCGGTGGGCGTGGTGATGGCCTCGTCGTAGGCGTTGGTATGCAGCGAATTGCAGTTGTCGTAGATGGCGTAAAGCGCTTGCAGCGTGGTGCGGATGTCGTTAAACGAGATCTCCTGGGCATGCAGCGAGCGACCCGAGGTTTGGATATGGTATTTCAGCATCTGGCTGCGCTCGTTGCCGCCGTATTTGTATTTCATGGCTTTCGCCCAAATTCGGCGCGCCACGCGGCCTATCACGGCATACTCGGGATCGACGCCGTTGGAGAAGAAAAACGAGAGGTTGGGCGCAAAGTCGTCGATATGCATACCCCGCGAGAGGTAGTATTCCACGAAAGTGAAGCCGTTGGCCAGCGTAAAGGCGAGCTGGGAGATCGGATTGGCGCCGGCTTCGGCGATATGATACCCCGAAATCGACACCGAGTAGAAGTTGCGCACTTTATTGTTAATAAAATACTCCTGCACATCGCCCATGAGTTTGAGCGAAAATTCGGTGCTGAAGATGCAGGTATTTTGCGCCTGGTCTTCTTTGAGAATGTCGGCCTGGACGGTGCCGCGCACGGCAGACAGGGCTTTGGATTTTAATTCGCTGTAGATGGCGGGTTCGAGTACCTGGTCGCCGGTGAGACCCAGCAAGAGCAGGCCGAGGCCGTCGTTGCCTTGCGGCAGTTCGCCGATGTACGTGGGCCGTGGCAATCCCCTGTCGTCGTAGCGTGCTTTGAGTTTGGCTTCGACGAGGTGAGTCAGGTTGTGTTCGCGGATGTAGCGTTCGCACTGCTGATCGATAGCCGTATTCATAAAGAAAGCGCAGATCGTGGCCGCGGGGCCGTTGATGGTCATCGACACGGAGGTACGGGGATCGCAGAGATCAAAACCCGAATACAGTTTTTTGGCGTCGTCGAGACAGCACACGCTTACGCCCGAGTTGCCCACCTTGCCATAGATATCGGGACGGTGGTCGGGGTCTTCGCCGTAAAGCGTCACGGAGTCGAAAGCCGTGCTAAGGCGGTTGGCGGGCATGCCGATCGAGAGGTAGTGAAAGCGGTGGTTGGTACGCTCGGGGCCGCCTTCGCCGGCAAACATACGCGTGGGGTCTTCTTCTTTTCGTTTAAACGGAAAAACACCCGCAGTATACGGAAATTCGCCGGGCACGTTTTCCTGCAGCGACCACTGCAGCACGTCGCCCCAATCCTTGTATTTGGGCAGCGCCACCCGCGGTATGCGGGTATGCGAAAGCGAAGTGGAATAGGTTTGTACGCGAATATCTTTGCCGCGCACCTGGTACACGTATTCGTCGGCGGAGTAGGCCTTCTTGCGGGCATCCCAGCTTTCGAGGAAGCGCAGGCAGTTGCCGTCGAGGTCTTTTTTTCGTTCTTCGTACACTTTTGTCAGCGCAGCCCGGGTATCTGCGTAATCGTTTTTTCCCTGAAGCGCCTCCAGCGTTTGTTGCAGTCCATACAGCTTTCGCGCCTGCTCGCTTTGTTGCAAGGCCCAGCGGTCGTACTGCCGGTTATTGTCGGTGATTTCCGACAGGTAGCGCGTGCGGCCCGGCGGGATGATGTAAATCTTCTCGCTCATGCCCTTCGACAAGGCGAAAACGGATTGCAGGGGCGCGCCGGTCTTTTCTACTATTTTCTCGATGACTTTGATGTACAGTTGGTTGGTACCGGGGTCGTTAAACTGCGAAGCGATGGCCCCCACCACCGGCATTTCTTCGAGCGGTTTGTCCCACATCTGGTGGTTGCGCTGGTATTGCTTGCGCACGTCGCGCAGGGCGTCGAGGGCGCCGCGTTTGTCAAATTTGTTGATGGCGATAATATCGGCAAAATCGAGCATGTCGATTTTCTCCAATTGCGTAGCAGCCCCGTATTCAGGCGTCATGATATACAGCGACACATCGGAGTGGTCTACGATTTCAGTATCGGACTGGCTGATGCCGGAGGTTTCGAGGATGATGAGGTCGTAGCCGGCGGCCTTGAGGATCTCAACCGACGATTGCACGTGTTTCGAGAGCGCCAGGTTGCTCTGGCGGGTAGCCAGCGAGCGCATGTACACACGGGGCTGGTTCACCGCGTTCATGCGGATGCGGTCGCCCAGCAGAGCGCCGCCGGTTTTGCGTTTGGAGGGATCCACCGACACCACGGCGATCGTTTTGTCGGGAAAGTCGAGTAAAAAACGGCGCACGAGTTCATCCACCATACTCGACTTGCCGGCGCCGCCCGTGCCGGTGATGCCGAGCACCGGCGTGACCTTGTCGGCGTGCGTTAAGGCGGGTTTGACGTCTTTTTCATAATAGCCGGGGTTGTTTTCTGCCACAGAGATTAGGCGGGCAATAGCGCCGGGGTTTTTTTCGTGGAAATGTTTGAGTTCGCCGTTGGCGCTAAATCCCACGGCGTAGTCGCATTGCTGCAGCACGTCGTTGATCATGCCTTGCAGGCCCATCTTGCGGCCGTCGTCTGGCGAATGGATACGGGTGATGCCGTATTGGTGCGATTGATGGATCTGCTTGGGCAGGTTGGTACCGCCGCCGCCGCCGAAGAGTTTGATATGTCCGGCGCCGCGTTGTTTGAGCAGGTCGAAGGCGTATTTAAAAAATTCCATATGGCCGCCCTGGTAAGATGTGATGGCAATGCCCTGCACGTCTTCCTGGATGGCTGTATTGACGATTTCCTCCACCGAGCGGTTGTGGCCCAGGTGGATAATCTCTGCGCCGGAGCTTTGCATAATGCGGCGCATGATATTGATGGCTGCGTCGTGGCCGTCGAACAGCGAGGCAGCTGTTACGATACGCACTTTATTGGTAGGCTGGTAGGGCTTGATTTCCTGCATAAAACAACTGGTTTTGCCTGGTATAGGATACAACAACGAGTGTGGGGACAAAGTTAGGAAATTACCCTGCTGCACGGGAGATAGTCCGCTGATTTTCTATCTTGTGATACAATCTGGTAATGAAAAATGAAAAATTAATAATGAAGAATGAAGGGTGGGCGTGAGAATATTATTTTGATCAAATCTTTTGCTTTTGCAGTGAGAATAGTGAAGCTGTGTCGTTATTTGAGAGAAAACAAGTCGGAATATGTTTTATCAAAACAGCTCGTTCGAAGTGGTACTTCTATAGGCGCTAATGCCGAAGAAGCTAATGGTGCGCTGACCAAAAAGGATTTTATTAATAAATTGCATATCGCTTTAAAAGAAGCCAGAGAAACGCACTATTGGCTTCGGCTGCTCAACGAAACTGATTACATTACCGAAACGGAATTCGATTCCATCCTGAAAGATGCCGGAGAATTAATTTCAATACTCACTGCCATTCTAAAATCTGCAAAGGAAAATGATAAATAGAATATTACCCAATACCCATTCTTCATTCTTAATTCTTCATTTTTAATTACCCAAGCATGTACGACGACATTAGCGGTATCCTACGCCCACGGGCAGAGTTGGCCTATGCACATGAACTAGAAGCCCTGGCACAAGCCGACAAGCACCCGCGCCCTACCAACTGGCGGCTGTCGCCCTGGGCCGTTGTACACTACCTCATAGGAGGGCCGTTAGCTGACGGTACGGAGATAGAGCCCAAATACTACGGCCAACGCCGCCTCCTCGAAGTGGCCGTGGCTACCCTGGCTACCGACCGCGCCCTGCTGCTCATCGGCGTGCCCGGCACCGCCAAGACCTGGGTATCGGAACACCTGGCTGCTGCCATCAGCGGCGACTCTACCCTTTTGGTTCAAGGCACCGCCGGCGCCGGCGAAGAATCGCTGCGCTACGGCTGGAATTATGCCCGCCTGCTCGCCGAAGGCCCCTCCGAAAATGCGCTGGTGCAAAGTCCCGTGATGCGCGCGATGCAGGACGGCAAAATTGCCCGCATAGAAGAACTCACCCGCTTGCCCTCCGACGTACAGGACGCACTCATTACGCTGCTGTCGGAAAAATCGCTGCCCGTGCCCGAATTAAATATGAACGTGGACGCCCGGCGCGGTTTCAACCTCATAGCCACCGCCAACGACCGCGACAAAGGCATCAACGAACTGTCGAGCGCCCTGCGCCGCCGCTTTAATACCGTGGTGATGCCCCTGCCCGCTACGCTGGAAGAAGAAGTACAAATTGTAAAAAGCAGGGTGGAAAAACTGGGCAGGCAACTCGAATTGCCCGCGACCGCCGCCCCCTTACAGGAAATATACCGACTGGTGACTATCTTCCGCGAATTGCGCAGCGGCAAAACCGAAGACGGCCGATCCAGGCTCAAATCGCCCTCCAGTACGCTGAGTACCGCCGAGGCGATCTCCGTGATCAACAGCGGACAAGCCCTGGCCGTTCACTTCGGCGACGGCAATCTCAAGGCCGGCGACCTCGCCGCCAGCCTGACCGGCGCCATTGTGAAAGACCCCGTGCAAGACAAGCAGGTGTGGCAGGAATACCTCGAAACCGTGCTGCGCACCCGCAAGGGCTGGACCGATCTCTACGACGCCTGCAAGGCCCTGATGGAGTGAGGGGGAGAGGGGGCGACTGTGCGACTGTAAGACTTTACGACTGTGCGACTTTACGACTTTACGACTTTGGGACTATTGGCCGTCAGAACAGAGAACAGAGAACAGAGAACAGAGAACAGAGAACAGAGAACAGAACCATATGCCCGGAATTTACCTCCATATCCCTTTTTGCAAGCAAGCTTGCCATTATTGCAACTTTCATTTTTCTACTTCCCTGAAGCAGAAAGACGCGTTGCTGGAGGTTATGCTTCGCGAATTGGAATGGCGGCGCGAGGAATTGCAGGGCGAGGAAGTGCAAACCATCTACCTGGGCGGAGGAACGCCCTCGCTGCTGGACGAAAGCGAATTGCGCCGGTTGTTTGACGCCATATACAAATGGTATCCCGTGGCGCCCGGCGCCGAAGTAACCCTCGAAGCTAACCCCGACGACCTTACAGCGGCAAAGCTGGAAGTGCTGCGCCACACGCCCGTCAACCGCCTCAGCATCGGCGTGCAGTCGTTTGCCGAGGCCGACCTGCGCTTGATGAACAGGGCCCACAATGCCGTCGAAGCCCGCACTTGTATCGAACAGGCGCTGGCTGCCGGTTTCAGCAACCTCACCGTCGACCTGATATACGGCTCGCCCACTACCAGCGATGCCCAATGGGAGATCAATGTGCGCACGCTCACAGACCTCGGCATTCCCCACCTATCCTGTTATTGCCTCACCGTAGAACCCAAAACTGCATTAGATTTTTTTGTACAAAAGGGCAAAACGCCCCCTGTTGACGAAGAACAGGCAAGCCGGCAGTTTGAAATGCTTATGGACATCATGGAAGCCGAAGGTTACGAGCACTACGAAATTTCCAACTTCGCGCGCCCGGGTTTTTACAGCCGCCACAATGCCAGCTATTGGCAAGGCGCGACTTATCTGGGTATCGGCCCCTCGGCTCATTCCTTCGACGGCAGGCAACGCAAGTGGAATGTGGCCAATAACGCCAAATACATCAAATCGCTGCTTTCGATCGCCCCAACCACTGAGATATCCAGACTCGAAGGCGATTTGTTTGAAAAAGAAACCCTGACCGCCGCTCAGCGCTACAACGAATACGTGATGATCTCCCTGCGCACCAGTTGGGGCTGCCGGCTTGATGTGATCAGGACACTAGGCCCGCAATTTGAGCAGCTATTTATGGGTGGCATCCGCGATTTTATCCTCCAGGGGGCCGTGCAGCAAGAAGGCGAAGTATTTCGGCTTACCCGCCCGGGCAAGCTCATCGCCGACCGCATTGCGATGGAGTTGTTTGATGTTTAATGCTTAATGCTTGATGTTGGATGTTGCATGGGTGTGTTTGCCGCTAACTACATTCCTTATTTCACTATTTTGATGATGTATTCGCAATTGAAATTCACCCAATTGCCCGTTTTTGTATTTTTTGTTTTAAAAATTAAAATACTGACAGTCAATTTATTATAATATAAATTGTTTTTCTGGATATAAATATTTTACTTTTTGTTGAAAAATATTTGTTTCAAGTATTGACAAAAGAAAACTTTTTGTATATCTTTGGATTGTAAATCAACAATTTATTGATGATGGATCTCCAATTATTAGTCAGCAAAAAAGGAACAAAGGTAGTGACGGCCACCAATTTGCACCAGGTGTTGGAATTGGGGAGTCAAAATTACGCCCAGAACATCCGCAAGTGGCTGGAAGACATCTTCGAATTCAGGGATGGCATCAGGAAGCCTGTAAAAATGCAGGATTACGCCCCCCGCAAGATGGCCGACAGCACAATTATAGAAGATTATTATCTCAGCGTGGAATTGGCCAAGTTGATTGCCTTGCATTCGAAAAGCAAAGTCAAACTCAAATACGCAAAGTGGTTGCAATCGCAGGAAGAACAACCTGCCGGCCCTGAGATGCTGAGCAAAGAACAAGTAATGGTGGTTTTGGATGTGGTAAAGGCCATGGGCCAGGTTTCCTGTCAGGAAGCCTGCGAACGCCAACACCTCAAAGTATATGAGTTGCGCAACGGCGGTCAGGCCAACAACTGGTGGAAACACCGCGCTGAGATCCTGGGTTATTCTGCCGAGGTACTCCGCGAAAAAGTACGCGCCATCGGCCAGAAATCGCAAGGCAAATCACAACGCCAGCTTCTGATGCAATTCGATAAATACGAAATGGTCCGCGCCGGTGTGATCGATTTGTTTATGGCGCTGGGAAAAAGCGAGAAATACGCCCGCTCTATGGGCGACCTGGCAAAAAGCTTTGCCGAAGAACTCCAAATAGAGATTTTTGATGATCGCAACAATCAAACAGGATACGCCCCGAGAGGCAATGCCCAAACCCTGCAATTGTTGCAACAAACAGGAAGCTAAATTACTAGTAATTCTGACCCGAAATCCGCAATCCCAAATCCGAAATCCCCCTATCCCATCTCCGACACCACTTCCTTCACCTGGGGCACCATGCGCTTGAGCATGCCTTCGATGCCGGCTTTAAGTGTAATCGTAGAAGAAGGGCAGCCACTGCAAGAGCCTTGCAGCACGACCGTTACAATGCCGTCGTAGAATGATTTGAACTCTATATTGCCGCCGTCCATTTCAACGGCAGGTTTGACATATGTATCAATAAGGTCTTTGATATGGGCGGCAAGCTCGCCTTCGCCCTCACCGTGCTGGACAGTACCGCGTTCCACTTCCCGCTGTATCATAGCCTCGGCAAAGCCTTCTTTCACAATTTCGCCGCCCTGTTCGATATACTGCTTGATGAAGTCCTTCAACTTGAGCATGATATCCTCCCACTCGTAGTTGAATTCTTTGGTGATCGTCACAAAATTATTACACACATAAACACCCTTTACATACGGCAACTCAAATAATGCCGAAGCGATTGGCGACCATTCACGGGCAAGCTCAGCTTCCTTGAAATCGGCAGTGCCTTTGTGCAACATCCTGTTGGTCACAAATTTGAGCGATTCCGGATTGGGCGTTTGCTCCGTATATAACATCACAGGGCTCTTGGCTATCGTACCATCCATTTTGCAGCTTATTTAGATTTATTCTACAAAGATAACAAGCATCTACAAGTATGGTTGTCCTACGCCAAGAAAAAATATTTATCCTCTGGGCAGCATTTTGGACATAAGGCGGGTCATCTAAGTAATGGGTTATCTCCGCGTTGTGAAAGCACGGCGCTTTACTCGAAGACAACCTAGTTTTCCTTCATTACAGATATGGTGGGCCGCCAGCATCCGGAGCCGGCGGCCTTGTTTTTTTCTACACCTGCCTTCTACTCTGCTGTCAGCAGGAGCTTTTCGGTATAAATGCCCGACGTACCCTGTACCCTTACCCAATACGATCCTACAGGCAGCGCCTGCAAATCAAGGCTTAAGGTATTCATCCCTATTTGTACCTCCGTGCTTTGCGTATACACTCGCTGACCTACATTATTGATTACGGAAACAACGATCGTTTGTGAAGTTCCGCTGTACAACTCCAATTGTACCATACCCGAACTTGGGTTGGGGAAGATGGCTCGCAATTGTTCATTTTCCGCATTGACATCAGCGCCTTCTGCCAAGCCACCTCCAAAATTGACGAAGTTGACGCTGTAATCCTCCACTTCTCCATAAGGAAACACCCCACAAGGCTGAGCGGCAGAGCCATAACGCATGGCTATTCGCATTTTTGTGGGGCCGAGTGGCACGGTGGGGGGTATCACGATCATGCCCGTTAATTGACCGGCAGTGGGGATGGAAGCAAAAACCTGTTCACCAGCATCAAGGAAGTCGTTGTCGTGATTGAAGTCTATCCAAACCCGCCAGGTTTCGGAAAAAGCATTGCTCAGATACCCTGGGTTGAACTGTGAAAAATAGCTAATCCCCGGCGAAAGCGTAATGGTCTGGTTCAAGAATGCACCATAACCACCGTTATTGCCGCTTTGATAACTGAAATTGCCGATTTGTACCCTGTTTATCCATTCAAAATAGGTGTTGGCCCCCCTGGCAATACAAACATCGCTTTGCTGGCTGCTGACAACTGCTGTGGTCACCGACTGGCAGCCATTGGCATCGGTAACACTTACGGTATATACCCCCGAAGCAAGGTTAGCAGGGTCGGGGTGGGTGGCGCCGTTTGACCATATATATGAAAAAGGAGCAGTTCCCCCCGTTACTGTTAGGTCGATAGCGCCGTTTTCTCCCGAGGTGGCATCTGTTATATTGGTCTGCAACACAATCTGAGGAGGTTGCCCCACCGTTATATTCCGCGTGGTAAGGCAACCCTGGCTATCGGTAATGGTAAGCAAATAAGCGCCTGCTACAAGCCCTCCAATGGTAGGACTCGTAGCGCCGTTGCTCCATGTGTAAGTATAAGGCGGCGCGCCTCCGCTCACCACAAGCGAAATAAGACCGTTGTTTCCGCCGTAACAAGTGGGAGAGGTTTTGGCAATGTTTACCAGAATAGGCTGCGTGCTGCTGACTTCTATAGTGGCTACCGCCTGACTATTGCCATCACTGACTGTAACGGTATAAGTACCTGGCGCCAGGTTGCTAATGGTAGCAGTCGTAGCGCCTGTATTCCAAATATAGGTGTAAGCCCCATTTCCACCGGTGGCTGTCACGGTGGCCCAGCCATCGTTGGTACCGCTGCAACTGGTGCCGCCGGACTGGATTTGCTGGATGGCCACCGGCTGTGAAGCCGATTGCAGACAGAAACTAACGGTAGAGGATGCGGTAAAGCTGCCGCCCGAGCCCAATACCTGGCCGTTGGGGCCTTTCAACTGATAGGAGCCGTTACCCCTCGTACAACACATGCCGTCGCCGTAGCTATCAAATACGGCCAATTGGTAACACCCCAGAGGTAAACATACGGTCTCCACAAGCGTGGAAGCCGGCGTATTATTGCCGTAGGGGCCCCCCGATGCCACCTCATTGCCCAGCCCGTTGAAGATTTTCCAATAGGTTTCGCCGGGATGGTTGTCAAATTGGAAGTGAATGCTTACGCTGGCTTCACAAGGCTGGTGCACGTATTTCTGGGCGATGGCCCGAAGCCCCCTGGTACCGCTCTGCAGGCCGGCATCCACGCTCAGCCACTTGGCCTCCCAGGCGCCGATAGGGAAAGTCAAACTGGTGTCGGTAGTTTCTCCGATGGGCGCCATGTACTTATCTCCAAGAGAATATACGGTATAGCGATTGGCGCCCGGCACGGCACTCCAGGATATACGCGCTTGCTGCAGTCCTGCGCTTTGTACCTGAAAGGCAGGCACGCCTAAAATAGTAAATCCCAATGAGGATTGCCCGGTCAGGTTGTTTCTGCTTACGCGAATAAACGCATTCCCGGTAACCGTATTGGGCACGATCCAGTTATAATGACGGCGGTTGCCCGGCACGTTATTCGAAATGGTTTGCCAGGTAGCCATGTTGTCAAGCGAATAAGAAAGGGCAAATGTGCCGCTGGTCCCCACGGCATCCCAGCGAATGGTTTCGGTTTCACCGGGGACAAAGTGTTCTCCCCCGGCTGGGTAGGTCACCGCTATTTCATTTTGCTCGAAATAATACACCAGATAGTAGCTCTGCGGCCCTTGTGGCGCCAGATAACCGTTTATTTTTACCGTATAAAGCCCCGAAGCAGGCTGGTCAATTACTACTTGCTCCATATTGTTGGCGCGGTCGCGCCCCAAGTAAGCGGGCTTGGTGATGCTGTCAATATGCGTTTGGCGGCTCAGTACTAGCGGAAGCCGTTCAGGGCCGCTGGGCGGCAATACGCTGAGGTCGAGGTCGTTTATCAGGGCCTTGGCCGACAAGGGAGAGGAGGCCGGGTCGGGCCAATATACCATTACGCGCAGACGCCCCGTGCCCGGAGGTACTATGATCGAATGAAATTGCTGGGCGCCATTGCTCACTGAGGCGTTGAGATACCAATGTTCTTCAATAGATTCAATAGCGCGGCCCAAATGGAGGCGCCCCCAACCGTGGTCGTAGTCGGGGCCGGGCCGACCGATGTCTTCGGCGGTGTTGAGCATCAGGGCTTTTATAAGTCCGGAAGGCGCAATGAGGCCATTGTTGTTTTCGGCATACGCCTGGTATAATACGGCCGCGCCACCTGCCAAAATGGGGGAGGCAGCAGAAGTACCGCCTCCCCATTGGTAGATGTCTCCCGAAGCAGTGGTGTAGTTTTCCTGTCCTTGTCCGCATAAATCGGGTTTGATGCGGCCGTCGTAGGTGGGGCCCCTGCTACTCGACAAGCGGAGGCTGTCGTTGTAGTAGATGTTGCCGGCCACCAGGGTATGTTTTGCAGCTTTTCTACCTCCCGTGATGTTGCCGTAACGGGTGCCTTGGGCACTTATCATGCCGCTATAGGGATTATTACATACTTCTATAGCGCTGTTGCCTGCCGAGAAGCAGTGCATGAGTTCCGGCCTTGCAAGTACCTGTAGATCAAGCGCCTGGGCCGAAGTACTGTAAGCGCCGCCGCAGGCTTCGCCGTAAGAGGTGTTGGTGACCACAATGCCATATTGCAAAAAGTAATTGATAGCATTAGTAATGTGTGGGTAGTTACTGATGTTGAACATGTAAATATCAGCGCCAGGCGCCATGCCGATGCCTCGCGGATCGCGATTGCCGGCGCCCCCGGTGATGCCGGCAGTCATATCCCCGTGGTTATTGCCGTCGGCCTCAGTGAAATGGGTGATGCGCCCCTGAAAGTCGATGTGCTGCGCGTTGCCGTCGTCACCAATAGCCACGCCGATGCCCGACCCATCGTATGTCGTTAAGGGTGTGATGTGCGAAGATATACTTGTGCGGTGCAAGGTCCGCCCGGGAATGCCTTCCGGTTCAGGCTCGATCCAGGGTTCTATAAACATGATGGCAGGATGCCGGGCCAGCTTTTCTATGTCTCTCCTGGCAATGGCCAGCCTCAACACACCGGCATCGTCGCCTATTACAGACCAACCCGCGGCTTGTAACGCAGTTTTGAATCCGGCAAGGTCCACCCCTGGAAACGGCGCCACCGCCAATATTTCCTGCCCGCCTCCGCTAAAGGAGGTTTTCCCAGCGCCGGCGCTATTTTGTAAGCAGGCAATACTTGCACAATGGCGCTTACCGGCAGGAGTGTAAACTCGGCGCCTTTAGGTACGGTAGCCAAATATGCGTAATTGGGAATGTAGGTGTATAGTGCCACACCCAGTCTCTGCAGATCTTCTTTGGCCTGATGATCGGGAACTTCCTCAAACTGGAGTATCACGTGGTATTGCCCCTTGTAGTCGGCTATCGAAGGGGCAAGCGCCGCAAAGACTGCCGGAGTATATCGCTCATGGTGAGGCACAACTCCGTTGATCAACTCGATTTCGGGGTGCGTTGGTTGAGCCCAAGCTATCAGGAAGCTTAGGCATGCCACTAAGGTGGCGTACTGGCGTTTTTGTAACATATTCGCTGGGTTTGTAAAGTTTGTTTCACACAATAAATATTACTATATCATGGCATGACAGCTTGCTGCTGCTATGATCAATAACAGTGGGGGGAATTCCCGTTCTGTCTGGTGGCAACTATGCCACAAGAGGCGCGATTTTTGGAAAGCAGTAACTAATATGAGCCACCCTACTCGATATCAATCAGTAGGGGGACTGTGATTTTCTCAAAGATGTGTAGTCGATTCCACCAATTTTGAGCCGATAGGCGGTAGGCTCCTGTGGTGGTTTTCTGAATTATGATGCAATATATGGTAAAAATATTATTACATGCAAGTGTTAGTGTCTTTTTAATAGCATATTAAGGATTAAGAATAAGTTTAATTTATTTATTAATAAATAAAAACCCCGCACAATTAGGTTATTTTAAAATATTAAAAATCAATATATTATACAAGATAAAGTATGTTCCTTTCGATAATTTCACGTGCCAAATCCCATGTATAAAAGGCCCTGCGGTTTTTACCGTTTTCAGCCAAACGAAGACATAATCCCTGATCGGAATAGAGTAGCGCCATGGCTTGCGCAATAGCCAGGGCATCGGTAGGGTCGACCAGCAGAGCAGCCTCTCCGGCCACTTCAGGAAGCGAGGAGTTGTGGGAGGTGATAATGGGCGTTTCCGTGTGCATGGCTTCAAGCAGAGGCACGCCGAAGCCTTCAAACAAGGATACGTATGTCAGCGCAAGTGCCGCCCCGGTTAGCCCGGGCAGCGCTTCATCGGGTATGTAACCCAGCAGTAGGATGTCTTTTCGGTAAGCCGAAGCCTCCAGGGCGGCTTTGACTGCTCCGGTCTGCCAACTCAGCCGCCCCCCGATGAGCAATTTGACTGGCGAGCCGGTTTGTTTTTTAAATATACTAAAGGCTTCGATGAGCCGGTCCACGTTTTTGCGGGGATGCACGGCGCCGAGGTAAAAAAAATAAGGCTGCCCCCCGGCATATTGCGCCCGCACGGCTTGTTTTTCTGTTTCCGATAAAGGCACGAAGGTTTCCCGGCAGCCGTTACAAGCCACGTCTATTTTTGCCGGGTCGATGCCGTAGTGCGCCACTATGTCGTTTTTGCTGAATTGCGATACGGTGATCACCCGCTCAGCCCGTTGCAGATAACGAGGCACAAAGTAATCGTAGTAGCGCCTGACCAGCGCGGGAACCTGTTCCGGGAAATGCACGTGTGCTATGTCGTGTGCCACCATGACGGTGGGCGTGCGCGCTGCCAACGAACAATAGCCGTCAGGGGAGAAAAATACGTCAGGACGGTACCGCCGCAATACGATGGGCAGCGATATCTCAAACCAGGCCCACCACAATACCGGATGCCTCGCCGGCGGAGGTACGACAACGGGCGTCACATTCGGCCCACAAATAAAAGCGGGATCATAAGGCCTGTCGAACAGAAAAATAAACTCCCAATCAGGATAACGCGCCACCAACCGCCGGGTCACCTCCCAGGTAAACCAACCAATGCCCTCGAGTTTGCCGGGCAGCAGAAAACGAGTATTGACGGCAACGCGCACTATTTTCTTCCGATTTCATACAGCAACCAACCCTCCGGGTCTACGACGGGTTTGACGCCTTTTTCAAAGGTGATGGTCAAGCCCTCAGGGGGAATATCGTAGCGCTTTACTTCTTTCCCCAATTCCACTTCTACCGGCATAGGAAAGGGCAGGTTGTTGGGCGTTTTCCAATGCAGGTGGATTTTGTTGCCGTCGATGCGCGAAAAGAGCTCCGGCAGCGCGGGCTGGCGCAGATACACTTCAAAAAACCAGTCCAGCGACTGCCCCGAGGCTTCCTCGCAAATCGTCAGGAAATCGTCGGTGGTGACAAAGCGGGTCTGGCCGCCGTCGGTTTGCACTTCCAGGCTGGGGTCGGGGTAGGCCATGCGGCGCAGCGCCTTGAAAAACGCCTCCTCGCCTATCAGGTAGCGCAGGCTATGTAGCACCCAGGCGCCTTTTACATAAATCGGTGCGCGGTAAATTTCTTTGCTGGTCATCGACTCGCGGGGCGCAATGGCCAGGGTATTGCTGAAACGCCGCATGTTGCGCATATACGATTTGTAGACTTCCCGGCCTTTGAGGCGCTCGGCATACAACGGCTGCATATACGAACCAAAACCTTCGTGCAGCCACATATCGCGCCAATCGGAGTTGGTGGCCAGGTTGCCCCACCATTCGTGGGCCAGTTCGTGGTGGTGCAGGGCGTCAAAACCCCAGTCTATACCGCCGGTCATGGAGCCGTTGTTAAATTTGGCGCCGTAGGCGATGATGCTCTGGTGCTCCATGCCCAGGTGCGGCGTCTGCACAACGCCGTATTTGTCGGCCCGGAAAGGATAAGGCCCCAGCAGTTCTTCGTAAAACCGGAGATGGTCTTTTATTTCTGAAAAAAGCTCAACTCCTTTGTCGTAGTCTTCGGGCAATACGTAAAAAACTACCGGGAAGGTATCGCCCGCCACGCTCGCCATGCGGTCTTCGATGAGGCGATAGGGTGCAGCATTAAACGACACATTATATATATTGATCGGATTGGAGATATACCAATGGTAAGTAGTGGTGCCGTCGCCGTGGGGTTCTGTTTTTAATAATTGTCCGTTGGTGGCCACAACTAGATCACTGGGTACGCGGAAATGGAGGCCCATATTGCGGGGTTCGTCGGATACGTGGTCTTTGCAGGGCCACCATATATCGGCGCCTTCGCCCTGGCAGGTGGTGGCGATCCGGTGGGCGCCTGAGGGTGTTTTTGCCCAGGAGAAGCCGCCGCTCCAGGGCGCCATGGGCGCGGGCCTGGGTTTGCCGCCGTATTCCACTGTCAGTTGCACCAACTTCCCCGGCTGCCGGGTGTGGTGCAGGTCGATCCACAATTTGCCTCCATCGCGGTGAAAGGCGGCCTCGCGACCCTCGGGGTGTAAATCTGATGCACATCCAACAGCGTATCGAGGTCGAGTACCAGCCAGTACATCGGGTGTACCACGATGAGGTCGATGCGCACTTTGCCGTCGATGCGCTGCTCGTCGGGCCATATTTGCAGCGACAAGTCGTAGTTTATGACGTCGTAGGCGGCCTGCTCGGGCATCAGCGGGCCTCCGCCGTCGTAGATGTCGGTTTGCGCCGCAAGGTTGGCGGCAACAACGAGCAACAGTATATAAATGGTTGACTTGGCGAGGCGTTTCATTTTGATGTATTTTGAGATGGTAAGTTAGTGATTAACTTTTTCAACTTGCGCTTCAAATAGCGGCTTTTGCGTTGCCAGCGCAAAAGCAATTGCTTACCGGCTTGCCGGTCGGGGGTTGACCAATAGCTGGCTGCCAGGTCGATTTGCAGCCGCCGCCAGGCTCTGTCGTAATCGTGCCATAGGCCCAGTAGGTCGAGCAGGGCGTTGATGTCTCCCTGTATGCCGGGAAACGGCCCGGGATCAAACCCGAAATACCGGGCAGATATTTTGCGGTTGGCCTCGTAGTCCTTGATGTCTTTGCGCAACTGGTGGATTTCTTCGTTGGAGGAAGTAGTAATGTGGCCGATAATTTGATGAGCCCGCGCGTTGAGTTGCTGAAAATAATCTGCCAGCGTAGGTTGGTTGCATTGGCTGATAGCCTGCCGGACGGCTTCTTCGAGTTCTTCCCAGGTGGGAATACCGGCATCACGAGCGTGTATCCGGAAGTCGTTGCGCGCCAGTTGGTAGGCATTCACCAGGTATCTTGTGTATTTGCGCGTAAAGTGGGCATCCACCTCGCTTTCTCCCTGCAGCAGATCCGTCTGGCGGTGTATTTCCCTGACGATCCCGGCGTGGGCAAAGATTTTTTTCAGCCGGTGAAAAGACTTTTGGTAGGGAAAATCGGGGTCTGCCTCATGAAACAACCGGTACAGTGCGCGTTGCTTTTTGATATCCACCCTCAGGTTATGCAAAGAGGCCTCCCCACATCGCCGTCCGAGTTTTTTACCCTAACTGTAATGCGTTCGCTGCGATAACGGATGTATTTGAGAAAGGCATCCATACTAATTTGATGATTGATGTTGGATGTTTAATTGTATAAACCTATAAACGCATAAACCCATAAACCCATAATCAAGCATCAAGCATCAAACATCAAACATCCTTATAGTTGAAAATGCACCAAATCCGCAAAGCGCTGCACGCGCTGGTCAATTTCGGGGCGGCTGAGGTTGGTGAGGCGTTCGATGCTAAAGCGCTCTACGCAAAACGAGGCCATGGCCGAGCCGAAAATCACGGCTCGTTTCATATTGTCGAACGAGAGGTCGTCGGTAGACGCCAGGTAGCCCATAAAACCCCCGGCAAAGGTGTCGCCGGCGCCGGTGGGGTCGAAGACTTGCGCCAGGGGCAACGCCGGGGCGAAAAATACGTTGTCGGGACTGAACAGCAATGCGCCGTGTTCGCCTTTTTTGATCACCAGAAAACGGGGGCCCATGGTAAAGATGGCCTCGGCGGCATTTACCAGCGAGTGCTCACCCGTAAGCTGGCGGGCTTCTTCGTCGTTGATGGTGAGTATGTCGATGCGCTTGAGTACCTCCAGTAAGCTGTCGAGCGCCACGTTCATCCAAAAGTTCATGGTGTCGAGGGCTATCAGCTTGGGTTTTACCTTCAACTGGTCGAGCACCCGGTGTTGCACGGCGGGCGTCAGGTTGCCCAGCATCACGTAGTCGGCTTTGGTATAGGCTTCCGGCAGCACGGGGTCGAAATCGGCCAGCACATTGAGCTGGGTGTCGAGCGTGTCGCGGTCGTTGAGGTTGTTGTGGTAGCGGCCCGCCCAGAAAAACGACTTTTCGCCGTGTTTTACCTGGATGCCGTCGAGATTGATACCCCGCCGGCGCAAATCGTCGAGGGTTTCTGTAGGGAAATCATCGCCAATAACGGATACTACCTGTACATCAGGCGTAAAATACGAGGCGGCAAGCGAGATGTAGGTGGCAGCGCCACCCACTACCCGCTCGGCTCTTCCAAATGGCGTTTCTATATCATCAAAGGCTACGGTGCCTATCGTTAACAAACTCATGAAAAAATATTTTGGCAAATATTGCACTTTTATGGGATATCCTATAAATTTGCAGTCGCTTTTAAAAGCACGGACATTTTGCCTCAGTAGCTCAGCCGGTTAGAGCGGCGGACTGTTAATCCGTAGGTCCTAGGTTCAAGTCCTAGCTGAGGCGCAACAACACTAAGTCTTCGGCTGTTTCATTTCGGTGGGACAGCCGTTTTTTTATTTCGGATTTTCGATTGCGGATTGCGGATTTTGTCCAGGATAAATCCGAAATCCGAAATCCGAAATCGCAAATTGCCAATCACAGCTTCAGCAAATCGGGATTTTCGGGAAGGGTGGAGAGGATATCGAGGAATTGGCGGCGCGGAATGGCTACGGCGCCCAGGCTGGCCAGGTGGCCGGTTTGTTGCTGGCAATCGATAAGTTCAAAATCGCGCGTAAGCAATTCCTGGACCAGGGAGATAAATCCGAATTTAGAGGCATTGCTTACGTAAGCGAACATCGATTCGCCAAAAAAGATCTTTCCCATAGCCAGTCCGTACAGGCCGCCAACCAGCTTACCTTCCTGCCAAACCTCCACCGAGTGGGCATACCCCAGGCGTTGGAGGTTGACATAACCCCGTACCATCTCTTCCGTGATCCAGGTGCCTCCCTGTCCCCGGCGGTATACGCCCGCACAACTCCGCATTACTTTTTCAAATTCCCGGTTATAGCTTACCTCGAACTTGCGCTGGTTGAAATAGGGGCGCATACTTTTGGCCACCTTCAACTGGTGGGGGAAAAGCACGAAGCGTGGGTCGGGCGACCACCACAAGATCGGGTCTTCTTCGTTAAACCAGGGAAAAATGCCGTGGCGATAGGCTTCTATGAGGCGCTGGGGGGATAAATCGCCGCCTACGGCCAGCAGACCTTCGTGCGATGCCAGGTGTGCGGGTGGAAAATCAATATCGTCTTCGGAAAGCAGAAACAAGGGCATGGATTACCCTCCTTCTTCGATAACAGCGGAAAGGCCACGGTCAATCAGGGCTTCTTTTTTAGGCATCAGCTCTCTTTTTGAAGCTGTTTTTACCGTGGCCTTTCCCTTAAAATGAATAAGCAGGGCCAATTGCTCCGCTTGCTCCGTAGTGTGGCGCAAGACTTCGATAAAGCACTGGATGACCCACTCAAAAGTATTTACGTCGTCGTTGTAGACTATAAGCTGCGCCATCGATCCCATATCGCTGTCGGAAATGTCCTCTTCCAACAGCACGTCCTCCTTTTCTTCCTTGGTATGGCCGTGCAGCATGATCGTGTAATTGCGTTATTGAAACTTATAACGCAAAAATCAATTTAATTGCGATAAAGTTCCGTTTATCGCTTCAAAATTAGGCAAATTTCCGGCAGAATCCAAGACTTCGGCGTACTGTACGATACCATCTTTGTCAATTACAAAGGCAGAGCGCTTAGAAACCCCGCGCAATCCCAACACAAATTCTTCGTATAAAGCGCCATAAGTAGTTGATACTTCTTTATTAAAATCGGACAGGAGTGGGAAATTCAATCCCTGATCTTCTTTGAATTTTTTGAGTGTAAACGGCGAGTCGACAGATATCGCCAGAATTTGCGCCTGGAGTCTCTCGTAATCGCCGATATTATCCCGCATACTGCACAATTCCTGGGTGCACACATTGGTAAATGCCATCGGGAAAACAACAAAACGACGTTTTTACCTTTGTAGTCTTCAGTGTTACTTCCGTTTTGTCGGTAGAATAAAGCTTGAAGGGTGGCGCCTGATCGCCAATTTGTAAGTGCATAGCTCATTTTTTTATTAAAAAACATAAATAGGTAACAACGCATAATTGTTCATAAAAAGAGGAAGAACTATGCGACAATTTTGTTGTTTTGTTGCGAAATGCCACCAAGCCGATGACGCCAGTCCAAAAATCGTATATAGAATTGCACATAGCGGTGTTGCTCTTCGGCTTTACAGCTATTTTGGGCAAACTCATCGAGCTGCCTGCGGTCACACTGGTATGGTGGCGGGTGTTGATCACAAGTGTCAGCCTGTTGCTTATCATCGGCGCCGGCAAAGTGTTTCAAGGCATTTCACCCCGGGAGCGGCTTCAGTATGCGGGTGTGGGTGTCGTTGTGGGCGTGCACTGGCTCACTTTTTACGGCGCTATCAAGCTCTCGAATGCTTCCATTACCCTTATCTGCATGGCTACTACCTCGTTTTTTACAGCGCTCCTCGAGCCTGCATTGCTGCGGCAGCGCATCAAAGGGTACGAGCTGGCATTGGGCATACTCATTATTCCGGGTATGGCGCTTATTGTCAATAGCGCCGGAGAATCGAAAGTAGTTGGGATCATCGTCGCGTTGGTCTCGGCATTGCTTGCCGCCTTATTCGCCACGCTCAATAAAAAATTGCTGGGCAACAAAGACGCGCGGCGCGTCACTTTTATTGAACTGAGCAGCGCCTGGTTGTTTATCAGCCTCGTATTGCCCGCCGTGTTGCTCACCAGTAGCGAACCACTGGCCTGGTGGCCTTCTCCACTCGATTGGTTTTACCTGTTGGTATTGGCCTTGCTGTGTACTACATTGGCGTATGTGTTGGCCTTGCGCTCGTTGCGCCACTTGTCGGCTTTTAGTGCCAACCTGGCGGTAAGCATGGAGCCCGTCTATGGCATTGCGCTGGCCTGGCTGCTACTACAGGAACACAAAGAACTGGCGCCCAATTTTTACTGGGGCGTGGCCATTATTACCCTCGTCGTATTCAGCTACCCGCTGGTAAGGCGTATGCAGACCAAAAAAACCTGACGCTAAAGCCTGTTATGCTAGCTAAACGCATCATACCCTGTCTTGATATCATGGACGGCCGCACCGTGAAGGGCGTCAACTTTGTCAACCTGCGCGACGCCGGCGACCCCGTCGAGCTCGGCGCCCGCTACAGCGAGGAGGGCGCCGACGAACTGGTTTTTCTGGATATCACGGCTACCCACGAAAAGCGCAAAACCATGAGCGAGCTGGCCCGGCGCATCGCCCGGCACCTCAATATACCCTTCACCATCGGCGGGGGTATCGGCTCGCTGGCCGATGTGGAAGCGCTGCTCGACGCCGGCGCCGACAAAATTTCTATTAACTCGGCAGCAGTGCGCAGCCCCCAACTCATTGAAGAACTGGCCCTCCACTTCGGCAGTCAATTTGTAGTGCTGGCCGTCGATGCCCGCTTTCACGAAGGCGATTGGTTCGTTTATCTCAACGGCGGCCGCGTACCCACGGCTATCCGCTTGCTCGATTGGGTGAAAGAAGCCGAGAGCCGCGGGGCCGGCGAAATCCTTTTTACGTCGATGGACCACGACGGCGTCAAACAAGGCTTCGCCTGCGATATTACCGCGGCGGTGTCGCAATCGGTGCGCATTCCCGTCATTGCCTCCGGTGGCGCCGGCTCGATGTCCCACTTCCTCGACGTCTTCACCGCCGGTCATGCCGACGCCGCCCTCGCTGCCAGTATTTTTCATTTTGGCGAAATACCCATTCCTCAGCTGAAGAACTATTTGCACAGCCAGGGCGTTGAGATGCGGTGAAGGGGAGGGGGCGATTTGGCGAGGGGGCGAGGGAGGCGGGTTGAGTACAGACGCAAGATTTTGCGTTTCTAACATAATACAAATGACAATCGATTTTCAAAAAAATGGGGGGCTCGTTCCCGCGATAGTACAAGATGCTACCAGCGGTAAAGTGCTCATGCTGGGGTATATGAACGAAGAGGCTTTGGAACAAACGCGTACGGGTGGCCTGGTCACCTTCTACAGCCGGTCCAAACAACGCTTGTGGACCAAAGGGGAAACCTCGGGCCACACCCTGCACGTAGTGAGTATAGCCGTCGACTGCGATGCCGATACGCTATTGATAAAAGCCCATCCCCAGGGCCCGGTGTGTCATACCGGCGCTGATACTTGTTTTGGTGAAGACAACAGGTCAGATAACTTTTTGCAGGTACTCGAGCGCATTGTACAGCAGAGGCAGTTGTACCCGTTGGAAGGCTCTTATACCAGCTCGCTTTTTCAGAAAGGCATCAACAAAATAGCCCAAAAGGTGGGGGAGGAAGCCGTCGAATTGATCATAGGAGCCAAAGACGACGACAAGGCGCTCTTCCTGGGCGAAGCCGCCGACTTGCTCTTTCATTTCATGGTATTGCTGGCCGCCAAAGGATATCGCCTGCAGGAAGTAGAAGAGATATTGCGTTTGAGGAATCACAAATAAAAATAGCCGGAACGATTGACTAAAAGCCAGCGCAATAGTTGATATTTTATTGGCTATACAACACTATGTCGCCCAACCTTTATTTGTTTACTTCTATATTTCGCCAAATAATCAACCTAAGGCCGGCAATTCCACCTGCCTTGTAACAGGTTGTTATTCAAGTTTTTTTGTAAGTTTTCCACAAAAAAACTTTACAATGTGAAAACATTGAGTTATATTTGGAGTTACTCTCTTATTACACACAATGACTGGACTAACTGCATGTTCTAATGCAGCCCTTTGACCTGTACTGATACTACTATAGAAAACCACGGAATCCACTAACTAGCGCAATCTTGTATTGCAATTTTGGCCACTGTGCGCCAATGCATGGGGTTTCCAAACACGACGACCTTTTGGCCTGGCGACCGTCGAGCTTTGGCCCGCTAATGATGCGTGCCGGCCCGAATCGAGGTCACAAGTTGCTTATTGTGATAAAACAGCGGCGTTATGATATATAAATCCATTTTTTCCGGTCGGCTAGAGTTCGGCAGTGCGCGTAGCTTCGAGCAGGTACTCAAGTTCTACGAGCATCGTCGTGAGAACTATTACAAACTCGACATCATTTTCAAGAGCGAGGATATCTTCTTCGAGACTACGACTTCGCTCGATATTCCGCGTTTCATCACGCAGGTCAGCGAGAAGACATGGCGCAATACGGTTAGTCTGCTCGAACAGGTTGCCCAGTTTGCCATCGCCGGCGACCTGAGTGCCTGGATGACCGACAACGGCAAGATTATCAGCCAGATGATGATCGAACCGCAAAGCGACAAGATAGCCGTGCAGGCTTTTATCAAAGGCCGCGAATTGATGGAGGCAGGGATGGAAGACGAGGCTAAAGAGGCGCTGAGCAAAGCCATCGAAAAATTTGAGCGTCATGCGCTGGCCTACGAACGCCGCGGATTTATCAACCTGCGCCTGCGCAATTACGCCGACGCTCTCTACGATTATTCTAAAAGTATAGATATCAACCCGAATAAAGCCGACGCTTATTTTGGGCGCGCTTTTGTGCGCATTGGACAAAACGATTTTGCCGGCGCCATACCCGACCTGGAAAAGGCGCATAAAAACCTCGATCCCCTCCAGCCTATTTATTGGAAGGCGCGACGGGTAAAGGCCGAGTGTCATCTCAAATTACAGGAATACGCCAATGCTGTAGCCGAGCTCAAACTGGTGACGCAACGCGAATTTTCGCCATTTGATTCCAATTATAAATGGCGTCGCAAAGCCTGGTACAACTACGGCCAGGCGCTGCTGGCCACCGGTGATAAGGCAGAGGCTATCAAAGCGCTACAATCTGCCATTCACATCCCCGATGGCGAAGGAAATATCACCGACGCCGATATTATGCTGTTGCTCGACTCCGCACAATCTTCGGATGCGCCCCCGGCGCAGGAACGCCGCGCATCCGCGGCATCGCGGTAGGCGCGAACGTAGGGGTAGGCGCGAGGCCTACCCCTACGTCGTTATAATTATCCGCGTTGGAATAAAAACGCACCATCTCTTCCGAATACCAGAATAATACGCCCATTTTCGTTGGTCAACAACACCAACAGGCGATTTTCGCGCGCGCAGGCGCGGGCGAAATCGGCTTCAGGGAAATTGGCGTTGAGGTACTCCACTACTGCTGCAGGTAGCGCATCGTAATTCACCGGCTGGCAAGCGCAACGCGTTTCCTGGAACGGCGATACTTCCTCGATGAAATTGCCGGCGCTGTCGAATTTGAGCACGATACCGCGGCTAATGCCTACGTAGTATTCCCCATTGATCAATTTAGCCCGCAGGATTTCGTAGTTGGGATAGTTGGCGCCTACGTATTCGCCAATAGTTGCCGGCAACTGCGCAGGGCGCACTACCTGTCCGAGTTGTGCAAACGGTCGAACACAAGGCGAATTCCATACCCGCAAGCGGCTCAACTCTTGCCAGCGACGAATGAATAAGGGCCGGCCTTCGGTAGTGAAATACAGCAAATCGCCGCTACCCAACAGCAATTCGTAGCCGCGTCCGACGGCCAGATTAGCTTCTTCAATAAACGAGTCAAAAAACTGTTCGGTGGTAAAATCGGTGATAACCACGGGCAGTTCGGCTACATCGACAGCGCGGAGGTCGTCGGCGCCGGCAATCGACATGATCAATTCATCATCGGTAATAGCGCTTTGGTCGTTGCTGTTGCAAGCAGCCAGCAAAGCCAGCGAGAGCATTACGAGCATTTTTTTCATCTGTTATCGCGTTTTTGATTTTTTATAAGAATTACGAAATTTTCTATGCCCGGTATGGTGCGAAAATGGGGGTGAAGTTGCCTGGGAAAGAGATGAATTTTATTTAGAATTTATAATAAATACCTCCCCCTACCGCTACATGCCTGGCTTTGGCGTTCCCATCCCCAAAACTCGCTAACGGCGTAAGCGTTTGATGCCATGAAGTTTGCACCGCCAACTCAATCGAAGGGCTAAATGCCCAGCCGGCAGAAGCCTCCAGCCAACCGCTCAGGTGGCGGGTTCTACTCGATTGCCGGAACTGGCCAGTCGGCGCACACGCCGAAGGTTGAGGCCCTCTAATCGAGAAGCCGCATTTATTTCCATATCGCGATCGACGATCCAGTTAGCGGAGAGCCCGCCACCTACCCTGGCTGAAAATGCTCCCCAACGCGCCAGCCGGTAATTAATGCCCAGCGGTACCTGTATCATTTGCAATTGCTGCCGGTTTTCGATGCGCACGGGCACCGCCCTGCCAGGCGTGACGGGCCTGTCGCTGCTCCTGAAAAAATCAACTTCGCAATCAATCCGGCCATACCCAGAGGGCATGCTAAACGCATAGGTACTCTCTACCGTGTTATCGGAAGCAGGCCGTTCAAGCTGCGGATCGTACAATAGGCGGGTGCTTAGTTGCGTGCGTAAATCCAAATTGTACATTCCCACGCCTGTATAAAAGCGCCATTTGCGGTGATCAAGGCCCAGTCGGGCACTCCAATCGCGGCGGCGAGATAATTTTTCTTGTAAAACGGCGTATGCAGGAATTTCGCTTTGCCCAGCCAATAAATCCGCCTGCAAGGGATAGGCGCCCGATATACCAGCCCACCAACGGGGTGTGCGAATAACGCTATTTGTCACAGCCGGTATAGCCGGCGGCGGGTTTTCCAGTAGTACAGGTGTTTTTTTGGGAAGTTCTGTTGCTTGTTCTGAAGCTGATAGTCTAACAGCCGGATAGTCTGGGAGAATACTAACAGTCTGAGAGTCTAATGTCGTCAACTTAAGCGTTCTATGTTTACTAAACTTTGGAAGTTTAGTAAACATGCGCCTCTCTTTGAAGCTTAAGTTGGCGACATTAGACTGAGAGTCTGAGAGTCTGATAGATTCCTCTGGGGGTGCTTGTACAGTAGATGATTTTTGGTCGGAAAGCGTGGCGACTATTCCGGGTTCCGGCCTATGCAAAACCCAGGCCAGCAGCGCCAAAGCCGTGACTCCTGCCCCCAGCCACCACCAGAACAACATGCGGCGGCGCCTGCGCTGTTGCAAGGCAGCCTGGATGCCTGCCCAAACCTCTCCGGAGGGGCTATCCCAGCCGCCCCCGGCCTGGGGTGTCTCGGCATTAGCAGCTTTAATCCAATCTTCTTCTCTCATCTCTCATGTTTTATCTGCCAGCCTGCAGGCTACCAGTTTTCGGAGCATTTTTTTAGCTTTTAGCAATTGGGTTTTGGAGGTATTGACGCTAATTCCCAGACTGGCAGCAATGTCGGCGTGGGAATAGTTTTCGAGTACGAATAAGTTAAGTACGGTGCGATACCCGACGGGTAATTGTTGCAATAAAATCGTCAAGACCTGGGCGTCGAGGGGAAAAGGTGATTCATCTTGCTCTTCGTCGGCTTCTTCAGGTACTTCCCGGCTCACGGTGACCAATTTTTGCCGGCGCAAATGCTGTAATACCACGTTGAGTATCACCCGTCTGATCCAGGCGCCCAAAGGACCTTCGCCTTTAAATTGGTGTAAATCGGCAAAAACCTTGATGAATCCATCCTGCAAAAGATCCTCGGCTTCTTCTTTGTTGCCCGCATAACGCAGGCATAGGCGAAACATGGTCGTCTTGTACTTTTCGTACAGCGACTTCTGGGCCTTCGCATTTCCTTTGCGGCAACCCTGTAGCAGATATTGATCGCCAGGATCCAATGATCGATTTTATAGCCTGATTGGTGCTATTCCAAGGTAAGAAGTTGCCTGAAGAACATAAAAAAAATCCCACACTCTCACCCTCTCACTCTCTCACCCTCCTTCTAAGCCTGCCAGGCACCTTCCTGCGTATCAGGATTTCACGGCTGAATGAGTACTTTGAAAAGTCCCGTATGCCCGGCCATGCGCAATTGGATGTAATAAATGCCAGGCTGCAACTGGTCGACGGGAAAAGTATGTTGCATTTCGAGGCCCGATTTGAATATTCGACGCGGCGCCAGGATAGGCCGCGAGCTCATGTCAAGCATCGCCACTTCTACTTCTCCTTCGAGCCGGTTTTTAATGGTAAAAGTAACGCTGGAATTAGCAGGATTTGGAGATATATTCACTGAAAATTCATTTAGGGCAGGGTCAAAGGCTGAAACCGTAGTGCAATCGTTGTCAATATACTGCGAAACATTACTGCGAATAGCAGGCAGCATCGCATAAAGCATTGTGCCGGGGCACTCTGTGGCGCAGCCGTCGCGGTGGCCGCCGATGCGGTCGAGCACTAACCCCGAGGGAGCGTGGAAGGCACTGTCGAAGGGCAATAGGCCTGAATCGCAGCTTTTCCAGGCCAGCAGGGATTGGAGGCTATTGACGGCGTTAGTTGCGGGCGTTACGGAAGTAAAAGTGCCCAGCATACAAACGCCCATCGTAAAGCTATTGGTACCGCAAAAATGGGCGCCCAGGATATTGTCGCCGCGGCCTTCGTATACCTGTCCGTTGGGGTCTATCAGCCAGTTGTAGCCGACATCCGCCCAGCCGTTGCCATTTACGTGGAAATCCCAGATCGAGCGCACCACCGCCGGCCAGTCGGAAGACGAATTGGCGCCTGCAGAATGGTGTACGATGAGGTGTTTGACCGAAGTAATGCTTGGATCTGGATTGGGCGGACAATTGCCGGCGGGGCACCATTGGTTGCGGGTGAGGTAGGCCGGTTGCACACAGGGGCAAGCCAGGCTTTCCAGATTTCCTTCGGGCTGAAGGTTTGTATCAATAGAAATGCCTGGGTTGTAAAAGTGACATTCCAGTTCCTGGGGCTGGCCGGTCAATCGCAATTGAAAAAAGCGGCTGGTATTATCTGCAAAAATTTGTTCGCTGATGAGTTTATCGGGGTTATGAACTTCTCTATTTAGGGCTGCCAGTTTTCCCATCTTTGGCCATCGGCTGAAAAGCGCACCTCGGTTTTTGTGTCGACTTCTTGCCAGACGACGAAAAACGAGAGGAAAGGCGCTACTTCTTCAAGTGGTATGGCGATAGGTGTCGATTGCCAGAAGTCTGTGCTGCCTGAGCCGACTGTCAGGCGCAGCACCTCGCGATGGCCAAGGTGCTGCGCCGGCAGCAGATAGTAGCTACAAGTAAAAAGAAAAGCTAAAACGACAGCTTTAGGCATAACCTCACATCTTATTTACGAGTCTGTTAATCATCTCCGCGCCGTGGCGGTCGATCAATTTGACGAGATAAGCGCCGCGCTGCAAATCGCGGATATCGTACCACTGATCGGTTGCATAATCAAATTGGCGCACCAGTTTGCCGGTCAGATCGAAGATCAGCACGCGCGAAGCGGCGTTGTTTTCTGATACCGTAAAGATACCGTTGCTCGGGTTGGGATACACGTCGATGGTTTCCCAGATTGCCTCATTCACGCCGGTAGGCATTGTATTGAAATAATAGAGACCTGTAACGGTATTATTGGCATTATTCACATCGGTGACGACCACCTCGATAATCGCCATGCCGGCAATGCCGTTGGGATATACGTGTACATCCATCGTGCCTTCTTCGTTGGGGCCCAGCACAAATTCCTGGCTGGCAACAGTTGGCAGATAGCACTGGTTTTTGTCGCAAACGGCCACGTTCCAGCCTTCGGTCATTTGTACTACGCTTCTATCCCAGCGATAAGTTCTCACCTGAGGCAGCGTATTTTTGCCAGGCTGTGGGCGATACCTTCCACGTCGTTTGGCATTATATTGCTCACTATCACCGGGTTGGGGGTGATGGTAACCTGGGCAAAAAGGTTAACGCCGAAGGCCAGGCAAAACAGGAGGAGTATATTTCCTTTCATAGGTTAAATGCTTTTTTTGAATTAAAATGACAAAAACATCTACAAATTAACGAATAAACAAGTTCTAAAAAAATCAGTCCCGTTGAGTCAACAACGGGACTGATTGTGGTTTGTGTCGTACAATAGACGAATTAACGGGTCACCGCAAATTTCCTGCTGATGCCTTTTTCGTCGCTTTGCAGCGTCACGTAGTACAAGCCGTTGCTATATGCAGAGGCGTCGATACGAACAGTGTGTTGGAGGGCATTGTAGTTAGCTGAAAAAGCCGTGGTGGAGTTCTGGCCCAAAGCGTTGTAAATGCTGATCTGAAGAGGCATCGACTCGCTGAGGTCGAATTGCAGCATCAGTTCGCTGCTAACGGGGTTGGGGAAGAGGTTCAGCTGGCTTACTTCCGTCAATTCAGGAACAGATACTGCTTCCTGATAAGCGAACGGACTGGTGGCATAGTCAGTAAATGTACCGCCAGATGCAACGATAGTGCCATTGGGTTCTTTCAGGCGATAGTAGCCGTTTCCGTACTGGCAGCAGATGCCGTCACCCCAGTCGTCTACTACAACTACTTCGTAGCAAGCATCGACCGGCAGGGTTACCTGCTGGGTATTGAGCGAGTTGGCTGCATAAGCGCCGGGGTTGCCGGCCGTGGCTACGCGAGCGCCGCCGCCGTTGGGGCCTACTACCGTATTGCCACCCGAAGCGATAACATTACCTGCGTCGTCCTTGATATACCAGAACGTTTCATAGGCGTATTGGTCACCCTTCACTTCCATAGTCAGCACTTGTTCATTGGTGATGTCGTCGCTGCGGAAGAAAGAAGTGGAATACGAGTTGTCATCTGCATACTCGTCTGCTTCGCCGTTGATGGTTGTGATCACAAAATCTACATCGGCGTCGTCGGTGAGCGTAATTTCATCGAGCGTTACGTTAGCATAATTGCCGGTAGTGATGCTGCCTGTCCAGGTGTAAGTCTGGACTACTACGCCATTGACTAACACCTCGATAACTGCAGAAGTGATCTCATTGGCGCCCGAGTTTTGGATCAAAATTTCGGGAGCATAAGTGAGTTCGAGGCAGAATACGCCCGATTCGCCGGTGTAAGTAACGATACGCGCGCTGTTGTTAATCGTAGAAGCGCCGAATACCTCAAACGGGTGAGCGCTTTCTGCGCCGAATTCGGCGCCTGTGAACAGCGTTTCGCCTTCGTCGGTAATGAGGCTGTAGCTGCCGTTGCCGAATGAACAGCAAATACCATCGCCGTAAGCATCATAAATCTTGAACTCGAAACAGCCGTCGGCGGGCAGCAGTACATCTTGCGTATAGGTAGTATTACCGCTATAGGCGCCAGGTGCTACATCGCCGGTGAATATACCGGGGTTACCGCCCGAAGCAAGTGCGTTGCCATTGCCGTCGAGCAATTCCCAGTAAGTTTCTACGCCGTACTGGTCGGTTCTCACCTCTACCGTAGCGTTGTTGCGGTCGATTTCAGGACCGAGGTTAACATTGACGACGGTAGCATCGTTAGAGGTATCTTCATCTGCAACGCCGTTAACCGAGCTGACACGGATCTCGATTTCCGAGTTTTCGATAAGCGTAACCTCGCTGAATTCTACGTCTGCAAAGTTGTAGGTTGCCAGGTTGCCTGCATATTCAATCTGCTCAACCAGGTTGCCGTTGATGATCAGGTCGAGCGTAGCTGACGTGAGCGCCGTGAGGCCCAGGTTCTGGATTTTTGCAGAAGGTGCAAAGGTAATAGCATCGCAGAAAGTGCCTGTAAAGCCTTCATACTTGAGGATACCCGCATTGTTGTCGCCAAACTGGTACAAGCAGTCGCCGTTGGCAGCATAGAGCGCATCGACGCCGACCTGGCCGATTTCGTTAATAATGCGGTTGGGGCAGACGTGATAGATAGTGGGGAAATAAGTAATTTCCAGGATGTCACCTATTGCGGCGTCATCAATAATGGGGAAAGGGGTGCCTTCTACCCAGTTGCCCTGCGAAGCGGCAGTCTGGCCCAACAAGTCGGCCATGCCGGTGCTGGGGTCGCCTTCAATCCAGAGCACCATCATTTCGTCGGTGCCGTTGGGACCGTAGGTGTTATACAGATTTTCGAGCGCGTGAGTGTTGTGGTAGTTCCAGCAAGGGCCACACCAGGTAGCCGATACATCGATTACTACGGTTTTGCCCTGGTCGAGCAGTTCGTAGAGTTCCCATGTGTTGCCGTTAATATCCGTACCTGTGAAATTGGGTACAATACTTCCGGGCGCCATCTGGGCATTTAACTGTGCTCCGAAGAGCGCCAGAAAAGCGAATAGGGTAAAGATTTTCTTCATAACCGATAGCCTGTTTAAATGATATTGAAATGTTGCTAAAATTCAAAATGAGTTTCTAAGGGGGCAAAGATAAGCATTGTACTTATTCTGCTACAATGATAAATCGCATATATTGATGTATAACATCCGACAAATGATGGATTAAGCTATTCTTTTGTAAACATTTATTGAAAAGGCATAGGCGTGGCGTTCGTCTGTGGGGTGATTATCCTGTTTTAAAAGCTCCCATTCCGCCCAGTTCACTTCGGGAAAAAAAGCGTCGCCATCGAATTGGTGGTGCACGATAGTGAGGTACATCAAGTCTGCAAGGTGAATCGTCTGTTCAAATACCTGGGCGCCTCCCAGGATAAAAACCAGGGGTTCATCGGCCAGCAGCTGCAGCGCTTCGGCTACGCTGTGCGCTTGCTTACAATGGCTGCACAAAGCGAGGTTTTCGCTATTGGAAATGATCACATTTTTATAATCCGACAATAGTGCGTCAGCTGTTTCGTAGCTTTTTCTGCCCATAATAAAAGGTGCGCCGGAGGTTGTGCGCCGAAAATGCTCCCAATCGGCGGGCAGATGCCAGGGCAGGCGGTTGTGCAGGCCTATTACCCGGTTTTCACTCATTGCTGCGATAAGGGCAATTTGCTTTTTCATCGGTATCTGATTTATTAAGCTCGTCAACCATAACGGTATTACTTTCGTTGTGTTACAAAGCACGTGCAATTTCCCTAATTTTGCGCACTAATAAAACAATAGCTCATGAGCCGGCGCTGGTTAGAAACCGAACAAAAAGCACTGGAAATTAACTTAGACCCTTCTATTTACGGCACTTTCGCCGAAATAGGAGCAGGGCAGGAAGTGGCGCGTTACTTCTTTCAGGTGGGGGCCGCAGCGGGCACGATCGCAAAAACTATGTCGGCATACGACAAGGTATATTCCGACCATATTTACGGTTCGGAGCCGAGCGGAAGGTATGTTTGCGAAAGCCGGTTGTATAAAATGCTCGACCACGAATACGAGCTGATGTTTGCCCGCCTGCGCCACGAACGCCCCGATACCAACTTTTTTATTTTTGCAGATACGGTGTCGGCCCTGAATTATCAGCGCACCATCAAAGGGAACGGCTGGATGGGCCTTCGCTTTCAGCTTCATCCCGGCAGTGAACCCAACGACCTGGTACTACATGTACGCCTGCTCGACAACGACAACCACCTCCAGCAACAAGCAATCGGCATCCTGGGCGTCAACCTGATCTACGCCTGCTATCGCTACCCCAACGACCCGGAGGTATTACTCCAATCGCTTTACGACGGCCTTCGCGGCCGTGCCAGGATAGACATGGTGCGCCTCACGGGTCCCGATTTTGAATCGGTAGACAATCGACTGCTCTGCCTTTGGCTGGTCAAACACGGACTCACTGAAGTAGCCATGTTCGGCCCCGACCGACGCTCGATGCACCCCTCCGAATCTATTTATAAAAAAGATGCGCTGGTCGTTCGAGGTAGTTTTCGCCCACCCACCCTGGTCAACCTTGACATGCTGCGCGCCAGTTTCCAGCAATTCAGGCAAGACCCCGATGTGGACGCCTCGAAAAGCTGCCTGCTTACCGAGATCACCCTCGATAATCTGCGCGCCGAAGGCGAAATGGACGAGCAGGACTACCTCGACCGTGTAGAATTACTCAACGCCCTGGGGCAAATGGTGCTGATCACCGATTGCGGGGAATACCAAAAACTGATCGCTTACCTGTCGGAATTTAAAATTAACCGGTTGGGACTGGTCACGGGCGTGCGCGAATTGCTCGACCTGGTGAATGAAAAATACTATCACAACCGGGAAGGTAGCTTGTTGGCGGCTTTTGGCGAACTATTCACCGCCAATGTGCGTATGTACGTATACCCGGCTATGCAGGAAGGCAGCGACGAACTCATGACGGCCCGGCATATGCCCATTCCGGAAGGGATCAAATTTATCTATCAGCACCTGCTCGATAATCGGCAAATAGAAGATGTGACGGGTTATAATCCCGAGATTTTACACATATTCTCTAAGGAGGTGTTGTCTATGCTCCATCAGGGCGAACCGGGCTGGGAGGCCATGGTGCCGGCTAAAGTAGCTACGCTCATCAAGGAAAAATGCCTTTTTGATTTTCCTTCTGAGCGAATGGAATTTGAGTATTGATTTGTAATAGTCTAGCATTAGGGTTTAGTGCATGCGCAGTTTAGCTAAACCCAATCGCTAAACCCTAACGCTAAACCCTCCTAAACAACTACATTGATTTTTTAAATTAGAACCGACTATATGCGTCTTTTGTTAGGAATTATACTACTTGGATGGACGGCCTGTTCGCCGCCTTCGGGCAATAGCGGCCAGCCGTCCGGCGCCACTTTGTCGCTGGGCAAAACTCCTGCTGAGCCATCCCCAAAACCATCCGCAGCATTCGATACAGATTATCTTATGGGGCAGTTTGACCCGGCCAAACACCCTGATTTTACGCTTGTGGCGCCATCGCTTGCCAGCCGCGAGGGTATGTATCTGCGCAAAGACGCCTATGAGGCTTTTCAGCGGATGCACGAAGCCGCCAAACAAGACGGTATCAACCTGCTAATCATTTCGGCCACCCGCAATTTCGATTATCAAAAGGGTCTCTGGGAAGCCAAATGGACCGGCCGCAAGCAAGTGGACGGACAGGATCTGTCGAAAACGATACCCGACCCCAAAAAACGCGCCCTGAAAATACTGGAATACAGTGCTATGCCCGGCGCTTCCCGCCACCATTGGGGCACAGATATCGACCTCAATTCGCTGGAAGATGAACATTTTCTCACCGGCGAAGGTAAAAAGGTATATGGCTGGCTGGTAGCCAATGCCCCTGCTTTTGGCTTTTGTCAGCCTTATTCGGCGGGGCGCACCACAGGTTATCACGAAGAAAAATGGCACTGGTCGTATACTCCCGTTGCCGCCCAACTCACCCAATTGGCCGCTGAAAAACTGCAAGACAAAATGATCACCGGTTTTGCCGGCGCAGAAGCCGCCCCCGCTATCCGGGTGGTGGAGAATTATGTGCTGGGGATTAATCCGGCTTGTAATTAATAGCTGTTAGCAGTCAGGGCTTAGCAGTCAGTTGTTAGCCCCTAAGCCCTGACTGCTAACAGCTAAACGCTAAAACAATGGCTTACACCGAATCCACCATGCTGCCTTTGGGAACTCAGGCGCCACATTTTGCACTACCCGATACAGTGAGCGGAAACATGGTTTCGCTTGACGATATCATTTCTGATAAGGCCACAGTTGTCATGTTTCTGTGCAACCACTGTCCGTATGTAGTGCATGTAAACCCCGAAATAAGCAGGCTGGCCCGCGAATACCAGGCCATAGGCGTTAGTTTTGTAGGCATCAGTTCGAATGACGCGGTGAAATACCCTGATGACGGCCCTGACAAGATGAAAGAAACAGCCGTCCAGGCCGGATATACATTTCCCTATCTATACGATGAAATGCAGGAAGTAGCCAGGGCCTATGATGCCGCCTGTACGCCTGATTTTTATGTATTTGACGGCAATCGCAGATTGGTATACCGGGGACGGCTCGACCGTTCGCGCCCTGCCAACCAGGAGCCCCTCGACGGCCGCGATTTGCGTGCAGCCCTCGACGCCGTTCTCGAAGGTGGCCTTGTCGATGAGAAGCAATACCCCAGCGGGGGGTGCAATATTAAATGGAAATAAGTAATTTACAGGCCTTAAATGTCAACCGACTCATATGAATCAGAATCGACGCATTCGCAATATTGCCATCGTAGGTATCCTCCTACTTGCTGTTATTTTTATTTTGTATCGCACCAACGTATTGGGCGGTAAAGAAGAGGCGGAAGCAACTGCCGCTCCATCCACTGCCCCTAAAGGCAGCCCATTCGGCCAGGGCCCCGTGCCTGTAAAAGCCATGGTTATTTCCAAAGGCGCTCTTGACGACTATATACTCGTAAACGGATCTACTTCTCCTAATGAAGAAGTAACCATCAGTAGTGAAGTGCCCGGCAAGGTGGCGAAAATTTTGTTTAAAGAGGGAACTACCGTTCGGAAAGGAACTCCACTTGTTCAACTCGACGTATCGGAATTGCAGGCAGAACGCAAGCGCCTGGAGGTACAAAAAGAACTCAATATCAAAATTTCGGAGCGTCTCAAAGCACTCTACGATAGAGAGGGCGTGAGTCTCCAGGAATACGAAGTGGCCAAAGCCGAAGTAGAAAAAGTAAAAGCCGAAATTGCCCTCAACGACGCCCAAGTAGAAAAACGGACAATAAAGGCGCCATTCAGCGGCAAATTGGGCTTGCGCCAAATCAGCGAGGGCAGTTACCTCTCCCCCGGCAGCCCTATTATCTCGCTGGTGAATATCAACCCCATACAACTCGAGTTTTCGGTGCCTGAGCGGTATTCTCAAGTCGTCAAACCCGGCACGCGCGTGCAGTTTAAACTCGACGGCGTGGCCGGCAATTTCAATGCAACAGTAGCCGCCGCCGAACCAATATTGACGCCGCTACCCGCACCTATAAGCTCAAAGCTTCCGCGCCTAATGATCGTGGGCTGATCTTGCCTGGCGCTTTCTCTACCGTCACTGTCAGCCTCCAATCTTATGCGGCAACTATTATGATACCCACCGAAAGCGTAGTGCCCGAGTTGGGCGGCAAGAAGGTGTATGTATATCGCAATGGCAAAGCACAGCCGGTAGTTATTGAAACCGGCCTGCGCCAGGATGCAGACATCCAGGTAATCAGCGGCTTGCAAGAAGGAGATACTTTGATCACTACCGGCGTATTACAGATCAAGCCGGGCGCAGATGTTATTATTACCTCCATGCAATAAACCCTGCAGCGCATGAGCAGTTTATCATCCACCAGTATACAACGCCCTGTATTAGCCACTGTAATGGCGATAGCAATTGTGCTGTTCGGCTTTATAGGCTTGAGCTACCTGGGCATCCGCGAATACCCCAGCGTCGATCCGCCCATTGTGACGGTCTCAACCTCTTATATCGGCGCAAATGCCAATATTGTCGAATCGCAAATTACCGAAGTCGTCGAAGAGTCGGTCAATGGTATCGAAGGTATCCGCTCGATCACTTCGGTGAGCCGCGACGGCCGCAGTACGGTGACCGTAGAATTCAACCTGGAGCGCGATATCGAAGCCGCCGCTAATGACGTGCGCGACAAGGTATCGCAGGTAGTAGGCCAATTGCCTATCGACGCCGACCCCCCGGTGGTAGCCAAAGCCGACGCCGACTCGCAGCCTATTATTTTTATCAATATCCGGAGCGACCAGCGCTCGCTGCTCGAACCCAGCGATATTGCCGAAAATACATTTAAAGAACGCCTGCAAACCATCAACGGCGTAAGTGAAATCCGCATCTGGGGTCAGAAAAAATACGCCATGCGCCTGTGGATAGACCCCAAAAAACTGGCCGCCTATCAGCTTACTTCTCTTGACGTGCGCAACGCCCTCCAGCGCGAAAATATCGAATTGCCCTCGGGTAGTGTAGAAGGCAACACCACCGAGTTGACCGTGCGCACCCTGGGGCGTCTTACTACCCCCGAGGAATTTAACAACCTGATCCTCAAGGCAGAAAATGGCAATATTGTGCGCTTTCGCGATATAGGTTTCGCTGAGTTGGGCCCCGAAAACCTGCGCACCATTCTCAAACGCGATGGCGTACCGATGGTGGGCAATGCCGTGACTCCACAACCCGGCTCCAACCACATAGAGATTGCCGACGAAGTATACAAACGGCTCGAACAGATCAAAAAAGATTTGCCTGCCGATATTACAGTAGGAATAGGCTTTGATACAACCGAATATATCCGCGCTTCTATCAAGGAAGTGGAAGAAACGATATTGATGGCCTTCGTGCTGGTGGTGCTCATCATTTTCTTGTTTTTGCGCGACTGGCGCAGTACCGTGATACCTGCACTGGCCATACCCATCTCGCTCATCGGCGCATTTTTTATCATGTACCTCGCCGGTTTCTCCATCAACGTATTAACCTTGCTGGGTATCGTCTTGTCTATCGGTATTGTGGTTGACGACGCCATCGTGGTACTCGAAAATATTTATGCCAAAATAGAAAAAGGCATGACCCCCATGCAAGCGGCCATAGTGGGGTCCAAAGAGATCTTTTTTGCCGTACTTGCCACCACAGTAGCATTGGTGTGCGTATTCTTACCTGTGATCTTCCTGCAGGGGCTCACCGGCCGCCTTTTTCGCGAATTTGGCGTAGTAATTGCCGGCGCGGTTATCATCTCGGCATTCGTAGCCCTTTCGCTAACGCCCATGCTTTCGTCGCGCATACTTAAGCAACGCGATCAGCATCCCTGGTTTTACCGCGTCACCGAGCCGTTTTTTGTAGGCTTGACCAATACCTATTCCTGGACCCTCGACCGCTTCCTGCGCGTGCGCTGGCTGGCGATTGTCATTATGATTGTTTCGGGTTACCTGATCTATTCGGTGGGCAACAACTTATCCGCAGAACTGGCCCCGCTCGAAGACCGCGGCAGGTTGCGCGGAATTGCTACGGCGCCCGAAGGTTCGACCTTCGAATACATGGAAGCTTATATGGATGACCTCGTCGAATTGGTACAAAAAGATGTACCCGAACTAGAGGGGCTCATTTCGGTTACTTCTCCGGGTTTCGGGGCTTCCTCTTCTGTGAATACCGGTTTTCTGAATATTATTTTAACAAATTCCGAAAAGCGAGAGCGTTCTCAAAAAGAGATACTCGGCGCCCTTTCGCCAAAGATAATGAACATGACAGCCGGGCGTACCATCGTCACGCAGTTGCCCACCATCGGCGACCAGCGCGGCGGTCTGCCCGTGCAGTTTGTAATCCAGGCGCCCAATTTCGACAAACTCAAAGAAGCGGTGCCCGCATTCCTGGGGGCTGCCCGCCAGGATTCTACCTTTACTTTTGTGGATGTAGACCTAAAATTCAACAAACCCGAAATCCGCATCGATATTGACCGGCAAAAAGCCCAGGATCTGGGCGTTTCGGTACTCGATATTGCACAGACCCTGCAATTGGGCCTTAGCGGACAGCGGTTCGGCTATTTTCTGCTCAATGGGCAGCAGTATCAGGTGATTGGGCAAATCCAGCGGGGCGACCGCAACAAACCCATCGACGTGCGCTCGCTGTATGTGCGCAATCGCAACGGCAACATGGTGCAGCTCGACAACCTGGTTACATTGGTAGAGCAAACCACGCCGCCTACCCTATACCGTTTCAACCGCTTTGTGTCGGCTACTATCTCGGCGGGCCTTGCCGACGGCAAAACCATCAGCGATGGCATCGCCTCCATGGAAGCTATTGCCGACAAGGTGCTCGATGATAGTTACCAAACGGCCCTCACCGGAGAGTCCAAAAACTTTGCAGAGAGCTCTTCAAGCCTGATTTTCGCCTTTCTGTTGGCCATTGTACTGATCTATCTCGTATTGGCTGCACAGTTCGAAAGTTTCGTCGATCCGCTGATTATCATGTTTACGGTGCCCCTGGCACTTGTGGGCGCCATACTCTCGCTGTGGTATTTTGAAGAAACGCTCAATATCTTTAGCGAAATCGGCATTATCATGTTGGTGGGGCTCGTGGCTAAAAACGGAATTCTTATCGTAGAATTCGCCAACCAGCGAAAAGAACAAGGGCTCGACCACCTGGCAGCTATCAAAGATGCTTCGGCTTCGCGCCTGAGGCCCATCCTCATGACCAGCTTGTCGACTATTCTCGGTACGTTGCCCATCGCCCTGGCACTGGGCGCCGGCGCCGAAAGCCGCGTATCGATGGGTATTGCCGTCATTGGAGGACTCATTTTCTCTTCGCTGCTTACGCTTTACGTCGTGCCGGCAATTTACACCTACCTCTCCAGCAAATCGGCCAATGTGCATGCACTTGAAGAAGTAGAAACGGAAAAAGTAGAAGCGGTTTAGCACCTATTGTTAATAAGTACAACTTTGCGGTATAAACACTAAAACTAAATAACCCTCAATTATGCAAAACCTTTCATTCCCGCTCGATTTCACTTTTCGGATTTCGACGCTGTCCAATGATTTTACCGCAAAAGACGCCAAAGGCCAAACCGTAGCTTACGTAAAGCAGAAACTGTTGAAGCTCGTTGATGAAATTACCGTGTTCAATAATGAGACGAAGTCTATTGTGCACTACACCATCAAAGCCAACAAATGGATCGATTTTTCGGTCACTTATACTTTTACCGATAAAATGGGAAAAGATATTGGCCGCATAGCCAGAAAAGGCTGGGCTTCGCTGTGGAAAGCGCATTACGAAATTTTCGACGGAAAGCAACAGCAAGACCTTGTCATTCAGGAAGAAAACGGCTGGATAAAAGTCGCCGACGCGCTTTTAAGCGAAATTCCCTTTTTGGGTATATTGACGGGATACCTGTTTAATCCTTCTTATATCGTAAAAAGACCCAACGGCGACCTGGTGGCGAGGTTGAAAAAAGAACCTTCTTTCTGGGGCCGTCAGTTTTCCGTATCCAAGCTCAGCGAGTTTGAAGAAGGCGAAGAAGACCGTATCGTGTTGGGACTCATGATGATGATACTGCTCGAAAGACGCCGGGGATAAACCGGTATTCATAGAAAAAATCTACCTTTGGCGGGCGCTTTCCATGACGGCAAGCGCCCTTTTTTGTCCAAACAATTATTAACACAAGCATTGTAGCAAAAACAGACCAGGCGCAGTGCCCAAACACGTTTCATGAAAAGGCGACTATCAGGCTTTTACAAAAAGCTGCGGTTTATACTCAGCGAGCGCAACTCTTTTTTATTCACCGGCTTTTATAAATATTTTTATTCCCCTAAAAAAGGATCGCTTGCCTACTTGTTAAGCGAATATTCTACTAACCAAAAAGGCGATTTTACCGTCATTCAAATCGGCGCCAACGATGGGATTACACACGACCCTATCCACAAGTTTATCAAACGCGACAACTGGAAGGGCGTTTTGCTGGAGCCGCAAAAACACGTTTACGACGAATTTCTATCTAAAATATACCGCAAAAACAAAGGCATCGTTACCCTAAACGCTGCTTTGGGCGAAAAAGACGGATATCTCAACCTATACAAAATAGGCTTTAGCAACGCCCGCTGGGCCACCGGCCTGGCCACTTTTGACAAAGAAGTGCTTGTAAAAGCGTTTGACTCGGGGCATGTAGCCAAAAACGCCGCCAAGGAAAAAATAGCCATCCCGGCCAATCTGGAGGAACAAATCGTCACGGAAAAGGTGCCCCTGATCAGCGCTGAAAAGTTATTGTCGACGTACCATATCGATAAAATAGACCTCCTGCAAATTGATACAGAAGGTTTTGATTATCAGATTATTAAGATGTTTAATGTTGAAAAAACAAAACCCCGCATGATTGTCTTTGAAAGCAGTCATTTATCAAAAGACGAACTGGAGGAATGTATTGCCCATCTCAGAAACAACAATTACCAGACGATCACGTCGGGCCCCAATACAATTGCTATGCTCAAACCGCTTAACGGCTATGATTATTTTTTTGATGCTTGATGTTGAATTAAATAACGGATAACAGAGAGCAGATAACCACCATGTTTTTCTTACCTTACGTACTGCAAACGTAACATCTCGAACCCAGTACGAAGATATTACACATCAGCGCAGAGTGTTATCCCGCGGCAAAAACCGGCGGATTGGGCGACGTAGTAGGCGCCCTGCCCAAATACTTGAATATAGCCGGCGTCGGCACGGGCGTCATTATTCCCAAATACCGGCTCAAATGGATTGAATCGCACCATTTTACCACAGTCTACCGGGGTGCGGTGCGGATGCACAATCGATACGTGCCTTTTACCATTGAGCAGGAAACGGGCAATAGCCTCGAATTTCCATTTTTTGTGGCCAATATCCCCGGTTTGTTCGACCGGCCGGGCATCTACGCCGATCCCAGCGGTTATACCTACAATGATGAAGTGGAGCGCTACCTGTGTTTTCAGCAGGCGGTGTTGCAATGGCTCGTCAATTCACCCAGTCACCCGCTGGTATTGCACTGCCACGACCACCATACCGGGCTCATTCCTTTTATGATAAAACACTGCCCCGAGTATGGGGCGCTGCGCCATATCCCCACCGTATTTACCATCCACAACGGCGCTTACCACGGGGCGTTTAGCTGGCGCAATATGTACCTCATGCCCTTTTTTGATGCAAATGCGCGCGGCCTGCTCGACTGGGCCGATACGATTTGCCCCCTGGCCGCCGGCGTAAAAAACGCCTGGCGGGTCACTACCGTATCGCCGAGTTATCTCGAAGAATTGCGCCAGGATTCCCAAGGCATGGAATGGCTATTTTGGCACGAGCAACACAAATGTGCCGGCATACTCAACGGCATCGACGCGCAGGTGTGGAATCCGCATACCGACCAATTTATCGCCTATCCGCTGCGCGAAGACGTCGAAGCCTACAAGGCCGAAAACAAGCGCATCCTCGCCCAGCGATTCAATATTGACCCCAGCATGCCGCTGATTAGCTTTATCGGCAGGCTGGTGAATGAAAAAGGCGTCGACCTGTTGCCCGACGTTTATGCGCGCGTGCTCCAAAGCGGTATGCGCGTATCGCTCATCCTCGAAGGCACCGGCGAGCCCCGCCTGCAGGATGCCTTCCGCCACCTGGCCCAGCAATTCCGTGGCCGCTTCGATTGCACCATCGAATACAACGAAGCCCTGGCCCACCAGATCTACGCCGGCTCCGATTTCCTCATTATGCCTTCGCGTATCGAGCCATGCGGTCTCAACCAGATGTATGCCATGCGCTACGGCACGATCCCTATTGTGCGATCAGTGGGCGGGCTTAAAGATACCGTACCCGATATCGGCGAACCCAGCGGCATAGGAAGGGGCATCCGCTTCAACAATTTCAGTCTCGAAGATGCCGCGATGGCCATCTATCGCGCCGCCGACCTCTATTACAACCACCGCGATGATTTCGATCTGCTGCGCAGCAAGGTGATGCAGATCGACTTTTCGTGGGAGCGGGCAGCAGGGCATTATATCCACATTTATGAGGAAGTAGCAGGGTAGGTAGGGGAGAGACTATTGGACTACAACAAACTCCCTCCCACGGCCCAATCCACTCCCAGGCGCAGTTTGGGCAGCGTGGCCTTTAGCTTGGCCAACTTGAGTTGGGCTTCGATGAGTTTTTGCTCGCGGGTATTGATGAGAAAAATAGAACTTTCACCAAGCCCGAATTTGCGATTTTCGGCATCCAGGAGGCGCTGGTAGTTGTCGATCATGGAGGAATACAGGGTTATCTGTTGCTCGGTGTTGAGCGTTTCGTTGTAGTAGCTTTCCAGCTTGTTGCGCAATTCCAGTTGTTTTTGTTGGAGGCCTAGTCCGGCGTCGGCTATTTTCACTTTTACTTCTTCCAGCTTGCCGCGTTCTTTGCGCAGTAACAGGGGGAAGCCGAAAGTGATTTGCCATTTGTAATTTTGAAAAAGCAGGTTTTGCAGGTCACTGCTATCGTCTTTGCGGTAAGCGCCGAAGCGGGCGCCGTCGCCGAGCAGGTTGTACGACACGTCGAGCTGGGGTTTGAGTTGTTCGGAGGCCAGCCGGCGGCTGATATCGAGCTGGGCGATTTTGGCGTCGTACAATCGCAAAGCGGGGTGGCGTTGTAATAATTGCGTTTGTAATTCGTCGAGGGGCGGCACTGGCATACCGGCAGGCAATTCGGCTGCCGTTGGCGGCCGCCAGTTGCCGCTGAGCGCGAGAGGATTGCCGGAGTCGTCCCACATGAAATTCGACAATTGCAAGGTAGAGTTGCGATAGGCCAGCCGGGCATCGCTGAGTTCGTATTGCCGGGTTTGGATCTGAATAAAAGCTTCGAGGGTATCCACGGCGGGTTTGTCGCCTTGGAGGTAACTTTCCACGATACCGCGTTGCCGGTTTTGGGCTATCTGCAGGGCTTGTTCCAATATGCGCATTTCGTTGTAGGCTGCCACCCAATTCCAGTAGGTAGTTGCTGCGTCCAATAGCAGGTCGTTGAGCGTTTGGCGGCGTTGGGCGTCATTCATGGCAGCCAGTAGTTTGGCTTGTTGCAGGGCGGCGCGCCGTTCGTCGATGAGCAGTCCGCGGAGCAGGGTGGCATTGATGCCCAGCACGGCCTGACCGGCATCGGGCAGCTTCCCTTCGGGGTTGAGGTTGATACCGCCGGCGCTGAGGTAGGCGCCTTTGAGTTCGAGGCCGAACCAGGTGGGTATTTTTATGCCGCTTTCGCTAATAGTGTAATACGTTTTGCCGTCGAAAGATTTTTGCTGGATATCGCTGTATAGTTTGGGGTCGAAGCCGCCGCGGGCGGCCAGTTCGGCGTTTTCAGCCTGTTGGAGGAGCAACAGGGCCTGCCGGGCTGCCGGGTGCCGGTCTTTGACCCACGAGAGGTAGTCATTTTGGGTAAACACAAAAACGGTATCGGCAGGTATTTGCGCGAAAGCGAAATGAACCGCACCCGCCATGGAGAATATGGAGAACAAGAAAAAACGGCAGAAATGCAAATAACTCCTCTTCATGTGTATTACTTCACCGATTTAGCCGGCGCTTTTAGTTTGGGTTTTTCGATAGTATTCTCCTGGTAATAATCGGGTGGAAATCCGTTGAGTTGGCGCCATATTTCGTACCAGATGGGCACGTCGTTGAGCAGGGCGATGCCGTTGGCGCCCGAGCCGGGGCGCAGGGCTGTAGGCCAGGTTTCGGCATTTTCATCGGGGCGCACCAGTATGCGATAGGCGCCGTTGGTGCTCATCGTATTGTCGATGGCGACTACGCGGCCGGTATAGGTGCCAAACGACTGGTTGGGCCAGCCGGTAAAGACCAGGGCGGGCCAGCCGTCGAAGATAAAGCGCACCTCCTGCCCCACAGAAACAAGCGGCAGATCCATTGGCCGTAAATACATTTCTACGGCCAGTTCGTAATGCTGGGGCATAATGCTGACAATGGGGTCGCCTTCCTTGACCGTCTCGCCGATGCCGGGTTGGATAGCCTGGGTGATGTAGCCGTCTTGCGGCGCCGTGATATAGTGAAAAGAAGCGCGGCGTGCGTAGTTCGAGACGTCGATGCGCAGTTTGCTGGCGCCGGCTTCGGCGTCAAAGCGATCGGAGATCGTGCTAAAGCGGTCCGATTCGGCTTTGGCAATCTTTTGGCTGTATTCGTATTGCACGGTCTGAAGTTCGAGTTTTATATTGGCCAGTTCGTTGCGAGTGGTGAGCAGTTTATTTTCGGTAGCGATGAGTTTGGCGTAGGTCTCTTGCGCTTTCAGCTTTTTGTCTTCCACATCCGTCAGCGATTTGATGCCTTCGTCGTAGAGTTGCTGGATGCGCTTGAGTTGTCGTTGGGCGATATCGTAGTCGATTTTGGTGCGTTCAAATTCGATGCTATCGGAGGTTATCTTGAGTTCGCCCTGTCTGATTTTGTTTATTAATTGCGATTGTTTATAGCCTTGTTCGGCTTTCATGGCTATTATTTGCTGCGAAAGCGCATCTGCTTTATTGTCGTAGGCTCCGATAGCACCTTCTTTTGCCTGCACTTGTTGTTCGGTGCGCGACACCAGTTTGGGGTCGAAGTAATCGGTTTTGATTTCAGAAATAAAAACAATCGTATCGCCTTTAGCTACCCGTTGCCCTTCGCTGACGAACCATTTTTCGATACGACCGTCGATAGCCGAGGGGATGGTTTGCGGGCGTTGTTCGGGCCGCAGGGTGGTTACCTTGCCCTTCGACTGAATATTCTGCGTCCAGGGTAAAAACATCAGCACCAGCACAAACAGGAATACGCCGAGACTCCAGCGCGCGAAGAGGAGATGGCTATTGGATAAGCTATTTTTTTGAAACGACTTGAATCGGCTGGTGTCTACCTCGGTGATGATGCTATTGTTTGATATATTGAGCATGTGCTGATCCAATTAGATGACAAAAAGCTTACACTGCGTGTTCGGGGTGTGGCAGGGCGGCGAACACCTGCGAAAAGTGCTTGCTGCGTTTAATTTGCTCAAAGCTGCCTTCCTCAATAATCTGGCCGTCTTTCATGATCAGCACCCGGTCGCATCGCGAGGCCAGGGCAGGGTCGTCGGTTACGGCCACCATCGTCCAGGGCCCATCGGTGAGCGAGATGGCAATTTCTTCGCGTTCGCGTTGTTCGAGGCCCGGAAAAAAGCCGTGTACTGATAGTAGTTGGGGCTGCGATACGATACAGCGGGCCAGCAAAATACGGGTGCGGATGCTGGTGGGTATATTTCGCCCATGCGGCAGCAGTATGGTTTGATAACCGTCTGGCAGGTCTTCGATAAAGTGGTGGGCGCCCACGCTTCTTACGGCTGCGACTACTTTATCGAGCGGCACGCTGGGGCAACTCACCGTAATATTTTCGAGGATGGTACCCTTAAAAATATCCTCATCGGCTGAAAAGTCGCCGATGACCCGGCGGAGGCTGGCCAGGTTGATATTCTGAAGGGGGTAGCCGTTGTAGCTGATGCTGCCCTGGTAGTTGAAGTACATACCCGAAATGAGTTTGAGCAGCGTAGATTTTCCGGCGCGGTTGTAGCCGGCGATGCAGACCTTCTCGCCGGGCCTGAGCTCCAGGGTTACCTTGTTGAGGGTAGCCTGTGAGGCATCTTCGAAGCGAAACGACAACTCCCTGATCGACAACTGCAAGCCCACTGTTTTATCGAGCGCTGCAAAATTAACGCCACCTTCCTGCTCGAGCGGCAGGTCGGTCACTACCCCCAGTTTTTCCAGGGCTGTAAGCACATCGTAGATCACATCCATCGTGGCGATCAGCTTTTCCACCGATGCCAAAATGAGGATAATGACGATTTCAGCCGCAACGAACTGTCCGATATTGATTTGGTTTTCGATAACCAGGTAACTCCCCAAAAACAACAGACTGGCCATGATGACCGTCTCGAATACTACAATGCTATTGTACTGAAAAAGCAATATTTTGAAGTGCGCTTTACGGCTGTCGAGGTATTTCGATACCAACTCGTCGGTTTTTGGCATAGACAACTCGTTGTCGCCCGAGAGTTTAAATGTGCTCATGGTGCGTGCCAATTCTTCCAGCCAGTACACGACCTCGTATTTGTATTTGGATTCTTTCAGGCTGGTTTTTAGTCCTTTAGCGCCGGTGAGCCGAAAAATGGCGAGTAAAATCAAGGCTAATAATATGCCAAAAAATACGAAAAACGGGTGGTAAAAAGAAATGAGTATAAGTCCGAACGCGATCTGCAAAATAGCGGTAGAAAAATCCATGAGAATTTTGGGCACGCCTTTTTGCAGGGTAATCGTGTCAAAAAAGCGGTTGACCAACTCAGGGGCGTGGTAGTTGACCAGCGTGTCGAGTTTTAGTCGCGGGATGCGGTAGGCAAAGTCGAACGCCGAGCGGGTGAAAATGCGGCGTTGCAGCGTTTCTGTAACGATGAGCTGCATCACTTTTAGAATACCGGGCAGGGCGGTGCCCACCGTTACCATTAAGACCAGAATAACCAGCGAAGCCGAAATGGCGCCGCCCGCAATCATACCAATGATGGCTTGTACGCCCAGGGGAAGACTGAGCGTGATGAGTCCAGAGAAAATGGCATACAGGTAAACGTAGTAAATATCTTTCCTGTCTAATTCCAATAATTTGAAAAAACGCTTAATAGGACGGACACCCGTAACGGTTGCCATAGGCCGGGTCGTGTTTATGGTGTTAAAATGGTGACTGTTCTTCTATTATTCAAACGCAAAGCGCTTCTTCAAGGTTGCGCGAGGCATACAATTCCTTTACGGCAGCTTGTAGTTGTTTTCTGGCAAAAAAGATACGACTTTTTACAGTACCCAGCGGGATCGAAAGCGCTTCGGCGATGTCTTCGTATTTATACCCCTGACAATGCATGTAAAAGGGCACTTTGAGCCAGTCTTCGAGCGCATTGATTTCCCTTTCGAGTTCGGCTACCGTCAGATTGCTCACGCCCTGATTGTCGGTCATACCCGCATTTTCGATAGGGTAATTTTCGGGAGCAGGAGCCTGTACGCCACGCCTGCGCTTGCGGTGCCGGTAGTCATTGATAAACGTATTGCGCATGATCGTCATCAGCCAGGCGCGCAGGTTGGTATGCGGCTGGTAGCGGGTTCGGTAGCGAAAAGCTTTATAGGCGGTTTCCTGCATCAAGTCCTTGGCATCCTCCTGGTCGTTGGTAAGCCGGTATGCAAAGGAAAGCAGAAGGGATTCTTCCGCCTGAAAATGGGTGGCGAATTCTATGGTCGACATGGGCTCTGAGTTTTGCTTTGTAAAATAATAGCTTTACTATTAAATATACAAGTAAAACACACTATTAATAAAGTGGTTTAGTCTATATCTCATTTTTTTTGCTAAAAAAATACATTTACAATATCTTGTGTGCTTATCTTGGCGAGCAATGAGCCGGGGCGCCGTGTTAACGGACAAAATATTCGCTTATCATCGGGCGTTTACTCCCTATCTGCGCAAATCGAAAAACCTGTTTGGAAGTAGCTATCTGGTACTTTGTCGTGTTTTAACTAAAAATATTCCCCGAGTTTGGTTGGGATTCCCTAATATTGTAACTCAATTTTTATGAGGTTTAACATATTTCATTTGGAAGGACGCTCTACAAATACAATCTTTATGAAGTCATTCAAGTCGCTGATCTTTACCTGCCTTACCATGATGGGTGCGCTCTCGCTGGGTGCGCAGGACATCCACTTTTCCCAGTTCTACCTCTCGCCGCTCAATCTGAACCCGGCGATGACGGGCTTAATGAACTGTAATTCGCGCATAGTGGCCAACTACCGCAACCAGTGGGCCAGTGTATTGCGCTCTAATGCCTATAGTACGTATTCGGTTTCTTATGATCAGCGTATCCCTGTGGGGCGCTATGATTATTTTGGCGTGGGCGGCACGTTTTGGGGCGACCGCGCCGGCGAAGCCAATTTCGCCACCTTAACCGGCAAACTCTCCGCTTCTTATAGCAAAAAGATGGGCGGCGGCCGCAATGACGGCCAATACCTGGTTGTGGGCGCCGAAGCCGGCGTAGCACAGCGCAGCATCGACTTCCTCAAACTCCGCTGGGGTACCCAACACGATGGCGAAGGAGGATTCGACGGCAACCTCGACTCCCAGGAAGACGGCTTCGATCGCGACAACTTTATTTTCGCCGATCTCGCTGCCGGCCTGATGTGGTTTATGGTGTTCGACCCCGACAACAACCTTTATTTCGGCGGCGCTTTCCACCACCTCAACCGCGCCAACCAATCATTCAGCAGCGCCGAAGAAGACTTGCTGTACAGCCGTTTTACGATTCACGCAGGCGGCGAATTCCTCTTGGGCGACCGCTTCGGATTGGTACCGGGCGTTATCGTGATGAGCCAGGGCCCCTCGTTCCAGGTCAATGCCGGTACGAGCTTCAAATTCCTGCTCAATCGCCAGCGCAATAACTACCAGGACTTCCAGTTCGGCCTCTGGACGCGCATTTCCAACAAGATCGAATCAGGCGTGCTCAACGACGCTGTCATCTTATCTACGCGTTTCGACTACAACCAGTTTACGCTGGGCTTTAGCTACGATATCAACGTATCCCCGCTGCGCCCGGCCAGTAACTCCAACGGCGGCTTTGAATTCGCACTTCAATACAAAATCTGCGGCCCCGAGCGCCGTGGCGTATATTGCCCCAATTTCTAGGAAAATACCTGGTTAGGGGTTTATGGGTTTATAGGTTTATGGGTTTATTCAATACCTCGTAAACCTATAAACCCATAAACCTATAAACAAATCCCCCATCATCGTCATTCCATCATCTAAAACAAAAACAAGATGTTCGGCAACGCCAACAAGGAAGCCAATAAGCCCAAAAGCACTGCTGCTCCTGCAACATCCTCTAATGCATTCAACACGCTGGTACAAGGCACTGTGGTAGAAGGCACCGTAAAAGCGGATAGCGATATACGCGTAGACGGTGTAATCAAGGGTAAACTCTTTTGCGACGCAAAGGTGATCATCGGCCCCTCCGGTTCGGTAGAAGGGGAGATCAAATGCCAAAATGCGGTAATTGAAGGCCGTTTCGACGGTGTACTCACGGTAGCCGAACTGCTCAATGTGCGCGAAACGGCTACGGTTAACGGCGATGTGACAACCGGCAAACTGATCGTGCAGTCGGGCGCCATTTTTAGCGTAACCTGTGCCATGACCGGCGCCAAATCCGGCCCGGCAGTTATCAACAAAGAAATCCAGCCAGGTGTCAAAACCGGAAAGCCCGCAGAAGCCTGATCACGACGATCCCCGTCGCAGGCGCGCCCAGGATTACACAAAGTATTCGGGGATGGCCATTCAGATGGGTATCATTATCCTGATCGGCGCCTATGCAGGCAAACGCCTCGATGCTTATTTTCAACTCGACAAGTCTTATCTTACCGTGGCCATGTCGCTATTAGCTATATTTGCGGCACTGTATCTTACACTCAAAGATTTGCTGCCAAAAAAATAATAGCATATGGAAAGCCGCACTTTTATTGGCCTGCTACTGGTCACTGCCACCATTGGCGTAGCACTGGTATTGGCACTTCATATGGTACCTCTTTTTCGTGAACACGAATTACTCTCCTGGATCGGCCTGGGCTTTTTCTTTTTTCTAAGCATTCTCATGTACCTGGTGGGTAGCAATGCCGCCCGCAGCAGCAATAAAAACCATTTTACAACGGTCGTGATGGGCTTTACTTTTCTCAAGCTGATGCTCACTATTCTCATAGTACTGGCCTATGATAAAATAGCCCTGCCCAGCGGAAAGTTATTCATCCTTCCATTTTTCGGGGAATACCTGATTTTTACTATTTTTGAAACCTACTTCATGATGAAGTTAGGGAAAACCAGCGCCTGAATATGAAAAGCAAACGCTACAAAGCCACCGTAAACTACGACCAATTCGTTTTTGACGAAGCAGAACTCAACCACATCACGGTTTCTAATCTCGATAACAATGCTTTTCACGTAGTGAGCGAGCAACAGGTTTTTCACGCCAAGCTGGTGGCAGCCGATTTTTTAAATAAAACCTACAAGTTTGCCATTAACGGCAATACCTACGAAGTAAAACTCGCCGACGAATACGACCAACTGCTCGCCAAACTGGGCTTCAGCAGCCACCAGTCGGCCAAAGTACGCCATATTAAAGCCCCCATGCCCGGGCTGGTGCTCAGTATTGCCGTCGAAGCCGGCCAAACCGTACACAAGGGCGATTCGCTGCTCATCCTCGAGGCGATGAAAATGGAAAATATTATTAAATCGCCCAACGATGGCGTAATTAAGAAAATCGCCGTCACCAAAGGCGCCGCCGTGGATAAGGGAGAGGTGCTGCTGGAATTTGACTAATAATTTCTCGAATCAATCCCCCAGGTCAGTTTATCGCGCAGGGTTTGCAAAAAGCCTTCTTCATTCAAGCGTACCAGTTTGATGCTGTAATCGTTTTTTCGCACCGCCAGTTGATAGGCCGAGGTGACAGTCTCAAAACGCGAGTCGAGCGTACAAAGAAAATTCTCGGCGCGCCCTTCCACTTCAAAAGAAATCACGCTATCGTCGGATATGACTATAGGCCGCACATTGAGATTGTGCGGGGCTACGGGCGTAATGACAAAGTTGTTGGAATCGGGAAAAATAATGGGCCCGCCGCAGCTCAACGAATAACCGGTTGAACCGGTGGGCGTAGCCACGATAATGCCGTCGGCCCAATACGAGTTGAGGTAGGCGCCGTTGATATAGGTGTGAATAGTGATCATGGAAGACGTATCCCGCTTGAGCAGCGTACAGTCATTCAATGCAAAAGGGATCTCGCCAAAAAGCGGCAGGTTGCTCTCGAGGTATAACATTCTGCGCTCTTCGATGATATACAACCCCCGTTTGAGTAAACTGATGGCTTCGCCGATCTTTTTCTTTTCAATACCCGCCAAAAATCCCAGCCGTCCCAGGTTGATACCCATAACGGGTACGCCGCTGTTGCGCACATGGGTGATCGCTTCGAGAATGGTGCCGTCGCCGCCCAGGGTGAGAAAAAATCGAGTTTTTGACGTTAAGATCGCGATAGCCTTCAAAGATGCCTACGTCGCGGCGAAAATCGACTTTGCCTTTCAGCATATCGAGATAGGGCGCATACACATAGGCATTGATACCTTCCCTGGTGCAAAGCGTCAAAAAGCGATTGAAGGGGATGTAATCAGACTCCTTCACCATCTTGCCGTAGATCACCACCTGCATAACTCAGATATTCATGTTGAGGTGTAAAAATAAGCCGCTTTCGCCCAAGTGGTTTACACTATATTCAAATTGGAGCACTTTATCGTAAAATAAAACCACGTCGAGTCCAAATCCGGCGCCCCACAACAAGCGATTATGGAGATAATTCCCGAGAGTGGGGTAAGGGTCGTTCACAAAAGCGAAGTCGTTGTTGGCTGTGAGATATATTTTAATAGGCATTTGCCTCAGCTGGCTGGGTATTATACGCAGCAGGCGTAGTTCTTTTTGAAGAAATTTGTACCGCATTGTAACCTTGGCATAGCCCATGTCGAGGCCGTCAACCACGTAATATTCGTAGCCGCGCAGGTAGTTTTTGCCAAAACCTGCGGCGCGATTGTCGTTGTACGGCTGTTGTTCGCGGTTCAATGATAGCTTGGCGCGTACGCGAGAGCCCACGCTCCAGCGCGGGCGCAACAGGTGGTAGTGTTCGTAGGCGGTATGCAACACAAGCGAATTGCGGTCGCGGAAGATGCCGAGGCCCTCTTTTTCGAGTGCCAGAAAGTAATAATTGCCTTCGGTGGGGTAGGCTCTCACGTTTCGATCATCGTAAGTAAAGATATACGCCGCCGAAAAATTGCGCTGCAAGGTCCGGCCGTCGAGGAAAAAATCGGGGTTGAGCTCCCTGGCTACTACGTCGTCTATTTTATTCTGGCGATACCCCAGGGCAAAGGTGTGTGTCACCAACATCCGTGGGCGGTATTGCAGCCCCACGTCGGCGCGAAAGCGCTGATAGATGAAACGATCGGGGTCGCGATAAAAAATCTGTTTATTGCCCACTGTGGCGTAATTGATCTCGCGATTTTGGGAAAAAGACACTTCGCCGGTGATCCCCCACGTTTGTTTGCGGTTGAGATAAGGAAAAGAATAGCGCAGGCCGTAATTGCGGGTGTATCCATATTTGGCAACCACTTTAAATTTGTCTTTGCGGCCGGTAAAATTGAGGTGGGTAAATTCCAAACCAAAATTAAGGCGTTGCAGCGACCGGCCTTGTTCTACCCACCACACATTAAAATTGCGGTCGGCCAACTCGAAGACCGGCACAGGGTATATATACCAGGCTTCTTCCACGTCTACGCGAATATGCACCCGGTTGGTATTTCCTTCCCATCCCGCAAAGCTAATTGTGGCAATATTGAACAGTCCCGTGTTGAGCACCATTTTTTCGCTGGCCTCCAGGCGGAGATCCAGTTCCGCCAGCGGAATAGAGTCGCCCTTTTGGAAACTGAGTTCGCGCAGGATAATGAAATCTTTGGTATGGCGGTTGCCGGAGATACTGATAGAATCGATATAGGCCATTTCAGCTTGCGCCAATGTCCAGCCTGTGAGAAGAAGAAAAAAGCCACATAGGCATAGTTTTTTCATAGTAAATATAGAGGGATGATGATTTCAAAACGGTAAAATAAGGCATGTGCCCGTCCCACGGCGCTAATTATAGCTTATGGATATTACCTTTGCAACACAATATAAGCCTAACTTATCGTTTTTAGTGCAAGTATGCAAGTTATGAATGATCAAAAAGGGAAGTGATGATAACTAAAATTGGGGTTTTTGTAGTTGCGGCGGCATTTCTGATAGCTATTGGCGCCTGCAAAAACGATGTTGCCTCCACGGATAATCAACAAACACAGGGCAAAACCGGCAACCCGGCTATCGACGCACTGACTGAGCAGATCGCCGCTTCGCCCAAAGATGCCGAATTGTATGCCTCCAGGGGTAAGTTGTTTTATGAAAATGAAGGTTATGACGAAGCTATTCGCGACCTCACGGCTGCGCTTCAGTTTGATTCGACTAATGTGGACTATCACCACCTGTTGTCAGACGTTTACCTCGACTACTTCCAGTCGCGACTGGCCTTGCGCACCATGGAACGCGCCGCCGCACTGTACCCGGAGCGCATTCCAACCCTCCTGAAATTGTGCGAAGTGCAGTATACCCTCAAACAATACAAGGCTTCGCTGCAAACCATCGACCGCATCCTCAAAATAGATCCCCAAAACGGCGACGCATTCCTGATGATGGGCCTGAATACGCGCGAATTGAACGATACTGGCCGCGCGCTCAAAGCTTTTCAAAAAGCCATCGAAATCGACCCCGAGCTGATCGACGCCTGGATCAACCTCGGGCAGTTGAACGCCAAAATGAACAAACCCGACGCCGAGCGCTACTTCGACAGCGCAATCCGCATCGCTCCCGATAATATCACGGCCATCCACGCCAAAGCCGACTTCCTGCGCGATAAAAACGACCTCAACGGCGCCATCGCCCTATACAAAAAACTCAATACCGTCGACGTGCAATACGACGAAGGTTACCTCAATGCAGGTTTGCTGTATCTCGACCTCGACTCCATCGAACAGGCGCGCAAAATGTTCGACCTCGTCATCGAAGTCAATCCGATCAATATCCAGGCTTATTGCTTCCGGGGTATCGCCCACGAAAAAGCCGGCGCCTTTGCCAGGGCTGAAAAAGACTACGAAACCGCCCTCCGGATGGCGCCCGAATACGAACTGGCAAGCGAAGGACTTGCCCGAGTGAAAGGAAAAAAATAGTACGCAAATCCATTTTTTTAACATTTAGGTGCAACCCTTCTTTCCCGGTACTGTCTATTCTGGATGTAAGTATAGTTGATCATAGTGATGCAACTATCAACGACAGCCAAAGGCAACGTGATGGAAATTGCAAGGGCAAGGGACCCTAAACCCATTACTGACATTGGACTACAGTGCTTCACACCGCGATCTTGTAGAGAAGTGCAAACGCGGCGAACGCCAGGCACAGTTCGAATTGTACCGCCTCTTCGCGAAGGGCATGTACAACGTATGCCTGCGCATGCTCAACAACGAACAAGATGCAGAAGACGTATTGCAAAACGCCTTTCTCGACATCTTTACTAAGCTCGATACTTTTCGCTACGAATCGTCAATCGGAGCCTGGATCAAACGCATCGTAGTCAATAATTGCATCAATTTCCTCAAACGCAATCGAATGGCGTTTGAAGAATTGAGCCAGCAACACCAGGACGTAAGCGCTACCGAAGAAGATCATGCTTCTACTCCCGAAGGACTTAGCGTAGAAGCGGTAAGACACGCCCTCATGGATTTACCCGACGGCTACCGCGTGGTGTTCTCCCTCTATGCCCTGGAAGGCTACGACCACCAGGAAATAGGCGAAATCCTGAATATCACCGAGGCGACCTCAAAATCGCAGTACAGCCGCGCAAGAAAAAAAATGAAGGAGATCCTGCAATCGAGGATTTCTTTTTAAACCCGAAATCACCCGACTGTCACTATTTTTTGAAAACGACTTTTTTAAGTAACAGACATTTTGATATGGACCGTTTAGAAGAATTCATCAAAGCAAACCGGGAGGAGTTTGACCATGCAGTGCCCGGTCTGAAGGTTTGGGCCCATCTCGACAAAAACCTCGAGCAACGCCGCTCAAGGCCGCTCGCCTTGAGAACTTACCTGCGCGCCGCAGCCGCTGTATTGCTGCTGCTGGTGACGGGAGGTATCGGCGGGCTCTACCTGGCGAGCACGTTTCAGCAAAAACAGGCGATAGCATCGGTTGAATCGATCTCCCCCGAATTGTCGGAGGCCGCCAAATACTATGACGCGCTTTTCGAGCAAAAATACCAGCAACTGGCCAGCTATCCGCACGATGAAAGTATCGACGCCGATATCGCGCAGATCGACCAGGCCATGACCGAACTCAAACAAGACCTGCTCAATGTGCCCAAAGGCAGCGAAGAACAAATCATACAAAACCTCATTAAAACCTATCAACTCAAACTCCAAATCCTGGAACGCATCCTGGACCAATTAGAATCAGTTCATCCAACACAAGAAAAAACAAACAAGCATGAAATCGGTATTTAAAATAGCAGGGCTTTTACTAGTAGGCGTGTTGTGGAGCGGCGTACCGGCCCTGGCTAAAGGCGAGTTTACCAAGACGATCAAGAAGGAATTCGATATCACGAAGGACGGCACTACCAGCATCTACAACAAATACGGCAAGGTAGACATCAAAACCTGGGATAAAAACCGGGTGAAAATTGACGTACGAATCGTAGTGAGAGCTTCCAGCGAATCATCCGCTCAAAAGGTGTTCGACCGTATCAAGATCGCTTTTATGAATAATCCCAATTATGTGAAAGCGGAAACGACGATCGAACCTACCAAAAATGAATGGTTTACCTGGGGAGGCAATAAAAGCGACTTCTCGATTATCTACGAGGTGTATATGCCACCTACGAATAAGCTCGACCTCGGCACCAAATACTGCGATGTGTACGTAGCCGCCCTGCAAGGCGAAGCTACCGCCAACGTCAGCTACGGCAACTTCAAGATGGACGGCTTTTCCGACAATGCACGCATTACGCTTGCCTACGGCAACGGCACCGTCTCACGCGCCCGCAATGTGTTTTTCGACGCCAAATACGGCAACCTGAATGTACAGGATGCCGGCGATATCGAAATCAATAGCAAGTATACCACGGTATCTCTCGAGAAAGTGGCCGATGTGCGCAGCAATACCAAGTACGATACCTACCGGATAGGCCAGGTGAAGGATTTCCGCAACAACGGCAAATACGACAATATTGAGATCCGCAGCGCCCAGACCGTAGTGGTGAGCTCGCAATACACGAATGTGAAGGTAGAGAACCTGGCTAAAAGCCTCGACCTCAATCTCGAATACGGCGGCGCCGTGGTGGGTACCCTCGCTAAAGGTTTCAGCGATGTAAGCCTGCTGGGCAAATATACCGACTTCAAGGTGGGTGTCGAAAAAGGCGCTGTCTTCCACCTCGACGCCTCTACCCGCTACGCAGGCATCAGCTACCCCTCTGATATGACCGAGACCTATGAATACGAAAAATCGTCATCCCACGAAGTGAAAGGCCACGTGGGCGGCCAAAATGCCGGCGGCACTATCAAAGCCCGCCTCGACTACGGCGGCCTGCGCGTGAAACAAGAATAAGAAAGTTTTTCCCTTTTTTACGCTGAGGGCGTTTCACAAGTCTGCCATTTAGGCCGGCCTGTGAGGCGCCCTTTTTATCATATTTTTTGTAGGGAGAGGTGGATACAAAAATTTCCATCCAAAATAACACACCGAACATGAAAAACGCCTGTACCCTCCTCTTGTTGGGCCTCATTGGATTACTCGCATCCTGCAACCCCGCGCCGCAGCAAAGCGACGCCATCACCGTACAAAGCTATTTCGCCAGCCAGGAAAACGGTGTCAAAACCGGCGGCGTGAAGGTGATACCTATTACGACGCCAAAAGGCACTTTTAATATCTGGACCAAGCGATTTGGCAACAACCCACGTATCAAACTGCTGCTGCTGCAAGGCGGCCCCGGTACCACCCACGAATACTGGGAGTGCATGGAAAGCTTCCTGCCCGCCGAAGGTTTCGAATTTATCTACTACGACCAACTGGGCACAGGCTTCTCCGACAACCCCGACGATACCGCCATGTGGGACCTGCCGCGCTACGTGGAAGAAGTAGAACAAGTACGCCAGGCGCTGGGTCTCAACAAAGATAACTTCTACCTCCTGGGCCACTCCTGGGGAGGCATCCTCGCCATGGAATACGCCCTCAAATACCAGGGCAACCTCAAAGGACTCGTGATATCCAATATGATGGCCAGCGCCCCCGAATACGACAAATACGCCGAAGACGTATTGGCCAAACAAATGGACCCGAAGGTGCTCGACACCCTTCGCATGTTGGAAGCCAAAGGCGATTACGCCAACCCCAAATATATGGAACTGCTGATGCCCCACTTCTACGCCAAACACGTTTGCCGCATTCCGCTCGACCAATGGCCGGAACCGTGGACCAGGTCGTTTAGCAAAATGAACCAGAGCCTGTACGTCACGATGCAGGGACCCAGCGAATTCGGCCTCTCCGGCAAACTCGAAACCTGGGACGTCAAGGCCCGCATCCCCGACCTCAAGGTGCCTACGCTGGTCATCGGCGCTACCCACGACACCATGGACCCCGAGCATATGAAGTGGATTGCCGATAATGTGCAAAACGGCCGTTTCCTGCTATGCCCCAATGGCAGCCATATGTGCATGTACGACGACCAGGCCACGTATTTCGGCGGGCTGATTCCCTGGATGAAGGACGTGGACGCCGGGAGGGGTTGTAGAGATGCGGTGCAGTTGCAGTAGAGACGCGATGCAGTAGAGACGCGATGCATCGCGTCTCTACTGCATCGCGTCTCTACAATCGTGGACAAAACTCGTGTTTATTCATCACCACATACCATACTTATGAAAAACCTCTTTTTCGTTTTGTTAATGACTATTACCTTTTTTGCCTGTACACAAACCCCCAAATCGGGCGAAGCTGATTCGGCACAATCAGCTTTTGATACCACCGCTAATACCCAGGCAGTAGAAACAGCGGTACGCAGCTTTTTCAACTGGTACGACGCCTTTATGCGCACGGAAGCATTCGGCAGCGACAAATTCAATTTTATCGATAACACAGGGGAACACCTGAAAATCAAACCGGCGGAACTCGACGCTTTTTTAAATGAATTTCTGAAAAGCGGCGCCGTAGGAAAAGCATTTATTGAAAAAGAAAAAGCGCTTTATGCAGAATGCGAAAAACTGTGGGCCAACGAACCCATAGATGAGGTGCCCTCGTGTATCGACCACGACCGCTATTTCTGTGCACAGGATGACCTTACTGAATTTTATAAAAAAGCCAAAATTAAAGTAGCATTTGATTCAGATCAAACTGCTACGGCCACCGTTATGCTCGATTTTGGCGATGGCCCTACATCGGATCGCATCATTAAAGTAGCCAAGGAAAGCGATAAATGGCTGGTAGCCGATGTGAATTGCGAATTGAGCGAATAGCTTTATTTAACCACGGAGTTTCACGGAGCGAGATTTTAACTCTGTGGAACTCCGTGTAAACTCCGTGAAACTCCGTGGTTAAAAAAAATCTTAGTCTAAAATCTTAACAAACCGGGCGCTGCCTTGTCCATTAATACGAATAAAATACATACCCGAAGACAACTTGTCAACAGGGATTTGGAATGTATTAAATCCTTCCTGTATATCCGCCCTGATTTTTTGTACACAAATACCTGCCGGGGTAAAAATCTCAATTACCGACTGGTTAGAAGCGTAATTGGCCACAAATTCAATTTGCAGATTATTTGTGTTTACGGGGTTGGGAAATACCGCAATAGCCCGGGTATTATCGATCAGATTGCGGGTTGACGTAAAGCTGCCGTCGCAGTGGATATTTTGAATAAACATCTGCTCGTAAAATTCGAGCACCGTCCTATTTTCAAAAAAACTAAAAATCATCTGGTCGTCGCTTCCTTTGGTCATCAGCACATCTCTTGGATTATTGGGAAAAATATTATCGTTGACCACGGCCTGCCACAGCAGATTGCCGTCGAGATCCGCTTTAACGGCATTGATGGTTCCTCCCGATTCGGCAAAACTGAATACCGTAGAAAAGTCGCTGCACATTTCGGCGCCGGAGAGGGTAGGCAGCGTAGCGCTCATATTCACCGCTTTTATGCCGTTGTTGGTGAACATCAGGTTGCCGTCGGCGTCGATTTTCTGCAGGGCTATTTCGGCCTGATCCTGCGGGCCGTTGAGGTAATTGATCACCAGGAAGAGCTGCTGCAAATCGGGGATATAGCTGATGCGGTATTTCTGACAGAAAATAGCCGGCAATTCCAGCGTTTTGAGGCCGTCGGGGCCCCATAGAATATTTCCTTCTACATCCGTTTTTTGTACAAACACATAAGATTCTGAAAAACTGGTGGGGAAAGTAATCGCGCTGTACAGCGAATTTTGTTCGTCAATCACAAGCTCCACATCCCGGATGGGCAGGTTGGAATAAGAAGCGCATAGCGGTTTGGGCGATTTCCAGCCGGGCGTGCCGTCTTCGTTATAGTTCATTACATAAAAGTAATAGTAAAAAGTCCCTGGGATGCCTTGCAGAAGCACGGCATAAAAAGAGCCATCGGGCAGGGGTTGTAATTTTTTTACCCAACTTTCATTTTCAGCAGTCACCGACCACAGCAAATCGCCGTTGGCGTCGTATCGGGTTATTTTGCCGCCGTCGCCTCCCAATGTGGCTACCAGGATGTGGTCGTCGGGCGTGACGCTGAGCGCCGATACCGGCGCCTCGCCTGCATTGATACCGTTTTCGCCGAAAAGGACGGCGCCAGTAGGATCTACTTTTTGGAGCACGGCGGTGCCGCTGGAATTATCGGAATAGGCCAGGTACAGGTTATCCTCGCTATCGGTGGCCACAAAGTCGAAGCTCAGCCACGAAGCCGTGAGCGAAACCACTTGGATGCCGTCGGGGCCGAATTGCCGGTTGCCGGTTTTATCGATCAGTTGCACCCAGATCTGATAGTTGCCGGGTACGCCGGTATAAAAAGTGACGTAGGTGTTTCCCAAGGGGGTGCTTGCCATATTGGAAATGACCACGCCGGGTCGTTCAGAAACGAGCGTATTGGCCGTCACGTCGGCGGTCCATTGCGCTTGCGCTGTAATTGCAAAAAACATCGCGCATAGGAAGGTTAAAAGCTGTTTCATGGTGATCAAGTTGTGAGAGATAATGTACATCTCCACAAAATTAGGGGTTTGGACAAGGTGGGGCATTGATATAAGTCATTCGATCTGGGCATTAGTAAATATATTGCTAAATCATGATTTGGGCGGCTCAATACCTGATTTGGCCCCAAACCACCGAAAACCCCCCCCCCCCCCCCCCCCCCCCCCCCCCCCCCCCCCCCCCCCCCCCCCCCCCCCCCCCCCCCCCCCCCCCCCCCCCCCCCCCCCCCCCCCCCCCCCCCCCCCCCCCCCCCCCCCCCCCCCCCCCCCCCCCCCCCCCCCCCCCCCCCCCCCCCCCCCCCCCCTTATCGCTGTAAAACGCATAAAATCGTCTTTGTACGTATCGCCAAGCGGGATGGGGTTATTTTGATAAAAATTCTTTGCCTCTCGATATAGTCTATTTTGTCGAGCGCGACCAGGTATGATTTGTGTACCCTCACAAAACGCGGAGCAGGAAGTATGTCTTCGATTTTTTTCATGGTTTGCAAGGTCAGGATGCGTTCCGTCAAAGTATATACGGAGACATAGTCTTTTAAGCCTTCCACATAGAGAATATCGGACAAGTCGACCTTTCTTATTTTTTGTCCCACTTTCAGAAAAATAAAATCGGGCATTTCTCCGGTATTAGCCGGCTCAACTTGTTCGGGGCGCGAATACCCTGCCGCCTTTTGCACAGCTTTTACAAAACGCTCAAAATCGATGGGTTTTAGCAGGTAATCCAACACGTCGTATTCATAACCTTCGAGGGCGTATTGCGGGTAGGCGGTAGTCAGGATGGCCTTGCATTTGCCGTGGGTAAGCCGCAGAAACTGCATGCCCGTCAGTTCGGGCATTTGAATATCCAGAAAAACGAGGTCCACCTTGTCTTGCTGTATCAACGAAAGCGCTTCGAGCACTTGCGAAGTAGCACCGACGAGCTCCAGGTAGGGCACTTTTTGGATATAATCGGCCAGCAGCGCCAGGGCAAGGGGCTCGTCGTCAACAGCAATACAGCGAATAGATTTTGCCATGCTATTAATTTAATTTGTAACTATTTAGGTCGATTTTTAACGCAAAGCCCCCCCCCCCCCGCGCCGGCTTTATTTAAAATCAAATTTAATTCGCATTGGTACACCGCGTCGTCTTCAAAAATGTCGAGGCTATACTTCTCGGGATACAACAGGTCGAGCCTTCGCCTTACATTATTCAAACCTACCCCGCCGGTTTCGTCTTTTTGGGTGTTGTTTTTTTTATTTTTTATATAAAAATGCAGGTTGCCTTTGCTTTCCAAAAAGCGAATAATAACCGGATTATCCTGGTCGCTCACCTCGCCATGTTTAAACGCATTTTCTACAAACGGCGCTAATAACAGGGGCGCGATCTGATTGCTTTCAAAATCGCCCTGGAAAATTGTTTCTATAAAGACATCGCTATTGTAGCGCATTTTTTGGAGAGCGACAATGTTTTGCAAATATTTCACTTCTTGTTTTAATCCCACTTTCTCCTCATTGCTTTCGTACAGCATATACCGCATGATTTCCGAAAGCTTGAGCATAGCCGCGGGCGTTTGATCCGATTTTTGATAGGCAAGAACGTAAATATTATTCAAGGTATTAAATAAAAAATGGGGATTGAGCTGCGATTTAAGAAATGCCAGTTCAGCCAATGTTTTTTCTGTTTGTAATTCGCGTTTAATTTTTTCATTTTTAAAAAAATCTTCCACCATTTTTAAAGGTACCGCCATTATGAGAAACCCCACGCCGTTGTATGCGCTATCGGTGATATAATATAGCCAGGTAAAATCCTCATTGTAGGTATAATTATGTGCGCCCCATATCCACACCGTCAGATTTTCTTCGATTAAAAACCGAAAAAAAATGTAGCCTGCAATAACGGCAACAAGGCCGATAATGAGCCTGGCATAAGCTTTCGTATCAAAATAACGGTTGATTACCCACAGAGCGGCATAAGTGACTGCAAATTGAAAAAAGAGGGAAGACAGGCCAAAGGGCAGACGAAACCATCGCCAGCTAAATTCATAATTCGGGTTGCCAATGGCTTGCAGGATATCGTTGTAAAACAAGATAAAAAACCAAAAACCCAGGTGAAAAATAAATCGCTGCTTTTTTGTCATTCCATTGTAGTTGAGCGTGTTAATGTCGTATTTATTATGCAATGATGGCACATACAATCTATCAACCGGACATATAAACCGACCAGCCCGGGTTTCGATCGACAAACGCCTTTTTGCCGCCCATTATTCCATTTTCGGGTTGGTCGACGCATTTTCAGGGGTGGCCGATTGGGCACAAAAAAAGCCGTATATGCGGGTAGATTTGAAATATCATTCATTCGCAAAAATCAAAGTTATGAAGCATCTGATTGTTTTTGTGCTTTTCTTTCTGGGCACACTGCGTATGTCTGCCCAAAGCGAAAAGCTGGAAATTCTGTTAATCGGCGCCTCGCATAATTACGCCGAAGCGCAAGATGTATCGGGGGTACACCAGAAAATCGTGGAATTTAAACCCGAAGCATTTTTTGGAGAATGGCTTTCTCCGGAAGACGAAAAAAGGATACACGCGTATTGGAATAAAGACAACGTAAAAGCCCGCACGAAACGCCTATATGACAAACGCCCCATTGCAGAAGAACAACTGCCCGGCGTGATTGCCGAATTAAAGGAAAAAACCACTCAAAACCCCGCTGATTACAGGGCAAAAGTAGACCTGGCGCACGCCTATTACCTCAACCAGGACGCGGGCAACGGGTATTATCAGATGTGGCAGGTGAGCAAAGCTCTTAAGAAAAATCCTGCCGATGCCCCCCTTTTCGAGTACGCTAAGCTGGTGCTGAGCCCCTGGGCGGATTCGCTCCACAAAGTTGTGAACGGCTATTCGAATAATGAATACGATTTGATTGCTTTTCCCATGATGCAGAAGCTGGGATTCCCCGAAATGTATGCCATGGACAGCCAGGAGTTCGACCCCTTTTGGGGAGAGGCCTGGGCTTATTCCGATTCGCTGGCCACCCTTTATGAACAACAGGTGAGCCGCGACTCCAATAGCGCGGAAGCCCTGCATTACAAAGCTATTCAACAGAAAGTAAAAGAAATGGAGAAAAAGTGGAAAAGCGGGACAGGCGTGTACGGCTCCAACAAAAAAACAGAGATGCTCAACACCCCGGAGGCCGACGATTATTTGTTTCGCGTAAATATTGTGAGCCCCGAACTGCTGGCGCTGCGCGGATTTCCCGCCCATGCCTTCCAGGAAAAATTGCACTGGTGGATGATGCGCAACATCACGATGTGCCAAAACACGATAGACCGGGCCAAAGCCGGGGGCTTCAAGCGAGTGGCGGTAATTGTGGGCGCAGGCCACCGTTACCCCATGGCCACGCTTTTCAGCCAGATGCCCGGTGTGAAGCTCGTGAATCTCTTAGATCCATAAACATCGCACCCTCTCCCTCTCACACACTCTCTCCCTCATTCTCGTTCATCACAAAGCTCAGCGCGCCCGAGGGGCATTTTTTCACCTGCTCGATGATGCGTTCGGTACTTGCGCCTTCGGGTGTTATCCAGGGGCGTTCGGATGGGTTAAACACTGCTGGAAGGCCGGTGGCGGCCTTCCAGCAGATCGTGCTGTGAATACACATGTGGGGTTTCCACACAATAGTCACCTCCCCGTTGGAATACTTCTTGGTAATTTCTTTCATGGTCAGATATTCATTGGTACTTCCATAAGCAGTATCTCGGCATTGCTGTCGGCTTTGATATCGATCGTGTCGACATTCCAGATGCCGAAGCCGTCGCGGGCATGGAGGGCCTGGCCTCCGACAGTGACATCGCCGTTGATCACAAAAGCATACACGCCGTTGCCGGAGCTTTTTATATGGTATTGGGTAGTAAAATCCTTGTCGAGGGTGCCGAGGTGAAACCAGGCGTTCTGGTGAATCCACACGCCCTCGTCGTCGGCGTTGGGCGACAGGATTTGCTGTAGTTTGTTTTTGCGGTCGGCGAGGTTGAGCGTGATCTGGTCGTAGCGCGGCGTCACGTTGCGCTTATTGGGGAACACCCAAATTTGGAGGAATTTCACCAGCTTATCGCGGTTTTTGTTGTATTCGCTGTGGGAGATGCCCGTGCCGGCGCTCATCACCTGCACATCGCCGTTTTTGATCACGGTGGTGTTGCCCATGCTGTCCTTGTGTTCCAGGTCGCCTTCGAGGGGAATGCTGATAATCTCCATATTGTCGTGGGGGTGGGTGCCGAAACCCATGCCGCCTTGTACGGTATCGTCGTTGAGCACGCGCAGCACGCCGAAGTGCATGCGTTCGGGGTTATAATAGTTGGCGAAGCTAAAAGAGTGGTAGCTATTGAGCCAGACGTGATTGGCGTGGCCGCGGGTATCGGCTTTATGCAATACGCTATTTGCCATGATTTTTGAGTTTGTATTAGGAATGTGGTTGAACCCCAGCACATCAAGGGGGCGGAGTTCGTCAATATTGTTGTGGATTACGCTGCCCATGGCGCCCGTAGTGGCGATGACGCCGGCGCCGAGCAGGCTTTTTTTGAGAAAATTTTTTCTGTCCATGATCAAGCGGGTTTTATGCTACAAAGATGCAGGTTTCGCGAAGGCGAAAACAATAATGTAGATTAAGAAAATAGGCGTTAATGCCGATTATTTAACCGCAGAGTTACGCAGAGTTTCGCAGAGGGCACGCAGAGGCTATTTACCTCTGTGATTACTCTGTGTAACTCTGCGTAACTCTGCGGTTAATAAATCTCACGAATGCCGGAACTCCTTGCGCAACTTACTCAAAAACTCCGGCGTAACGCCGATATACGCCGCGATTTGCTTTTGCGGCAAGTGGTTGATAAGCGAGGGGTAGTGCTGGCAAAACATGGCATAGCGCTGCTGTGCGCTCAGGCTCAAATTGTCGAGCACGCGCCTGCGGTTGGCGACCAGCGAATTTTCGGTGATAATCCGAAAAAAGCGCTCAAACTTGGGACAGTCGTGGTACAACTGCTCCTGGTCTTTTTTAGAAAGCAACAGCACTTCGCTGTCCTCCAACGCATCGATATACAGACTACCAGGCTGCTGCGAAATCAAGCTATACATATCGGCAGTCCACCAATCGGTCGGCGCAAATTGCAGGATATGCTCAAAGCCGTTTTCGTCGAGGTTATAGCTGCGCAGACAGCCTTGGATCACAAACGCCGAATGCCGGCAAACCTCGTTTTCGCGCAACAGGAACTGCTTTTTCTTCAGCTCCCGGCTCGTGAGCAACGAAACGAAACGCGCCTCCTCCTGCGGCTCCAAATGAATGTGCTTGCCGATGTTCTGCAAAATAAGGTCGTAAGGCATGTTTTAATTATTTCGTTTTGTAACTATTTAGGGTAACAGCCTAATCTGAAAATTGCCAACCCAAACCCCTAACCCCTAAGGGGACCCTGGGTCAAAAGTAAAGGACTTTGCGCTTATTTTGGCGTTAAGTTATACCCGCGAAATAATTATTTCATTTTGATAAAAAAAACAAAGTTAGTTAGCCTCTGCGTGCCCTCTGCGCAACTCCGCGCAACTCTGCGGTTAATAAAAACCCAGCCCCACCGCCCAATTTAACACCAAAATAAAAACCTTCCCCGGCATTTCTTATATTGCCATAAAAACCGGCATCATGACACGTCTTTTGGTATTACTCGCCATAATAACCTTGCACCTCCCCGCCATCGCACAAAAATCCCCGGTCTTCACGGCCGACGACCTCCACCTCGAATGGGAATTGGTGCAAAACCAATACCAGGGCAAACACCAGACCTTGTCCAAATTGCGCCTGCACAATGCCGGTAAGAAAACTCCCCGCCACCGGCTGGGCCTTGTATTTTCACCTCGACAGAGCCATCCAGGCCGAGCCGCTGCGTGCCGGCGGCATGGACCTCGAACAGATGGGCGGCGACTGGCGCCGACTGAAACCCAACGCCGGTTTCCCCGGACTGGCCCCCGGCGCCCGCCTCGAACTCGACCTGGTGACCGAAGACTGGCTGATTCACCGCACCGACGCCCCCAAGGGCTTTTACCTCGTCTTCGACGCCGACCCCGGTAAAGGACACAACATCCTTAACACCACCATCGTGCCCCCTACCCGGCCCGATCAACTCAAGCGTTCAACCGACGACCGGCTGGCATTCGTGACGCCGGAATCGGTCTTTTTGCAAAACGAAACCACCCCCGATATACCCGCCGCCGACTTGCGACCCGTATTCCCCACGCCCGTAGCGATTACCCCCCTACCCGGCTCTTTCCAGGTAGACCGCCATACGATCATCAGCACGACAGTAGAATTTGAAAAAGAAGCCCGCCTGCTGGCCACCCAGTGGCGTGCCCTTTTTGGCGCCGAAGCCATGGTGGAAATCCCCAGAGGATCGCATCTCAAGGGCATTTCACTGCGCAAATCTACCGCCATGACTCACCCCGAGCAGTATAACCTTACCGTATCGGCCGACAAGGGCATCATCATCGAAGCCGCCGACGGCGCGGGCATATTCTATGGCATCCAGTCGCTGAAAACGCTGCTTCCTCCGGATTTGTGGAAACAACCCGCCGAGTCCGTCCAAATCCCCTGCCTCGAAGTGCGCGATGAACCCCGCTTCGCCTACCGCGGACTACACGTAGACGTAGCGCGCAATTTTCAGACAAAAGCCGAAATCCTGAAGTTACTCGACGTGATGGCCCTATACAAACTCAACAAACTCCATTTTCACTTCAGCGACGACGAAGGCTGGCGCATCGAAATCGCCGGCCTGCCCGAGCTAACCGCCGTGGGCGGCAACCGCGGCCATACGCTTACCGAAAAAGCCTTCCTGCACCCCTCCTATGGCTCCGGTCCCGACGCCGGCCAATTGTACGGCTCGGGGTACTACAACCGACAGGAATTTATTGAAATACTCCGATACGCAGCGGCCCGCCACATCGAGGTAATCCCCGAAATAGAGCTGCCCGGCCACGCCCGCGCCGCCATCAAAGCCATGGACGCCCGCTACGAGCGCCTCCTGGCCGAAAACAAGCCCGATGAAGCCCGCCAATACCTGCTGCGCGACCTCGAAGACCAGTCGGAGTATCGCTCGGTACAAGGTTACAACGACAACGTCGTCTGCGTCTGCCAGCCCTCCACCATCGCCTTCATCGAAAAAGTGAGCGACGAACTCGCCGCCATGTACCGCGAAGCCGGCGCCCGGCTTACCACGATACACCTGGGCGGCGACGAAGTGCCCGGCGGAACCTGGGAAAAATCGCCGGCTTGCCATGCCCTCATGCAAAAAAACAACCTGAAAGAAACCGCCGAACTGTGGTACTACTTCTGGCATAAAATGCAAGGATTACTATCCAGGCGCGGGTTGCTGGTGTCGGGATGGGAAGAAATCGGCATGCGCAAGACAAAACTCGACGGCGAAGTGACCTACCTGCCCAACCCCGATTTTGTCGACGATAATTTCCACGTATACGTATGGAACAATGTCTTGGGCTGGGGCGCCGAAGACCTGGCCTACCGAATGGCCAATGCGGGCTACCAGGTGGTGCTGGGGCCCGTCAGCAACCTGTATTTTGACATGGCCTATCAGAAAGATTTCGACGAGCCGGGCTACTACTGGGGCGCCTACACCGACGTCGACAAAGCCTTCTCCTTCGCCCCTTCGACTATTACAAAACCACCAAAGAAGACCGGATGGGCAACAAAATAGACCCTTCCGTTTTCAACGGCAAACAACGCCTCACCGACTACGGCAAAAGCAACATCGTCGGCATGCAAGGCCTCATCTGGTCGGAGAACCTGCGCGGCGCCGAAACCATCGAATACATGGTCTTCCCCAAGCTGCTAGGCCTCGCTGAACGCGCCTGGAGTCCCGCCCCCAGTTGGGAGACGGAAAAGACCCCGCCGCTTTTGAAAGCCAATACGCGGCCTCCTGGGCCCACTTTGCCAACCAACTCGGCAAACGGGAGCTCCCCCGACTCGATTTTTTCGCCGGCGGCGTTCACTACCGCATTCCAACTCCGGGCGCCGTGGTACGCAACGGCGTGTTATACGCCAATATGCAACTTCCTGGCTTCGATATCCGCTATACTACTGATGGTACTGAACCCGGGCTGCAAAGTCCGCTGTACACCGGCCCGGTGGCCGTGAAGGGGCCCGTGAGGATAAGGGCTTTTGATACGAGAGGGCGAGGTGGGCGCGTGGTGGGATTTTGAGACTTTGCGACTGTACGACTGTACGACTGTACGAATGGGGATGCAGCTTGAAGATCAAATACATGTAAAAAAGCCAATGGCACATCAACTTCCGTTTTACCTCGCGCTGGTAGTAGGCATTTTATTGCTCATCATGTTCGCACAGCGCATAAGGGTGGCTTATCCTATCGTGTTGGTGCTGGGAGGGCTGTTACTCAGCTTTATTCCCGCCCTTCCGAACGTCGTGATCGATTCGGAACTGATCTTCGTGATTTTCCTGCCGCCCTTGTTGTATGATGCAGCCTGGGGCACCTCGTGGAAAGAACTGTGGCGTTTCCGGCGCATCATCAGCAGCTTCGCCTTTTTGATCGTCATCCTCACCTCCGTCGTGGTGGCCTGGGTAGCCAGCGGACTGATCCCTGGTTTTACCCTGGCGCTGGGGTTCCTGCTGGGCGGCATCGTGTCGCCGCCGGATGCGGTAAGCGCCTCGGCCATCCTGAAGCACGTAAAAGTGAGCAGGCACTTCCGGGCCATCATCGAGGGCGAAAGCCTGCTCAACGATGCGTCGAGCCTAATCGTGTTCCGCTTCGCGTTGGTCGCGATAGGCACCGGCCGGTTCGTTTTCCAGGAGGCGGCGCTGAATTTCGTCTGGGTCATCATGATGGGATTGGCCGTAGGGGTGGCCATAGCCTATGTATTCTATTGGATGCACCGGTTATTGCCGACCGACGCTAATATGGATATCGTGCTGACGCTGGTAGCGCCATATGCCATGTACATCGGGGCGGAATCCATCCACGTGTCGGGCGTGCTGGCCGTAGTGTCGGGCGGGCTCTTCCTATCGGCCCGCAGGCATCTCATATTCAACAACCAAACGCGGATACAGGGTTACGGCGTGTGGTCGGCCTTTGGGTTCATCCTGAACGGGTTGGTGTTCATGTTCATCGGGCTGCAACTGCCCGTCATTGTGAACAACCTCGGCGACACAAGCCTGAGCGAGGCCATCGGTTACGGAGTGCTGGTGACCGTTGTGCTAACCATAGGGCGCATCCTCTCGGGGTTCGGCGCTGCCCTCATCACCCACTTTGCCAGACGCGTACGGCTCATACCCGCTACATCGACCGCTCCCAACTGGCGGGTATCGCTCGTGTTTGGGTGGGCCGGCATGCGGGGGGTAGTATCGCTGGCGGCGGCGCTCTCCATTCCGCCGCTATTGAGCAATGGCGAGGCATTCCCACAGCGCAACCTGATCCTCTTCATCACGTTTGTAGTCATTCTGCTCACGCTGATCGTACAGGGTCTGACCTTACCCTGGCTCATCCGCCGCCTCAAAATAACGGATACCGACAGCCTCTCCCGTGCCGAAGAGGAGTTAGACCGGCGCATACAGCACCAGTTGGCCGAACGGAGCCTGCAATATTTGCGCGAACACTGCTCGCTCGAATTACAGGCGCACCCTTCCATCTTATTCCTGGCCGGCCGCTGGGAACACGCCCAACAGCTGCTGGAAGACGACACCCTGAACAGCCAATACAAACAACTCTACATACACCTGCTGGATGAGCAGCGAAAATGGCTACGGAATGGAACAAAGACTTCGAGACGGACGAGGAGATCATCCGGAAATACCTGATGCGGATTGACCTGGAAGAGGCGAAATTGAAGTTTTCGTGAGGGTGGGGAGGGGGTGACTGGGCGAGGGGGAGAGGGGGAGAATGGCTGCCGACCGCCAAAAACCGACTGTGCGACTGTGGGACTGTGCGACTGTGCGATTTTTTGGACTCACTGCTGATTGCCGACCGCCGAAAAACGACTTTACGACTGTACGACTTTGCGACTGTAAGACTCGTGACAGGGAGCGACCGACTGCCGACTGCCGAAAACCGACTGTGTGACTTTACGACTGTAGGACTTTTTGAACTGACTGCTGATTGCTGACTGCTGACCCTTAACCCTTGCTTTTTCCCAAAACCCCTATATTTGTAACACTCTCATTCACCGAATGATACCTTGTATATCACCCAACAAGTGGAAAACGATCCGCACCTGGCCGTACCGGCTGATTTTTTGTGATGACAGGTTATGCATTTGGGGATTTCAGGCTTTGGGCTGGGAAGGGGTGTGTTTGTTTTTTGATGAGGTAAATATGTTGTAGGTGACGAAGTGGATTTGAGCGGTAATAGAAGTGTGTTGTGAGACGGGATGGGGAGTTCTTGGGAAACGGAAGTTAGTAGAAATTTCAAAAAATTTACTAAGTAATGAATCGAAAAAGTAGCATCCTGATATTTTTATATACGTGTCAATGATTTATGGATGTGACAATAACAATATCGTCGATTGCCCATATAAATCAATAGATTGGAACGCCAAATCTGTCATTGAATACGAGAAATTCTTTTATGAAATAAGCTTTAATCTAGAGGGGAATCTAGATAGTTATTTCAAAAGAATTGGCCAAGGAGGATTAGGTGTCGAAACAAAGAACAAGTTGAACAATATTTCAGAGAGGTACTCAACCTCCGACATTAAGATCGATACAGGTTTTATCAAAAGGTGGAATACCTTGGTTGCTGATATTTGTGGAAAGCTCTCATTGTTTGAAAGGGGATCGTTTAGTGATTCTGCAAAGGTTAGACTTGAAGAGCAAGTACTAGTTAGGGTCGAGTCATTCTATGAGACTCTATTTGGGAACGACAATTCTTCTGATAGTATCTCGAACAACAAAAAAGTAATAAAGAATGATAAAAATAGTTGGATACCCAAAGATGAATTTGAACCAATCGAAATCTCGATTCATCTCGATGATAAATTCAAAGGTGTCAAAGAAGTGTTTGTGAATAACAAAAAAGCGAATATTTTGCCGACCTCCACAATGACGAACCTACGGATCTTAATAAAAGGTAATCCAAAAACTAGCCAAAGAATATTGATTGTGACTAATAGTCAAGATACTTGCATCATAGAGAGGTTGATTGATGCGTATAGACAAGATTTAATTCCAAGAAGGCTTATTCCTGATTGTTTCAACCATTAAATCAGAAGTAGAAATGTGTAAACTAAGGGCAATTTTGTTTGGGGCCTTGTTGCTTTTATCTATTACTCAATGCCTCTCACAGGAAGTATTGAATGTTTATTGCGTTAGCATGAAAAAAAATAATGAAATTTTTTCTAAAAGTGAAGATTTTAAGAAGAGCTATGAAAGTGTTCTTTCAAATCTCAATCGCCCCCCCAATATAGTTGAAAGGAGCAAACTAGGCTCTATTTTAGAGCTTATTCAGGATGAAGAAAATTTATTGAGAGATTTCGATCAGAAAAAGACAAAGACGTTAAAAGCTGCAGAAGTAGACTATCTAATATATGGCAATTTTTTTGTATCTCCCTTTAGCGACACTGTTTTTTTTCAATCTGAGTGCATTAAGGTGTCTGGAAATAGCGGGCTAACAAAATTTGTCTTCCCAACAATTACTTTGACAGAGGGAGAATTGTCTAATTTACAGATTTTTGAAAGTAAAGTAAGAACTGTATTAAATGATTATGCCTTTGTAGCGGACTTAGGTATTGTTGAAAACGAGGTGTTGAGTGAAATTAATAGACGTCTTGATATGAAAGACCTGGAAATCCTACAGTTACAATCAAAAGTTGATGCGATTATTGAGTATTCTGACATGGCTGAGTTGGATATTTTTGGACTGGGCAAATTTAAAGGAGGATTCGGGATAACGATTTCATCGCCTTTAAATGACATGATGAAAAAGGCATTGAAAGAAGAAGAAGGACAAATCCTAGTGATAACAGGTGAGGAAGCAAAATTAACCGTGGGCAAGATCATTCAAGAATTTCCAAGATTTCCATTTGGATATTATGCAAAAGCTTGTATTCTATTTGAGGAGAAAGATGCTGCCTGGAGAAAATATGCGAATCAAGCTGTTGAAATTTTGGAGAAAACAACAATGATTCATGGACATCATGATCATCACGATCAAGTATTAACAAAACTGAGATCCTTGCTAAATAAGTTTTAAAAACATCGTATCCCTCGGGCGAAGTACCTTCCCTTAAAGCTCGTGTTGGACAATCACGGTAGCGGGCTTCCACCTGTGAGGCAGCAGCTCACCGATCTGTTGGATGGGATGATCGGGTTAACGAGCCAGGACGTCGCTCAGCCACAGGAAGGGGTTGACCTGGTGTTTGAGAAAGGTACCCAGCAGCGAGTATATCATAGCGGCGCGCTGGGCGGCCTCATGCGAACCGGCGAATAAATAGTTTTTGCACCCCGGGGCATGGCGTTTTCTACCTGATTATTATCGATTTCCAGCTTGCCGTCCTGAGGAAAAAGCCCGGATTTTCTTATATTCGCTCTATGAGCAGCGATGGGGGCATATGGCGCGCGGTAGAGAAAGTATTCAATGTTACCTGCAGGGCCGCCGCTTTTGCATGTTGTCGGTTATCCGGCGTTATAGAAGATGAAGGCAGATGCTTTTGCACAAACTGACGTTATTGACAACTAAAAATAATAAATGCATAAATAATAAATGGCGGAATGGATTGGAATTATTAGCGGAATTTTAGGTGTCATCGGTTTCTTTTTGCCTGAACGGAATGGGAAATTGATTGCCTTACTACTATTCATTTGCTTTTGTGCCTTCTTTTATCTTGGAGTGCAATATGCGAAAGGAAATGTTGACACCATCGAAGAAAATATTGAAAGTTGCGAACTTGTGAATCTTGCGTATGGGCAATGTATTGATGAGTTCAACACCAAGATAATGAGTCAAAAGCTGCATAAATTTGAAAATGAAAACTCGAATTTATGACGACATGGAATATAATATAGAGATAGCTATAAAAAAGAAAGTAGCAAAAATGAACTCTTTGTAGTGTTTAAATTACATGCCCGCCAACTAACGCCTTGAAGGTGCTTATGAAATAATAATATTCTCCATGCACGACGGAGAATTAACAATAGACAAAAGACAGGATAAAATTGGAACAATGGGTTCATATGGCAATATCGAGAAGGTTTCATTTATTGATATTGGAATTCCAGCAGTTCTATTCGAAGATGAAAAAGGAAACCAAGGAGTCTTCCGGTCAAATTATCGAATAGTTGCGTATTACAAAAAAAGAATACTTACGATTTTTCAGGGAAAGAATTGGTTTAGTTGCAATTTCTACCCTGACGAACACACAGGGTATCAAAGCGAGATTTCATTTGTCAAGTCAAAAGGAAAGATTAAAGATTTGATAATCACATACTTCAATACCTCCGATTTGAACAAAGACTTATCGGAAACACTTGGAAATGAGGAGTTAGGATATGTTTTCGGTATTCCGAACAAGCCGAAAATAGTAAAAAAATACTCCTTTTCTGAAAAAATGAGCGAGGCTCAATACTGGGAAGTTTATCAATAAAATCACTAAGTTCACTCCAACCCTCTCACAATTTATCCCGTATAGCGGGGCCTCCCAGCGTCAGCTAAAGCAGACGGTACGTTAGCCGTCACCTCGTCACCTCCTGGGGCGTTCCCCAGCCGTCACCACCGAGGTCTATTCCTGGGTCGTCACCTCGTCACCTCCTGGGGCGTTTCCCAGTCGTCACCACCAGGGCCTATTCCCGGGTCGTCCCCTCGTACCCCACCTTGCACTAGTGGCACATCGGGCTTAGCTTTAGGTTAGAAAGCAAGAGGCCACAGCGCCGCAAGTCGGCGGAGATGTACCCGCTAATCATAGAGGGGTATTGAAAGGTAACCATAAATGCGCTATCTTTAGGCAAAAATGGCGATATGGATCTGTTGATTAAGGAAGAAATCTTGGAAAAAGCGGAAATAACTGCGGAAGAGCTAATCATTGAGATAGCGGTTCATCTCTATGATATCGGCAGGTTGTCCATGGGGCAAGCAAGAAATCCGGCCCAACTCGATCAAATATCTTTTCAGAAAGAGTTAGCCAAGCGCGATGTCTACATACAATATGATATAAAAGATTTGGAAACAGATCTGGAAAACCTGAGAAAATTAAAAGAGCGAAAAGCATCTTGACTTTTCTGGAAGTGAATATGATATCTAACAACGGATATTCCAATTTCAATTGTTGAACTAAAGGGTATGATTGTAGTAAGTGATACTTCGGTAATAACAAACCTGGTGCAAATCGATCAATTGACTTTACTGAAGGCTCTCTTCGGCAATATAGTTATTCCTCAAAAGGTATACGATGAACTAACAAAAGTACCAAAACAAATCGAGCTAATTGAAAGGCTCAATTGGATTGAAGTTAAACAGATTTCGGATAGAACGCATTTTGATAACCTATTAAAGACGTTGGATCCCGGAGAGGCAGAAGCCATAGTATTAGCTATTGAATTGGAGGCAGACGCACTGTTGATTGATGAAAAGAAAGGTAGGAAAATCGCCCAGGAACATGGAATAATCATCACTGGATTATTAGGCATTTTGATTATTGCGAAAACAGAGAATTTAATAAGCGAAGTAAAACCGATTCTTGATAAACTGATTTTGAAACAGGTTTCAGAATCAACCCCAAATTATATCAAGATATATTAAAAAAAGTTGACGAGTAGACTACGCTGTACCTAGTGGCGCAAAATACATTTGACGCTTGATATTAGCATATTAGGAACAAAAAAGCATTGACTGCATAAGCAGAGGCGAAAAAAGACTGTGGGACTCTGCGACTTTATTGAATTGACCGCCGATTGCCCATAACACCTTTTCGTCAGCTAAAGCAGACGGTACGGTAGCCGTTACCTTGTCAACTGCGGGGGCGTTCCCCAACCGTCACCGCCAGGGCCTATTCCTGGTCGTTACCTCGAAAATGTTCTTAGCCGAATTTAGCAATTTCACCCGCCAACTTTTCGATTTCTTTCTTAGGCAGGCGGGTATTCCGGGGCAGGTTTTCATACCAACCGGTCGAGCTTAACGCGCATTTCGTTCACAGTCAGGTTGCGAAGCGATGCGGCCTGGTTGATAGTGATGATCCCCTCTGCCAGGGCTCTGTATAGTAATTGATTGAAACGATGAGCTTTTTCTTCTCCTTTAAAATCACCGGGTTCTTCAAGATGGTATTGCCTTTTGCGATAACCTTGATGGAGTTTGGCATAAACGTAGTCATTGATAATTTCCAGGTTTTTAGCCCGGGCAAACATGGCGGCAATAGAAACTCCCAATAGGCTTTGAGGAGTATCAATTCGGGCAAGTAAAAGTGAAAACGATGTTGGCTCATCGCCTCCCGGGCTTGCGCTGCCGGCAATAATACCGCACCCGCAAAGGCGTGACAAAGGCGTTCTTTGTCATCTTCGCTCATCTCCTCTGGAAAAATTAAGAGATGGTGCGCCAACTCGTGCAGGACAGTAAACCGAATGCGGCATACATCCTTAAATCTGTTAACCGCAATAACTCTAATATCACCGGCAAAAGCTTTCATACCGTCGAAATCATGCTTTGCATTTACTTCGACGACTTTATAACCGTTATCTTCCAGCATGGCCATTACATTGGGAATAGGATCGTTACCCAATCCCCACTGGCTGCGCAGTGCTTCAGCGGCATTTTCTGCATCTTGTATATTATGTATGACATGGAAATGATCGAACTGGCGCAAGGGTTTTACATCATTTACCATCCGCTCAAGGGTGAGGTATCTGCTAAGCATGTCAATACAGCGTTCTATAACCGCTTGTTCTTCAACAGAAGATAGCCGTTTGCGCTTCCTGAATTCGATGCCGCTTAATTGTACGGAAACTTCAGGTTCCATAAAAAAGAAATCCACCGGCACTTTTAATGCTCTGGATAGCGCTATCAGGGTCTGACTATTTGGATAGGTTAACCCTTGCTCGTATTTGTGCAAGGCTTGACGGCTGATTATCCCATCTAATTGATCTGCAAGACCCTGCAGTGATAAACCCGCCATCCTGCGGGCCACCATGAGTCGATTGCCAAATAAAGCGGACATGTTTTTAATTGAGTTGACAAATATTTATGTAATAAATACTATCTTAGTCTTTATAGTTACAAAAATACAAAAAAACATGAATTTGTCAACTTGTTTTATTCGTTTTTACTGTTTTATGTGGCTGCTAGTGGCGCGAAATACATTTGACGCTTGATATTAGCATATTGCGACAAAAAAGCCTTACCTGCATAAGCAGTGGCAAAACTGACTTTGAGACCGACTGCCGACCGCCGACCGCCGATTGCCTATAACACCTTTTCGTCAGCTAAAGCAGACGGTACGTTAGCGTCACCTCGTCACCTCCTGGGGCGTTCCCCGGCCGTCACCACCAAGGCCTATTCCCAGTTCGTTACCTCAAAAGAAAAAACACCCCCTAATCGAAAACCCATAAGTGAAGCCTATTCACAGCTTTATCTATCAAAATCCGGATGATTTCACCCAATACTTGCATCACAACGCTATCCCTTGTATCTTACCCTGGCTTTTGCACATGCCTTGTAACGGGAGGAGTGTTGCTTTTCCTATAATCCGGCGCCTCGTTCAAGGCTAATAGTTGTCAGAAATAAAAATTAAAAAAATGAATAATAAAGACGATCTTCTTCGAAAATACGCAAATATAGAAGAGACGCAAAGAGAAATCGAAAAGAGGACAGATTGTCAACAAAGTGGGCGTATGCCAAGCTTATCGGTGGCGGCATTGCAGTATTAATTGGTGTTGTTATGACCATTTATACAAAAGTGGGTTTATATATTATGGTATGGTGTGGGTTGGTGTAAATTTCTTGATTGAAGGTGTGCTTCAATATTTTAAATATGAGGAAAGTGACATCCCGACTGCTGATGATAATTTTATAAAAATTATTGTTGCGATAGTTTCTTTCGGTCTGGCTTATTTTATAATTGCTCTAATCGGAGGGAATTATGACGGTCTTTTTACTGAAATGATGAAAAACTTTTAACAAAAAAAATAATTCGGATGGATACTTTTTTTGAAATTTTAGCAAATCCTTTCTTTGATATTTTAATTATTCTTGTCGTGTTCGGCTTCATTTTTGTTCATGGCAGAATTATGCACAAAAAAATGTATAATAAACTGGATAATTTATTTCAAAAAGGTGAAAGTCTTATTCAGCAAAGACAATACGAATCGGCTTTTAAGATTTACAAAGAGGCATTGGCTGTGTGCCTAGGATTAAAAGGAAATACAGAATGGATTGCCAACGCCGTAGTAAAAAGCATGAATAGCAAAGGCTTTTCCATTCTTAGTAGAATAAATGAACTCTACCATCTTGGTACAATTCCTAATAAAGTTGATATTGCTACTTGGCAGTCATTAGTTAAAGATGTAGATGCTTTTGCCAAAAATCCTGATTTGGTAGATAAACTTGGATTGCCTAACAAAGCAATGGGGAAGCAAATATGGAATGGAATAAAAAAACAGATAGGGGAGGAATTTGATAGAATATAAAATTCGATAACAATGCATGGTCGCCTATGCTGCCCAAAGCCAACACAGGGCAACACAGCGTTCATGCCCACGTTCACTGCTCTAAGAAAATAATATAAACAAGAAACCAATCGACATGGATCAGCGTATCGAGAATTATTTAGCGAAGCTGGAAAACGAACTAATAAACGGCGAATGGAAATTGGTCGAGACCGTTCCGAACTGGGCCGAGAAATTTGTTTCAGATGCGGGGGTTTATGCCGTGAGGGAGGAAGGGCAAATCTGTTACGTTGGGGAAACAGGAAATATAAAAAGAGGATGAGGGATTTGCTCGATACGAGAAACCATTCATTGAGAAGAATAATTGGAAGTATTAGATTTGCCGGCCAGGAAGAATACGAAGCAGCCACTCCAAGCAGGAAATTTCCACCAAAATTTGAGGAAGAACTGAACAGGTTATTCGAAGACAACTTTGAAGTTTCGGCGGTAGCTGTGCCGATAGGGAGAAAAGAACTAGAAGAGCGGGTGATTGAAAAATATAAACCAAAATACAATACGAGGGAAAAAAGGAAATCGGACGAAGTTGAAAAAGCATATTCTGTTGCCGAGATAAGAAAAAGTCGCGGGAACGCATACAAGCCATGGACTGCTGAAGATGATGAAGAATTGGTACGGCTCGAAAAAGAAGGAAAGTCAATCGGAGAACTCGCCTCAATTTTCGGTCGAAATCAGGGTTCGATTACATCACGATTGAGCAAAATAAGTGGAAAAAAATGAGCTCATTCATGGGACGCAGGGTGTTTGACCTTTGCGACCGACTGCTGATTGCTATCATCACTCCCGCCCCATCTCAAAAACCAACTCAGGCAACACTACCTTGTACTCTTGCCCTTGTTCCTGATCCTTCCAATACACTATGAAGTTGACCCGCGCTTCGGTCAAAACGTATCCTGACGCACGGTGGGCGGAGATTTGCTCTTGAAATTTTTTCGAAAACTTCAGGAGCAGATTCCCGCTTTGATCCGCCAGCCCTTCGGCCTGAATTTGCAGATCTTGCCCGCTCATCAGGGCCGCCAAACGATGTTGAACAAAGGCGAAAAAGCCGAGATAAATATCTTTGTGTGTGAGTTGGACGGCAATTTTGGACGGCGGCAGCCAGGTCTCCGTGTTGTCAATGCGTTGTACGTCCGGTAATTGAATGTGATTGAAAAAACGCCCGTTGGTATGTATGGCCAAACGAGTTTTGGCACGGGTGATGGCGACGTACATCTGGCGTTTGGCATCGTCGGAGTCACCGTTGAAGCTGTCGAGCATCAGGAAGACATGGTCAAACTCGCGGCCTTTGGCCTTGTGTATCGTCGAAACAAATATCGTGTCGCCCTCCTGCCGATAGAAATCTTCGATTTTTGACTCCTGTACAAGCAATTGAAAATCAGACCAATATTTTATTTTCGGGTTGATTTCCTGAAAGTCTTTGACTAAATTCATTACGATTTCGAATTTCGGGCTGGACCCGAATTTCTCATACACCGCACGCTTGGCCTTGTCCCAATCCTCCGGCGCAATGCTGACCGAGTGAGGTGCCAGGGCATCCATAAAAAACCGCACTTCAAGGAGGTTTTGCAGGGGGAAGCCATCGTTGCTTTGGATGAGTTTGGCGGGCCTGCCGTGTTGGAGCAACAGTCCGGTGATTTGGGCGGCCTCTTCGTTGGTTTTGGTCAGTACGCAGGTGGTGCCACTCAGATCAGTGGCGAGCAAGTCGCGCACTATGGGTTCGATGAGATGCCGGCTTTGGTAGTACACCAATTTCAAATGGCCTGCCTTTGTTTGATATGAATTGATTTCATTGGTTTTTAGGCGGTTGGAAATTGTTTTGACAAAAGCATTGGCAAAGGCGACGATTTGGGGGCTGCTCCGGAAATTGGTCGTCAGTTCGTATTTCGCGGCCTGCCGGCTTTCGATGAGTTCAATCAAATAGCGGGAATCGGCGCCTCGGAACGCGAATATGTTTTGGTCGTCGTCGCCCACAGCAATCACGCGCAAGCCTTCATTTTTTTCCATTAAAATGTTGACCAGCGCATACTCATCGGCGTTCATGTCCTGCGCCTCGTCAATGACCAGCACCGTTTTTGTAATTCGGTTGGGTTCGATTTCGCCGTTTCGGATTTTTTCTACGGTGTCCTGGAGGATGCTGTCTGATTTTTCAAGGCTGCCGACGCGGCCCAAAAGGTCGAAACAATAGGAATGAAAGGTTTTGATTTCCACAAAATGGGCTGCATTGCCGATGAGTGCGATCAGGCGTTTTTTAAACTCCGTCGCTGCCGAGCGCGAAAAGGTGAGCATAAGCAGTTGCTCGTGTTTCACATCTTCCATCAGCAGGAGCGCGGCGAGTTTATGGGTCAGCACCTTGGTTTTGCCACTGCCCGGCCCGGCGGCCACCACAAGATGCGGGCTGTGTTTGTCGTCAATGATTTGGCGCTGCGCCTCAGAGAGGGATTCAAACAATTGGCGGTATTTGGCCGGCGTGATGTTTCGCTTGATTTCTGCGCCGCGCGTTCCGGGAAAATATTTTCCCAAAAAAGAGGAGTAGTTCAACTGAAAATAGTCGTCCACAAAGCGCAGCGCGCCCACATAGTCGTGCACCATTTTTTTGGCATACTCTCCTACGATGTGGATTTGTTGCACCTTGTTTTCGTAAAACTGATTGAGTTTTTGGTAGTCTTCGTTTTTGTATTGGATTTTGTTGTTTTCTTCCAAACGCTCGATGTGCAATCGGTTGTAAATTACCATAAAACCGCCCTCGATTTTCAGGGCCTCGATTCTGGAAAGGTAAAAAAGCGCGTCTTCAACGGCTTCCGCTGTGGTTTTCTGTTGAAACAGGCCGGATTGGCGCTCGAAATTTTCTTTTAATTCCAGCACTGAAAATTCCACCAGTACTTCCTCCGCTTGCCCGCTTTCGTCATTGGCCGTTTTGCTTTTTCATGCAAAAACTCAATTACCGAACACGCCAGTTCGTGCCGTTTTTCCAATTTTTCGCGCAAATTTCTGGACGAATCCTTGGCTTGCACTACGATAATTTGGTTCGCAAAATCGCGAGATGCGCGTTTTATCCAGTGTTTTATGGCCCAAAAATTAAGCACCGTTTTGAGTCGTTGCGGCGAAACGCCGGTGCACCCTGCGGCTTCGGCGGCTTCGTTGAGGGCTTTGAGCGAAAAGTCCTGCTCGGTCTCGTCCAATTGGGTGAGCAAAAACCGTTCGATTTGATAGTACGTTTCTACCACAGCAAGCGAGCGGTTTTTTTGTTCGCTGCGTTTGATAAAAGCTGTCAGGTCTTTGGCGTCGGCGAGGATTTTTTCCTCCCGCAACAGGTTGATGATTTGGATGACCTCTTCTTTGACGATTCCCAGATGGTCGCTAATGTAATCTATGCGCGATTCGGCGGCTTCGCTGTCGATAGCCTGTGCTTTGCGCTTACTGGAAAATAGTTTTTTGACGATTCGGATGGCGTCTACTTTTTGGCGGTCGTGGTCGAAGCGGGCGGATTGTTCGATTTTTTTAATGGCCTCTTGCGCTGTTTTGGTCAGGATGCTGTTCGCGTAAATGCGGGGCATATTCTGTCCGCGTCGCAGGTAGCCGGCGTCTTCGAGCGCAGCAATGGCAGTGGTTACGCGGGTCTCGATTTCAGAGACGCTGTCGTCCCAGCCCGCTTTACGGGCGATCTCGAGCGGCGAATTGGAAACGCTCGTGCGGTACCTGGTGATGAATTTGATGGCGTTCCAGATTTGTTTGATTTCCTGGATGTTGAGTTTGGTCTGGTTCAGGAGGATAAAATGTTTGCTCAAATCTTCCTCGTTGTAAAGCACGTAGCACTCTGCCTCAATTTTTTCGTCGCGCCCGGCCCGCCCGGCTTCTTGCACGTAGTTTTCCAAAGAATCGGAAATGTCGAAATGGATGACTAAGCCCACGTCTTTCTTGTCCACGCCCATGCCAAAGGCGGAGGTGGCCACCATAATTTGCACGTCGCCGGCAATGAAGGCATTCTGGTTTTCGGTTTTTTCCGTAGCCTCCATTTTGCCGTGAAAAGGGCGGGCGTTGAATCCGTCGGCCCGCAGCCGCTCGGAAAGTTCGGTCGCTTTGCGCGTTCGCGAGACATAGACGATGGTCGGGCAGTTTTTGTCGTCAATAAGGTTGCGGAGGGCGTTGTACTTGTCTTCATCGCCCTCTTTTTCAAAAACTTTGTAGTGAAGGTTGCTTCGGGCGGCGGAGGCCTGAAAAATATCGAGTTCAAGGTTCAATTTTTCCCAAAAATAAGCGCGAATGTCTTCAATGACCTTCTGTTTGGCCGTCGCCGTGAAGCAGGAGACGGGGATGGGGTCGGCGAGGTTTTTCTTTTCCTGGAGGTTTTTGATAAAATCGGCAATGTAGAGATAGTCCACCCGAAAATCCTGTCCCCAGGCGGAAAAGCAGTGTGCCTCGTCAATAACGAAGCGGGCGATTTTGCGGCCCAGCAGCAAGCGTTCGATGGTTTTGGAACGCAAGGATTCAGGCGAGATATACAGCAGCGCGGCCGAGCCGTCCTCTACGCGCTCGATGGATTTGGCGCGTTCGATGGGGTCGAGCAGGCCATTGATGGTGACCGCCTGGGTGATACCCGCCCGTTCGAGGTTATCTACCTGGTCTTTCATCAGCGATTGCAGGGGCGAGATAACGACGGTCAGGGCTTTCATACTCTGGCCGTTCATCAGGGCGGGCACCTGGAAGGTGATGGACTTGCCGCCGCCCGTCGGAAAAATGGCCAGCAGGGATTGGTTTTGGACGGCCGCGCGGACGGCTTTTTCTTGCAAGGGTTCGCCTCCGTAGGTTCGGTAGCCCTCAAAACCAAAAAACTGTTTCAAGCCTGTGAAAATGTCAAGGTGTTGACGGCAGTACATACAACCCTCCAGGCAGGGTTTGCTGCGCAAATGAGCCGTGACGCGCTCGACTTCCGGATAATTCCTCAGCACCCAAGGTGGCGTAACGGAATAACGGTGCCGGCAATTGATGATGGCCAAAGCATAGGCCAATTCGATGGGATTTTCATCCACAAACCGGACAACATCTGCTTTTTCGCAAATGTCGGTGCGAAATTTTTGAAAAATCAATGCGGCAAGGTCTCTATTTTCAGGCTGAAAATCCAGGTATTTAAAAAGGCGGAAAACGCCGCCTGCTCCTGAAGCAACCCGTAAAAAATGGTTTTCAAGTCGGGATCGAGGCGCGAAAACGCAGCCACTTCATCATAAAACAAGTCACGCGCTTTTAGGGCATCGTTGAGTGGGTTGTTGATGGCATCGGTTTGGAGTTTGTCATCCTTGACCAGGGCGTGATAGGGCTTTTGAGGGAAAAGCAGGGGCGACCACGGCAGAGTATCAATAGCGTTTTCGAGCGGAATGCCTGCTGCGGCAAGCGCCGGGCGGACGAATTTTATATCATGCTGGAAAATATTATGCCCGCAAACAAAATCCACTCCTTGGAGAAACAAGGCAAATCGCTCAAGCGAAGCATCGTGAAACTGCCTGCCATCGTCCAGGTAGCCGCCGATGTCGTAGATTTTTTTGCCGTTGCGGTCTGTTTCGATATCGAAAAAGGCAATGGAGGTCATACGCGTTCTATTCAGTAGCTTGCTAAGTTACGAATGAGCTTCCAATTTAGCTTTTTTGGGGTAAAAAACAGACTCTGCGACTGTATGACTTTATAGAACTGACCACCGACCGCCGACCGCCGAAAACAGACTTTGCGACTTTACGACTTTTTCGAACTGACTGCTGACTACTGTTAGCCATATTGACTTTGCAATAAAAAATCCGGACCTTTGCAGATGACAGATTTACCTTTGACAAGGTGCGTATATACAACCAGGGGGATACTTATACGTGCCCAAGGTTCGATAACACAATACTCGTAGGCAAGCAAAATAAAACTTAAATGAAAGTGAAAAAGCAGGATGTCATTTCCTTTTTTAGGGAGATAGTGATTGTGATAATTGGGATACTGATAGCCTTATCAATTAACAATTGGAATGAAAACAGAAATAATGAAATATTTATCGATAAAGCTCTTTTTGCAATTGAAGAAGAAATTAAATTAAATAAAACGGACGTGAATAGAATCGTGCAAAGGCACAAAGAGACAATAGATTCTGTTGCTATGCACCTTAACAATGATAAAATGTCATTAAGGCAAATTATTGAAAAATCCGGGGGTTTTCAAATTGCTGAACTGAAAAATATCGGAATTAGATTTTTCATTTCAAACAAAGCTGAATTAATTGACTATGAGATAATATCAAGTCTTTCAGAAATTGAATTCCTAAGTGAGGCTGTTAAAATGAAGACGGAAAGGTTGTTGAATTATCTATATGACAATATGGAAGGTACAAACGAATCAGCTAAATATAAATTTGTAATTTATCTGACCGATGTAGTAGAAAGTGAAAATGGATTACTGGATTTGTATGATAATTTTTTAAATAAAAAAAAGAAGCCAGCCTACAACAAAGTGCAAAACGGCAAGTGAGACTGTACGACTCGTGCGAGAGAGCTACCGCCCGCCGACCACCATATTGACTTTGCAACAAAAAATACAGATCTTTGCACGTAAGGGATTTGCCTTGTGACAAGGTGTGTGTATACTTCCCAAAGAAGTGTTTATACATACGCGAAGTATGATAATACAGTAGTCAGCGGTAACAAAGACAAAACGAACTAATATGTCAGCAGTTGAAGATTTTATATATCAATTTGAAGGAAGTCAGCGTGATGTGATGCTTCATTTTCACGATTTATTGACAGTAGAATTAAATCTGACTGAAAAGATTAGATTTAAAATTCCATTTTATTATGGAAAAAGTTGGATTTGCTACTTAAACCCCAAAAAAGATGGTAAAATCGAGTTGGCATTTGTAAGGGGCAATGAACTTTCAAACTATCAAGGAATTTTAGATGATAAAGGAAGGAAGCAAGTTTGCAGTGTTGAATTTGAAAAAGTCTCTGAAATACCGATCCAACAAATGAATGAAATTATTCAGGAGGCAATTTTGCTTGACGAGACTACTCCTTATGAATCAAAAAGAAAATCAAAATGATATTTGTCTAAAAAACCAATAAACGAGCATAGTGAAAATAATTCCATCGGCTTTGCTTTTTTGTTTGCTTTTCCTCATTTCTTGTCGTCAAATACCGGCTCAGGAAACAAGGTGGATAGATGACATCGTACCAGATAGTAAGCTGGATAACCCTGACTTTAAAATTTGCAACACTGACGAACAAATTATACAGTATTTCAATGACGGCAACGGCATTCAATATCAAGGTGGAAAACCTATTATTGATTCCCTGTTTTTTAATAATTTTCATTCCGTAAGAGTAAACCAATCCGGCTTTATACGAATTCGCTTTGTGGTTAATTGCTTTGGCGAAACAGGGCGTTTCAGGTTGTTAGGCTCCGACTTGAATTATCAACCGTATCAATTTACGTCCAAAATCACCGAACAACTGATGCAGATAACTAAATCAATGGACGGCTGGCAACCAAAAATTTGGAAAGGTATGAAGGTGGATTATTACCAGTATTTGGTTTTTAAAATCGAAAATGGAAAACTAACTCATATTTTACCATGAAGATATTATTGAAAATTGGTTTTATTGTATTTTTTGCCGGGCTATTGCAAGCACAGCCTAACTGTAACGTGTATTTATGGGAAGGTGATACGGCTAAATATCAAGCATGCAAACTTCTAACCGAAAACCAGCACAAATATTATCAGTTCAGTAAAGAGTTTCATGATTTAGTAGATTGTGCCATTACACTATGCCCGCAGTTTGCTTATGCTTACAGGGAGAAAGCGGCGCCTTATGTAAAATCAGGTAATTTCATTGAATGGAAAAAGTATATTGACCTTGCTGTTAAGTATGATAGCCTTGGCTATTTGTCTGTCAGAGCTTCATTGCGCTACAAGTTCTTTGCTGACTACAGCGGTGCAATCCATGATATTGAATTACTGGAAAATATCAGCAAATCAGACATTGGCTATACTTCCAATGGGACTTATCATCTTATGATTGTGAAAGCGCTTTGTTACAAACAACTGGGCAAGATAAAAGAGGGAATAAATACCATTGAAGCTTTATTGAATAAGGAGGGGTATTCTGTAGGAACATACGACTATCTTCATTTAGGCGTTATGTACTACCAGACGGGAAACTTTAGACAAGGAATTAATGTCTTGAATAAACAACGCATTCAATATGATTGCGCAGAGGTGTTTTACTATTTGGCATTGTGCTATAAGGAAATGGGAAATACGGAGGAGTACTTAATGGCAAAGCAATCTTGCCAAAACCTGCTTAGGGAGAATAGGAAAATGTTTGACCAGTACCACTTTATGATCGACCAAATATTTCAGCAAGATTTCAACAATCTTTGATGATACTGAAAAGATCATTATAGCAACATTTATACCGCACACCGTCAAGTTGCCCCGACCTGTTGGTACGTGACAAGTTGTGTATAAATTTTCCGGCTTTGCGCCCGAATCAGGGTCCAGTCAATAACCTGGCGGCGCGAGCTATAAAATTATTTTGACTACCCAGCCTGTGCCAACTGCACCCTATCAGAACAGAGCTCTTCCCCTGCCTCTTATCGCTTCAATCCCCAAAATAGTTTACATTTGCCTACTGAAAATAATACAAACCCACCATCATGTCTGAAGAAACGAAAACATGCCCACAATGCGAATCGCTTTATGGATACGCTACAGGAGAAAACTCATACGCGTGCCCGGAATGTGGTCATGAATGGACGCTCGAAGAGTTGCTAAAAGACGAGGCCCTGGTGGTGAAAGATTCTAATGGAACTATTTTGCAAAATGGAGATTCGGTAATTGTGATTAAAAATTTACCGGTAAAAGGAGCTTCGCTGCCCATAAAGGCGGGTACCAAGGTCAAAAACATCCGGTTAACCGACGGCGACCATAATATTGATTGCAAAATTGAAGGGTATGGGGCTATGGCGTTAAAATCAGAATTTGTTAGAAAGGCCTGACAATTACTTTTTGAAAAAAACTGTGGCCCCGCGACATGCGCGATGCATGCCTGGGGCCACAGTTTTTTAATTTTTTTGTCGATAATGACGAAGATTTTGTTTATCGCTGTATCACAAACCGTTGTACGGCGTCTGCTATACCTTCCGAGCGAACCCGAAGGAGGTACATCCCCCGATAGGAAACGTCTAAGTTGAGTGGCATTACCCAGGTTTGCACTTCGTCAATTTCCTGGGAATGGATCACTTGTCCTTGCAGGTTTAGTACTTCTAAACTGATCTTTTTGCCTTCATATTCAGACAGGTTCACATTCAGTTCGCCCGATGTCGGATTCGGGAAAACGCTGAAGCTCGTCTCTTCGACTCCTTGCGGCGGCGAAGCTACCAACATGTCTGGCGCCGTTACCAACGAACCCACCGATCCGGTTACGCTTACATTGTCGAAAGTAGCCCAGGCGGAGCCGGTTTGCTGGTCATTTGTCACCAACAGTCCCATTTGAATGCAACCGCTCATTTGAATCGGTTGGCTGGCTATCAGGTACCAGGCCTGCCCGTTCGGGGAAGAATACATGGTGAAATTATTGCCCTGGCGTACAATGCGAAGCCAGTAACGGCTGTTGCTGGAGAATTGCTGGGGGAAGGCATACCCATTGGTGGCAGTGCGGTATTCCCTTCTATGCAAGGGCCCCAGATTAGTCATCAGGTGGGCTTTTTTGGAGCCGGGGCTAAAGCTCTCCCGCATAAAAACGCCTGCCCAGGCATCGCTGGATATATTTGTAACCTCAGCTGTAATACTGCCGTTGCCGCACATTTGAATACCGGTGTAAGAGATTTCATCCTGATTGAACGGACTGACATAGTAACAATTGGATGAGCTGCCGGTAAATACCTCCTGACCGGGATTATAAGACCAGGCGCCTGTACAACCGGAACCGGTACTGCCCGAATACCAATAGCAAGGCAAGCCTGTAACAGCTGATTCGGGCCAGCCGCATCCGCAAGCACCCGGTGTGATTTTATTCGGGTCGTAGGGACAGTCGTCGCAAGCGTCGCCATAATTGTCATTATCGGTATCCGCTTGTCCCGGGTTGTAATCGTCGGGGCAGTTGTCGTCTTCGTCGCAAATGCTGTCATCATCTTCATCCGGGCATCCTGTGTTGCATAGCGGAGCCAGGTAGGCCAGTATGTTTTTGCGCAGATTATAAGCCTCGAGGTAAGGGAATGGAAGTACGTAGCCGTCATGCCGCCGAACATTACCCTGCCGCTGCCCCAGGTTTTCTCCGTCAGGATGGGCCCTGCCGTACCGGATATAAGCTCCGTACCGTAGGGGCCGCTTACAAAGTCGTGGCTAAAATATCCTCCCGTCCAACTGCTTCCCACGGGTAGAAAGGGGCCGTTGAAAATGGGATGCCCGCCTTGTCCGCCGGTGATAGCTGCGTCATAGGATGCCGAATAATAATAATAATCCCAATTTAACACCACCCCGCCGAAAACGGGCCCTACGGGTGTATCCCAGCCGGCGGAATTAAACAGCAGGATGCCGCCTCCAGCCACCCAGGCTTCCATAGCGGCCTTGTTGGCTTGGGTAAAAGCCTGCATGGCCACATCGTGATCGGCTCCGCCATCGAGCCAGATAAAGCACGTATTCGAAGAAAACAACTCTGCGGGATTAACAGTCGAGTAAGTTTCATCCGACCAGTTGCCTGCGCCGAATACATCGTCCATTGCGGTAACGTTGGTGCCTGCGTACCAAGGGTCATAGCCGCAGCAATAGTCATCCACGTACACAACGGATAGCAGTGCCGTTTTTTCTGCTCCGGGTTTGTCCTGCAATGCCGGGCGGTTGGAGGAGACATTGGAAATGTATCCTTCCGGGGCCTTGGAAGATAAGGTTTTTTGACCGAAGGCGACTACGGCGCCCAAGCCAAAGTAAACCATTAAAAGTAAGAAGACGTTTTTCATTAGATATACATTTAAGGGTTCAGAAATTGATTATTTCATGCTTTTCTTTTGGCAAATAGACCATACACCTGCAATGGAGGGCTCAGCTTTGCGTCTTGTTGCCTGTACGAGTTACTCGTTCAGATAAACTTGCGTTTTCTAAAGTGGAGCGATAAGACAGATAGCCTGATATCGACGATGTTACAATCGGAATGCAGGATGCAAGGTTTGGGAGATAGCCTCAGCTGATTATTCTTTAATAAAAAAAGAACAACAGCATACGAATACAAAAAAATCGGGGGAGGATAATTACAAGCCGAAAAGCTCAGTTGTAAAGGTATATATTATATATGAGACTGTCAAGTCTTATTTTATAACAATCTGCATTATACCGCGCGCTGTTAAGTTATGGGCATTACTTTCCCACCGGCTCGCCGTCTACCACGGCCAGGTATGCGTCGAGGTATTCGACGAGACGGATGAAGTCGGGGTTGTCGGAGGTGGTGCGGAGTGAAGTGAGCATTATTTGTTCTATTAAAATAATCTTAGTATGTGTGCTGTGATTTTTTTACCGCAGAGTTAAAGGAGTTTAACGCAGAGTGCCGCAGAGTCGTGAGATTGTATCCGCTTGAAGTACGTTAGCTGTCACTTTGTCACCTCCAGCGGGTGTCCCCGGTAAAATCGATTGTAAGGTAAAAATAGTGATTTTAAGCGTAGGGGCATAATGATTATCTTTGCCAAAAGACGTTGCCGATGTACCGAACTCCCGACTGGGCCGGCCAGTTTCCCGATCTGGTTATTGCCGAAAGCACTCGCCATGGCGGGGACGTGGGCTGGAGAACCGAAAACGACCCTACTAATACTGCAGAAAACCGTCGCCGCCTGCTGGAAGCGCTGGGTTTTGAGCCTTCGCAACTGGCCAGTTCGCACCAGGTACACGGCAACGAAGTATTGACCGTGGAGTCGCCGGGGCGCTATGATGGCTTTGATGCGCTGATCACCCGGGAGGCCGGCATTCTGCTGGCCGTATCCGTGGCCGATTGTGTGCCGGTGTTGGTTTACGATGCAGCCACGAAGGCCGTTGCGGCCATCCACGCAGGTTGGCGCGGCACCGTGGCGGGCATTGTGGCGAAGACCATACAGCGTATGCAAAGTGAATTTGGCACAAACCCCGCCGATTGCTATGCCTTTATCGGCACATGTATCGACGAGTGTTCGTTTGAGGTGAATGCCGACGTAGCCGACCATTTCACCGGCGAGTTTAAGCGTTGGGACCCCGCCCTCGGTAAGTTTTTTATCGATCTCAAACAAGCCAATAAGGCCCAGCTGTTGTCTGCCGGACTAGCCGAAGCCCATATTGCCGTTTCACCCTATTCGACGGTTACGCACAATGCCGATTACTTTTCGCACCGCAAGGAGAAAGGCTTGACGGGGCGGTTTGTAGGAGTCATAGGGGTGACTCCTATTCAATAGCTATTTTAAAAAACTGCATACGGGATTCTCCATAAACGCCTAGCAGGTAAACGCCGGGGCTGAGCGAATGGGCCGCGAGGTTGATTTGGGAAGTCGTGTCCAGCGACTCGCGGAAAATTTGGGCGCCCTTGGAATCGAATAACACGGCGTAAGTATTGCCGGGCCAGTTTTGGAAAACGTGCAGGGCATTATTCCGGCTTACCGGGTTGGGGTACACCGAAATTTGATCTTTAGCGGCTTCGGATACATCGACAACCAGGGTGTCCTGTTGTAAGTTGATATTATCGAGGTAGAGCACATTGCCGTAGTGTCCCAGATTTCGGAAAGCGACGATGAGGTGTTCGGCGCCGGCAAAGGCCGACAGGTCGAGTGTGTCGGTACGCCATTGGTCGTTGGCAGGCGTAAAATAGCCCGTGGTGGCAGGCGCGGTAGACAGTTCGTCGCCGCCTTTTCGGTACAACTCCTCAAAATTGGAGCCGCAGTCTGTGGAGGCCAGGATGACCAGGGTATCTACATACGGGAAGCCATAAGGTGCGTAGGCGATATCGTAAATGAGTTGCGGTTGGGTGGCAGTAGCCAGGTCGAGCGACATGCGCAGGTCGTCGGCATAACCTTGCGAGTCGATGTAGTAGTTGTCGAAATATGCGCATTGGGTGCTTTGGCCATAGCCGCCTGTGGAAGTATTCAAAGACCACTCGCCACCACTGTTTTCGCTGTACCGAAAATCCCGTTGGCGGAAAATTGGCTTGAAAACCTTCCTGCAGGGTAGAGGGGATGTCGTAATTTTCCACAGCAACATAAATACTGTCAGCACTGGTTTGCCCCAACCCGTCGGTAATGGTCAACGTGACGAGATAAGTGCCGGGCTGGCCGAAATACACGGTCGGATTGCGCAGGGTAGAAGTAGCGGGTTCGCCGCTTTCAAAGGTCCAGCTCCAGCCGGCGCCGGCGTGATTCAGGATAGAATAATCTTCAAAATAAAAAGAATCGATCTGGCAGATAACCGTTTGCGTGAGTTTATCGACCATGGCTTTGGCGATAGGTTGCAGGAGGGTATCAATGAGTTGGCTTTCCCAGATGCCTTTGCCGTAGGATGCCAGGCGGATTTTTCCGTCGCGGTAAAACGGTCTGGCGCTTTGTGCCGAGATAAAATCGGGGAGTCCTTCGTTAGTTGGCATCCAGTCGGCCATTGCGGTATTGCGGTAATACACTGTTTTATCGGAAAAAGCGTAAATGCTGCCGTTGCTTCCCCCGATGTGTACGATATGGTGTACCCTTTCTCCATTGAGTGCGGGTGTAGTGAGGTTAGTCCAGTTGGCGCCGCTATCTGAAGTTTTGTATACCTTTTTTCCATCAGCGCCATTTACGAAAGCTATCCACAATTCATTGTCATTGAGTGGATTGAGCGCGAGTTGGATCAGGCGGCTATTGGCGGAGGGCAATGTCAGTTGCGACCAGTTGGCGCCGCCGTCGGTGGTTTGCCATAGCTTGCCGGAGTTGCCTGAAACCGCCTGTGGTTCATGAAGGTACTGGCGCCGTAATTTTCGTGGTAGCCCAGGTTGCCGTTGTGGTAGAGGCCGCCCACCAATACGTCTTCGTTCCAGCCCGAGCCGAAACCCCAGTAATCGCTGGCTCTGAGTCCGTTGCTTTTTCTGACGCTGTTATCGGCAGACTGGTAAAAGTCGGTAGAGCGATAAACGCCGCCGTCGGTAGTGATCCAGTAGGTATTGCCGAGGGCTCTGAAATCCTGCATATCGACATGGATGGGTATTTGATTGCCCTGATAGCCGCCCAGCGGGGTAAACGTAGCGCCTCCGTCATTGGATCGCCAAAGATTTAGGCCGCCGACCAGGATCATGTCCGGGTTGGTGGAAGAAACCATGATGGCGCAGTTGTAGAACCCCTGCCAATAGTTGCCTTCGACGGGATTGATAGCGCCCAGGTTGGGGTGTTCGTTGGAATAGGGGCCGCCAAACGGCGGATTGGGGAGGTTCCAGCTCTGGCCGCCGTCGTTGCTCCGAAGCACCCCGATAAATCCCATATCGCCGTCTTTAGATTGTCCGATGAGATAAGTATACACCCGGTTGGGGTCGGCGGGGGTAACGCCGATGCGGGCGCCTTCGTCGTTTCTTTCGGGGGCGTTGGAGGTATACCAGCCGGTGGACTGCACGGCCCAGGAGCCGCCCAGGTCGGTAGAGATCAGGAATTCGCAGATTTTTTGGATGGGATTGTTTCTGACCAGGTAAAGGATAGCGGGATTACCTGCATTGGGCTTGATATCGTAACAGCTATTGGCAAAAACCTGTCCCCAGGTATTGCCGCCGTCGGCAGAGCGGTACAAGCCGGCGTTGCAGGCCGCCAGCACGATCATAGTATCGAGTGGATGGATAAGAATTTCGTTGACGCCCAGGTCGCCCGACAACACGGTTGTCCAGTTATTACCGCCTGTTATGCTTTTTTTAATATGATGAAAAGAGCCGGCAAGTACTACATCGGGATTGACGGGGTGCGCTTCAATAGCGGAGATACCGCTGTTGAAATTTTCGCCCAACGAAACCGGCTCCCAGAAATCGCCGCCGTTAAGGGAGCGAAACACTTCGCCGGGTTCAGAGCCGCAATACATCACCTCGGGTACGGCGGCACAGTTGTCAATGGCATAGATATTAGCCTGGTCGTGGCCCGGTGCGCCGTTTGATTGAACGGCATAATAAGGACCCACCGGCGTCCATATGGCCTCCGTGTTGCGCGGGCCGGCCTGTTGCCATTGCTGTTGCTTTTGCCGGTATACCCGGTCGGCCTCCGCTATCGCCTGCTGGTCGGGAAAGACCACCAATCCGCTATCATCTACATGAGCGGCGGCTTGCTTTCGCCAGTGTTTGTAATATTGGGTGTGGTAATTTTTTACAAAAAGGTGGTTGTCGTAATAGCGATTGTAAAGGCTGTCTACTACAAATAAATTGGGCGTGGGTTTATACATTTCCTGTGCCCAGTCGGGTGATGCCGCAATTTGGTAGGGCAACGGTTTGGCAAGTTTTTGCGAAAACGAAAGTTGGGTGCAAAAAAGCAAGAGGGCAAACAATACGACGATGCGCATGGCAGTTGATTTAACAGTTTTAAAAAACATGCCAAAAATAAACATTACCACGAATAATCAGCGTATCCCTCCCTCTCACTCTCCCACCCTCTCACCCTCCTCTCCTAGAAACTCGTTCTCAGCGACAAAATAAAATTCCTACCGGAGGCGGTGACCCCTGAACTATACGGCCTGTACCGCTGGTCGGTCAGATTCTCGAGGCCGACGCTGGCGGACAGGTTGTCGGTAATCTGGTAGAGCGCTTTTACGTTGAGCGTATACCAACTCGGCGCGTAAGGGTTGCCGTTGGGGTCGGCGGCATAGAGGTACGCGGCGCCTCTGGCTTCTTCCGAGAGATTTTCGTAGGTCACCTGGCCCGAATAGGTGGCGTACACCTGCAGGTTGAGTTTGCTTGCCTTGTAAGTCAGGCGGGTAGTGCCAAACCAGGGCGCAGCGTGGCGTGAAGGGCTCGTTTCGCCGTTGTCCAGCTCTTCTTCCCCTTTTGGTAATTAAACTGCGTAGAGAAGCCGAAACCGGCGGGAAGTTTAATTTCCAATCCGGCCTGAATACCATAGACATTCGCTACGGCGGCGTTTTGGATAGCCTGTACGCCGCTCACATTGCCATCGTAGATGATGCTGTCCTGGCCGTTAAGCGTAAAATCTCGCCGCACCATAGCGTTATCGAGGATGGTATAATAGCCGGTGAGGTCTATTTTGACCGACTTGCCAAAGATGCGGGCCATGCCAACTTCTGCGTTGTAGGCGTATTCTGCCTGGAGGTCGGGATTGGGGATAACCACCGAGCCCGGCTCGGAGTCGAAGACTTTTCCTACATCGTCCACGTTGGGTGCGCGAAAGCCGGTGGCGGCGTTGGCGCTGATCGTCCACTTTTCGGAAGGGTTAAACACAATGCCCAGGCTTCCGGTCAATGCGCCGTTGTTTATTTTGGCGGTGGCAAATGGGAAAGGGTAGAAGTCTAGGTTGTTGGTAAAATCGGCATCCAGTGAAAAACGGTTATACCTGGCGCCGGCTTGCAAAGTAGTTTTCGGCGACAATTTATACTGATAATTGAGATAGGCGGCATAAGAAGACCAGGTGGCTTGCGGATAACGCGAGGGCCCCCGGATTATGTCGCCGGTGGTGATATCTTCATCCGTTCCTGTTGATACCACATCATCCGTTACGGCTTCAAGGCCGTAAAACAGGGTTTGTTTTTGGCCTATGCTTTTGATAAAATCGACGTTGGCCGACCAGGCCTTCACTTTCTCGAAGCGGTTAAATCGCAGGGCGGCATTGAAATCCCTGTCAAGGCGGCTTTCCTCAAAGAATTGGTGGGCCAATCTGATCGTCATTTGGTCGTACACGGCGCTTTGGGCGTTGTGCGTGACCTGCAGGGCGTTCATCATCCATATCTGAGGCCCGTAATACCATTCTGCGCTTCGCGGCTGGCCGTTGCTACGCGTGCGGATAAGCCTGTCGTAGCGCGAATAGTTGCTGGTGGATGAATAATGGAAGCCGTATTGAAAATCCCATTTTTCGTTGGCTTGAAAGCGGATTTTCTGCATCATATTGATCTGTGAATAGCCGGTGGGGCGTTGCCGGAGGGGGTCGTCATTAGCGACAGCCACATCTTTGCCATCCTGGCGCGAAACATAAAAAGGCTTCAGGTAGTCGTCGGGGCCGTAGGCGCCCATGCGCAGATCGCCGAAGTCATTGCTGGAGAAACTGCTCACAAAGGCCCATTTTTTGCCGCCCACGTTCACGTCGAAGTGCCCCGTTTTTTCGTTATTGGCGGAGGCGTATCGGCCTACCACTTTGCCCGATACGGCGGCGTGGTCGGTTATAGAAAGCTGTGGCGTAATCGTTTGGAACTCATCACGCCACCGATGGCGTCGCTGCCATAGATAATCGAGCCGGGGCCGAAAAACACCTCTGCCTGTTCGACGGCAAAAGGATCGAGCGAGATCACATTTTGCAGGTTGCCGCTGCGGAAAATAGCGGTGTTCATACGCACGCCATCGACGGTATACAGCAGGCGGTTGGAGGCGAACCCGCGGATGATAGGGCTGCCGCCGCCTTGCTGGCTTTTTTGAATAAAAACCTCACCGGAAGTCCCCAGCATATCGGCGGCCGTTTGCGGGTTTTGCAGAGCCACATCGCGGGGAATAATCGAGATAATCTTCGACGGAATGTCGCGTTTGGACTGGTTCCAGCGGGTAGCCGAGACTACCACCTGGTCGAGCGAAATATTGGTAGAGCTCAAGGCGATGCGGAATTGGCTTTGTTCCAGTTCGAAATAACTGCGGGTTTCCGTTTGATAGCCCATCAGGCGGATTTCGATGAGTTGAGCGCCGCGAAATTCCGTAATATCCGCTTGTCCGGCGGCATTGGAGATAGCAAATGCCGTAGGTTCATTGCTCGACAATGTGGCCAGCTCAAGCGGCTGACCGGTATCCTGATCGCGAATAGTGATGATTTGGGAAAAGCCGAATTGATAGCTCCCAATTAATATCCATAGTAGCCATAGTTTTTTCATGGCGATTATTTGATTTAATCGTTAAACAAATAGGCATAGCCCACCAATCATTATGAGAGGCAGGGCAGATATGTTACAGATTATATCAAATAAAATTCAGGAGGGGGAGTGGGTGGAGAGGAAGTGAAAGAAATCAAAGGAAGCGTGTTAGCCCAAAACGCTTTTCTGCCGCAGAGATCTTCCGGCGGGGATTTGAGCTGCCATTGGGGAGGGGGAGAGCAGTAGAGATGTTGCACAAAACGGATAAGCCGGTTTTGGGTTTCCTTGTGTTGTGGGTTATTGCCGAGGGCATTAGCCACGAGTTGGTTCAGTTGGCGATTGAGATGGGTTTCTTCTGCATCCCACCAGCACCAATAGTAGGTGCTATCGCCCACGTGTTGTATTTCAACCACGTCGTACATCTGCCCCTGGTATTCAAACTCATGGGCGTGTTTCCAGTGGAGTGCTGTTTTTGATGTTAATGTAGACACTTTGACGAGCGCCAAATCCGATTTATCCAGTCCGGCAATTATTTTCTTTTTGATCTCCCTTTTGACCTGTTTTTTTTCATACTTCAACCAGCTATAGGTGCCTACGAACGGCGCCCACAGGCATAACAGGAGTAATATGCCGGGCAGGTTTCTCAATCCGGTGATTTGGGCAAAGATCGGAAAAAATCTGTTCTCTGTTCTCTGTTCTCTGTTCTCTGTTCTCTGTTCTCTGTTCTCTGTTCTCTGTTCTCTGTTCTCTGTTCTCTGTTCTCTGTTCTCTGTTAAAGTTTAACTGGCAAAGATAAAGAACGGACAACGGACAACCGAGAACAGAGAACAGCTAATGCCTAAACGGCGAATTCTCCTGATGCAACCTAATCAGGCGTTTGGCGAGATAAAAGCAGAGGGCCAGCGTGACGAGAGCAAGTAAGGTTAACTCCTGGTAGGCTTTTTGCATAAGAAAAAAATCATAGGCGCCGTGGAGGGCTATGGCTATCAGCCAACCCCGTAGAAGGAGGGTAGTAGGATTTTTGCCCGAAAACCGGGCGCTGCCGGCATAATACCCCATCACCACGGCAAACAGCGCATGGGCGGGTACGGCGGTAAAAGCTCGCAGCAGCATAGTAGTCAGATCGTGTTTCCAGGCGAAAATCACGTTTTCGAAGGTAGCAAACCCCATAGCTATCATGACGGCATAGAGGATACCGTCGAGGGGTTCGTTAAAAAAAGGTTGGCGGTAGGGATACACCAGCAGGCAGCACCATTTGATGCTTTCTTCCACCAGGGCAACCAAAACAAACGAAGTGGCTATTACGCCTCCGATATGGTTGGGAAGGCGCCAGTGGGTAGCGCCCCAGGTTTCTATTTTTGTGGCGACAAAAGCGGCCAGCACGCCAACGACAAAAGACAACACCACGTGGATTCGCGGCTCTTTGTCGTAGAGGTCGAGTTTATATACCCAATAACTGATGAGTAACCCGGGTGCAATAGCCAATACCAACAAAAGGACATTCATGATTGCGACAGGCAAAAAGCCACAAAATCGCGCACGATACGCAGCGTTTTTTCCGGAGCTTCCCACATGCCCATATGCGCGGCTTCTTCCAGCACATGGATATCGGCTACGGCGGGCAGATGCGTTTGTTCCATGCTTTGCGAAGCAGGGATAGAGCCGTCGAGGCGGCCAATGATAAATAATACAGGCAGTGGAAGTGTGCGCAACACATGCGAGCGGTCGGGACGGTCGCGCATGGCTTCTAATGCATCGATGATAGCTTCGGCGCTATATGAGGTAGCGCGGTCAATGAGGTAATTGATGCGGCTGGGGTGCGTCTCTACGTATGCCGGCGCAAAAACTCCGGGAATAAGCTGTCTCACAAAAGGCACATGGCCGTATTGGCGAATAAATGCGATGCTTTTATCGCGCCCTGCTTTTTTGTCTCCGAGATCGGCAAAGGGGTGCGAGTGAAACAAGCCCAGTCCGAGCAGCAATTGGGGATACTTTTCGGCGAAAGCCAGGCTCACATATCCGCCCATTGAGTGGCCGATGAGCACAAAACGCTCTGACAGGACTGCGGAGACCACGGCATAAACGGCATCGGCCCGGTCGCCTATACTTGCCCCGGAGAGGGCTTGCGAGGCCCCGAAACCGGGCAGGTCGATGCGGATTATTCTGCATCCCGGCAAGCCTTCGTCATAACCTTCCCAGATGGCGCTGTCTTCGCAAAAGCCGTGAAGCAGCACTACGGGCGTACCCGTACCCTGGCTGTAATACGTTATTTTTGACCCTCGAAATTGAACTGAAGCGGTTTCCATAGCCCCAATTTACAAAAAATAATTAAAAAAGCCGCTGCGTAAAGCAACGGCTTTTACAAAAGTATATAAACTAACATTGCAGTGTCGAATGGTTTACGCGCGTCGGGCTATGGGTTGCAGCGCGGGAAGCGCCTCGCTGTAAATACCTTCAAAGCGATAACCGTGGCTCGAGAAATAGTCGAGCACGCGCGGCAGGGCGTAATGCAATTTGTCGATGGCCTTGATGCTATCGTGAAAAACGACGATAGACCCAGCTCCGGCGTATTGCACTACATTTTCAAAGCATTGTTGCGGCGATACGTTGGGATCAAAATCTCCGCTGAGTACGTCCCACATCACAATATGGTAATGGCGCTGCAGAAACTGAGCCTGCTTGGGGCGCAGCCTGCCGTAGGGCGGTCTGAACAAATCGGACTGCACCAGGTGGGCGCAGTGGCGGATATTGTGAAAATAGGGGATATTATCGGTAGCCCAGCCATTGAGGTGGTTGAAAGTGTGGTTGCCCAAAGCGTGGCCTTGATCGGCCACCATTTGCGCTACGTCGCCGTGTTTGCGCAAATTGTCGCCCACACAAAAAAACGTGGCTTTGGCTTCGTAGGTGGCCAGTTGATCGAGTACCCAGGGGGTGACTTCGGGAATCGGGCCATCGTCGAAAGTGAGGTGGATGACTTTTTCTTCAGTGGGCAGGTGCCAAACGAAGTTGGGAAACAGGCACTGAATAAATTGCGGCGTTTTTACGAGATACATGGTTTTGGATTTATGTTCATGGTTGTTGTAAAGTTTAGCGATTGAGTTTAGCGTTAGGGTTTAGCGATTGGGTTTAGAAAAAAACTGGCTACCTTTGCCGCGCTAAATGGTTATTGCGGGGTTGCGGGTTATTTTTAAAGCAACGCCCAAAACCGACAAAGTGCTGCTTATCAGCATATTTTTTTACCAACCGGATACATTACATGGACACCATACGCGTGCGATTTGCTCCCAGCCCGACCGGCGCTTTGCACATCGGCGGTGTGCGGACGGCACTGTACAATTACCTGCTGGCGAGAAAAACCGGCGGCGCCTTCATCTTGCGGATCGAAGATACCGACCAGGTGCGCTATGTGCCTGGCGCGGAAGATTACATCATCGAGACCTTGCGCTGGTGCGGTCTCATCCCCGATGAGGGGCCTGGCTTTGGCGGCAATTACGGCCCCTACCGGCAGTCGGACCGCAAGGCGATCTACCAGGAATACGCGCAGCAGTTGCTGGAAAGCGGCCACGCGTATTACGCTTTTGACACTCCCGAAGAATTGGAAGCCGCCCGTTCGGCCCAGGATAATTTCAAATACGACGCCGCCACCCGCGAGCGGATGCACAACAGCCTGAATAAGTCGCAGGCCGAGGTGAAGGCGCTGCTCGACGCCGGCGTACCGTATGTAATCAGATTGAAAGTGCCTGCCGGCGAGGAGGTATTGATCCACGACCTGATCAGGGATGAGGTGCGTTTTCAGACCAACGAGCTGGACGACAAAGTCATCCTCAAAGCTGACGGCATGCCCACCTATCATTTGGCCAACATAGTAGACGACCGGTTGATGAAAATCACCAACGTCATACGGGGCGAAGAATGGCTGTCGAGTACGGCGCATCACGTCTTGTTGTACCGCGCCTTTGGCTGGGAGGCCGAGATGCCCCGATTTGCGCATCTGCCGCTTATCCTTAAGCCCAGCGGCAAAGGCAAACTCAGCAAAAGGGATGGTGTGCAGTTGGGTATCCCTGTTTTTCCGCTGGCCTGGCAGGGTGACACCGCCGAAGAATCCTTTACGGGTTTTCGCGAAGCCGGCTTTTTGCCGCACGCGATGATCAATTTCCTCGCCATGTTGGGTTGGAACCCCGGCAGCGACCAGGAGATTTTTTCGATTTCAGAATTGTGCGATGTATTTACCCTGGAAAAATAGGCAAAGCCGGCGCCCGGTTTGACATTGACAAGGCGCGTTGGTTCAACCAGCAGTATATCATGGCTATGGACGATACTTCGCTGGCGGCGCATGTGCGGCCTTATATCGAAGCCCAGGGCCATAAACCCGACAATCACTTTCTGGAGGCGTTTTGTGGTTTGATGAAAGAACGCGTGACCTTGTTGCCCGATTTCTGGGAAAATGGCTACTATTTTTTCGAAGCGGTTAAAATATTCGATACGGCAACGCTGTCGAAACGCTGGAAGCCGGAAAGCCGGGAGATGATGCTTGCGCTGCATGCGGAGTTAAATGAACTGGATGTTTTTTCGGCTGCTGACCTGCATACGGCCATCGATCGTTTTTTGGAAAAGAGGGGTTTGAAACACGGCTACCTGTTGCCTCTACTGCGCATTGCCCTTGCCGGCACTATGAAAGGCCCTGCCGTTTTTGAAATGATGGCGCTATTGGGCTGCGAAGAATCCCTGCGGCGTTTGCAAACTGCCTGTGATACATTTGACAGCCTGATAGCTGGGCAATAAGCAATTACACAAGCCATTTACAAACGGCGGGTTTTGCGCAAGGTGACCGATAATTTTGGGGAGATTGACAAATTTTAATAATTTGCATTCAAAATCCGATAATAAACATTTTAAAGCATTACCGATTTTTACGCATTGTCTGACTTTGACGCGTGATATTATTATTTTACCAAAACCGATTTCCCATGAACGTCAACTTGCTAATCCCTTGCAAGCATGTCTGCTTTTTAACCAAGCACTCATTTCCCTGGATTATTAATGTCTCAAGTCCGTGCAGCTATATACTGCGTTGAGTCAGTTATATATCACATGAATCATCAACATTAAGCGATCCTCAGCCAAACATACTATTATGGAAAATACATTACTCCGTCTTCAATGGCCAGTAAGTGTTTGCTTCGTAATCGGGTCTTTATTGATTGCGGGTTTTACCCATCCGTGGCCTGCCCAGCGAGCAACGAAGCTTACCGATCCTCCTGTTTTTTTGGAAACCGCGCCCAATGATACTACCGTCAACTGCGTAAAAGATGTGATGCCGGCTGACAGCTTGCTGGTGAGCGACGACGTGGACGGCGAATTTCTTGTAGGCGCCGTGGATAATCCCAGCCTGTCGGCTATAGACGCTTGTGTAGGTGGCGCTGTGTTGCGCATCTGGACGGCGATGGATACCGAGGGCAATATTACTCGCGACACGCAGCAAATCACAATTTTGGCCGATACCGACCCCCCGGTGATCAACCTGCAACCGGTCAACGATACCATTGCATGTGATTTAGCCGATTACGACACCTGGATCAATGACCTGCGCATTTCTATCGGACTCAATATCAATAATGCATTTGACGATTGCAGCGGCATCGATGATATCGACGACGATGCCCCGCCCAAATTTGACAATGCCTGCGGCACACTTGTAGTCACCTTTACCGTTACCGACTCTTGCGGATGGGCTGCTACCTGGGAAGCCTCCTTTACAACGCTCGACACCGTAGCGCCTGTGTTAGTGGGCGTGCCGGCGGTGAATGATACGATTTCCTGCGAAGCGCCTATACCGGCGGCGCCGGCGGTGACGGCTACCGATAATTGCGCTTCGTCGCTGGTACCTGCTTTCCAGGAAACTTCCACCCAAGTGTTGGGTACCTGTAACGAGTATACCTACCATATCACCCGCACCTGGACGGTCACCGACGACTGTGGGAATAGCGCTATGGCCACCCATGTGGTTTTTGTAAGAGACCTTGTCCCCCCTGATTTCACCGTACCACCGCAGGACACGATATCCTGCAGCGACGACCCCGACGACCTCATGCTGACGGGATTTCCTACCAACCTGAGCGACAACTGCTCGCCCGTGGATAGCCTGGAATATTCGTATACCGACGGCCCCATACAAAGCGGCTCATGCCCCAATAGCTATCAATTTTTGCGCACCTGGCGTGTAAACGATATGTGCAATAACGTGCGGTCGAAACTTCAGACCATCATTGTCATAGACGACGAAGCGCCTGATTTCACCCCACCCTCCGATATTACCGTAGATTGCGCCGATGCCAACGACATGGCCCTCACCGGCGAACCCGCCGACGTGTCGGATAATTGTGATTCCAGCCCGGAGATTTCTATGTCGGATGTGGTAATTCCCTCGCCAGGAGGCTGTCCGCACGAATACACCATCAGGCGCACCTGGACCGCCACCGACGCATGCGGCAATGCACAATCGGTAGATCAGTTTATCACCGTCATAGACAACATAGCGCCTACCATTGAGACGGCGCCGCAGTACCTGGTACTCAACTGCACCGACAACCTGAATGTCAACGATGCCTTTACCGAGTGGATCAATACCCGCGGCGGGGCCCAGGCCGAAGACAATTGCAGTGATGCCGGCGACCTCACCTGGGAGGCATTTAATGCGGGTACTAATGTGCCGGCCACTTTGATCGCACCGGTATGCCCGGCGGGAAGCGATACGATCCTGATGCGCGTGGTCGACTTTGTGGTGAGTGATGAGTGTGGCAACCGCGACACCACGACGGCTTCGTTTTATATTGTCGACAATGCGCCTCCTTCCATCAGCCAATGCCCCGAGCCGGAAACAGTGAGTACCGACCCGGGGTTGTGCACGGCAACCTATACCCTGGAAGCCCCGCTAATTGAAGATGCCTGCGCCGTATCGTATACTGCCGATACATTGCACGCCATGGCGCCCATCACCTCCAACGCTGCACCGGGGCAAGAGGGCAATACGCCGGCGAACCCCATTACCTTACAACTTGCCGTGTCGACGCCTTTGCCTGTCAACGCGGCCGGTTCGGGCACCCTGCTTATCCAAATGCTCAATGCCGATGCCGAAGAATCTACGGAGTATTTCCGCATAGTGGGTGAAGACGGCTCGCAACTGGGCATCACCAATCCATCTTTGGGCCAATGTGGCGCCTCTGTGACGTCCGTTTTTCTCAGTGTGGCCCAAATCAATGCCTGGGCGCTCGACGGTACGATTACGATACAGCTCGTACCCAATATTCCTAATGGCCAGCCGGGAAGCTTTGCCATTAATGCCATTTGCCAGACCCCCGGGCAGGTACTTGCCGATTTGTATTATACGGTTAAAACCCTGAGCGGCATTACCTACAGTTACAGTATTGATAACGGCGCCAGGATAGTGGTCGATCCCGTCGGTCCCACCAGTGTGGTATTGTCGCAAGGCCCCAACCTCATCCGGTATTTTGCCGGCGATTGTTCCGGACGCACAGATAGTTGCGCCTACATCGTTACGGTAGCAGACCAGGAGCCGCCCGCACTGAGTTGCTCTTCCGATATGGTTGTCAGCCTGGCTACGGGCGAGTGTACGGCTGAAGTTACCCTACCGCTGCCGGCCGGCGCTACCGACAACTGTGCGGTTTACAACGATATTTCATTTACCGTTCCGGAAGATACAACCAGCGCCTTGCTCACTTTTAACTACGACCCCAACCTCAACGAATACCTGGCCAATAACCGGGCGGTTACATTCAACGGCGTCGTAGCAAATGCTTTTGGCAACGTGACCCTGCAACTCGATATGCAGGGTGATTTTAGCAGCAACCAGGCATTTATTCGTATCAAAGGTGAAGATGGCAGCCTGATTGGCGCTACCAACGTCGGCGTAGCCGGCTGTGGTACGCCGGGCCAGCAGTCCTTCTCCATACCTGCCGCTACTTTCAACGCCTGGGCCGCCGATGGTTCGCTGACTTTGACACTTGAACCCAATCCCATTACGGTACCGCCGGGGGTAGCAGGTGATGGTATCAGTCCTTGTAATGCCATAGGCGCCAATGGGGAAACAGACGGAGTAACCTACGTATTCGCCACCGTCAATTACCAGCAACTAACGCCGGCTTATTTTGCCCAAGGCGCTACTACTTTGCCGCTCACCAATATGCAAGCGCCGGCATACGCGCCCACACACGTGTTCAATCGCGGTGAAACCACCGTTAGTTATATCGTTCGCGACGCCGCCAACAACGCCGATACTTGTACTTTAAGGTGATTGTAGAAGATAATGAACTCCCGCAGGCATCCTGCCAGCCGACTACCTTGTTTATCAATCCATCGGGATTAGACATCCAAACGGTAGATCCGACAGAAGTTGATGCGGGCAGCACCGATAACTGTGGGATCAACAGTTATTCGCTTTCGCCAAATACCTTTACCTGCAACCAGGCAGGCAGCGTAGTCAACGTGACGTTGACCGTAACGGACTTCGACGGCAATACGGCTTCGTGCAATACAATCGTCGCTATCTCACCCGAAACGCCTATGCCGACTGCCAATTCAGGCCTGTGTGGCGGCGATACGCTGTTTTTATTTGCCAATCCGCCTCCGGCAGTAGGGGGTGTAGTGTTCACCTACCGCTGGTTCAATCCCCAAAATCAGCTGATCTCGACCTTACAAAACCCTGTAATTCCCAATATAGGCGTCAATAACGAAGGGCCGTATCGCGTCGAAATCAGAGGTATTACGGGGTGTATAGCCGAAAATGTGGTTATTGTCAATATTGAAGATTTGCCGCTCACGCCGCAGATACAAACCACTACCTCGATTTGTAGTGTGGATGATATTGCGCTGACCTCTTCCATTTTTCCGGTAGGCAATAACGTAATGTTCCACTGGTACGAAGGCACCCCGCCCAATGGCGTCTTGCTGGCCAGTACGGCTGAACCTACGTATATTCTTCCCGGCCCGCATGCATTGGGTACACGCTCGTTTTACCTCACCGTAGAAGCCAACGATTGCGTGTCGCCTCCTTCTGCTGTAGTCAATGTGACATCGGTGTTAAAGCCGGTAGCCATGGTGGCCTTTGCCGATACCATCGCCTGCGGTGGCACGTCGATCACCCTCGGCACCGTAGTAGCCGGCCCCGGTATTACATATAGCTGGACCGGCCCCAACAACTTTATGTCGACCTCGCAGTTTCCCACCGTCGGCCCCCTGGCAGGTGTGAATGAAGGATACTATTACCTTACCGTTATCCGCAATGGCTGTGAATCGGAACCCGACTCTACCCGGATCAGCGTAAAACCCAAACCGGAAACGCCTACCATCAGTAGCAATACACCGATTTGTGCCGGAGGTAATGTGGTGTTGACTACCAATGCGAGCGGCGCCAGTGTGTACCATTGGATAAACAACAACAACCAGGAATTTCTCACTGCCATTCCGGTATTCACCATTCCAAATGCCACGCCTGCTAATAGCGGTACCTGGCGGGTTTTTGTTACCAAAAACGGATGTGATTCCGACCCTTCGGCGCCCATACAGGTAGTGGTTAACTCCGTGCCTGACGCCGCTGCGTCGGCTAATCCGGTAGCCGTGTGCGAAGGCAGTTCCTTGCAACTTTTTGCCTCTCCCATTATCAGTGACGCGCTATACGAATGGACAGGCCCTGACAATTTTGTGCAGGTGACGCCTAATCCCACCGTGAGCAATATGAGCGCTGGCAACCAGGGCATATATCGCTTGCGGGTTACTACGCAGGCGGGTTGTACCGATACGGCCAGTGTAGCGGTGAGCGTATTAACGAGTGTGGCAATCACAGGTGTCAGCTCCAATGCACCGTCGTGCCTCAACGGCCCTACGGATATACAATTGGTGCCGTCGGTATTTCCAGTGGGATCTTATAACTACCAGTGGACCGGCCCCAACAACTTCATGTCAACCTCGCAAGTGGCTACCATCCCAGGGGCCACGGCCGCCGTCAACAACGGCAACTACAACCTGGTAGTCACCACTTCGCAGGGTTGTGCCTCTCAATCATTTACGTACCTGCTCAATACCGCAGATGCGCCGGCCGCCCCCACTCTGCCTTTGCCGCTCAACGGGCAAACGCAATATTGCGTGGGCGACCAGGTAAGGCTTAGCACTAATTCCTATTCGGGCAATGCCATCACCTATTTCTGGCAGGCGCCGGGCCTGGGTGTAGTGCCCACCTCTTCGCCTTTGTTGGAAATTGACAGTGCGCTGGTAAGCAATACAGGGGATTTTTCGGTATACGTGATCGTCAACGGCTGTATCTCGCCGGTATCACCGCCCAGGCCCATTGCTGTATATCCCATTCCGCAGATTACGGCAACAAGCAATAGCCCTGTCTGCAGCGGGGAAACGCTCATGTTGGAAGCGCAATTTTTACAAAATGCATCCTACGTGTGGAACGGGCCAGGATTCACACTGGGCGTATACAACCCCGTGATTCCCAATGCTAATCCTGTGTTGCACAGCGGCACTTACCGCGTAGCGGCCACCTTAAACGGCTGTACTTCTGACACGCTCTCTTTGCAGATACTCGTAAAACCGCGCCCGCAATCGCCCGTAATCGCTAATAACGGGCCGATATGCATCAGCGATCCGTCGGCTACGCTCGAACTGTCGATAGCGCCTTCCTCTGCCACCCAGAACGCCAATTACACCTGGTATGGCAGCAATGGCGTTACGCCGGTGAGCGTGCCTTCGGGTAACCTCGGCTTCTCATTTACCGATTTTACCGGATTTACGGAGGGCACCTATGCGTTTTACGCCGGCGCCAACCTCGACGGCTGCACCTCGCCGCTATCGGCGCCTACGCTGGCCGTATTTAACACCATACCTGCCAACCAGGCTTATGCCGGCGCCGATACCACGGTTTGCGATAACCCGATTACGAACCTTCAAGCCGCCGCCCCTTCTATCGGCTCGGGTTTATGGACCCTCGTGGCTGCCGGCGACCCCACGGGTGTGACCATTGCCAATCCCAACCAGTCAGGTACTACTGCCAACGGACTGTCACTGGGCAACGGGCCGTATACATTCCGCTGGACCCTTTCAAACGGCGCTTGCGCCAACTATTCCTTCGATGACGTCACCATTGCCATCACCCAGGGTGATACCGCCGAAGCCGGCGACAACTTCACCATTTGCCAGGGAGAATTAGTCAATCTGGCCGCTTTGCCCCCGGCAAGTTCTACCAGTACAGGCGTATGGTCGCAGCCTATTGCCCAGCAAATTCTGGGCGTGGGCATTTCCAATACTTCCGATCCAAGTACTATTGTCACGGGACTGGAGCCCGACAACTTGTACAGCTTTACCTGGACAATTACGGGTGATTGCGGGGTGAGTTCCGACGAAGTGTTTATCACGGTATCCTCCGATCCCGATGGCGGAGCCGATGCAATTGCTTGTCATAATACGGCAACGGAGCCGGCTCCAGTGCCGGCGTGCCTACCCTGGGCAGTACCGGCCATTGGACAGCGCTTGATCCCAATATCATTATTACCAGCCCCCAAAACAGGAACACTCCTGTGAGCAACCTGCAGCCGGGTGAAAATTATTTCATTTGGACCATAGACAACGCCCTCTGTGGACCCGCTTCGCAGGATACGGTAGTCATTTTATACAAAAAACCACCCATTGGCATAGGCGATGTGCTGATCGTACCTTTTGGCGAAGACCTGACCTACAATGTATTGGCCAATGATACAGCGGCAGTGGGCACAACCATCGAAGTGATTGGCGGCCCTGCCCTGGGCTCGGTGCAAAACCTGGGCAATGGCGATATCCGGTATACGCCTCCTGCCAATTTTGTGGGTATTGACGAGCTTACTTACCAGCTCAACAGCGAAGGATGTGAGACAGCTACTGCGGTTGTCTCTATTTTGGTAGGAGAAGACGCAGCGTGTAAAATCCCCTCGATATTTACACCCAACAGCGACGGGGTAAACGACGCCTTTGTCATACCCTGTCTGCTCAATACCGACATATACCCCCAGAGCAAAGTAAGAGTATTCAACCGCTGGGGAGACGAAGTATTTACATCGGCCATCCCCTATGGCAACGACTGGAACGGCACCTTCAACGGCGAAGATTTGCCCGACGACACGTACTTCTTTATTGTGGATCTCGGAAATGGCGACGAGCCTACTTCGGGATGGGTGATGATTCAACGTTAATTTTTATGCTCAATTGCAAAACCATGAAGAAACTATATATCGCAATCCTCGTTTTTTGGCAAGCTACTGCTGCTTTTGGTCAACAGGAAGACCAGTTCACGCAGTTTATGTACTACAAACTGGGCTTTAACCCAGCCTATGCCGGTAGCCAGGACGGCGCCACCGTCACCGCGCTGATTCGCAACCAATGGTTGGGCATCAAAGGGGCGCCGGAAACGCAAGTGCTTACCTTCAATATGCCATTGTTTAACAGCACGGTAGGAGTGGGCGCCAACGTGCAGCGTCATACCATCGGCGCTACTACACGCCTTACTGCCGAGACGGCCTATGCCTACCGCATCAGACTCGGCAGGGGAACTTTAGGCATCGGTCTGCAGGGTTCTATCCGTTATATCCAGATAGACTACGATCAGGTGGATGCCACCCAGCCCAAGGAAACCGACAGCGCTATTCCAGTGGGTATACAGAGCCGTTATGTACCCAATTTTGGGGCAGGCCTCTACTATAGCAATAACCGGTTTTATATCGGCCTTGCCGTGCCGCGTCTACTTGAAAACAGCATTGACCTGGCCGACCAGGGGGGTACCCTCTCTAAAGAAGTACAGCACCTGTACGGCATGGGTGGATTGTTATTCGATGCCGGAGATAATTTACAGATCCAGCCGCAATTGTTATTAAAATACGTCAAAGGCGCGCCTTTTGACGCCGATGTAAACGTCAACCTCATCTTCGCCGATGCGTTCACCGCCGGGGTGTCTTACCGGCTCGGCGGCTCCAAGCGCAACGGCATAGGCGAGTCGCTGGCTTTAATAGTGGGAGCGCAAGTATCTGAAAGTTTTTTGCTGGGCGTTTCTTATGATTTAACCCTGTCGGAATTGCGCGATTTCAACAGTGGCAGCGTAGAAGGTGTTATACGTTATAATATAGGGGGCCGATCGCAGGGTAGAGAATTCGTGAATCCCCGGTTTTTTTAAACCAAAACCAAACTGACTTATGGGGCGTTTCCAATATCTCGTCTTTCTAACACTAGGGCTGCTTGCTGCCGGCGTGCAAGCGCAAGAGAGCAGGAAAGGCGGGCAGGTCGACTTGCTTTACAACCAAAGCGAGGCACAACGCGATATCAGGCTAACCAATACCAGCCGGATTAATTCCCCCGATCTGGAATTTTCACCTACCCTTTATCACAACGGACTGGTATTCGTATCGCGCTACAAAAGCGGCCCCGTAGACGAAAAAACGGGAGAAACCTACCTCGAACTGTTTTACTCCGAACTCGACCCCAACGGCATGCCTACCAGACCGCAGAATTTTAGCGTAGAGCTGAATTCTCAAAAACACGAAGGCCCCGTCAGCTTTAACCGCAAAGGCGATAAGATCTATTTTACCCGCAGCAACCAGCAAAACGGTATCAGCAAAGCCGATAAACGCGCCCGCGTGCAACTTAAAATTTATCAGGCTACGCAGGGATATTACGATTGGGAGAATATCACAGAATTGCCTTTTAACAGCGACCGTTATAGCTGCATGCATCCCGCTTTGTCGCCCGATGAAAAAAAATTGTTTTTTGCCTCCGATATGCCCGGCGGCTATGGGGGGATGGATCTTTATTTTGTGGAAAAATTGGAAAAAGGCTGGAGCAAACCCATCAACCTGGGGCCCGATGTAAATACCCGCAAAAACGAAGTGTTTCCCTTCTTCCACGAAAGCGGCACCCTGTTTTTTACCTCCGACGGGCACCAGGGCCTCGGCGGTCTTGATATGTACATGATCGACATCAGCGGTCGCAAATGGGGCCGCGTGATCAACCTCGGCGCACCGTTTAATTCGATCAACGACGACCTCGGCATTATCCTCAACGAACGCGGCACACGAGGCTATTTCAGCTCGAACAGGGAAGGAGGCCTCGGCAATGACGACGTGTATATGTTTGAAATTCCCGCAGGCATCAAAGGCATCGAAGTGCCCGAACAAATCAATACCATCGTCACCGTTTACGACGCCGAACAAAGTAAACGGGTGATCAGCGCCGGTGTCTACCTCTATGAGCGGTCGGATGACGGACTGATAGATAACGAAGAACTCTACAACCTCGAACTTGTGCCCGACGACAAAGTGTCCGGTGAGCTCAATTTCAAAATGGTGCGCAAAAAAGACGAACAACTGGGGAACCCCGCGTATTGACCAATCGCAACGGCGAAGCCGTATTGCCATTACAGGCCAACAAAAACTACCTGCTAATGGTCACCAAACCCGGTTATGTCAGCCAGGAAGTAGTAGTCAAGACCCCCGAAGAGGGGCCCCTTCCGGCCTATCGAAGTTGTGCTCGAATCCAGCAATTGTATCAATCTCGACGGCGTGGTGAGTAGCGACAAATACAACCTACTCATACCCAATGCATTAGTCAAGGTGGTTAATGAATGCGACGGCAAGGTGGAAACTACTCGCACCAATATCAACGGCGCCTTCCAGGTCTGCCTCACGATGGGCTGCGATTTTAATGTATCGGTTGAAAAGAAGGCTACCTCGCCGGATTTACCAGCGTATCTACCGTGAAAATAAGGGGCAGCCGTTCGGCTAATGTGGAGGTGAAACTATCGCCAAAATCCGACGCCGTGCTCAAAGAACCCATTCGCACCGGCACGGTAATCGTGTTGGAAAATATTTATTACGATTTTAATAAATCAGCTATCCGCACCGGCCAGGCGCGCGACCTCGAAGCGCTGGCGCGCCTCATGAAGCAATATCCCAGTATGGTCATCGAACTGGGCGCCCACACCGACAGCCGCGGCGCCGAAGACTACAACATGGACCTGTCGATCAAACGCGCGGAATCGGCCAGAGATTTCCTGGTATTGCGCGGCGTAGCCACCGAGCGCATCAAAGCCGCTGGTTACGGCGAATCGCGCCCCCGCAACCGGTGCGTCGACGGCGTAGAATGCTCGGAAGAAGAACACGCCTACAACCGCCGCACCGACGTGAAGGTGATCAAAATTGACGAAACCGCTATTATCGGCTATACGCCCGCGGGACTGGAAATCAAAGACTGACGGCATGCCCGCACTATACCGGCACGACGCCCTGCGCCTCCTCTCCAGGCTGACGCCGCGCCGACTCTGGAACGCCGCCAAAGTGCTGGCTTCTTTCTATGTAGCCCGCCTCAGTCGCCGCCCCATACAGTGGGGACTGCCCATCACTATTTCCATAGAACCTACCACCGCCTGCAACCTGCGTTGTCCGGAATGCCCCAGCGGATTACGCGCTTTTACCCGCCCTACCGGCAACCTGCGCACCGACTTTTCCGCCAGGTGGTCGATGAATTGTCGCCCGACCTGCTTTACCTGATCTTTTACTTCCAGGGCGAACCCTATATCAACCCGGCTTTTCTCGATATGGTGCGCTATGCCGCCGGCAAAGGCTTGTACACCATCACCTCTACCAACGGCCACTTTTTGGATGACGACAACGCCCGCCGCACCGTGGAGAGCGGCCTCGACAGGCTCATCATCTCGGTAGACGGCGCCACGCAGGAGGTGTACGAGCAATACCGCAAAGAAGGCAAACTGGAAACCGTACTCGAAGGCGCCCGCAATGTGGCGCGCTGGAAACGCCAACTCGGCTCGCATACGCCCCATATCATCTTCCAATGCCTCGTGGTGCGCCCCAACGAACACCAACTGGCGGATATCAAACAACTGGCGCTCGAGTGCGGCGCCGACGAGGTGCGCTTTAAAACGGCGCAAGTGTATGATTATCAAAACGGCCATCCGTTGATTCCTACTGATACCCGTTATGCCCGCTACGCCCCGCAATCCGACGGCTCCTGGCGTGTAAAACACCAACTGCTCAACCACTGTTGGAAACTCTGGCACGCCTGTGTAATCACCTGGGACGGCATGGTAGTACCCTGTTGCTTCGACAAAGACGCCACCTACCGCCTCGGCGACCTCAAGACGGCGCCCTTTCGGCAGTGGTGGCAAGGGCCGTTATACCGCGATTTTCGCAACCGCATTCTCCGTGGCCGCGATCAGATCGATATTTGTACGAATTGTACGGAAGGGTGTAGGGTGTGGGGAGGAGAGTGAGAGACACCCTGTTTGCCCTGCCGACACTCATTTACGCTAATGCCGGTTAGGCATTGCTTTTCTTTCGCCAGGCCCAAATAATTTGTGATAACTGGACCAACACACACAGCACAAGACCCAAAAACTCCCTTGTCAATTCAATATGCTGCGCCTCGGCTTTCATCGAACCCACGATAGAGGGCGCGCCCATCTGAATCCAATGAATAAAATCGGGCAACAATAAGCCCATCCACACCAGCGCAGCGGCCAGCGTGCCCCAAGCCAGCCAGCGGTTGTAGCGGCCCAGCGACGTCAAGCCGCTCGAAACAGCTACAGTGAGATATATGGCTATCCAAAGCCAGGGGTCGGGGTCGTTGTATTGCACAACGGCAAACAACAAAAACAACGAAGCAAGTGTCGCAAAAAATATTTTCATAAAAAATTCATTTTAAATTATTTATAAATCGCCCCCTCACCCCCTCGCCCCCTCACCCCCTCTCTCACTCTCTCCCCAAAGCTTCTCCCATAAACACGTAAATCTGTTCCATCTCATCACGCCCCAGGCGTTGGCCGGTTTTGCCTGCCGCATACATGCCTGCTGCCAGAATAGCGCACACCGGAAGTATCCAGAGTTCATAAGTAGACAGCCCCAAACTCATACGTGAGAAACCGATAATGGCGGCAATCATACTTATAAAACCGATAATGCCGTATCCAAAAACAAACATAAGCCAAATAGAAGGAAGAGGACCGAATAAGCCTCGCAACATGCTGCCTTCTTCTTTAGGTTCGATGGTAATAGTAAGCCTGGGCGACCAGAAATGTTGTTTCTCAGCAGGTATCGACAGCACTATATATTGCTCATACACGGAGCCCCTGACATAATCTTTGTGCTCGTTGAGGGCCGTCTGCAAGCGATGCACCACCTCGGAAGGCGGAATGGCTACATACTGTTGAAACCGGGGTCGAAGGTCGATCGTATCTGGCATGTTTTAGGTATTTACCACCCAAAATAATCAGCTTGTGCCGCTGCGACAATGATTTTTGACAATTTTGAAATATGGTAAACAATTTTCACGTTTGCTCGCTTTCCTGTATAAACGTACCTTTGCTCCCATGCTTCAGGAATGGCTCGTCAAAATACTGCTTTCGCCTTTCTCCCTGCTTTACGGCATAGCTGTGGGGATGCGCAATTTTTTCTACCGCGTGGGCTTGCTCAAGTCGGTGCATTTCAGCGTGCCGGTGATCTCGGTGGGCAACCTATCGGTGGGCGGCTCGGGCAAAACGCCGCATATCGAATACCTGCTACGCCTGCTTAAGGATTATATCGACGTAGCTACCCTGAGTCGCGGCTATCGCCGCAAAACAATAGGCTTTTTGGAGGTAAAAACAGAGATGAGCGCCGAAGATACCGGCGACGAACCCATGCAATTCAAGCGCAAATACCCCGATGTGGTAGTTACCGTGGGAGAAAACCGCGCTTTTGCCATCCCGCGTATCCTGAGCCGCGCACCCGACACCGAACTCATCCTGCTCGACGACGCTTTTCAACACCGCGCAGTGAAGCCGGGTCTGAATATACTGCTCACGGAATTCAGCAAGCCTTTTACCCGCGACTACCTGCTGCCCTCGGGGCGACTGCGCGACTGGCGCGCCTCTTACGAACGCGCCGATATTATTGTATCGAAATGCCCCACTGAATTGACCGACGAGCAGCGTCAATCCCTTACGCGTGAGATCGAACCTTTTCCCCATCAGCGCCTCTTTTTTTCTTATTACCAATACGGCACGCCCTACCACGCATTTAACCCCTCCCTGACGGCGCACTTACAGCCCGATATGGAGGTGCTATTGATCTGCGCTATTGCCAATACCGACTATCTGATGGCGTACCTCAGCGAAAAGGTGGCTACCGCGCACGTTCTGGAATACGAAGACCACCACTATTTCGATAGCGATGATATACAAAACCTGCAACGCACTTTCAATACGCTGAATGCGCCGCGGAAAATTATTTTGACCACCGAAAAAGACGCCGTGCGATTGGAATCACACCGCGATTTTTTCGCTGATACCGCAATGCCTATATTTGCACTGCCTATCGAAGTTGCTTTCCACGATGATGACGGCCCCCGTTTCGATCAGGATATCAAAAATTTTCTGTTAAATTTTAAAACATAACCTTGAACCCTTTCTTACGCGGCCTGTACACCTTGCTCAAGCTGATTGTCAAGTTGGCTCTGAAAGTATATTATCCGGAAACGGTAGTCGTTAACGGCGAGCGGCTGGCTTTTACCAACCCTGCCATTGTAGTATCCAACCACCCCAATACGGCTCTTGACGCCATCATACCGGCGGCCAATGTAAAAAAACAGGTATTTTTTTTGGCCAATGCCGGTTTGTACAGCAACCGCTTTATGGCCTGGCTATTCGATACGCTGTATTGTGTGCCTATACAAAGACAGCAAGACATCACCAAACTCACCATCGACAACAACGAATCGTTTGACCGCAGCGAAAAACACCTGCTGGGCGGCGGCGTCATGTACATCGCCCCCGAAGGAAGTAGTTTTGTCGAGCGGCGCCTGCGCCCCTTTCGCACCGGCACGGCACGTATCGTGCTTTCTGCCGAAAATGCAGCCTCTTTTGAGGCCGGCATTACTATTTTGCCCATCGGCCTCAATTACGACCGCCCCGACCATTCGGGCAGTAAGGTGACTATTTTGGTGGGCGAACACCTGCAGGTGAGTGCGTATGCCGATATATACCGCAAAGATCACATGGAGGCAGCCCGTCAACTTACTGCCGACCTGGAAAAAAGGGTGCGCGATCTGATCATCGATACGCGCGACGATAAAGAGGATGGCCTGGTGAGGCAACTCGAATATTTTTTACCTATTGACCTAAGTGCGGAAGAACGATTTTACAAAACCAAACAACTCATTGACGCACTGCGAAAAGACCAAGCTGTCTGCCAAACGCTCGAAGAGAATACGTCGGTATACGCCGATGTGCTATCCCGCGCAGGTTTGCTGCCGGAAACCATGCAGCGCATCACAAATAATCGCTATCCAAAGGGGGGCGACTGGCTTTTGCTGATCGCATCATGGCCCGCATATGCATGGGGCAAGGTAAACAATTGGCTGCCCACGGCCGTACCTGCCTGGCTGGTGCATGTCTTCAAGTTTTATGTGGGCTATGATTCTGCGGTGAAGATCTCTTTTGGCTTGCTTTCTTTCCCCTTGTTTTATTACTTGCAATACCGTCTGGCAGCCTGGCTATTGCCACAACCCTGGCCGTGGGTGTACTTACTGAGCCTGGCGCCTTTTGGCTGGTGGGCGCGTATCTACTCCAAAAGGCTGGGACAAATGCGGCAGTGGTTGCGCTGGCGCCGGCTGCAGCGCAATAACCCCGTATTAGCTGATGCCATTATTACTTATCGTAAGGAGGTATCGGCGGCATTTCCTTTACCCATACATCCCGCTGCGGATAAGGTATGACAATATTGTTCTCACGGAAAAGGCGTTCGATTTCAAAGCGGATATCGCTTCTGATATTTTCGATTTCCAACAGGTCTTTTGTCCAGAAAAGCGCCTCGAAATCGAGCGAAGAATCGCCGAAATTGACCAGCCGTACGATCGGTGCAGGTTGGGCAAGCACCGTATCGTGGTTTGAAACGGCCTCCAGCAGCAACTGTTTTACGAGTTGGGGGTCGGAATTGTAAGCTACGCCCACTTGCAACGTATATCGCGCCTTGTCGTCAAAATGGCTCCAGTTGATCACCTTTTCGGTAATCAGCATTGAGTTGGGCACAATCACCGTTACATTATCGCGGGTTTCTACCATGGAGGTGCGCAGCCCGATTTGCCTCACTGAGCCCACCATGCCGTCCATTTCCACCACGTCGCCTACTTCTACCGTGCGTTCGAAGAGGAGAATGATACCGCAGATGAGGTCGTTGAACGTCTGTTGCAAGCCCAGTCCGATGCCTACCAGCAAGGCTGCGGCGCCTCCCCATATCACGGTAAGGCGCACGCCCAGCATTTCGATGGCCATAAGTCCGGCAACGGTATATATAAAATAGGCCAGGAGCCGGTTGGCCGCATATCGCGATCCTTCGTTGATGCGGTGACGGCGGTAGTAAGTATGCAGTGCCAGTTGGGTGAGTACCCAATAAAAAAGGCGTGCGCCAAATACGACGGCTACGGCTACGATAATTTTCGACAACTTAAAATCGACCAGATTGTCACCGCTTTTAAACGTGAAAAGCGTGTAGTTGAAGCCCCAATTGCTGAATGAGCGACAACAAGGCCAGGGTATATAGCAACGGTCTTGCTACGTTGGCGTTTCGAGCCGGCGCCAGGCCGTCTTCGCGATGCCGCCGCGAGTATTTACGCGCCAGTACGAGTTCGATGATGGTATCGAGCAGCCGAGCCAGTTGCAATATAAACAACACTTCGGCCACCAGCGACAATCGCAGCACGCGCTCGCCGATTCGCCACAACTCGGGGTTTATACCCGAACTGCGCATGACGGCCAGGGCGATCAGAAAAAACAAGGCCAACAACGCCGAACGCCTGATGCGGCGACGGTCGGCGGCATCTACGCGTGACCGCTTGAAGAAACGAGGCAGTACGCGCACGATCAGCCAATATCCGGCTACCAATATGGCTATCATGGTAAGTCCACCCGCCACGGCATTGCCTGCCGTGACGACCAGGTCGCCGAAGTAAAATATTTCGGTTTGTAAGAATTCTGGGATGGTCATGTTGTTCTCTGTTCTCTGTTCTCTGTTCTCTGTTCTCTGTTCTCTGTTCTCTGTTCTCTGTTCTCTGTTCTCTGTTCTCTGTTAAGTTTAACTGGTAAAGATAATGAACCGATAACGGACAACGGAGAACGGAGAACCGACAACAGAGAACAGCCCCACCAAAGATAACCTTGTCTGCAAAGTTTGCGTATATTGCACGTCGAATTTGCACCAAAAAGGGCTATTATGCTCCGCATGCTTGCGAAAGTAATTTCAATTCTCTTTCATCCGCTGTTGATGCCCACCTATATGATGGCTTTACTGCTGTTGGTCAACCCCTATCTTTTTGGGGTAAACAGCATAGGAGAAGCGGCAGGCAAATTGCTCCTTTTGCGCATCTTTCTATCTACCTTTTTCATCCCCGGTGTAGCTATCGTCATGTTGCGCATGCTGGGCATGATCAGCACACTGGAAATGCGCGACAAAGAAGAGCGCATAGGCCCCTATATTATTACCGGTGTATTTTATCTTTGGATTTTTTACAACTTCCTTCATAACTCGCTGATTCCCACAGCGTATACTACCTTTTTGCTGGGCGCTGTCATCGCGCTTTTTGTGTCGTTTTTCCTCAATATTTTCCGCAAGATCAGTGCGCACGCAGTGGGCATGGGTGGATTGGTGGGCATGGTCATCATTACCATGCTGCTTTTTAGTTACGATACCTTCACGCTGCAGACTGCCTGGCTGGGCGCCTACGAGTTCAATATGAACATCGTGTTGATGCTGGTGTTGGTAATAGCAGGGCTGGTGGGCACCAGTCGCCTGTTGTTGCAGGCACACGAACCTGCCGACCTCTATGGAGGTTATTTCGTAGGTTTTATCACCCAATTTATTGCCCTGCGATTTATGATTTAAGTTAACCACGATTCCTAACTGATTAAACCAATCACACATGACGGCCAATAAAAAAGCAATCGTAGCAGGCGGAGGCTTGGTGGGCGCGCTTTGGGCTATTTTTATGGCTAAGCGGGGCTACGATGTCGAGGTTTTTGAACAACGCAGCGATATGCGCATCGCCGGTTACAGCGGAGGGCGTTCTATCAACCTCGCTATGAGCGAACGGGGCTGGAAAGCGGTGCGCAAAGCGGGTATTGAAGACAAGATCAGAAAAGTTGCCATCCCCATGTACGGCCGCATGATACACAGCTTGTCGGGCGAACTCGCCTTCCAACCCTATGGCGAGGCCGGACAAGCTATTTATTCGGTATCAAGAGGCGGGCTCAACCTCGAATTGCTGCGCATTGCCGACCGTTTTGAAAATGTGAAATTTCATTTTGACCATAAATGCCGCGGCGTCGACCTCGACAACAATATCGCGGCATTCGAGCATATCCCTACCGGCGATCGCATTCAGATGCAGGCGCCGCTTATCTTCGGCACCGACGGCGCCTTTTCCGCTGTGCGCAATAGTATGCTCAAACGACCCCGATTCAACTACTCGCAGTCTTTTCTCGATTACGGCTACAAAGAACTCACGATACCCGCTACCGACGACGGTCGCCATGCGATGCCCAACCTCAATGCACTGCATATCTGGCCGCGCCACAACTTTATGCTGATCGCCCTGCCCAATGCTGACGGCAGTTTTACCTGTACGCTGTTTTTGCCTTTTGAAGGCGGCGAAGACGCTTTTGACCAAGCTTGAATACGGATGACGAGGTGATGCGCTTTTTTGAGCGCAATTTTCCCGATGCCATTCCCCTGATGCCCACGCTGCTCGAAGATTTTCATCATAACCCCACCTCCGCACTGGTTACGGTGCGTTGTACCCCCTGGGAAGTAGCAGGGCGCACGCTCTTGCTGGGCGACGCCGCCCACGCCATCGTGCCGTTTTTCGGCCAGGGTATGAACGCCGGCTTCGAAGATTGCACCATTTTGGATGAAATGGCCGACCACTACGGCGAAGACTGGAACCGCATCTTGCCCGAGTTTAGTTCGAGCAGGGCTGCCGATGCCAATGCCATTGCCGACCTCGCCCTCAATAATTTTATAGAAATGCGCGACCTGGTGGCCGACCCCGACTTTTTATTGCGCAAGCAAATTACCGCCCATTTACACGAAAAATATCCCGACCAGTTTATTCCCATGTATACTATGGTGAGCTTTAGCCATGTGCCCTATAGCAGGGCCCTGGCCGAAGGCAAGGCCCAGGATGTCCTTTTCGACCGCATCCTGGCCATCGACGATATTGCCGACAGTTGGGAAGATAACCCCTCCGTGGATGCCATCTTTCACGCCTGGCGGAAGGAATTCCCAAATTAAAAACGCTTTATGCCCGGCCAGGAACCGCATAGCATTTTTTTCTACCTGCTGCTGCTGCTCATTACAGCTGGGGTATTGCAATGCCTGGGCATGAGTTTTTTGTTTTTTATAAAAAAATCAGGCGACAAACGCGCCAATTTGTTTTATGGTACACTGCTTGTCGCAATAGCGCTCACTTTGCTAGACAGTATGTTTGTGATCAGCCATTTTTATAAATTCTATCCCGCCTGGAAGTTTATGCCTATTTATTATAAATTGGCTTTCCCTCCGCTGCTTTTCTATTATGTAAAATTATCGCTTTATCCAGGCTACCGATTCCGCTGGAGCGATATGAAACACTTTATGCTCCCTATAGGGCAGTTGATGTTTTTTGTGGTGATGTTTTTTATGCCCGTGGCTTATAAAGCCGGGTTGGGGCGACAGCCGCTGAATCCCTTTTTTGGGGCCGCCGAGCAGTTTCTATACCTTACTACGTTTTTTGCCTACCTGTATTTTGCAGCCCGCTATATCAAACATCGCCGCAAAACCACTACCCATCCCAAAGAGATCAGGCAGGTGTTGTACTTGCGCATGCTCGTCCAGATCCTTTTTGTGCTGTTTTGTATTCATACTGTTTTTGTGGTCACCGATTTTGTGAGCTACCACCTGTTCAATATCAATATGCAGGATGCCAAACTTTTCGCCGGACTAAGCGCACTATCCTTCGCCGCCCTCGCCTTCTGGCTGGGCACCTACGGCTTCCAGGTATGGGTATGGGCGAAACGGGTGGAATAAAAAGAGTGTGGGAGTGTGGGAGGGAGAGAGTGAGAGATATTTCACGTCACACACTCTCACTCTCCCACACTCTCACACTCTTACTCCGTTATTCCCACTTCATGTGCCTGCAACACCTCCTTCGAACCACCGCCGAGGTGCACAAACGCCACCACATGGCAATTATCGGCCACCCAGCCGTCGGGGAGTGTCAGGGTATAGCTTCGGCTGATCTCCGCGCCGTCCACAAGGGGTTCCGTGAGCGGATTGCCGTCGTAGTTGGTCATCATGCCGCGCAATACGTGCAGGTGCACATAGTCGGCTTTAAGGCCTTCAGGGGTGAGTTGGTAGTCTACGATGCCGTTTTCGGTGATCAACACGCTGAGACGCACGTCGCTTTCGGTGATATTTTCTTCAATAAAAAGATCGATATCGGCTTTCAAAACGCGCGTAACGTCATTAAATTCAGGCGTAATCGCAATTTTTACGCTGGGCGCTACGGCCAGTTCTTCACTGATAAAACCCGCCCATTGCGACTGACCCAATTGCAGGTCTTGCTCGCCGGAAAATAATTTGCGGTTTACGACTGCCGTAGGGAACCCCAGCGGTTCGCCCACGTAGCTGAGTATGCTGTTGCCTTGGGGTGTGCGAAAATCGTAGAGGCTCTGGGTATAGGGCGGTGAAAAGAAGCCGGCATGGATCGATACGGCCACCAGGCGTTCGCCGTGGATGCCCAGTAAGCTTTGGATAGCCTGTGTGCCGGCAGGGCAATTGACGCAGCGCACGCCCGTAAATTCTTCGATCAATACCTGGCGTTGTTGATTTTCAACAGAAGAGCTGTCATCGGGGTTGCCGCCCATAATGGGGTTGATCACCGGCGGGACTTCTTCGCAAGCGCTCAGCAAAAAGCGCCAATAACCAGGGAGAAAAGGACTTGCTTCATAGCTTTAGATTTAGAAGGTAGTGTTAACCGTAAATTTTACCCCGCTGAAGGCCGGCTCCAAACGGCAGATGCCGCCGGTGCAGACCACGCCTTCCACCTGCTTGACATAGCTGAGTGAAAAACGGCTGGATTTTATGGTGTAAAAAACATCAAAACGCGGATAGTGGAGCGATAAGCCGTCGCCGTTGCTGTCTTTGGGCGAATTTTTGCCGGGGCTGACGTTGTACATGTCGGCAGCGGTGAAGGTCCAGTTGGGGGCAATGTTAAACTCGATGAGCGCAAAAGCCCAGTCGCCGTAGTCCTGCTTGGCGCCGGCCTTGGCGTCGTCGCCGATGAACATGTATTGGGCTTCGAAGCGCACCGACTTTTGCGGTCTATTTTGTATAAAAAGTCGAGATAAGGAATCAAGGTCTCTACGATAGGAACCTCTGGTTTAAATTCATAGATCTCCTGGTTATAATTCTGGATTTGCACCCCGCCGGTCAGCGTCCACTTGCGTTCGTATTTGTAGGTGATTTCGGTAAACAATTCGCGGTAGAGCTTCACGCTGTCGAGGCGGTTGATGAAGGAGTAATTGACGTTAAAGCTCCACTTTTTGTTGGGGGAATAACGCGCGTCGGCCTGGAAGGCCAGCTCGCCGAGTTCCTGCGTGGCGGCGTTATAGCGGGCGGTGAGGCGGTAAGTATTCACGCGGGTCATCGGCGGCAGGAAGTTGACCAGTCCGCGGTTGAGTTGCTCTTGCGGGCGGGTGCGGAAGCTAAAATTTTCGGTGCGCTTGGCTTCCAGGGTGATGCCCAGGCCTTTGGCGGCATAGCTCAGACTGGTATACAGCACCGAGCCCGGGCGGTTGATGAATTTGTCGCCCACCACGCCTACTGAATCGCGCACAATCACGCCGAGGGGATCGTTGATAGCGTCTTTGGTTTTGTAGGCGCCCTCCACGTACCATGAGAAAGGCCCGGCGTGCAGGGTATTATATGCCGAAAAGGCGTAGTTGTTGTATTTGGGTACAAAAACATCTTCTTTGGGATACGTATTAAGCGTGGCCACCAGCGAATTCATCGACGCGTCGTCGAGCGTGCGGTTGACGACGCCGATACCCGGCGCCAGCGACCAGGTAGAGGTGGAGTCGCCGGTGACGAAGCCCTCCAGGCTAAACCCTTTGATGATCGACCGGTAGGCGTCGAATTGCTGCTTTTGGCGGCCTGTGAAGCCTTTTATCACCCAGTTGGGCGCGATATCGTAGGTAAGCCGCAAGCCCACCAGCGCGTTGTCGATGAGCAGGGGGCGCTCCTCAAAAGCGCGGAAGATGATACCGCTGCCTATTTGGTCGTACATATAACCCACCGTAATGCCGAGCTTGTTGATTCGCTTGCGCACAAACCAGTTGCCGATGCCCTGGTCGGTATACGAGCTGGTGGGATTGAGCAGGTTGGAGTTGTTAAATAAGTCGAAGCGGAGGCCGAAATCGAAGCCCCAATTGCTGTATTGCAGGTTCATCCAGGCGTCGGCGCCGTAGAGCTGGCGATCGTATTGCGGCGTATTGGCCGCGCCGATCAGTGAGTCGCGCATGAAAAAATTGGCGTTGCCTTCGAGGCTCCCCGAGATGCGCCCGCCGCTGGGTTCTTGCTCCTGGCTGTACGCCAACTGACAAAAGCACGTTAAGCAAATCGCACAGACAAGTAGTAAGTGGTTTTTCATCGAAAATCGTTTATTTTGCCTCGCCGGCAAGTGTTACTGAGTCGTTGAGCTTCGGCGCATTTTTCAGGTTAAACTTCGCCTTTCTCAGCGACAGAGAACAGTGTTACCGTCGGGTTAAAGGTGACCGATAGATAAAACTTTAGTCTACAAAGATACGTATAGCCTCAGTAAAGGCAATTTTCGCGTATTTTGGTCAAATCACAGATGATATTTGCAAAAATAGTCTTTCAGCAAACATCTTTTATTCATCATACAAACCGTAAAAGGCGATGCGCACAAAATTTACCGTAGTTACCCTTTTGATGAGTCTTTTTGCTCTTACGGCTTTCGCCCAAAAAGGCGTGCCGGCCGTAGAGGTAAAAACCCTCGACGGCAAAAGCGTAAACATCCAGGATTATACCCAAAACGGCAAGATCACGGTGATCAGCTTCTGGGCTACCTGGTGCAAGCCCTGCCAGCTCGAACTCGACAATGTGATGGAACTTTACCCCGAATGGCAGGAGAAGTACAACGTGCAATTCCTCGCCGTTACGATCGATACCCAGCGCGCCCTGGCTAAGGTAGGCCCCCTGGTGGAATCCAAAGGCTGGGAATACACCATCCTCGCCGATGCCAACCAGGCGCTGAAGACGGCAATGAATTTCCAGGCTATCCCCCAGACTTTCCTGGTCGACGCCTCCGGCAATATCGTTTACGAGCACTCCGGCTACGTACCCGGCAATGAGTTCGAATTGGAGGAGAAGATCAAAGCGGTGGCGGGGAAGTAATTCTCTGTTCTCTGTTCTCTGTTCTCTGTTCTCTGTTCTCTGTTCTCTGTTCTCTGTTCTCTGTTCTCTGTTAAAGTATAATTGGCAAAGATAAGGAACGGATAACAGAGAACCGAGAACCGACAACAGACAACTCAATCCCCCATCCCCCTTCTGTTGACATATGCCGACAAGATGACAATAGAGGCCCTCACCGTAAAGAACCCCAACCAGCTTTTGACCTTGTCCAAAAAGGTTTGCTCCATCCGGAATTGCTCGTAGCTGATTTTCCGGCTATTGGACAGGATATCGTGTACGTGAGAAGAAAACTGAGAAGAGAAAGCGGCATCCGGTACTGCCACATTCATTTCTATACTCGAATAAGCGCTCAGCCAATTGATATTATACGAGCCTACGGTCGACCATTGGCCGTCTACTACTGCCGCTTTTCCGTGCATAACGGAATGCGGCCACTCGTATATTTCGATGTTATGTTTAAATAAAAAAGAATACATATACCGGGTGGCGTATTTTATTAGAGTTACATCAGAAATGCCGGATATGAGTATTTTTATGTTTACCCCACGTTTTGACGCTTTTTTTAGCGCCCGGCGAAATAGATAACCCGGCAAAAAATAACTTCCGAAGATAATTATTTCTGTTTTGGCATTATTGATGGATCTCAGATAAGAAATTGAGATCTCATTTTTGTAATTCAACCAATCGTTCTGGTTTATTTTAACCGGTATCTTATTAATTATTTCGGTAGGGTGGGGGGTATTCGATTTTCTTTTACTCCTGCTGTGGTAATAAAAATCAGTACAGATTTTTTGTAATTGTTTGCACACATCGCCACGTAATAATACCGCATAATCCAGCCAGGCTTTTTCCGTAGCCGTACCTTTGTATTTATCGGCAATATTGATACCTCCAATCAACGCTACAGCGCTGTCAGCCACTATGATTTTGTGGTGTAACCTTCTTCCAAAGTATATATTTTTATAAGTAAATAGCGGTGCAAAAAAACGCAAGCGGATATTGTTTTTTAATAATTCAGGCGCTTTGTCTTTAAAAGAAGAAGACCCATAGCTGTCGAGCAATACGAATATTTTTACACCACGCTGCGCAGCTTTAATGAGCGCTGCAGCTATACCATTTCCGGTATCGTCGTTTTCAAAAATATAGGTCTGGATATGCAATTCGTGCTGCGCATCGGCAATGATTTGTGTTAATTTATTAAAATAATCATCCCCGCTCTGCACGAGCCGTACTTCGTCGGCGTAATCTACTGTGGCAGGTTTTTTTGACATAGGATACTTCATCTCATTCACATTGGAACACTGCAATAATACGCCTAATTGCGGAGCGCGGCAATGATATCTGTCGGCGCCACCCCGGCAAATAGTGTTGCGTGTGCAGATGCCCCTCCCCCCTCCCCCTTAATACTTCCTTAACCACAACTCCCTCATTTTTAACACATTCCTAACCAAGAAATTTAAAAAAAGGGTGTCTTGTCATGTAGCACAGATACTTAAGTCATTGCGCAAAAGCGTTTTATTGAATAACATTTGCATAGACTGTTACCCCGGTTAGCCCAGATTGAGTGTGAGAGCGTGTGAGTGTGAGAGAGTGGGAACCAAAGATCCCTCCCTCTCTCCCTCCCACACTCCCTCCCTCAAACCAGGCAACCCGGGCCATCATCCACAAAAACCTGAGATTATGAGGGCTCCACACATCATCCTGGCCCTATTACTGGTCGTTTCATCTATCACCACCATGCAGGCGCAGTACTTCGGCCGCAATAAGCCGAATTACGAGCAATTTAATTTCAAAGTATACAAAACGCCGCATTTTGAAATTTACCATTACCTGAATAACCAGGAAAAGCCGGCCGAACTCGCCGGCTGGAGCGAACACTGGTACGGCCTGCACCAGCGCGTGCTGCGCGATACTATCCTGGGCCTCAATCCCCTCATTTTTTACAATGACCATGCCGATTTCCAGCAGACCAATGCCATCGGGGGCTCGGTGGGCGTGGGCACCGGCGGCGTCACAGAGGCGCTGAAAAACCGGGTGATTATGCCCATCGCCATGTCAAACCAGCAGACTTTCCACGTGCTGGGCCACGAGATGGTGCACGCCTTTCAATACGATATGATCCTGAAAGGCGACTCGACTTCGATGCGCGATTTTGGCAATATACCCCTGTGGATGACGGAGGGCCTCGCCGAATATCTCTCTATCGGCAGCGTTGACCCCCACACGGCGATGTGGATGCGCGACGCCGTGCTGCACGACGATGTGCCGACGATCAAACAACTCAATAATCCCAAATATTTCCCCTATCGCTACGGCCACGCGTTCTGGGCGTTTCTCACGGGACTGCAAGGCGATAAGGTGATCGCTCCGTTTTACGAGGGTACAGCCCGCTACGGTTTCGACGAAGCCTGCAAAAAGGTGCTCAATATGAGCTCGGCCGATTTGTCTAAACTGTGGGTGGACGCGATTAAAATGAAATTCGGCCCTTACCTCGGCGATAAGAAGGAAAATCCGGCCGGCAAGGAACTCATCAACGGTAAAAACGGCGGAGAAATGAACATCTCGCCTGAGATCAGCCCCAACGGCAAGTATATCATGTTTATGTCGGAGCGCAGCCTGTTTTCGATAGACCTCTACCTGGCCGACGCGCGCACCGGCGAGGTGCTGCGCAAGGTGGCCAATACGCTCACCGACGGACATATTGACGACTACAATTTTATCGAGTCCTCCGGCGCCTGGTCGCCCGATAGCAGGCAATTCGCTTTTGTGGCGGTGAGCAAAGGGCAGAATATCCTGGTGATCAAAGAAGCCCTCAGCGGAAAAACCATCCGCGAAGTGAAAATGAAAGGCCTGCCCGCGTTCAGCAACCCGGCCTGGTCGCCCGATGGCAAAACGATTGTGGTGTGCGGACTGCTGGACGGTCAAGTCGACCTTTTTTCTTATAATTTAAATAATAAAAACGTCACCCGCCTCACCAACGACCGCTACTCGGAGATGCACCCCGAATGGTCGGCTGACGGCTCGCAATTGCTCTTCGCTACCGACGAGCTGAGCTGGCGCCGCGGCAGCGACCAGGGCAGGTGGACGTTCAACATCGCCTCGCTCGATGTCGCATCCGGTCAATCGCGCAATTTCGACGTATTCCCCGGCGCCAATAACCTCAATCCCGTGCTGGATACCGCCGGCAATGTGCTTTTTTTGTCGGACCGCGACGGCTTCCGCAATATTTACAAATACGAAATAACTACCGGCAAGGTGTTCCAACTCACCAAGATACTCACCGGCGTGAGCGGCATTACGCAATACTCGCCGGCGATGAGCGTGGATGCCCGCCGCGACAGGCTGGTGTATTCGTATTACAGCAAAAACAATTACATGATCTATACCGCCAAGCCGGCCGATTTTGAATGAAGAGGTCGATCCGCTGGCGGTGAATTTCGAGGCGGCCCAGTTGCCCCGCGTCAATAAACGCGCCGATATGGTGGTCGACCCACAGATCACCCAGGGCGTCGACGAAGCGGCCCTGGCCATCGAATCCGAAAAGTACGTGGCATCGCCCTATAAGTCGAAATTTAAACTCGACTACATAGGCGGTAGCACGGCGATTGGCATCGGCAACAGCCCTACTTTCGGCACCACTACCGGCGCTGCCGGCGGGGTTGATTTGTTGTTCAGCGACATGGTGGGCAATCACCAGCTTTATACCAGCCTGGCACTCAATGGCGAAGTGTCGGATTTTGGCGGCATTGTGGCCTATTTCAACCGCGAACACCGCATCAACTGGGGCGGCGTGATCTCGCATATCCCGTACCGCTTTTCCAGCGGCTATAATTTCGGCGGACTCGATACGGTACCCATTAGCGACGACCTCGCTATCCAGGCCTACGAGTACAATTACCAGATCTACCGCTTGTTTACGCAGGAGATTGGCGCTTTTGCCCAACTGCCTTTTACTTCTACACTCAGGGTGGAGGCCGGCGGCTATTTTACGCACTACAGCGGCCGTGTGGATGAGTACAAAGATTATTACGAAGCGATAGACCACGACGGAAACCCGGGTACCTGGCCGCTGATAGGCAACCTGATCGCGCAAGATCGCGAAAAGGTGGGCAAGCTGCCCCGCTACAATACCTGGCGACTGGAAGCCGCCCTGGTGGGCGATAATTCGGTGTTCGGCCTCACGGCGCCGCTGACCGGCCATCGCTTCCGCGTGGGCGCCAACCAATATTTCGGCGAATTCCACTACGCCGAAGCACTGGCAGATTTTCGTTTTTACAAATTCCTGAAACCGCTGGGTTTTGCCTTCCGGGCTATGCACTACGGGCGTTACGGCCGCGACCACATGAGCGGCTACGATATGTATGTGGGCAGCCCCTGGTTTATGCACGGCCTTAATACGGGCAGCGCCGGCCAGACTTTATTTGAAAACGGCGTACAGATCGACCAGTTGCTGGGCAGTAAAGTGCTCGTATCCAATTTTGAAATACGCCTGCCGTTTACTGGACCCAAGCGCCTCGCTTTGATAACCTCGAAAGTGATATTCACCGACCTCAACCTGTTTGTCGACGGCGGCATGTCGTGGTACCTGCCCAGCCAGTTTTCGGGAAATACTTACAAAAAAGACGCCTTCGGCAATGTCATCCTGGATGAAAACGGCAACCCGCAGATTGAATATTACAAGGTTCGCCCCATTTTCACGGCGGGTATGTCGTTGCGCTTCAACTTGTTCGGAGCGATGGTACTCGAGCCGTATTACGCGTTTCCGCTGGTGAAAAATACCAAAGGCGTGTTTGGACTCAATATCATCCCAGGTTGGTAATTCCACCAATCACCCGCAGGCCATCGAGGGTAAGATGGGGTTCAATGGCGTAAAAATCGTGGCGGAGGGGGTGGAGAATAGACGACAGGCCGCCGGTGGCGATGGCGATATAGTGTTCGCCGAGTTCTGCGCGGATTTCGGCGAGCAGGTGGCGTACCAACCCGACATAACCCAGCAAAATGCCGCTTTGGATGGCGTGGGTCGTGTTTTTACCCACTGCCGATTTGGGCAATTCGAGGGGCACCTCGGGCAGTTGTGCGGTTTTTTGAAACAGCGAGCTCACCGCCGTACGCAAGCCGGGGGCAATGGCTACGCCGAGAATGTAGCCCTCGGCGGTTACCACCGTAAAAGTGAGCGCCGTACCGAAATCGACGATAATACAATCTTGTTGGAAACGGTGGTGGGCGGCGGCGGCGTTGGCTACCAGGTCGGCGCCGATTTCGTGGGGGCGGTCGATGCGGAGGCTTAGTGCAGGATACACATCGGGGCCCACGATTAAGGCCTTCCGGTGAAATAAGATGTGGGATAACTCCACAAAAAAGCTCGTCAGCGGCGGCACCACGCTGCTCAGAACCACCTGTTTGACCATGTCGGGCGTAATTCCTGCTTCGAGCAGGTGGTCGGCCAGGCGCAGCTCGTAGTACAACATGGTTTCATCTACCAGTGTGGGCAGGCGCCAGGTGTGGCGCCACAACTCCCCGTCGTGTACGCCGATCACTACGTTGCTGTTGCCTATGTCGATGGCGATGATCATGGTCAGAGTTTTTTTTACCGCAGAGTTAAAAGGAGTAAAACGGAGTGTAAGGAGTTAGTATTCTTAAGCTTGTACGTAGACGATATATTTTTCATTAAAAAAAGGCTCATCAAAATAGTCGCTTATCGCCAATAACTCACTGTACGTGCCGCGCGGTATTGCTTTGATCTCCGCCCGCAAATTGCCGCCTTTGAACGCCAGCAGGCCGTTGGGCAGGGCATGGCGCTGTTTGTCGATATGAGCCGAAAACTCCATGCAACGAGTTGATCCAGCGGCGCTACTCCGCGGCTCAATACAAATTCGAATTTCCCCTTCAATTCCTCCGCCCGCTGGTGTTGGGCCGCTACGTTTTGCAAGCCCAGAGCCTGGGCCACTTCCTGCACCACCGTAATCTTTTTGCGCGTGCCGTCGATGAGCAAAAACTGGGTTTCGGGAAACATAATGGCCAGCGGTATGCCAGGAAACCCACCGCCGGTACCCAAATCGAGTACCTGCGCGCCGGGTTTGAACTGCAACACCTTGGCAATGCCCAACGAATGCAATACGTGGTGCTCGTAGAGCTTGCTCGATGTCTTTCCTCGAAACGACGTTGATTTTGTCGTTCCACTCCCGGTACAAAGGCCCCAATTGCTCGAAGCAACTGCGTTGCCAGTCGGTGAGGTCGGGGAAGTATTTGTTGATCAATTCCATGTTGTCTGTTCTCTGTTGTCTGTTCTCTGTTCTCTGTTCTCTGTTCTCTGTTCTCTGTTAAAGTATAATTGGCAAAGATAAGGAACGGAGAACAGAGAACGGACAACCGACAACCGACAACCTCATTCCCCCATCCCAAATGCCTTCCACACCGGGTCATCCGGTAGCGGGGCTGTGATTTCTTCCATTTCCCCGGTGACAGGGTGCCGGAACCGGAGTATCCAGGCGTGCAAAGTGAATCGAGCGGTCGCGGTTGGCGCGACGGGCGCCGTATTTTACATCGCCTTTGATGTGGCAGCCCATGGCCGCCAATTGGGCCCTGATCTGGTGGTGGCGACCCGTAATGATGGTCACTTCCAGCAGGTGGTAGTTGTCGATATGGTCTAGCAGGCGATAGTGCAATTCCGCACGTTCGCTGTCGGGCACTTCTGAGTCGTAAATCGCCGACCTGTTTTTGGCGGCATTTTTCTTCACATAGTGTATCAATTCGCCTTGCGGACTTGGGGGTGGTTCCTGTACCACGGCCAGGTACACTTTTTGCACTTCCCGGTTCTTGAATTGCTCGTTGAGCGACACCAGGGCGCCGTGGGTTTTGGCATACAATACCACGCCGCTGGCCGGCCTGTCGAGGCGGTGGATGAGGTGCAGCTTCGATTGGCAGTAAATTTCCGCCAGATCGATCATCGCTTTGTCGCCGGTCTTGTCGGGTTGCACGGGAATGCCTGCCGGTTTATTGAAAGCAATAAGCTGGTTGTTTTTATACAAAACTAAATCCCCGATGCGGAAAGTCACAGGCTTGTCGTCGTGGCTCATTGTTCTTTCACCTCTTCGTAATCCACATATTCACTGTCGTCTGTTTTAGACGAGCCCTTTGAAGGGCCGTGGATAAAGTCATCGCTTTTTCCCGTTTTGTCAATTGACGAGGAAGGCGATGCGATGAAAAAACGATAGGCCAGATAAAACAACAAGCCTGTGAAAAATAGCTTGAACATTTTTTGTGTTTTTCAAATTTCACACAAAGATATGCAAAGTCGCGTTGCCGCAAACTGCAAACTACTTCAATGAAGCGCAAAGTCTCATTTCGACTCCGCTCACCGACCGACTTGGATCGTAAAGTCGTAAAGTCGCATAGTCGTAAAGTCGTACAGTCGAACAGTCGTACAGTCGCAATCAAGCCCGTGTACGCCGGTGTTCCAGCCTTTTTCGCATAAAAAACAACACGCCGAAAGCTACGGTCAAAGCTACCGGGATGAATGCCATACGACGCAATATAGAGGGCCCGGCCAATACCTGGGCATCGGCGTAGGCAGCTGCTTCGGTTGATCCCGCGGCAGCAGCTTTGTATGCTGCCAACTCGGCGCCGGCCGGCAAGGCCTGTGCCAAAGCGGCATCGTATACCGCGCCGATGACGGGCTGGAAGATGAAGGTAGCAAACATACCCGCAGCGCCAATGACGGCTAAACCTACAGCGCCGGATTTGTGAATGTATTCAGACACAAACCCCAGCATGGTAGGCCAGAAATAGGTGACGCCCAGCGCAAAAATAGCCGCTGCCGCAAATATGGTAGCCCCGTCGGCTATACTCATAGCATACAAGCCCAGCGCCGCCAAAATCGCGGAGGCAAGCAACACGCCGGGAGGCGAAAAACGATGTACGACGGGTTCGGCCAGGCTGCGCCCCAGCGCCATGATGCCGCTGACCATTACAAGTATGAGGATCGGACTGTCGGTTACTTTTTTGAGCAATACGTCAATCCATTGGTTGGTGCCCAATTCGGTGATAGCCGTGCCGAACATGCACAATACCATGAACAAAAACAAAGGCGATACCACCGCGCTGTACATCTCCGAGGTGCTTACGCCCACCGCCACGCGTTCGGTAACTGGAAAACGCTGCCCCCCGAACAAATAGCCGTAGGCCAGCAAAGGCAAAAACATCGTAGACATCTGCCACTGCCAGTTGAGCCCCGCCTGGTTCATGAAGTACACGATGAGGCCGCCGATGACGATTCCGCCGGGAAACCACACGTGAAAATGGTTGAGTTTGGTGGTTTTGTTTTCGGGGTACAGCGTGGCTACAAGCGGGTTGCAGGCCGCCTCTACCGTACCGTTAGCCAGGCCGATGAGCAGGGTAGAAATGAGCAGCGTCCAGAAATCGCTGGCAAAGATGGTGAGCAAAATGCCCGCCAGGTGGGCGATAAAAGCCACCACCATCAAACGCCCCATGCCGATGATGTCTACGACCAACCCGCCGATAATGACGGCAATCGGGAACCCCAGGAAGGCCATACTGGCAATCCAGCCCAGTTGTTCGTTCGACAAGCCGAACTGGACGCCCAACGGGTTGATCATACCCGCCCGAATGGCAAATGTCATCGAGGTAACCACCAGTGCCGTGCAACTGGCGAGAAATAATCTGTTTCTGTTGATGTACTCCATGGTTGTTCGTTTATAATGCTTTGATTTTGATATTGCGGTACCACACCTGGTTGCCGTGGTCTTGTAGCGAGATATGCCCTTTTTTGTAGGCGCCGAAGCCGGGCATGTCTTTGAATTTGCTATTGGCGATCATACGCTGCCATTCGGGGGTGAACATGGTGGTCGACACCACTTTGCGGCCGTTGAGCCACAAGTCGAGTTGGCCGTCTTTGACCCTTATGCGCGCTTTGTTCCACTGCCCCGAAGGTTTTACGGTTTCGAATTTACAAGCGATCAGGTCGTAGAGGTCGCCGGCGCGGTGTTTTTCGATGAGGGCGTCGGGGTGGCAGGTATTGTCGAGCACCTGCATTTCGGGCCCGGTCTGCCACACGTAGTCGAATTTGCCTTCTTCGGCCACGTTGAAGATGATGCCGCTATTGCCGCAGGGTTCGATTTTCCATTCTACCTTAAAATCGTAATCCTGGAACTGTTCTTCGGTGAGGATGTCGCCGCCTTCGGCGCTTTGCCAGCCTTCGAGTTTGGCGGTGCTGAGCATCAGGGCGCCATCGGACACCTGCCAGGCTTTGCCGATGGTCTTTTTCTTGAAATTGCGCCAGCCTTTGGTGGTTTTTCCGTCGAAGAGGAGTTTCCAACCTTCTTTTTTCTCCGCTGCTGTCAGGGTGTTGGGTGTTGCCGGCGCGGGCGCCGTAGCTTTAAAACCGGGCTGGCCTGCTGGAATGCGGTTCATGGTGTACCAGGCTTCCGTCGACCACAATTCGAGGTCGCCGGCGCTGGTCCAATCGTAAGGCAGGCGCACGTACACTACCCGGTTGGCCTTCATATTTCCCAATTCGAGGAATACCTTTTTGCGGTCCTTGGATACGCTGGCCGATTTCACCGGCAGGCGCTCCTGGTCGAGTTTGGGGCCGCCGTAGTTGTGGGTGGGTTCGTAGCGCCACTGCTGGATATTGTAGTCGGCGGGGTTCCAGCCCAGGCCTTCGGCGAGGGGTTCGGTGAATTCGATCTCTATGCCGTCCGATTTGGCGCGCACGGCCAGCATTTCGAAGGCGGTTTTGCCGTTGTATTTGAGGCGTTGGAGGCCGTACCACAGCTTGCCGGTATGGCCCCAGTTGCCGGTAGAGCCGATACCGCCTACGTACAGGGCGCCGTCGGGTCCCCAGGTGAGGCGGTTGACGCCGGCTTCAAGCCCCTGGATAAAGCGGAACACGCAGCCCTGGTATTCGCCGTCTACTTTTTCAACAAAAACGCGTTTGATACCGCCGTGGGTCACCTCGCCGTGTATCATCTGACCTTTGTAGGGGCCGTCGTTGAGGTAAGAGGGGGTAGAGGGCGAGTTGCCGATTTCGTCCTGGGGCAGCCACACCACGGGTAGTTTGACGGGCAGATTGGCTACGCGGGCGGAGTCGACGGCCCGGGAGCCGAAGAAAGCGCCCTTGCTTACGTGCAGGATTTTGCTGGCGGGCAGCCAGTCGCCCTGGTTGTCGGCGATAAACACCTCTCCGTCGGCGCCGATGCCTACGCCGTTGGGGGTGCGCAGGCCTTCGGCCACTATTTCCAGTTTGCCCGTTTCCTGCGAAATGCGCACCGCCTTGCCGCGATCGGGAATTTGCGGGTTGGCGCTGGCGCCGCCGGGCAGGATAGCGATAGCCAGGGCGGCGTAGAAATAGCCGTCTTTGTAGGCCAGTCCAAAGGCAAATTCGTGGAAGTTGGCCGACACGCGCCAATCGTTGCTCAGCGTATAGTATTCGTCGATCAGGTCGTCGCCGTCGTGGTCGATGAGTTTGGTGAGTTCCTGTTTTTGCAGCACATAAATATCGCCGTCAACCACCTTTACGCCCAGCGGTTCGGCGAGGCCTTTGGCGATTTTTTTGACGGTCATTTTCGAGGGATCGCCGCTTTGCACGCCGTCGAGGAGGTATATGCCGCCTTCAGCGTCCCAGGTGCTCACCACGAGGCGACCGTCGGGGAGGAAGTCCAGGCCCCCTACTTTGGGCATAAAATCGTCGGGACGGGCCTGCGAGCGGTCATAGCTGGGGTGTACGTCCACCAGCGGGGCAGCATCGCCGGGTATTTTGTCGTTCGCGGCCAGTGCGCCGGTCACTTCTTTGGGTTGCTCGTTTTTGTGGTGGGCGAGTACCGTATTCGGAATAATTTCAAATTTTTTGGTATCAAACGAACGCCATTGTAGTGAAATGGCTTTGCCGCCTTTGGCCTGGAAATACTCCAGCCGGAAGGGGTGGTATCCTTCGCGCAGGGCTATTTCGCCGTCGACGGGCACGGCGCCGTGGACGCCGTCGCTGTTGATCACCTCCTTGTCGTCGATGAGCAAACGCGAGCCGTCGTCGCTGATCAGGCGGAAGGTGTAATTATTTGATTTGGGAATTTTGAGATAACCTGTGGCTGCCAGTGCAAAATCGTCGGCCAGGTCGCCAAAATCGCCGCCCTCGGCGTGCATCATGGGCACGATACCCTGAAAGGCGGGTTTGGCTTTGAAGTCGACGTCTTTGAGCGCCGAGGGAGTTTTGCCGGGAAGGAACACATTCACCACGGCGCCGGGGAAGAGGTCGGCTTCTTCAATACCGGCTTCGCCGCTGGTCAGGTCGCTATCTTCGGGTACTTTGCCCTCGGGAATGGCGGCCAGTTTGGCTTCTTCTTCGGCGTCGAGCGACATGATGTATTCAACCATCGCCCGGATATCGGCGTCGTCGAGGTCGGCATGCGCGGTCATTGCGGCTTGGCCCCACACGCCGGAGCCGCCGTTTTTCACCTTGCTCACCAGCATCACCACGTTGTCGTCAGAATTGCGGTATTTCTTTGCCACATCGACATAACTCGGGCCGATAGTGGGCACATAGGTATTGTGGCAGGTCTTGCAGTCGTTGCGCGCAATGAGGCGGAAACCCAGCGGGCGTTCTTCTTCCTCCTCTGCGCCCTCTACTTTGTTGGGGTTTTCTAGCAGAGGATATTTCACGAAAGTGAGCGAAAAACGGGTATCCGCATTGGGGCGAAGGGTGAGTTCGCCTTCCAGGTCGATAGCTTGTAGCTTATCGCTAATGACCGGCGTACTTTTCAGCGACTTGAACTGGCCGTTGGTTTGGATGCTGGAGGCAAATGCAATGGAAGAGGCGTTGGTTTTCCAAACCAATTGCGCGCCGTTGGGAACGCCCTCGGTAGTAAAAGTGCGTTCAAACACTGTTTGTCCGCCCTCGCTTTTCCGGTATTCGGGGCGTTCGCTCACGCGGATCACCGTGCCGTCGTCGAGTTGGAGTTCGTAGTTGACCCGCACGCCGCCTTTTTCAAAGCGGTGGCCCCGGTATTGGATGCGGGGCGTGATCGATTGGCCGTTGCGCACCACCGTCCAGGGTTCATCAAAGCGATTTTCCACCCAGCCTTTGCCCAGCGTGCTGGGTTGGGGCCCGTGGACCGTGGTGTACACCGCGCCGTCGAAATTGACGCCGCCTTTCCAGGCTTTGTAGAGTGCGCCGGTTTGGGCGCTATAGGCTACCCACAGGTCGTCGTGCAGTGCAATCGTCAGCATTCGCGCGCGGGCATCGAGTACGGAGCGGAACACCCAGGGATCGTGTGCGCGTTGTGAGTCAGACTGGTGGTCAGCATGAGTGGAGCGGCATCCCAGATAACCGAATATGGCTATGCCCAGCAGAAAAGCAACAAGGTTTCTCATGTCAATTGGATTACAAAATTGATTTTCCGCTAAGGTAGTAAAATCAAAACATTATGCAATTCGTTAGTATTACGTTAAAGATTTGCTTTGGCACGATTCTGGTACAACAATTTTACAACAAACGAAGTATATTTACATTAAGAAGTATAATTAAACCAATCCGTGATTATGAGATTCAGAGGTTCTATCTTTCTCTCTCTGGTAGCCGTAGGATTTTTGGCGGCAGCCTATTTCCCGCGTCCCGACAGTGCGCAAAAGGAAGCGGTACTCATACAGGTCATGCTCAAGCGGCTGGCCGATATGCACTACCAACCGCAACCTATTGACGACAACTTTTCGAAAAAAGTTTTCAATTACTATCTCGACCAACTCGACGGCGGCCGGCGTTATTTCACTCAGGCCGACATCGACAAATTGAAAGCATACGAGTTGCAGCTCGACGACCAGGCTCAGGCCGGCAACTACGACTTTTTCAACCTCTCCAGCGATTTATTCCTGGCTGGGCTCGACAAAACGCAGGGCTTTTACCGCGAAATCCTGGCCCAGCCCTTCGATTTCGAGGCCAAAGAAACCATCGAATTCGACGGCGATAAGCTGCCCTTTGCTGCTAACGACGCCGAATTGAAACAATACTGGCACAAGTACCTCAAATACGAGGTGCTGGATGCCTACGTCGACAAACTCGACGACCAGGAGAAGGCCGGCGCCGACGCCGAACGCAAGTCGCCCGAAGCGCTCGAAAAAGAAGCCCGTGAAGAAATTCTCAAATTATTTGAAGACAGGGATACGCGCCTGCGCAAACTCAAGCGCGAGGATCGGTTGGGCTTGTACCTCAATTGTATTACAGCGGTATTTGACCCCCATACCAACTACTTCAAACCCATCGACAAGCAGAACTTCGATATCCGCTTTAGCGGCCGCCTCGAAGGTATCGGCGCCCTGTTGCAAACCGACGGCGAACTCACCAAAGTATCCAGCATCGTGGTGGGCGGCCCCGCATGGAAAGGCAAAGACCTCGAAGCCGACGACGTGATCCTCAAAGTAGGCCAGGGCAACGATGAACCCGTAGATATTAAAGGCATGTATATCGACGACGTGGTGCAGCAGGTGCGCGGCGCCAAAGGCACCGAAGTGCGCCTCACCGTAAAGAAAAAAGACGGCTCCGTAAAAGTCATCTCGATAATCCGCGACATCGTCATCCTGGAAGAACAATTCGCCAAATCGCTGATCATCGACGGCAAAGAACCCGGCGAAAAGGTAGGCTATATCTATCTGCCCAGCTTTTATGCGGACTTTGAAAATGAAAACGGACGCAACTGCGCTGAAGATGTCGCCGTCGAAATCGAAAAGCTCAAATCAGAGAATGTCAACGGCATCATCCTCGACCTGCGCAACAACGGCGGCGGCTCGCTGCGCGACGTAGTGCGCATGACCGGCTTCTTCATCGAAAAAGGCCCCGTTGTACAGGTGAAGTCGCGCAACCAGAGCCCCGATGTGATGCCCGACAATGACCCCGGCGTGCAATACGACGGTCCGCTGGTGGTGATGGTCAACTCCAATAGCGCCTCCGCCTCCGAAATCATCGCTGCGGCCTTGCAAGACTACAACCGCGCCGTCATCGTGGGTACTCCCACCTTCGGCAAGGGCACCGTACAGCGCTTCATCGACCTCGACCGCTCGGTATCGATGTCGCACAGCGAGGTAAAACCCCTGGGCAACGTCAAGCTGACCATGCAGAAATTCTACCGCATCAACGGCGGCTCTACGCAACTCAAAGGCGTGACACCCGATATCGTGATGCCCGATGCCTACGCCTTTATTGAAACCGGCGAGCGGGAAGAAAAATACCCCTTGGAGTGGACCGAAATCGGCGCCGTTTCCTACAACCAAAACGTGATGAAAATCGCGAAACTCGATAAGATAAAGGCCAACAGCCAGAAACGCATCGGCGCCGACCCGGTATTCCAGCAGATCACTTCGTATGCCCAGCGCGTCAAAACGCAATACGACCAAACGGCCTACCCGCTGCAACTCGAAGCCTTCAGAGGCTATCGCAAGGCCCGCAACGAAGAATCGCAGGCCTTCAAAGACCTCTTCAAAAACCCCATCAACACCGGTGTGCGCAACTTACCGGTAGACCTCTCCGGCATCGAAGCCGACGAGTCGAAGAAAGCCCGCAACGAGGACTGGCTCGGCTCGATCTCTAAAGACGCCTACCTGCGAGAGACGCTGAACATTATGCACGATCTGATTAATCAGAAAGGGCTGACGAAGAAGTAAGGCAGTCCTTGAAAGACCTTGCAAGGTTTTGGAAACCTTCCAAGGTCTGAACCGGCCGCTCGGAGGGAATCTGGGGGGCCGGTTTTTTCATGGGGCCGTCCGGTATGCGCGGATCAATTTCAACTAGGATTTGGGGGATGGTTGAAGGATGACAGAAGGATGATTGGTGCGTTGTTTTTTTGAAATCCTAATTAAAAACAGTCCGCAGCCCACCCCTACCACTCCACCGCCCTTACCCGCTCATAAAACGGATGCTCCTCATTCTCCAAAATCCGCTTGCGCAACTCCTCAAATGCAGCTCGCTGCCTTGGCAGCCTTGCCAAATGGCACAGCAGCAAATTCCACTCCGCATCGTATTTGTACGAGATGCTTTTTTCTGTTAATTGCTGGAAATCGGCGGCGGCCTTGTCGAAGTTGCCGAGCTGGAAGTAGGCGTGGGCGCGTAGCTTCAGCGATTCGGTGAGTTGATCGGGGGTAGGGGATTTTAATAAGCTGACTGTCTTTTTCCAGTCTTTGTTATTGTATGCCTCCACGGCGCGCTCAAAATCCGATGGTGTGACGGTGTCTTCTTGCTCACCCGAGCGAAGGCCGGAGGCGTCGTATGGCGTATACAACTCCTCGGCCAGGGCAAGATATTCGGTTGTTTGGGGCGCCTTCTCGGCTGGAGGCGGTGAGATCACAGGCGGTTTTTGGGGGTAGTTGGTTGTTTGGGGGGCTGGGGTGTGTCTTTTGCGATGGGCAGCTGCGGCGCCGGACCCGAAAATTGCCGGGTCATTAACCATATACTTAGCGCCAGTACCACTATGGCCGCAGCAGCTATGGCCCAGCGCATGGATAAAAAAAAGCTGCCGTGGTGGCCACCACTGCCTATGGTAGCTGCTTCCATTTCGCGGCGAAAAGCTTTGATGTCTTCTTCGCCGGTGGCTTTGATCGCATCGCGCAGGATGTTTACTTCTTCCGATAAATCGGGGTCGGCGCGGATTTCTTTTTCAAAATCAGCGCGCTCACCGGGGGGAGCCGGTTGAGGAGGTAAGCTTCTATTTTTTCGTGTGTAGCGTTTTTTTTCAAGTGGAAGGGTGTTTTTTTTACCGCAGAGTGTAAGGAGTTAACCGCCGAGTTACCCCGAGTATTTTTTCTACTCTGCGTAACTCCTTAAACTCTGCGGTTAATAAAACCCATGCTTTTCATTCCGAGTTAATCTAATAAGTCTTAAGTTCTAAATATCGCGGGTCGGCTTTGACCAGCGCAATCAGTCGCTCCTGGCAAATGTGCTTGCGTTTTCGGGCGTAGCCGTACGTCATGCCCATCGATTCGGCCACCTCTTCCATGTTTTTATCGGTGTGCCAGGACAGGTTCATCAGCTTCTGGCAGTCTTCCTGGAGCTGGGCGAATTTCTCGCGCATCAACTTCATGCGTTCGGTTTCTTCCAGGGATTGATCCAGCTCCTGTACGATGGTTAGTACCTCGGCGTCATCGGTTGTTACCCCGCTTTCGAATTTTTTTCTGCGAAAGCGTTTATACCATAGCCGTTTGCAGATTTCGAAGAGGTAAGTGGAAAACGAGGCGGTGAGCTCCAGGTCATCGTCGCGCAATTTGCGGTAGATGGCCTCCAGGGCGTCCATGAAAATATCGCGGGCGTCTTCGTCGGTACCGCTGTTTTGGCGGATGAAGGCGGCCACCATGGGCAGGAATTCGCTGAATATCCCCCTGATCACTTCCGGACGGTGGTGGCGGATACCGTCCAGGTAATAGGCGTTGGGGTGTAAGGGCATGAAAAAGCGTGTTTAGGTCTCCAGGGTAAAAATAGGGAAATTGGCATAAGTTTTACGGGCAATTAGTAAATTCGCATACAGACGTTACACAATATGAATAAGCACATCGCCTTTGCCCTCTTTTTGGGTATCCTCTTATTTGCACCTGTCGTTTACGGCCAACCAAGCCGGGATACGGCTTATGCCCGTATTTTGGTAACAGAGGCACAGGACTTGACGAAAAGCCGGAAAATGCCTGCTGCGCTAATCAAATTAGATAGCGCAGACGAGATATATACCGCCGTGCTTGGGCAAAATAGCGTGGAGTATGGTACGGTGCAGTATCTAAAAGCAAGGGTTTTCCAGTTGCAAGGAGAATTGGACAAAGCCATTGCCCCTATCTCACTACCCTCCGCATCCGGGCGGAAAAAATCGGGCCTGATGATGCCTTGTCGGGGAAAATAATGACAAACCTGGGAAGTATTTATGAACAAAAAGGAGAATACGAACAAGCCATTGAATTGCTACAAAAAGCGGTAAGCATTACACAAAAAGTCAATAGTCCCGATTTGGGCGCTGCGTATAATAATTTGGGATTATCTTATCTCGGATTGGGAAATTGCGACCAGGCCGTATTTTATTATAAAAAAAGTATAGCGTTTTTAGAAAAAAACCAACCGGACGGAGCGGGTAGATTAGCTGAAGGATACATCGGATTGGGCGATAGTTATAGTTGCAAAGGCGATTTTAATCTCGCTATCGAAGCGGTTGAAAATTCGATCGCAATATTGGTCAAGAAATTTGGCGAAAATACCCCCTACCTGGTTTACGCCTACCACAGCCTGGGCAATATTTATTCCGCGGCAAAGGATTATAAAAAAGCGATTGTTTTTAAGGAAAAAGAATTGCAATTATGGATAGCACAGGTGGGCGAAACTAGCGGCGAAGTGGGTTTTGCTTATCAGGGCATCGGCACTTTTTATAAAAATACGGGTAATTACGACCTGGCTATTTCCTTTTATGAAAAAACAAAAAATAATTGGATTAATAAACCCGGTTATGAAGAGGAATTGGGGGTTTGTTACAACGGTATTGGTTTTTGTTATGAAATGAAAAAAGATTACGAGCAGGCCATGGATTATTATGGAAAAGCGCAGCAGCTTTTTTCAGCGCATTTACCTGCAAAGCACCATCACCATGTAGACGTAAATAATTATATGGGAAATTGCCAGCTGGCACAATCCAATTATGCCGAGGCGCTGGCGTATTTTCAAAAGGCACTCGAAGCCAACAATTATTACGGCGATATTACTCAGGTAATCGACATTCCCCGTTTCATTAAAACGCTTGATAAAATGGGCGTCGCACAAAGGTTGAGCAGGGCCCCCGACGCACTGCTTTCCTCTTCCGCTTCATACGCTGCCGCCCGCGAAGCTATTCGCTATCAGCGCACCAGATTAATTTCCGGAAAAAAAGAACTGGCTACTGCCGCCGCCCCGGTATTCGAAGGCAGTGTGCAGACGAATTTTTTGCTTTATCAGCAAACAAACGATCCGCAGTATATCGAAGATGCTTTTGCCTGCATGGAAGAATCGCGGGCGGTGAGTCTACTGGAATTTTTGCAGGATGCCGGGGCTATTTACAGCGGTATTATTCCCGATAGTATTTTAGGGCAAGAGCGCAGTCTGAATATGCAACTTGCCCAATACGAAAAACAGCGTTTTCAGGCGCTAAATGACGAAAATAAAAGTCTGACTGATACGGCACTGTTAGACATCACCCAAAAACTCTACGAAACCCGAACGGCCTACAATACACTCAAAAAAGACCTGGAATCGAACTACCCCGACTATTTTCGCCAAAAATATGATTTGAGCATCGCCTCCCTGGTAGAAGTGCGGCAGCAGGTATTGCGCCCCGACCAAACCCTGCTGGAATATATGGTTAGCGACAGTGCGGTATTTATTTTTGTAATAAATAAAAGCGAACACAAATTGATCCGGGCGCCCCACGACGGGCGGATCGATTCGCTTGTGAATGACGTGCGCGCCGGCCTGTACCGCTACTACGAGTTGCCTGCCTCAAAAAGAAGCGAAAGCGCGTATATAAGCAGTTTGCAGCAATACGTGGCTGCCGCTCAGGAATTATACGACAAGCTCATCGCGCCCGTCAAATCGCACCTGACATCCTCCGTCGTCGTCATTGCCGATCCCCGGCTGGCTATGCTGCCGTTCGAGGTATTGCTCAGCGCCCCGCCCCGCGATTTGGCTAATTTTTCCACCTATCCCTTCCTGGTGCGTCAATACCAGTTCAGCTATTGTTATTCTGCCACCCTGCTGCGGGAGATGACCCAGAAGGAGCACCGAAAGCCGGCAGCCAATGGGTTACTTGCCTTTGCGCCCTTTTACACCCAATCGAAATCGGAGTTAGCACAACTGGCCCCAAAAGACGACTGGCTCAACGACCCGGAAACAATGGCCAACAGAAAAGGGTGGAAAGAACTGCCGCATAGCGGCCCTGAAGTATATTACGCCGCGAGGCGATGGAATGGGGCGTATTTCGTCGGCCCCGAAGCTTCCAAGTCTGCCTTTTTGAGCCAGGCGGACCAATACAAAATCCTGCACCTATCTACCCACGGCGCGGTCGACAGCCGCTCGGGGGATTATTCCTACCTGGCTTTCTCTGCCACACCGGGTAGCGGCGACGATTCCCGGTTATACGTCAGAGAAATCTACACGCTCGCCTTAAACGCCGACCTGGTCATTTTATCTGCTTGCGAAACAGCTGTGGGCGAACTGCAAAAAGGAGAGGGTATCATCAACCTGTCGCGGGCCTTTGCTTCGGCGGGCGCCAAAAGCATCGTCACCAGCCTTTGGGTAGTCAACGACGCGGCCAGTGAAAAGCTGATGGGGTATTTTCACGAACAGTTAAGAGCCGGCAAACCCAAAGACGAGGCCATGCAACAGGCTAAGCTGCGGTATATGCAGCAGCAACCCGGAGAAAAGTCGCACCCGTTTTTTTGGGCGGGATTTGTGGGGGTGGGGGATGTGGGGAGGATTAAACAATAGCAGATACTATAAACCCGATGAGAAGTCTCTTTATTCGGCTAAAAAGCTTATATTGTATCCGAGAACATTTTTCACAACCCAAAAACAACATCTCCTATGAGTATCGTCAAAGTAATTGAAGTAATCGCCTCTTCAGAAGTTGGCATCGATGACGCCGTGCGCAAAGCCGTAAGCGAAGCTTCCAAATCAGTCCGCAGTATCGACTCGGTGTTTGTCAAGGATATCAAAGCCCACGTTAAAGACGGGAAAGTGACCACCTTCGGAGTGATCTGCAAGATATCGTTCCGCGTAGATACTTTGGATTAAGGGCTATTGCCACGTTGCGCACTTAAACCCTGCGCACGGGGGCATTCTGCTCGTCTACCATCCGGGCGCCACACTTTTAGCTTCCAGGTTATCGTTATTGTTTAGTTAATGGTCGCCGATAGCAAAAAAACAGCTATCTTTGCATCCAAATTTAAGTGAATGATTAATCCGACTATTACGTCAAACGAGGAGATTAGCAAGGCGTTGCAAAACTGGCCGACCTTGTTTGCCAAATATGCCAAGGCTGACAATACGAAAGCCTTTATCCAGATTATCAATACTTTTGGGCCTTTCGTGGGCGTGTGGGTGCTGATGTATTTCAGCCTCGACTATTCGTATTGGATTACTTTTGGACTGGCGATTGTGAATTCGTTTTTCCTCGTCCGCATTTTTATTATACAACACGACTGCGGCCACCGCTCGTTTACGCGCTCGCAGATGCTCAACAAGGTGATAGGCTGGTTTGCCAGTTTGTTTACCGCTATCCCGTTCCGCTACTGGGCGCAGGTGCACAATTTCCACCACGGCCACAGCGGCCAGCTGGAGGTGCGCGATATCGGCGATATCCGCATGATGACGGTGGAGGAGTACCGCAAGGCGTCGCGCTGGGAGCGCCTCGGCTACCGCATTTTCCGCATGCCGCTGATCACTTTTGGGATTGGCCCCATGATCTATATTTTCTGGAATAACCGCCTGCCGCTGGTGCGGTTTAAAGGTTGGAAAAATATATACGCCTCGTTGCAGGTCAATAATGTGCTTTGGATAGGACTTTATGTGTTGCTGGGCTGGCTGTTGGGCTGGCAGCGCTTTCTGCTGATACAGTTGCCCATCATCTGGCTGTTCTCGATCATTGCAGTGTGGTTCTTCTACGTGCAACATCAGCACGAGCACACGTACAAGCAATGGCGCGACAACTGGGATTACCTCCTGGCTGCTATCCGAGGCAGTACGTATTACCGCCTTCCCAAGCCGTTTCCGTGGCTTACGGGTAATATCGTTTTCCACCATATTCACCACCTCAACCCGAAAATCCCTAATTACAACCTGGCGCGTTGTGCCCGCGAGAATTCCTTCCTGGAGCAATATATCACTACGCTGGGTTTTGTGGAAAGCCTGAAGTGTATGTTTAATAAACTCTGGGACGAGGAGACGCAACGCATGATCTCGTTTAAGGAGTTTTACATGCGGGAGCGGGTGCAGTCGGCGTGATTGGGAGAGGGAGAGTGTGAGAGGGTGCGACTGAAAGGAGTCCCGTACCGACAACGGAGGTCGGGAGGAGTGTGAGATTAATGTCGTCAACTTATTTCGTTTTGAACTACCTGACTTTAGAAAACGTTACCAAAACCTACGGCGAAAAGGTCTTATTCCGCGACATCAACCTGCAAATTAGCAAAGGGCAGAAGGTGGCGCTGGTGGCCAAAAACGGTACGGGGAAAAGTACGCTGCTGCGCGTCATTGCCGGCATAGACGCCCCCGAGGGCGAAAACGCCAAAATCCTGCTGCGCCGGGATGTGAAGGTGGCGTACCTCGAACAAGACCCCGACCTCTACCATGGTCATAGTGTGCTGGAAGCCGTACTCGACTCCGACAACCCGATGGTGCAGGTGGTAAAAACCTACGAACGCGCCCTGCTAATGGGCGCCGGCCACGAAGAGATGGAGGCGGTGATGGCCCGCATGGATGATCTCAAAGCCTGGGATTTCGAGGCGCGCGTCAAAGAATTGATCTCCAAATTCGGCATCACCGATTTCAACCAGACTATCAGCAGCCTTTCCGGCGGCCAGCGCAAACGCGTGGCACTGGTGCGGCTTATCCTCGACGAACCAGAGTTTATCATCCTCGACGAGCCTACCAACCACCTCGACCTCGATATGATCGAATGGCTGGAGGAGTATCTGCGCCATCCCAATATTACGCTGTTTATGGTGACCCACGACCGCTACTTCCTGGAGCGGGTGTGCAACCAGATCATTGAATTGGATCGCGGCCAGCTTTTCCGCTATTCGGGCAATTATGTCGATTTTTTGGAAAAAAAGGCCCTGCGCAAAGAGAATGAATCGGCAGAGATGGAGAAGTTGGGCAAGCTCTACAAGCGCGAACTCGACTGGGTGCACCGATCACCGCAGGCGCGTACTACTAAGGCCAAATCCAGGGTGGATGGTTTTTATGAAATTCAAGAAAAAGTATCACAGCGAGTCGATAATACCGAACTGCAAATTGATATCAAAGGCCAGCGTCTGGGCAAGAAGGTGCTGGAGTGCTACAATGTGCACAAGCGTTTTGGCGATACGCCTATTGTGGAAGATTTCTCCTACAAATTCAAACCAGGAGAGCGCGTGGGTATTGTCGGCCCCAATGGGGTGGGCAAAACCACTTTTCTCAATATGCTTACCGGCGAAATGCGCCCCGACACAGGCCGCGTAGTGGTGGGCGACAATACAGTTTTTGGCTATTACAGCCAGGATGGCATAGCGCTGAAAGACGATAAACGCGTATTGGAAGTGGTGCAGGATATCGCGGAGTTTATCCCCCTCGAAAAAGGACAAAAACTGACAGCCTCGCAATTGCTCGAACGCTTTTTATTTAGCAGGCCCCAACAACAGGTGTATGTGTCGCAACTCAGCGGCGGCGAACGCCGTCGCCTCTACCTGCTTACTATATTGATGCAAAACCCCAATTTCCTGATCCTCGACGAACCTACCAACGACCTCGATATCGTCTCACTCAACGTGCTGGAAGATTTCCTGCTCGATTTCCCCGGCTGTGTGCTCATCGTTACCCACGACCGCTATTTTATGGATAAGCTGGTCGACCACTTGTTTGTGTTTGAAGGCAAGGGACAGGTCAAGGATTTTAACGGCGATTATACCGAATACCGCGAGGCCGCTAAATTGCGCGATCGCGACCAGCGCCGCCAGGATCGCGCCGACCAGCAACAGACCAAACAACAGACGGCGCCTGCCCAAAGCGCCGGACTCAGCTACGAGCAACGCAAGGAACTCAACCGCGTCGAAAAAGAGATTAGCCGCCTGGAGGAACGCAAAAGCGAGATCGAACAACAATTCGCCACGCCCGACCTCAGTCAGGAGCGCATTAAGGAACTCGCCAAACAACTCGCCGAGGTGAAATCAGCCATCGAAGACAAGGAGCTTCGGTGGATGGAATTGGCGGAGAAAGAATGACGAATTACGAATGACGAATTACGAATAATTGTGTAATTATCAATTTTTTAATAATTAAAAATATTCGTAATTCGTAATTCCGTAATTCGTAATTATCCCAGTTACCCTCCGTGGTACAATAACTCGTAGTATTCCTCCAGCATGCGTTTCACGGCAAAATAGTCCTTGGTGGTGAGGATACTTTGGCGCATCATCTCCGTCCATTTGGGGCGGTTGTCGTAGTACGTGGGTAGCACCTCATTCAGCAGGCAATTGTAGAGGGCGTCGCGGTCGTGGGCGTCGTGGATGGCTTCGTCGGGATGTTCGAAGGCGTCGCCGAATTGCCAGCCGTTGACGCCGTGCTGGCAGGCTTCGGGCCACCACCCGGCGAGGATACTCACGTTGAGTACGCCGTTCATCGAAGCCTTCATGCCTGAGGTGCCGCTGGCCTCTTTGGGGCGTCGCGGGTTATTGAGCCACACGTCGGAGCCGCGGGTGAGCTGGGCGCCGATCGTCATATCGTAATTTTCTAGAAACACCACCGAATTGGGCTATCGCCTGGCCATTGCCACGAGGTTGGCGGCGATTTCCTTGCCGTTATCGTCGAGCGGGTGGGCGCGGCCCGAGAAGACCACCTGTACCTTTTGCTCGCGCAGCAGGGGATCGATAATATCGGGTTTGCTGAAGATCAGGTCGCTGCGTTTGTAGGGCACTGCGCGGCGCGAGAAACCGATGATCAGGTTCTCAGGGTTAAGCTGTGCGCCGGTGCGCGACTTGACAAACTCCACCAGTTGTTTTTTATTGCGCATATGGGCCTGCCAGAGGTCGCCGCCGGCTTCGGCGGTTTGAATCATGGCGGGGTCTACCCAGGTGGGGCGGTGGATGGCATTGGTGATGGCCACGATTTTGGAGCGGCCTTTCACCTTTTTCCACATCTCGTTGGCGGTCACGCCGTGGAGTTGGGCTACCGCGTTCGACATGCGGGAGAGGCGCAGTGCGCCGACGGTCATATTGAACGGATCGCCGCCCAGTTTTTTGAGTTGCGCAGCGCTCATATTGAGGTTGGCGCCCATATAGAGCAACCTGTCGATGGGGTGCGATTCGTTGCCCTGTAAGACGGGCGTATGGGTGGTAAATACAATTTGCTTGCGGCTGGCGGCCCAGGCTTCATCGAAGCTATGGCCTTTTTCCATTTTTTCGCGCATGAGCTCGAAGCCGGCAAACAGGGCGTGGCCTTCGTTGAAGTGGTACACATCGATATCGAGGCCCAGGGCGCGCAGGGCGCGCACGCCGCCGATGCCGAGTACCATCTCCTGGGCGATGCGCTCTTCGCCAAACCAGCCGTATAGCTGGCCGCTGATCCAGCCGTCGGCTTCCTGCTGACCTTCGATGTCGGTATCGAGGAGGTACAGGGTAGCATTGCCGAAGCAGGTCATTTTCCACACTTTGCAGCGCACTTCACGGCGGCGGATCTCCACACTGACCACTACGCCGGTATCTTCCAGCAGTTTCTCGTAGTCGTAGTTGTGGTACGTATCGTAGGGTATGCCGTCTTCGCCGATGAGTTGGTCGGTATAACCCTGTTTCCATTTGATGCCGATGCCCACAATAGGATATTCGTGGTCTTTGGCGCCCTTGAGGTAGTCGCCGGCCAAAATGCCGAGTCCGCCTGCATAGGCTTTAAAAGAAGTATCCAGGCCGTATTCCATACAGAAATAAGCCACGCGAGGTAAAGTAGTATTGTTAGCCATGCCAGTTGTAATTTGCTTGCGGCTCAAAAATAGAGGGTTTGTTGTAAATGGTCACTTTTTATTCACTACAAAAAAATACACCGGCACACCTGCCGCCAACAGCGCCAGTCCGTAAGCGACTGTAAGCCAGCCCGTACCGATGATAGCGGCTATTGAAAATAGTGTGGTAAAAGCGGCCAGCAGGTAAAGCTTTCTATGTTTACTAAACTTTGGAAGTTTAGTAAACATATTCCTCCCAGCACTACGCCTGAAGTCACCCTTATGAGCCAAAACGGGCGCCGCGATAGCGCAAAAAAGATAAGGGATCAGCGATGATAAAGTAGCGAGCAGGATCATCTGCTGAAATTGTTGCTGGAGGGTTTTGGAATAATTAAATAGCACCATCACCGTGATCAATACGCTGGAGATGATCAGTGCGGTATCGGGGGCGCCGCGGCGGTTTTTGTGTCCAAACCAGCGTGGAAATAAACCATCGACAGCTGCCGCCCAGGGTATTTGCCCTTGCAGGAGTATCCAGCCGTTGAGCGCGCCCAGGCAGGCGATGGCCGCCGCCGCCGCTACCAGGTAATAGCCGGCGTCGCCCCACATTTTACCTGCGGCGAGGGCAAAAGGGGCTGCTGCTTGTTCGAGTTGTCCGGGAGCAATAGCGCCCAGTACCGCCGTACTTGCCGCCACAAATACGATAGCCGAAAAAATAGTGCCGGCGATCGTGGCGCGGGCAATGTTTTTTTCGGGATTCCGGATATCGCCGGCGGGTACGGTGGCCGATTCTATGCCCAAAAAAGACCAGAGGGTGAGCGCCGCCGTTTGCAGGGCGGCGTCGAGCCAACCCACCTTCACGTGCGCCACGCTCAGATTGGCTTCGTCAAAATGGTAGAACCCCACGGTAGCCACCAGTAAAATTGGCGCCAGGCGCAGGATGGTAGTGACGAGCTGAAAATAGGAAGCCTCTTTTACTCCCCTCAGGTTGAGCCAGGTAGCAAACCACACAGAGGCAATACAACAGCCGGCCGCAAGGGCAGGCACTTTGCCCAGCACAGGAAAAAAGGGCGTCAGGTTGGCGATAAAGGCTACCGCAATGGCGGCGTTGCCACTCCACAGCGCTATCCAATAACCCCATGCGACTAAGAAGCCGCTAAACGGCCCAAAAGCCTCCCGGGTATAGGCATACGGCCCACCGGTAAGAGGGTGGCGGCGGCTCAGGGCCGCAAAGGTCAGTGCCAGCAATATCGCGCCGACGGTGGATACACCCCATCCGATCAGGCTATACCCCCCGAAAGCCGATAAGGCCGCCGGCAACAGAAAGATGCCCGATCCGATCATGTTGCCCGCTACCAATGCCGCTGCCGGCCAAAATCCTATGCCACCCGTTGCCCGCTCTGCCATTTTCTCTTTGTTTATGCAAATATTGATAAAAATCAATAAAGGCGGTGACTCATCTTCCCAATTGCAATTATTATCGGGACTAACTTATGCGAACTGATTTATTGCGCTAACCAAAACCATCGCATTATGATTACCCTCGATAAAAAGGCGGATTTGGTAGGCCCCGGTATCGGTACCTACGAAGAGGTAGAAAAAATATTACCTAAAAACTATCGCTCCTTGCTTAATCCTAAAGAGACGCAACGGGCCATCATGGCTGTTAAGCGCTTCATCGAAGACCAACTGTGCGCCGAACTCAACCTGATGCCCGTCACTGTACCGCTTATCGTAGATCCCGACAGCGGCGTCAACGACAATCTCGACCGCGACGGCTCGCGCACGCCGGTAGAATTTGTGATCAACAACGACTATGGCAAAAATCCGGTCCACGCTCAGGTAGTACAAGCCGCTACCAAGTGGAAAAGGATGGCTCTCCGCGAATTCAATATGAAACCCGGCGAAGGCCTGCTCACCGATATGCGCGCCATTCGCAAAGATTATTTCCTCGACCACGACCATAGCGCTTATGTGGATCAATGGGACTGGGAGCGAGCCATTACCGCCGACCAGCGCAACCTCGACTTTCTCACCGATGTGGTGCGCAAATTATGGAAGGTAATCAAAGGCGCGGAGTTGTTTATCCATCAGGAATTTCCGCAATTGAAAGACGACCGCTATCCCGACCTGCCCGAAGAACTCGTATTTATCCACGCCGAAGAGATCCTGGAGCGCTACCCCGACCTGCCGCGCAAACAACGCGAAACGGCCATCTTACAGGATTATCCCGCCGTGTTTATCTACGGCATCGGCTGGACGCTCGACGACGGCTACCCCCACGAGATGCGGGCCGCCGACTACGACGACTGGGTAACGCCCACCGTGTCTGCTAAAGGAAAACCCATGCACGGCCTCAACGGCGATATCCTGGTGTGGAACCCCATCACCAAACGCCGCCACGAACTCTCTTCGATGGGCGTGCGTGTAAATGCAGAAACGCTGCGCCAGCAACTGGAGATTACCGGCCAACTCGATTTTCTGCAGCTGCCCTACCACAAGGCGATTATCAACAAGGAATTGCCACTGAGTATAGGCGGCGGCATCGGACAATCGCGTACGATTATGCTGTTGCTCAAAAAAGCCCATATCGGCGAGGTCAGCGTAACGGTTTGGCCCGAACGCCTCAAGGATATCTGCAGGCAGCATAATATTTTTGTACTGGAATAACAGAGTATGAGAGTGAGAGTGTGAGAGGGTGGGAGGGTGAGATCATATATATTCGAAGATCCCTCCCTCTCACTCTCTCACTCTCTCACTCTCTCACCCTCCCACACTCACCTCTTGGTCAGACGCTGCACAAAAATGCGCTCTCCCTGTTGCAGCCTGACCACATAAACCCCGGGTGTCAGCGGAGCGGCATCGAGGGTGGGGTGTTTTTGTCCCTGCCAGATCAATTGTCCGGTAAGGCTGAATAACTGCACCGAAAAAGGCGTCTGTTTGTCGTCGAGTTGGAGGTGAAAGGCTTCGGTAGCGGGGTTGGGTAGATGCGGAAGCCCATGCCGGCTTCGGGAAGTTCGTTAGTGGCAGTGGCCGTACAGATTACTTCATTGAGGCGTTGCCAAATGCCATCATTAAGCAGGTAGGAAATCAAAGAGTTATCGGGGGCGTTGCCCATGCGTATCATGACCAGGTTTTGCGAGGGCGTCACATTGACAAACTGTCCGTTTTTGCCCATGGCGGCGATATTATCGTTGGGGGCATTGGGGAGTAATTTGCCGTTGAAGACAAATTGAAGTCCTGGAACCATAAAGGACTCCTTGCCGTTGAGCCACCAGAGATAGCCGTACGATTTGTTGAGGTTTTGCGAGGTGTTGACCATATCGGTAAAATACTGTTGGTCGTGCAGGATCGTATCGCCGGCCCACACGCCATGGTTGAGCGTGAGTAGCCCGAAGCGGGCCATGCTGCGTGCGTTGCTAAAATAGACGTTGTTGTAGCCCTGTGGGAGCCACAAGCCGTTCATGCCGATTTTATTGCGAAGGCGGCTGTTGAAATACAGGCTGAAATTCTGCCCCGTCGCATCGGCAATCACGTCGTCGAGCAGCGTATAGGGGGCGTTGTGGTACGACCAGCGCGTGCCGGCGTCGGCTATGTATTGCAGGCAGGAGGGCAGGGTGCAGTATGGATCAACCACCCCGTCGTCGAGACCGCTGGTCATGGTAAGTTGGTGGCGGATGGTGATGAGGTTTTCCTTGTCGGTGGGGCTGGAGGTCCAACCCGGGCCCAGATAGGTTGAAGTCATATCCGAGAGCGACAGGTGACCTTCCTCCTGTGCGATACCGGTGAGGAAGGCCGTCAGCGTTTTACCTGCGGAGGCCCAATACCAGAAGCTATCGCGTGTAAAGGTATCGAAGTACTCTTCAAGTACGATTTTACCGTCTTTGAGTACAATGAAGGCCTTTGAGTTTTCACTGGCCAGGTAGTCGTATAAAGCAGGTATGTTTTCGGTACACCAGCCGAGTGATTCTGGCGACAGGGTATCCCAGTTGCTGCCGGTAAGCGGCGGGAAGTACAAGTTTTGCTGGGAATAGCTGAAAGTGGCCGTAAGGGTCAGCAGCAGAGAGAGTAGCGTAGATTTCATAAGCTTAAGCGTTTTGGGTTTGACGTTTTTGGGGTTACAGGGTTTAAAGCTTGAAAAAATTTAATAATAAAACTTAACTTTATGCTGAAACGTTTTTTGAATAAGTATTGTTATTGATTCAAAAGGTGCCATGCCATGATACAGACAATCACGATTGATATCATAAACGAAAAGGCTATTAGGTTATTGGAAGATTTAGAACTTCTGCAACTTATCCGCTTGCACAGGGATCATGCGGAGAGTATAGACGCTAATTTGGCGGCTCGCTATAAGGGAGCCATGTCTAAACAACCTTTGGATGAAGTTGATGAGCAGTTGAATGATCTTCGCAACGGTTGGGAATGAAATATCTCTGGGATACCAATACGGCTATATATTATCTTCAGCAGCAATTTCCAATTTCTGCTGAGCAATTTATGGATGCTATTATAGCTGAATCTACTCCTTGTATTTCAGCGATTACAGAAATTGAGTTGCTTTGCTGGAAAGCTCCAACAGAAAGAGATGCAGAGGTATTGAAAAATTTTATTGATAGTATTTTTGTAATAGAATTGGAGCAACCTATTAAGCTCAGAACTGCTGATATACGCAAGCAACATAAAATAAAACTTCCTGATGCAATAATTGCGGCTACTGCTATTGTTTATAATCTTACTTTGATTACTCGAAATATTAAAGATTTTCAAAATGTCAATGATTTGAAGTATGTGAATCCGTGGAATAGATAATTATACTTTTGGGGTAACTATTTAGTTTCGTTTTTAACGCAAAGGCCGCTATTAAATAATCGACTGGTTCCTTTAAATAGTTACAAATCAGGAACAAATTCGCTTGAGCATACCGTTAAAAATAAAACCGTGGAAAGGTAAAACAGCATACCAATACAGGCGCCCCCATAAGCCCAAGGGGCGGAAGGTAGCTGTCTGGTAAAGCACATGGTCAACAATTTTAAATTCAAGCCAGGCTTCTCCGGGTAATTTCATTTCAGCGTAGAGCAAAAGTCTTTTTTCCTTTTTATCAGCAAAAAGTACGCGCCAAAAATCGAGCGAATCGCCTGCTGAAATCATTGTGCTGTTTTTTCTCCCTCGGCGTAAACCCACGCCTCCTACGAGTTTATCAATAAAACCTCTGATTTCCCAAAGCCAATTGCCATAATACCAGCCGGTTTCTCCACCGATCGACCATATTTTATCTAAAGTGGCATTTAAATTCTTAACCTCGCTTTTTCGTTTATCTACATAACAGCCGAATTCAGGCACATTAATAAGTTTTGAAATCCCTTGCTCCAGCACATTACTCGACAGCGCATCTTTCCAACTCGAAATCACGCCTTCGTTTTGAATTTTACCAAAAGCGAGTTTGATCGCCTCCTCATAAGACAACAATTTAATACCCAATAAATCTTTTAGTTCATTCTCCTTGCAAATTACTTCTACGCTCATACTTTTCACAAGATTTGAGGCCAGCGTAAAAGAAGTAGAAGTTACAAAATAAAGCCAGTAAGAAGATAATTTCGGGGTGAGCACAGGCACGGTAATTATTCGCCTTTTCAGGTTGCGTACTTTAGCAAAACGCATTAGCATATCTTTATAAGTCAAAATTTCGGGGCCGCCGATGTCGAAACTTTTATCATATGCCTTTTCATAAAACAATACCCCCTTCAAATATTCTATGACATTTCTGATCGCTATGGGTTGTGTTTTTGTATTTAACCATTTTGGCGCAACCATAACCGGTAATTTCTCCACCAGATCGCGAATAATTTCAAAAGACGCGCTGCCCGATCCTAAAATAATACCTGCTCGTAGCGTGGTGAGATGGTAACTTCCTGATGATAAAATTTCTTCTACTGATTTTCTGGATTGGAGGTGCTTTGATAATTTTTCATCATTAATAATCCCACTCAGATATATGACCTGCTTAGCGTTGGTTTTTTGAATATGCGCTTTAAAATTTTCTGCGGATTTTTTTTCCAGCGCTTCAAAATCCTCGTTCGCAGCAGACATAGAATGGATCAGGTAATAGGCGGCATCTATATTTTCCGGAATAGCGCTCAGCGATTCGAGGTCCAAAAAATTAACTTCAACAACAGATAATTTATCTGATTTATATTTTGAGGTATCAAACCTGTTTTTATCCCTGACGCAGCATATTATTTCATGCCCGTCGTCAAGCAGGGCAGAGAGTAAGCGTTGGCCGATGTAACCGGTAGTTCCGGTGAGTAGGATTTTCATGTGCTGTCTTTTTCGAGTAGACTATTATTTTAATAGATTCATCAACCGTTCCATCTCTGTTTTGTTCTCGGGCAATCCAATTGCGCGCTTGACATCCGCTTTTTCTCTTGAAGTGATGTGAAATGACACCGAGGCCGTCAGCTTTTTGCGCTGGGTAGGGTGGTACACGAAGCGGATTACTTCAAAGCGTTCGGGCCCAAGCAGGTCGTAAATAAATCCCAGACTGTTGTCGTGTTCAAATTCCTGGAGGGTGAATACTTTGCCCAGGATGCCTACCGGGTTTACAAGACTGGAGATAGCGCCGGTGCGGTTGCTGGGGATGATTTCTTCGATGAGCTCGGAACTGCTCACTTGTACCAGTACTACGCCGCTGGTGTTCTGTTCGATCCATTTGCGGAAGACCTGGATAAAACGGGTGGCCGACAATATGCCGTAGTTGTCGCGAATGCCGGCGTCCATTACTTCGATCTCGGGTTCGCTGGGCAGGTGCACGTTGGGCAACACATAGGGATAGGTGGCGTTCATGCGCAGGGCGGTGAGGAATTGGAGGTCGCGGCTGCCCTGCGCTTCGAAGACCTTGCCAAAGTCGACGGCGTCGACTTCTACCGACAGGGGCCGGCGGCGACCCATTGGGACGGACATCATGTACGATACGCCTTGCGGCGAGATGATCATGCGGCGACCATCATTGACTATGCTGGGGGTGATAAAAAGCATCGGGATCATTGCCTGAGCCTCCGGCGCGGCGTAATCGCTCAGGCATTTGTCGAGCAGGTAGCTCGTATTTTCGTTAAATTGTTCTTCAAAAATATAACCCCTGTCTTTGTAATAAACATGCCCGGCGCGCTCCACGGTAGATAAGGGCAGGAACAGGTCGTTGGAGACGATGGTAAAAGCCAACGCATTGAGCATATCGCGCGAGATAAGGTCGATATGCTTTTTGTCGTGCATGTGCATGTCGGCGCCCAGTTGCCGGCGCAAATAGAGCTCGCGCAGATAGGCCATGCCGAGCATACCGCCGGAGGCGCCGGTAACAAGTGTGGTGTGTTTAAGCAGGTTGCCTTTGAGCAGACTATCGGCAGTTTGCGCTACTTGCAGGGCCCAAACTGCCGAGCGCAGCCCGCCGCCGCTTACGCATAAGATCACCATCTTGGGTTTGTCTTCACCGGTGCGGGCGCGCCAGCGATCCAGTATTTGGCGCGTATGGGCAATATCGGCGCCTACCTGTCCGGAGCTGAAGATGTCCTGCAGCCGCTCATTGCTGTATTCGGCCGGACTAACCTCGTAATCCAGGCCGTAGGCTCTGTTTCTGTGGTTAAAGAAGTCGAACCCCGTCACGTAGTTGATTAGCACGAGTAGTCCGATGAGTATGAGCGCCCGCCATTCATCAAACCAATAGGTAATGGCGCCTGTCAGCGCAACTATTACGCCTGTCAGGATAAAAACGCTGGCGCCGGCGGGTATGCGGAAATAGGGGAAATCGATGAGAAAGCCCAGCGCCAATAAAGTCACGAGCGTGATTAATTGCAAGATGAGGGCGTTGAAATGATTTTGTCTGAAAATATTCATCAGCAGGCGCGCATCGTAGTGGGCTACGCTGCGCACCAGGCGGGGTTTTAGGTTTTCGCTGAGGTAGGTGCGTACCCGCCGCCGTTTGTCGTCTTTTTTGATGTCTTCAATCTCCATGCCGCGCCTGCCCGGTGCAATAACCCCCAGCAGGTGGGGAGGTAATTCCCTGCGCCGGATATAATAGGAGATGTCGCGATTGGTGAACAAAAAATACAGCGATAGCAGGCCGGCCAACAATACTATGCCCCCCAGTAAACCCAGACAGTTCAGAAGAATGGTACCCATCGGCGTACCTTCGTAGTTTTTTTGAAAGTGAATGATCATGCCGATATAAACCCCCAAAAAAAGCAACGGCAATACGGAATTATTGACGCAAAATTTGGTGAACGGCCTCGACAGCGACGCCAGAAAAGGAAAATGCTGCGCGTTGAGCAGGTAAATGGTGAGGTTCCAGGACATGAAAAATCCCCCGAAGGCCAATCCCACAAAAAGATAACTCCACACGTTTACCTTGCCCATGTATTCCGGGTCGAGGAAGAGATATTGCAGGCCCAGCCTCGAACCCACTACACCTGATAATGTAAGCGCCAGCATCAGCCACATGGCCACAAATAGCAGGTTGCTCCGCAGGTGCAATAGCAGCAACTGCAGGGGGAAGGAATGCCATATGTTTTGAAGGCGTTTTCTCATGTTGTTCTCTGTTCTCTGTTCTCTGTTCTCTGTTCTCTGTTCTCTGTTCTCTGTTCTCTGTTCTCTGTTCTCTGTTCTCTGTTAAAGTGTAACTGGCAAAGATAATGAACAGATAACGGAGAACGGAGAACGGACAACCGATCTAACTGCTATATATCGACCCGGGCCTATCCCGGAGAAACCCGCCTTGCCTGCCGCTGAAATGGGCGGTAATCTCGGCGGCGATAGATAGGGCGATAGTTTCGGGTGTAGTAGCGCCGATATCGAGGCCGGCAGGATAGTGCAGGCGATGTGCTTGCGGTTTGGTGTCGATGCCTTCGGCGGCAAGGGCGGCGAGCATCTTGTCAGCGCGCTTGCGGGGGCCAAGCAGGGCAATGTAGGGCGCCTGGGTTTCCAGTGCGCTGCGTAGATTCGCCAGGTCGGTGGCGTAATCGTGGGCCATAAGCACGATGGCGGTGCGGGGGTCATAGGCAGGTAGCGGTTGTCCCTGTTGGTGTAAGGTTTCGGCGTAGGCAATATATTCGGGGTTGACTTTCTGCAGGTTGGCCACTACGACCGGGCGCCAGCCCAGCAGCCTGTTGAGGTCGACAAAGGGCGCAATATCGTAGTTGCCGCCGCACATGACCACCTGGATGGGGGGCAGCAGGACTTCAACGAGCGCTTCTAAGCCTTCGAATGTGCGATAGGCCGAATTCCCGCTTTGCGCTACTTCTGTTACCGCTGCACTTAATACAGCAGTAAGGGCAGGCGGCAGCGATTGATCGGGAAGGCCGGTATGGTCGAAAAGCCAGGTATCGCCAGGTGTTATGCCATCCATAGCGCCTGCAACGCCGGTAACGGTGACCAGCACGTGCGCCTGGCGACTGCAACAGGCCGCCGCCAGCAGGTTGACGAGGTGGTGGGCTTTGTCGGCCTGCAAGGGCGATATCAATACGTCGATACGGCCATTGCAGCCCAGGCCTATGCCGATAGGCCGGTCTTCTTCTTCACGGGTATCGTAGGTCACCACATGCGGACGGGCCTGAAGAATGGCATGTTTGGCCTTGCGCAAGGCGTCGCCTTCCAGGCAGCCGCCGCTGATGCCCCCTACCCAGCGCCCCGTTTCCGATACCAGCATGCGCGCACCTATGCGCCGGTACGACGAGCCCTCTACATGCACTACGGTGAGGAGCGCTGCATTTTCTCCATCGGATTCCATCTGCCGGTAGGTGTCAACTATGGTGGTGATTTCTTTCATGGTTTGTGACGCTGTTGGTTGTCGGTTGTCGGTTATCTGTTATCAGTTTGTTCGTTTTTGCTTTCAATAATACTATAAATTAGGGGCAAAATCTAATGACAGCATGAAAATGAAACTCCCCCTTCTATTCTCAACCTGTATGGCTGCCTGTTTGTTTATGGTTGCGGCCTGCAATACCGCTACAAAAAAACAACCGGATGCCGGCCAGAAGGCGGCAGAGCCCATTGTCAGCTACAATTGCAGCGGCAACGAGCCGTTCTGGAACGTGCAAATTGATAGCAGCGCGATTTTGTTCCACCACATGGACATGGGCAAGACCTTTTACCCTTATCGCTCGCCCGTGAAGCAAGGCGCCGTGCTCACCTTCGAATCGGCGAGCGGCAACAGCAAAATCGTGGTCAAACTCGAAGAAAAAACCTGTTTCGACTCGATGTCGGGTTTTGAGGCGCCGTTTACGGTGACGGTGGTTCGCGACGGCGAGACCTTCACCGGTTGCGGCGGCTCCAGCCTCAATCCCCGGAAGGTCGGAGAACGCTAATAAGCCATTCGCGTTCGGCGAGTGCGCGCATCTGACTTGCTTCTTCAAGCAGGGCGGCCCGTACGTTGCGTTTGCGCAGGTCGCTGCGCAACATCTTTTTCACTATCTTTAGCAGGTTGGCGTAGTTCTCGCGGTGATAACCCAGCCCCGCCCTGCGCCGCAGGAAATTCCGAAAGCTGTCGAGGTGCGATTCCAGCGCCATGTATTCGCCCAATTCGTAATAGATGCGCAGCAACATACTACGGGCATTGAGATTGTAAAGCAGGTCGCGAAATTCTACGCATCAGCAACTCCATAGCCTTCGTATAGTCGGGCCGGCGAAAAAAATACACGGCCCGGTTGTAGCGGTAAGCGTTTTCGCGTTCGCGAGCCGGCAGGCGTTGCTTGTAGTCGTCGAGAAAATGGTCGGCCCAATCCCAGTCCTCCTGCGCAATTGCCAGCATCAAAATGTTGTTGTAGGTGAATTTTGACAAAAGGCCGTCTTCGAGCAATACTTCTTTTTCGAGGGCGTCGCGGTACAGCGCGAATGCCTCGGCAATAAAACGGCGTTCTCCCCTGTTGAGGCGGCGTATGCAATAGTTGATCGCCAGTAAGTATAGGTCGCGGATTTCGTGGTCGGGAAATTGCTGCCAATGCTGTGTGATGAGTATGCCAAGTTGTTGAAACCAGTTATCGTCTTCCGGCGATTGCAGGGCCCGGTAAGCGCAATGATAAACGGCTATCACCGGTGGGGGAGTGTAGTCTGGCCGTTCAATCTGTGCCAGTGCGGCCTCCAGGAGGGCGAAGTCGTAAGGTTGCGGATTCACGCTTTGGTAGGTCAGAATCGTACAGCAGTGTCTGAGCAGGTCGGCCACATACGAATGGGTGAGCTCATCGAGCATGCCCTGCAAATTCATCGGGCCGCTGCGGCGCTGCCGGTGGTCGTATTCATAGCGCTCGAAATGCAGTTGGTACCACTGGCGGTGATAATCGCTATTGCGGAAGGATTGCTGTTGGAGGGTCTGGGTAGCTTGTTCCCATTCTTTTTCAAACAGTTTATCCGCTTCGCGGCGGCGCAGGGCGCGGCATTGCCGCCAGTTCACTTCCGCCGTGTCGCCGCTCCAATCGTCGTAGGCCAGGTATTGTTTGACAATATTTAGTAAAAAATGCATTAACAACCGCAACAGGTCGTCGTCAAAAGGCTGCCCGGGGAATATCGCTTCGAAAACCCGATGCCGCTCCAGGCTTTCTTTTGCCGAATGGCGGAGCGCTTCAGACAGGTAGTCGAATAACCTGCGCACGTCGTCGCGCTGCTGCACGATATCGGAATGCACCCACTTGTGCAATTGCCGCCAATCGCGTTTGGTTAATTTTCCGAGGATTTGGAGGAGGAGGCTGGAGTGCATGGGGGAATTAAGAATGAAGAATTAATAAGGAAGAATGGATTTGGAATTTTGGGTTAATATTAACATGACTCTTTGTAGATGGCTTTAAAATTAAATATTTTGACCAAATACTTTAATTTTTTATTAACAAATAAATAAAAATGTCTTTGTGCAGGCGCTGCAATTATGTCACCTTTGAAAAAATAAGAAGGACATGTTAGATTCTACCCGTCACCATAAGCTGAAAACGAGACGCGCTACATGGTTCATGGCGCTATGGGTCCTGTTCTTTTGGGGTGTGATACAAACGCCGGTAATAGCGCAGGGCTGGGAGCGAGTGTATACGGGGGGCAGCACTTTGAGCCGGGTAGCGGCCGCCCCTAACGGCGATTTCCTTTGCCTGTCGCCCCTGATGCAACTCAAAAGGGTGAACCCCAACGGGCAGGTTTTGTGGTCGAAAAGCATATTGTCTATTCCATTGGGACAGCTCAGTGGCAATCTGGCTTCCGTTGCAGTGCTTAATCCCGTGCCGTCGGGCGGGTATATTGCTATGTTGCAAAAAACAGACATTGGAACCTATCTGAATACAGAGTTGCTGATTGTCAAGACAAACGAACAGGGCGATGTGGAGTGGCATCGGTTGTATGATCCTATTACAGAAGCCGGCGAAATCCGGGCGCAATTCGGTGAATTGATACCCACGCCTGATGGGGGCTATCTACTCACCGGCGGCATCGACCGCGATACGGGTATAGTGACAAACATGGACGCCGTTGCCATCAAACTCGATGCGGATGGCAATGAGGTGTGGCGGCAATATTACGCGTTTGAAGTGGGCGACATGGCAGTAGGTCAGCGTTTTGTAGCTCTCAGCGACGGCCATTTTGTGCTTGCCGGTCGTTATACGGCGCCGGGTAGTATCATGGGCTTATTTATGTTAATAAAATTGATGCAAATGGCGACGTCATCTGGCAGCAATTGATGGGCGAAGCCAGGCCCCCAACCGAACTTATCCTCACACCGATGGGCTGTATTGAACTATCCGACGGCACGCTGCGCCTGGCAGGTTATGCGCCTACAGCCTCCAGTCCTTACCGCTCGGTCAATACCGTGCACGTCTCTGCTACCGGCCAGCTTATATCCCAACAACAAATAGCGCCCGACGGCGCGCTCACTTTCGGCGAGCTGACTACTTCTGCCGACGGCGGCTGGGCCCTTGCGCTGGCTTTTGCCGACGGCGGTCAGGACAACATTCTGGTACACGCCTACGGCCCGGATAACCAACTCAAATGGCAACGTCAATACGGCGGATTGCTCAGCGATGAGGCCGGCGATATGATTCCTTTGCCCGACAACGGCTTTTTGATAGGTGGCGGCAAAGGCGTATGGGAATTTGAAAACCTGGGCCGCGACGAATACCTGCTCCGGCTCGATAGCCTCGGCAATACGTTTACCCAACTCGTCACCGGCACGGTCTTCCGCACGGTAAGCGATAACTGCGATGCGACATTCGGAGAGCCATTGAATGATTGGTTGGTAACCCTGGAAGGCACTGGCGGCACCAATTTTGTCCTCACCGATGAAAACGGTTATTTCGCCATGCCGGTAGAACCGGGCACTTATTCGGTGAGTGTCACCACGCCCAATCCCTACTGGCAGACGTGCGAACCTGTCAGCACGGTCACGGTAGCCGCTTTTGATACCGTCGAGCTGACGCTGCCTGCCTTTGCCCAAATCGAATGCCCGTGGCTGGAAACCGACATTTCTACTCCGTTTTTGCGCCGTTGTTTCGACAACACCTATACCGTGAGTTATTGCAATAAGGGTACAACCTTTGCCCAAGATGCCTATGTAGAAGTAGAGCTCGACCCTTACCTCGAGTTTAATAGCTCAACTATACCCGTGACCAATCAAACCGGAAATGTATACCGCTTTGATGTGGGTTTGCTGGAAGCCGGTGATTGCGGATCTTTTGAAATCAATGTGACCGTAAGTTGCGATTCTACGCTGCTTGGACAAACCCACTGTACAACCGCCCATATTTACCCCGACAGCCTCTGCGTGCCCACCCCCAATTGGGGCGGCGCCAGTATCGAAGTGGATGCTACCTGCACGGGCGACAGCATTTTCTTTTATATTCAAAATGTAGGGACGACGCCCACCAGTGCCCCTTTACCCTTTCTCGTCATCGAAGACCAGGTCATCCTGATGCAGAGCACCTTCAACCTCATGCCATTGCAAATCAGAGAAGTCAAACTGCCGGCCGCCGGCGGCACCTTCCGCCTTGAAGCCGACCAGGAGCCCTTTCACCCTGGCAACAGCATGCCCAGCATTACCATAGAAGGCTGCGGCCCCGACGAAGATCCGACCAGTCTGGGCTACGCCACCCAATTGCCCGAAAACGATGCCGACCCCTTTATCTCCATCGATTGCCAGGAGAACGTAGGCTCCTGGGACCCCAACGATAAACGCGGATTTCCCAAAGGCTACGGCGAACCCAACTATATCGAACCCAATACCGACCTCGAATATCTGATCCGCTTCCAGAATACGGGCACCGATACGGCTTTCACGGTCATCGTACGCGACAAGCTGTCGCCGTTTCTCGACCTGGGCAGCCTGCGCCCCGGCACGGCAAGTCATCCCTACCAACTTGCGGTAGCTCCCGACGGCATGCTCGAATTTCGCTTCGACCACATCGAATTGCCCGACAGCAATATCAACGAGGTCGCTTCGCACGGATTTGTGAAATTCAGGGTCTCACAATTGCTCAACAACGCCCCCGGCACGATAATCAACAATGCTGCAGCGATCTATTTCGATTTTAACCCACCCGTTATTACCAATAAGACTACCCACCGGGTGGAGGTTAATTTTATCGAAATAGACCTCATCCCACTGCCGGGTTGGGAGCCGGGCAGCATTGTCGTGACGCCCAATCCGGTTTCGGGCGATGCCCTGATCGGATTGGTCGACGCCGGCGCCGGCACGCGCTTCCAGTTCGAGGTCTTCGATAGCAGCGGCCGGCTGGTACGCAGGGATATTCACGACTCAAACCCATTCGTTTTTCAACGCCATACCCTGGCGCAAGGCCTATACTTCTGCCGCCTGCTGGTGGATGGGAAAGTGGCCGGCCAGGGGAAGATGGTGGTGATGGAGTGATTTTTTGTTCTCCGTTATCGGTTGTCGGTTGTCCGTTTATCTGTATAAGTCAATAAGTAACTGATAACTGAACCGATAACTGATAACCGATAACCGACAACAGACAACATTAACTAGTTAACAATGACAAAATCAACGATTATCATCGGGCTGCTAATGCTGGCCCACAGTGCCTGGAGCCAATGCCAGTGGCAATTTGGCGTGGAGAGCAACACCTTTATGACCAGGGGATTGCGCAACAATTACTCGGGTTATCCGGCCGAACACTCGCCTCAGCTCTCGCAAAGTCTCGGGGTACTATCGGCACAGCGCATCAATGAGCGGTGGATGTTCACCACCGGCTTACTCTATGCCTATGTGTCGCATCAGACCAGTGTGGCGGGGCTGCAATGGGGTTCTCAGCACAATGGCAACGGCGGTTTTAATCCCGACATTCCTTCAGGTGAAGCCAAACCTACCATCACCTTTACGCACCACTATTTGGCCTTGCCCCTTCGCCTGCGCTATAACATAACTACCGGCCCGCTGCGCTTGTATATTCAGGAAGGATTTTTGGGGCGCGTAGCGCTGAGCAGCAAAGAGACCGTTACCCCGGAGGGTTTTCCCACCGAACCCTGGATCGCCCGCCGCCGCGCTTTTACGCCGGCACTGCAAACGGGTTTAGGGGTTGGAAAAAACGATAGGTCGCAATTTGTTTGTGTATGTTGAACCCAATATGATCTGGGGGCAGGGGCCCGAGGATAATCACCTTTCTTTCGGAGTGGCCGTGGGGTTTCGCATGCCGTATTTGAGGTGACAAGGTGAACTCCTTACCCTGTCACCTTAAAACAACTTTAACCATCCCCGCATCAATAATCGGGGCTGAAAAGCGTTTATCAAGTAATCAACATGGTAAACAATGAGCAGAATAGTATTAGTCGTAGCAGCCCTGATCCTGACCTTGCCGGTAATGGCACAAAAGCCGACGAAGTCGAAGCCAAAAGCGGCAAGTGCGGCCACCGAAGTCAATGATCCAAAGGCAAAAACGATACTGGACAAAATAAGCAAGAAATACGACTCGTATGCCTCGCTGGAAGCGAGCTTCAACCTGGAAATCGAATTGGCCGAGCAGGACAAAGAAGTGCAAAAAGGCACCGTGGCGCGCAAAGAAAAGCAGTATAAAGTGGATGTCAACAGCCAGTCGATGCTGAGCGACGGCAAGGCTTTGTGGGTCATTTTACACAAAAACAAAGAAGTGCAGATCAACGACCTGCCCGACCCCAAAGACGACGACAACCTGCTTTCGCCCGAGTCGATTTTTAGTTTTTATAAAAAAGGAAAATTCATCTACGCGTTGGTCAACGACTACACCGAAAACGGCCGAGCCCTCCAGCAAATCGAATTCAAGCCCATCGATAAAAATTCAGAATACTCAAAACTGCGCCTCACCCTCGACAAGAAGACCTACGAGGTGATTAGCGTGAAGGCATTCGTTAAAGACGGCTCGCGTTATACCTTCGCGATTACCAAGCTGACGCCCAATAAAACCTTTGCCGCCAATTATTTCACGTTCGACAAGGCGAAATACCCGGGTTACCACATGGAGGATTTGAGGGAGTAGGTTTTTTTGATGTTGGATGTTGGATGTTGGATGCTTGATTATTAAATTTTTCATCAAACATCAAACATTAAACATCAAACATCCGTCATGCCCGGCAGGGCATCTTCGCACCTATTTCATTAAGCTGATTTTTTAAAATTCAATTCATTTTTTACGCGCGTATCAGGTCGATTTTTAACGCAAAGAGCGCAATGGAAACGCAGAGGTCGCTATCTAATGTTACTTAATCTAACCAATAAGCGTCCTTTGCGACACCTTTGCGAGCCTTGCGGTTAAAAAAAATGCCCCATTACGCAGTCTTTTCGGCTATTGTACCCAAACAGATACTGGTGTTCATAAATATACAATGTTCACGTTTCGTGTACATACAAGCGCAACAACCTATCAATCAAACATCCAGCATCAAACATCCAACATCATTACGCCATTTGCCCAAAAAAATCCGATATTCCCCCTGAAAAAGCCAATCCAGTCATGAAAAACGTGATAACCCTGTTATTCTCTCTGGTATTTATCCTTCCGCTTAGCGCCCAAAAAATCCAAAAAAGCATGGTGCGCGAGCAAAACTCCGGCAAAAAAACCGTGCCGGGGGCGCAAGTTGTTTTTAGCGAAGCCAACCCCGTGATCTCGGATAACGACGGATATTTCACCCTCAAATTCCCCCGCAAAAAAGCCGGCGAGTGGGTATTCCTCGAAGACGTGCAGAAAAGCGGCTACGAGCTCGTCAACAAAAAAGAAATCGAACAAGTCAAACTCAGCGCAGACGACCGCCTCGGCGTCGACATCATCTTGGCGCCCGCCGGCCGACTCGACGCCGCTCGCCGCGAATATTACGACATCTCCGACAAGGCCCTGCTCGCCGGCTTCGAACGCGAAAAAAAAGCCTTGCGCGACAAACTCCAAAAGGCCCAGCTCAACCAACAGGAATACGAAGAAAAATACGAAAGCCTGCAAACGCAATACGACCAGCAGCAGCAGCAACTTGACCAGTTGGCCGACAAATTCGCCCGGGTGAATTTTGACGATGTAAGCCCCGTCTACCAGGAAGCCCTGGAGCTCTACAAAGCCGGCCATATCGACCAGGCTATCGCCAAACTCGAAAGTATCAACCCTGCCAAACGCACCGAAGAAATCATCAAAGAAGAAAAACGCATCGGCGAAGCACAGAAGGAACTGGACGCCCAACGCGCCGCACTCGAAACCCAAAAACGCCAACAAATCGCCAACCTGCGCCTGCTGGCGGATATGTATAATGCCGATTTTGACCCGGCAAAAGCTGAAGCGCAATACGACCAGTTGCTACGGCTGGATTCGACGGATTTGGAGATATTGTGGGATGCCGCCAACTTTTACAAAGACAATCACCGCTACGAAAAAGCCCTGTACGTGTGCCCACGCGTTATCGTGCATCCTAAAGCAGAGGAGTGGCAGCTAGCCAATGCACACGGTTATTTGGGAGAACTTCACACAACCACCGGCAATCTGCCCGCTGCTCTTGATGCTTTTTCAGAGTCTTTCAAAATGTATGAGAAGATGCATCGCAGTGAGCCTGACTACAGTTTTTACAAAGGAAATTTGGCCATTTCCTACGAAAAACTCGGCTCGACTCACACCGCGCTGGGCCATTTGGACCAGGCTTTGACTTTTTTTGAAAAAGACATTGAATTGTCGAAAGAACCGCTGTGCTTATTGGCCTTCCCAAACCGGCCCCACACCCGGGGCAACCGCTTTGAGAAAAGTTATTTAGAACTCTACGCCGCCTATCCGCAAAATGTGTCGTTCAAAAACGGCTTGGCCATTTCCTACTCAAAACTCGGCGAGACGCACACCGCGCTGGGCAATTTGGACCAGGCTTTGACTTTTTTTGAAAACTACAGACATTGAATTGTCGAAAGAACTCTACGCCGCCTATCCGCAAAATGTGTCGTTCAAAAACGGCTTGGCCGTTTCTTATGTGAAATTAGCGCAAGTCGCTTTGGCAAAATCAGATAATCCAAATGCAAAAAAGCATCTCCAGGAAGCGGAAAAACATTTTTCAGAATTACACCAAATTTCTCCCCAAAATACAACATTCAAAAAATACCTTGACATAGTGAGGCAAGTGCTGGAGGGATTGAAATAACCCCAAAATAATCCGCTTAATCGTGATTCAGATCACTCCGCAGTCTTTCCGCCAGCTAAAGCCAGCCGGTACGCGAGCGGCCATTTGTATTGCAAAACATTAAAAAATCCCCGATATTCCCCCCCTAAAAAACCCAGCCCAGCCATGAAAAACGCCATAACATTTTTCGAGGTATGGGAAAGGTGTCATCCCCGCCTTCACGGGGAATAATTCAGGCGGTGATTTGAAATCACCGCCTGAATTGCCCAAACGGCCGCCACAGTCCAGACCTTGTAAGGTTTTCCCAGTACCATCCCCCGAAAACCTTGCAAGGTCTTTCCATGGCCATCACTGTTCACCGACAAATCAAAGCGCAATCATTCTGTGTACAGATACCATGTAATGGCGGGCGTCTTGTGTGCAGATGCCCTTGCGGGCATGACAATCTTTCTTACGTGACAATCGCAACAAATTGTCATAAATCCTTTCCCATCTTTCAATAATCCCCAAAATCCTGGTTCAAAAACTCCCGGGCTGCCGATTGCGGATTTCGGAATGCGGATTGCGGATTTATCTTGGTTCAATCCGAAATCGAAAATCCGACATCCGAAATTGTAGCATGTTCGTTTCGACTCCGCTCAACGAACGACTCAGAGCTGCATTGCCGGTCATTGAGCGGAGTCGAAATGACCGCTTACATGGCCATCACCGTAAAACCCACGATTTTCCGGCGGCTAAAGCCCGCCGGTACGGTATCGTGTAGCTATCACCACATTGTAGATTCTCTTCGAGAATGACAAACGAAAAAGCGAAGGGCAAGGATCGTAAAGTCGCATAGTCACAAAGTCGCACTTCAGCTCCGCTCAACGAACGGCTCAGGTCGCTCTCCAGACCTTGAAAAAAAGCTACGCACTGTGTAGCCAATTGACATAGACGCATTCTCGGGAGCCCGTTCAGTCCCCGCAAACTCGAATGCAATATCAGTTCCCGTACTCGCAGCCTTTCACAAAAAGTATAGCTAAACGATGTTTTTTACAAAAAATCGCCTAACTTTGTTCATAAATTAATATTGTTCACGTTTCGTGTACATCATTATTTGTGAACATGCGAGAAACAGAAATCATCCATATAGCGCTTGAGAATCTTCAAACGAATGCCGGCATCACCGGCAAATGGGAAGATTTTGGACCACAAGAAATAGATGGTCAAATAGAACTGATTGTAGAGGGGCAGCCTGTCAAATTCAATGCAGAAGTAAAACAAGAACTAAGGAGCCACCAATTGCTCAAAATCATAGACCAGGCAAATCGTTTTGGTCCGCTGATCATAGTGGCAAACCGGATTTTTCCAAAATAAAAGAAGAACTGAGGCAAAACAAAATCGCTTATCTCGAAGCCAATGGGAATATTTGGCTTAAGCAAAATGGCATTTTGATTTGGTTGGAGACTCAAAAACCATTTAAGGCGGTAAAAAGTAAAAGTAATAGGGCGTTTACAAAAACCGGGCTAAAAGTACTATTCCATTTCCTGCTCCATGAAAATGATATCAACCTCCCTTATCGCGAAATAGCTGCCATTACCGAAGTAGGGTTGGGAAATATCAATTATATTATGACGGGGCTTAAAGAAATGGGCTTCATTATTAAGCTGAATAAAAACGAATCAAAGCTGGTTAAAAAGAAGGAATTACTGGAAAAATGGATACCGGCGTATGCCGAAAGGCTAAAACCTTCCCTGCAAATGGGTACTTTTCGTTTTCTGAAAGAAGAGGATTTTAAAAACTGGAAAAACCTACCCGTTAAAGAAGGTGAAACATGTTGGGGTGGAGAACCCGCAGGAGATTTGTATACAAATTATCTGCGGCCCGCAGAATTGACTATATACACAACAGAAGCGAGAACCGACTTGATTAAAAATTATCGGCTAATACCGGATGAAAAGGGAAATGTGAAAATATTCAGAAAATTCTGGCGACATGATCTTGAGAATGATAATGTCGCCCCTCCTTTGCTGGTTTACGCCGATTTGATCAACACCAACGACAGAAGATGTATTGAAACAGCACAAAAAATTTACGATGCATTTTTACAAAATAAGCTATGAACAATTAAGACAACAGCCTGAAATCACGGAAATGTTGTCTGCGCTGGAACGAGGCTTTGAGAAACTCGGTATCGACTTTTATTTAGTGGGCGCCGTTGCCCGGGATGTATGGATGCACGGCATCAATCATATTACCCCCAGAAGAACAACCGGTGATATTGATTTTGCTGTGCTAATAAATGATAAGGGAACATACGAAACCCTAAAAGACTATTTAACAACCGTGGAAAGCTTCCAAACTCATACCGGGAATGATTTTGTATTGCTCTGGAAAGATAAAGTCCAGGTGGATTTATTACCATTTGGCGCTATCGAAAATGAAGACGGTAAAGTAATCGCAAGTAATTGGGGTTTAACCAATATCAACTTGCAGGGCTTCACAGAAATATATGAAGCCGGCTTGCCGCAATTGGAACTGGGAGGTAAGCATCTTTTTAAATTCTGCACGCTGCCTGGAATAGTGCTATTAAAAATGATCGCCTACGATGACCGCCCGGAGGTAAGAAGAGACGATATCAAAGATATCAGCGACATTTTGAACTATTTTTTCGATATGTATGACGATGAAATATGGGAAAACCACAACGACCTATTTGAGGATGAGAATGCCGATCTAAAGCATATTGCAGCCAGGGTTATGGGCCGGGAAATGAGCAAAATTGCAAAGCGGAATGAAAAACTATTTGACAGAATCAAAGGAATACTGGATGCCAATACAACCGATGTAGCCGGCAGTAAAATAGCCGGCATTATGGTTGAATATTTTGAAAATACGGTGGAGGATAATGTAATACTATTGGAACAGTTAAAACGAGGATTTACAGAAGTGTAACGGCCTATTCGTTTCGGCTCCGCTCAACGAACGACAGGGCCGGTCATTGAGCGGAGTCGAAATGACCACTCCCATGGCCATCACCGTAAAAGCCACGGTTTTCCGGCGGCTAAAGCCCGCCGGTACGGTATCGTGTAGCCATCATGACGTTGTAGATTCTCTTCGAGAATGACAAACGAAAAAGCGAACGGCAAGGATCGTAAAGTCGTACAGTCGTATAGTCGTACAGTCACAAAGTCGCCCCCGCGCTCCGCAGCGATGCGTTTTATACCCATCGCGGAGGAGCATCCCGCGTTGGCAGAGGCCGACTTGCAAGGTGACAAGGTGACGCGTGACAAGGTGACAATAAAGAACCGGTAACTAAACCCTAACGCTAAACTGCCGAAGGCACTAAACCCTACTAAACCTCATTATCACTTCCTCTTCCTCCGTCTATCCTCATATTCCGGGCATTTCAGGTCGCCGAAGTAGTAGACCAGGCCGATACCGAGGAAATAATACGAATCTTTGTTATTGGCATTGCCGCGCTGGCGGCCTTCTTCGCTGAGTTGGCCTTCGTTGGTACCGGGTATGATCAGCGAGCGGTCGGAGAGGGCGGCGGCGATATCTCCGCGATTGCGCAGGAGGTCGCTTTTATCGGGATACACCGTGCTCACATCGTCGAGATAATCAGTAAACAGGCGCCTGCCGCTGAGTTCTATGTTGACGCTCCACTCGTAGTTGAGGTCTACTTTGATGCCTAAGCCGTAGGCAAGTCCGCCGTTGACGGTATAATATTCTTCTCCTTTAAACTGCCCTTCAGTGCCCAGGGGGCGCAACTCGTATAACACGCCGTCGAGCTCTGCTTTTGGATTAAAATATACCGCCGACAGTCCGGCGAAGAGGTACGGCGTAAAAAACTCGTCTTTGCTGCCGTGACGGTAGGGTAGGAAGTTAAATTCAAACTGGGCGGTGCCGTCGATCACCGTGGATTGAAAGCTCAGGTTGCGCGCATTTTCGTACACGTTTTTGGAGCGCGAGTCGTCGCCGGCTACTGTGCCGTAATTGCCCGACAACTTGAAGCAGATGCGGTCGTTGAAATTAAAACGGGCCAATAAGCCGCCGGCGGCGCCGGGCAGGCCCAAGTCGTAGTTGGTATTCAAATCGCCGAAATAATGGCTGGCGCCCAACCAAAATCCTGCCTCCCAGCCGCGTTGTGCCTGGGCTGTCGCGAGGGCAAAACAAATACCTATCAATAGTAAGGTTGCTTTTTCACTTTATTTCTGCTGTTGATGATGCTAATAGTGGAAAAGTGCGCAAAGTTAATAAGAACAGTGTATACAACGGCAAAAAGGTTGGTATTGGTATAGCGACGCCCCGCCTTAAAGCTTATCTTTACCCAAAATTGTGACGATGAACGCTACCATGGCCGATAATTTCCTGGAAAGCTCCCGGCGTCTGTTTCGCTATTATAAAAGCTTGGGCGACAAAGCAATGGCCCAGGTTGACGACGAAGCACTCATGCACCAACCCGACCCGGAATCGAATAGCATAGCGCTGATTGTCAAACATATGAGCGGCAATATGCTGTCGCGGTGGACCGACTTCCTTACTTCCGACGGCGAAAAAACCTGGCGGCAACGCGACCAGGAGTTTGAGGGCAGTTATGCCGATAGGGAGGCGCTACTGGAAGCTTGGGAAAAAGGCTGGCAATGCCTCTTCGACGCCGTGGACCCGCTTACCGCCGCCGATATTGAGCGCATTGTATACATCCGCAACGAAGGCCATACTGTGATGGAAGCCATCCAGCGACAGATAGCGCATTATAGTTACCACGTGGGACAAATCGTGTTTCTTGCCAAGCACTTGAGTGGCGCGCAGTGGCAGTCGCTGTCGATCCCCAAGGGCAACTCGCAGGTATTTAACGCCGAAAAGTTTGAACAGGATAAACAACGCAAGTTTTTTACCCAATAACCCATCGGCGCCCATGATATACTCTTCTTTACTGGAAGCCAGGGCCGGCGGGGGCAAAAAATTGGCCGTATTGATCGACCCCGATAAAACCGATCCCGGCAAATTGCCTGCTTTGGCGACATTGGCTACACAGACCGGGGTGCACTACTTCCTTGTGGGCGGCAGTCTGTTGGTGAACGACCACCTGGGACAGTGCATCCGGACAATCAAGGATCACTGCGATATTCCCGTGGTGCTTTTTCCGGGTAATGTGCTACAACTGCATCCTGATGCCGATGCCATTCTGCTGCTCTCGCTTATCTCGGGCCGCAATGCCGAGTTCCTCATCGGCAAACACGTGGTGGCGGCGCCCTGGCTCAGGCAGAGCAAACTCGAAATTCTCCCCACCGGCTATATGCTCATCGACGGCGGCGCGCTTACTTCGGTAGGCTATATGAGCAATACCACGCCCATACCTTCCAATAAAAAAGATATCGCCGTGTGTACGGCTATGGCCGGCGAAATGCTGGGATTGCGGCTATTGTACCTCGAAGCGGGTAGTGGCGCCCCGCAACCTGTGCCCCCCTCGCTGATTGCCGCCGTGCGGCAGGCGGTAGATATCCCGCTTATCGTAGGCGGCGGCATACGCACACCCCGGCAGGCACAAGAGGCCCTGCAAGCCGGCGCCGATATGATTGTGGTGGGCAGCCTGGTGGAGGAAAATCCGGATGCGTTGGCGGGGATTGCTGATGTGCTGATGTGCTGATGTGCTGATGTGCTGATGTGCTGATGTGCTGATGTGCTGATGTGCTGATGTGCTGATGTGCTGATGTGCTGATGTGCTGATGTGAAAAGGGGAGGGATTGCAAATTAATTATTTATTCGCAAAGTCGTACAGTCGTACAGTCCATCTACAGGGTATCCAGGGAGGGCGACAGATAATTGCGGAGCGGCTCGGCGCCGGCTGCGCCGCTGACATAGAGGAGCTCCACATAACATTGCGCCACTTCGTAGGCTATTTCGATCTGATTGATCACTTGTTTTTGCTTAATAAGCCGGAGGCGCAGGATGTCAACGGCTTCGAGGTTGGTGAGGGCGACGGGGTTGTCCAGCAAGCGTTGTACGGGACTTTTCTGATTATCGGCCAGCAGGCTGCGTTGTTGTTCGATGAGGTTGTTGAGTTTGAGGGCGTGCTGTTCCAGTAGTTGGCGTTGGGCTATGGCCGTCCATTGGAGGTCGTTTTCGGCCTGGTGAACGGCGAGTGCCTGTTCGCGTTGATTGACGCGCCTACTGCCGGGGATGGGCACATTGAGGCCGATGCGGGCGGAAAAATCCCTTTGCAGCAGAAACGGCTCCTCGGGCCGCTGGTAGTCTACCTGAAAAAAATTCAGGATATCGAATTGTCTGGCTTTTTCCAGGCGCCATTGGGCCTGTTCCAGTTGTACGTCGAGTGTTTTGATAGTTAGTTCCGGCGATACGGCTTGCGTGCCGGCCAATAGTGAAGCGGCTACCTGGGCCATCTGTTCGGGGCCGATAAAGGCGTCAAACTGCAGGTCGACATCTCCTGATGCATTCATCCAGCGCTTCAACTTTTGGAGCGCCTCCGCTTTTTCGCCGCGCAGTTCCATCAGTTTATCGTGGGTATCGTAGCCGTCTTCTTCGGCATCGATGATGTCTACCACGTCTACCTTGGCGCCTGCGGCCAGCAGATAGCTGTATGCCTGGCGGGTGGTGTCGTACATTTGCGCGAGGTGTTCGTGCGCAGCGATGAGTTGCGGCAGAAAATACAAATCGCACAACGTGGAATAGCGTTCCATCAGAGATTCCTGGAGTAGCGCCCGGCGTTCGGCCTTAGTGATATCTACTTCGAGATTGTGAATAGCTTTCTGTCGTTTTATTTGGCGCAAGCCATTAGCCGAAAAGCGGATAGCAGCGCGTTGTTCGTTGAGGTATAAATCGTCGGGGCCGTAGCGGAATTCGAGTTCGTCGAGCCAGGGCAGGTAGAGCGGATTATTTTGTAAAAAAATGGTTTCGCTTTGTTTCAACAGCAGGCGTTGATCTTGCAAAGCGGTTGCCAGGACGGTGGCAGCGCCCACCACCACGGGGTCGGAAGGCTGGAGCGACCCGCTCGAGGCCATAACGCCGCATGCCAGCAATATCGTCTTGATCGTCATTTGCTGAGCTCGTTTGTCATGGTAATCATCACCTTTTCGCCGATATAAAAGGGCGTATTGGGGGGCAACTGGATATAAATTTCGCGACCCCAGGCTCGCACTTCCGGGAACTTGCGCAGCCGGGTAGGCAGTTCTACGAGTTGGGGACTGCTACTCACCAGCGTGCCTTTTACGGCGGGTAATTCGCGCACAGAAGAGCTCAGCGATACCGTATCGCCGAGCTTAAAAGCGAGGTCTACCGACTCGTGGATAAAGCCCCTTATCTTGGCGGGTGAAGTTGAATGCAATTTGGTCAGCGTGGTGAAACTTTGCACCATCTCACCCAGGTTGACTGGTAAGTCGGATACAAACCCGTCGATAGGCGCCAATAGCACCAGGATGCGTTTTTCGTCGCGAAGGGTTTTGATTTCGTGGTTGAGCTGGTTGATTTGCATCGCGATAGCCGCATCCTCGCCGGTTTGCTTTTGCTTTGACTGCTGGATTTGCTTTTTCAGCGGGTCTTGCAGTTGGCGGATGGATTCTTCGAGCACGGCGATTTCTTGTAGCTGCACCTGGTTGTATGACTGATTTTCCTTAATAGCTTCATTTTGCTGGCGGCCTATCGCCTGCCGGAGTTGGGCCTGCACGGCCGCTTCGGTGCGCAGCACATTGATTTCCGACTCCAATTCGCTTTTTTTCGCCTCGTATTGCGATTGCAGCAAGCCTATCTCGTTGCGAAGGGCTATAGTATTTTCACTGCGTTGAGATTGCAGTTGCTCGATGGCAAACTGTTTTTCCTCGATCTCTTTGTCCAGCTCCGGTTGGGCAAGCAGCATCAGGGTATCGCCGGCTTTTACTTTGTCGCCGACAGCTACAAAAAGTGCGGTGATCTGCACATCGTAATCCACGCTAAGCTCCCGCTCATCGGTTTCTGCCGTGCCGAAAAAGACGTTCACATTCTGGTGTTCAAAGTTCTCTTTGATCCAGAAGATGCCGAGCAGCGCGATCATCAAAAACAAATAGAGGATATTGAATTTCATAGCATAATACTCGGTTACGTCCTTTACATAAAGGGATTCATATCTACCTGTTTGCTAAACCGGCGTGGTATAGCCGCTGTGGCTTCCAGGTCTTTGAGCAGAGCGGGCCTGTCTTGTTCGCGGCGCATAATCAGCACGTAGTCGTATTCCCACTGTTTTTCCTGGGTAGCTTCCGTGACAACCCTTATCGACTGCTGGCTCCAGTAGCGGCAGTAGATTTTTAGCAATTGCTCTACGGCGGCCACGGCTTCGGGGTCTTCGGGTAGTCGCACCCGGAGTTCCCAGATCACATTATTGCCCACATTATAAGGCGAAAATCGCAGGATCACCGTCACGAGGCAAAACCCGAAAGCGCCGATTACCGCGATATAAAACCCTGACACGCCGCAGGCTATGCCGGTGCCGAGGGCGGCAAACATAAACACGATATCGCGCGGGTCGCGCAGGGTAGTGCGAAAGCGAATAATGGCCAGTGCGCCCAGCATGCCGAGTCCTGTAGCCACGCTATCGCCAATAGCCTGCATAATAGTAGTGGCTACCAGCGAGCTGAGTATCAGCGCCTGCAGGAAATTGGGATTCCGAATAGTATGCGGCGAAGTTTTTTCGTAAGTAATGGCAATAATAGAGGACAATAAAAAGGCCAGGAGGAAGGTAAACAATACCATCTCCAGCGTAGGGTTTTCGATTTTTGAATAAAGCGATAAAAATTCCTGCATCGCCGATCGCTATGTTAATTGAATATTAAGAGGCCAATGTTAACAAGGTTTTTTCTTAGAATCAAATATTTCGTTGAGGTTTAATTGTCAGCTATCAGCTATCAGCAGTTAGCACTCAGCAATCAGCTACCATGACCTGACTGCTGAGTGCTAAGTGCTAAGTGCTGATCAGAGAAGCCCCTCCCTGATCAAATCGTGGAGGTGGATAAAGCCGAGGTAAAAATTATCTTCTGCCACGATCAGTTGGGTAATGCTATTTCGGCGCATGAGGTCGAGTGCTTCCACGGCGAGCTCGTCTTTGCCTATCGTTTTTGGGGCGTGCGACATCAGGTCTTGCGCTTGCAGGCTTGAGAAATCTCCGTTGCGTTCCAGCATGCGGCGCAGGTCGCCGTCAGTAATAATGCCGCAGAGGTGACCTTGGTCGTCGAGTACTGCGGTAGCGCCCAGGCGTTTGGAGGTCATTTCCAGGATAGTGCGCTGAAGCGAATCGTGGAGGTAAACCGCGGGTCTTTCGTTGTGGGTATACAGGTCGCGTACGCGCAGGTAGAGTTGTTTACCCAGGGCGCCGCCGGGGTGGAACTGTGCAAAATCGCTGGGGGTAAAGCCGCGCAAGGCCAGCAGCGAGGTAGCCAGGGCATCGCCCAGGGCCATTTGTGCAGTGGTGCTGGCGGTAGGGGCGAGGTTATTGGGGTCGGCTTCTTTGTCAACCGGCGTCAGCAGCACGTAGTCGGCCTGTTTGCCCAAATAAGAATCGGGATTGGCCACCATAGCGAAAAGCAGGTTGCCCATATTTTTGAGTAGGGGTACGAGTACCTTGATCTCGGGAGTATCGCCGCTTTTCGACAGGCACATCACGATATCGCCATGGCGGATCATGCCCAGGTCGCCGTGGATGGCATCGGCAGCGTGCATAAACAAAGCCGGTGTTCCGGTAGAATTAAAGGTGGCCACCATCTTTTGGGCTATGATGGCGCTTTTGCCTATGCCGGTCACGACCAGACGCCCAGTGCCCGAAAAAATATGTGTTACACAGGCTGTAAAACTGCTATTAATGCTTGATTTTAAGGCATTTATTGTAAATGCTTCAATGTCCAGCGTTTCCAGTGCAGTTTTTATGATGAGTTGTTCGGAAATCACGACAAAATTTTATATTTTTGGCATCCTTTTTCGAAAAAACGTTTAGTTGGTGCGGGCTTCGAAAAAAAATACCCAGAAAAACAGTATGAATAAGCAAAACTTTTCCTATTTTGTTTTGCAACCCCGCCCATATAGAGAGCAAACACAATGAGGATGTTGTCGTAATAATGGAATTTTATTTCACAACACCAACCAGTAAACGATTATTGTTCTGCAATTCCACGAGGTGCACCACAATTCCCAAGGTGTGTCCGACTTTGGTTTTGCAAAAATACGTAAAAAGCAATGGGAGCCATGACTGCTACAAAAGAATCCTTGCACGAATCACTTCAGAATTACTTTGGATTCGACAATTTTAAAGGAAACCAGGAAGCGATTATCCGGAGTGTACTCGACGGCAAAGACACTTTCGTGATCATGCCTACGGGCGGGGGCAAATCGCTGTGCTACCAATTGCCGGCGCTAATGCTGGAAGGCACGGCCATCATTATATCGCCGCTGATCGCTTTGATGAAAAACCAGGTGGATTCTATTCGCGGGTATAGCCAAAACGACGAGGTAGCCCACTTTTTGAATTCTTCGCTCACCCGGGCGCAGATGAAGCAGGTAAAGCACGATATTGCAGTGGGCAAGACCAAATTGCTTTTTATCGCGCCTGAAACGCTCACCAAAGACGAAAATATCGAGTTTTTCCAACAGGTAAACGTCAGCTTCGTCGCCGTAGACGAGGCGCACTGTATTTCAGAGTGGGGCCACGATTTTCGCCCCGAATACCGCCGCATCAAGGCGATGCTCGACGCGATCAACGCCGATATCCCGGTGATAGCGCTCACCGCGACCGCTACACCCAAGGTGCAGTCGGATATTATCAAGAACCTGAACATGCTGGAGTACAATACGTTTGTCTCTTCTTTTAATCGCGGAAACCTGTATTACGAAATAAGGCAAAAAGGCAAAAAGGACTATACGCTCAAGCAGATCGTGCAAACGATCAAAAATATGTCGGGCCGCTCGGGCATTATCTATGTGCAAAGCCGCAAAACAGCCGAAGAGATCGCCCAAACGCTGGTGGTCAACGATATCAAAGCCGCCCCATACCACGCCGGGCTCGATGCCAAAACGCGCAGCAAAACCCAGGACGATTTCCTGATGGAGGAGATTGACGTGATTGTGGCTACGATCGCCTTCGGCATGGGTATCGACAAACCCGACGTGCGATTTGTGATCCATTACGATATTCCCAAAAGCATCGAAAACTACTACCAGGAAACCAGCCGTGCCGGCCGCGACGGACTGGAAGGCAAGTGTATCGCGTTTTATTCTTACCAGGATATTCTGCGCCTCGAAAAATTCCTCCGCGACAAACCCGTCGCAGAACGCGAGATGAGCGCCCAACTGATGCAGGAAGTGATGGCCTACGCCGAAACGACGGGCCTGCCGCCGCCGGTTCCTGCTCCACTATTTCGGCGAGCCTTTTAACGACGAGCGCTGCGAGTGTATGTGCGACAACTGCCGCTACCCCAAAGCGCGCGTGGAGGTGAAAACCGAAATGCAACAAGCGCTCCGGTCCGTGGCCCAACTCGACGAAAATTACGGCATCAAAACGCTGATCGATTTTGTGCTGGGCCACGAAACGAAAGAACTCAAGGACTTTAAATTTGACAAAAAAGAACTCTTCGCCGTGGGCGCCGGCAAAGAGGAAACGCTGTGGAGCTCGGTATTCCGCCAGGCTATGCTCAACGGACTGCTGCGCAAAGATATCGAAAGCTACGGCTTGCTCAAATTGACCGAAAAAGGTCACGAGTTTATCAAGAAACCCCACTCGTTCCTGATTCCAATGAACAATAATTTCGATGAACCACCCCAAGACCTTGAAGAACCACAGGGCAAAACCGCCGTGCTCGACGAAACGCTGATCAAGTTGCTCAAAGATTTGCGCCGCCGCGAAGCCAAACGCCTCGGATTGCCGCCGTTTGTGATTTTCCAGGACCCCTCCCTCGAAGATATGGCTACCCAATATCCTATTTCGATGGAGGATATGACCAAGGTGAGCGGCGTTAGCATTGGCAAAGCCACCCGCTATGCCAAACCTTTTATCGAGCTGATTAATAAATACGTAGAAGAAAACGAAATAGAGCGGCCCACCGATTTTGTGGTCAAACAAGTGGCCAATAAGTCAAAGGTGAAAGTCAGCATCATCCAGGCCATCGATCGCAAAATACCCCTCGATGATATTGCTTCGTCCAATGGACTCAGTATGGACGAACTGGTGGCCGAACTCGACGCGATTGTGGTGTCAGGTACAAAGGTGAATATCGATTATTACCTGGAAGATGCGGTGGATGAATACGCTCGCGAAGACATTTACGACTATTTTATGAACGCCGAAAGCGACGACCCCGAAAAGGCCTATACCGAATTGAAAGGCGACGATGTGACGATTGAGGAGATTCAGCTGGTCAGGATCAAGTTTTTGTCCGATATAGCCAACTAGCCCGTTAATACGTCGTTATGAAAATGATTATCATCAATGGCCCGAACCTCAACTTACTGGGGTCGCGGGAACCGGATATTTACGGCCGACAACCTTTCGAGGAGTATTTCGCCACGCTGCAGCAGGAATTTCCCGGCATTACGCTGCACTATTTTCAAAGCAACTCCGAAGGCGCCCTGATCGACAAGCTGCACGAGGCGGGTTTTACCTACGACGGCATCGTGCTCAACGCCGGCGCCTATTCCCATACTTCTATTGCTATAGCCGACGCTATTGCCGCCATCCGTACCCCCGTGATCGAGGTGCATATTTCCAATGTATACGAACGCGAAGAATTCCGCCACCATTCTTACCTGGCGCCCAATTGTGTGGGCTGTATTACCGGCCTCGGGCTGCGCGGGTATGAGTTGGCGATTAGGTATTTTCTGTAGGTCTTAGCGGTTAGGGCTTAGGTCTTAGCGATTAACCGCTAAGCGCTAACTGCTAACGGCTAACTGCTAACTCAGAAGGCATCCACCGCCCTATACGCTTCAATCACCGCCCTTTCCCCGTCTTTGCCGGGCTTTGAGTTGCCGTGTTCCATGCCTAATACGCCGGTGAAGCCGCGGCTGTGGATGTATTTGAACACATTTTTATAATTGATCTCACCTGTAGTGGGTTCTTTCCTGCCGGGGTTGTCGCCGATCTGGAAATAGGCGATCTCGTTCCAGGCGGCTTCGATATTGGGCAGTAGGTTGCCCTCCTGGATTTGCTGGTGGTAGATATCGAATAAAATCTTGCAGGCGGGGCTATCCACGGCGCGACAGATTTCGAAGGCTTGTGCGGCTTTGGTGAGGAACAGACCGGGGTGGTCGCGGAAATTGAGCGGTTCGAGTACCATAGCCAGTCCGTGGGGTTCGAGGATGTCGGCGGCGCGGCGCAGGGCTTCCACCACATTCGCAGTTTGGTAGCCCATATCGAGGCGCAGGTCGAGGTGGCCGGGCACTACGGTCATCCACTTGGCATTCACGCGTTTGGCCACTTCCACCGAATCTTTGATATGCTGCAAAAATTCGTCGCGCAGGTCGGCTTTGCCGCCGGCCAGGTTGGCTTCTTTCCAATATATCTTGTGGGCTACAAAAACGCCCATCGTAATGCCGCGTTTGGCCATCGCTTCGCCCATTCGCTTTTGGGTATCCACGTCGCGGTCCTTCATGCCGTTGTCTTCAAAAGCCGTAAAGCCTTCGTCGGCCATGAAATGCAGCTGATCCACGGGGTCTTCTCCCGCATGCGCGCTAAACATGCCGGTATGCGGCGCGTATTTGAGCTTGAAGCCCGGCGTTGGAGCAGGCTGCGGCGTCATGCCTTGCAAGCTATTGATGCCGGTCAGGGCGCCTGCGGTGGTAGCCAGTCCGGTGTGTAGGAAGGTTCTTCGTTTCATGGTTTTGAATGATTGATGCATAGATGGAGACGCGATGCATAGATGGAGACGCCGGGATCGCCCCCTCTCTCCCTCTCTCACTCCCTCACTCCCGGAGCTTCCCCAGCTGCACCGGCTTGCCTTTCTCCTGGAAAGTCACAATCGCGGGGATGGCCTTATAATTCTTTTGCAGCCAGGCGAAGCCTTTGCGGGGGCCCATCACGCTTATTGCCGTGGCCAGTGCGTCGGCTTGCATAGCAGTGGGGGCTTGCACGCTTACCATCGCGGCGTGGGTAACGCCCATGCCTGTGCGCGGGTCTATAATATGCGAAAAGCGCTTGCCATCTGATTCGAGGAAGCGGTAGAGTGCGCCGGAGGTAGCCACGGCGCAGCGCTTCACCTGTAGCAGCGTATCGCGAAGTTGGCCTTGTGGTGTCACCCATTTGGCGAAGATCTGCCAGCCGGGTTGGCCGGGAGGGGCATCGCCGGCCACGAGGTCGCCGCCGCCTTGTATGAGCGCCCGGCTCACCTGGTGTTGCTCGATAGCTTTGAGCGCCTCGTCGAGGGCATAACCTTTGGCGATAGCGCCCAGGTCGAGTTGCATATTGGGGGCGTTGAGCTGCACCGACTTATCGGCGGCGTTGAGCTGCATTTTTTTATAACCCACGCTTTTGCGGGCTGTACTGATCTCCGATTTGGCGGGCATAGTCTTTTGGCGGATAGCCTTGCGCCACACCTTGCTCAGCGCCCCTACCGTGACGTCGAAAGCGCCCTTGGTTTGGACCGCCAACTCCTGAGAAGCTGACAACACCAGCCATAGCGGCTCGCTTACGGTGACGGCTTTTTTGCTGCCGGAGGTGAGCGACAACTTGCTGAGCTCGCTGGTAGGCATATAATCGCTCATGCTGTTGTTGATCTCGTCGATGCGGGCTTTGGCGGCATCAGCAGCTTTGCGGGCCTGGGTCGAATCGGCGGCATACAACGAAATATTAAACAAAGTGCCCATCTGGGGATGGGAAAACGCAAATCGTTTCAGCGGCGCCTCGGTCTGGGCTGCAGTAAAGCAGGGTAGGAGCAGGGCGGCAAAGGCATACAGCGCCATCGTAGTCAGCAAACGGTACATAGTCATCATTTTCAAAAAAAAACTTACGGAAATGTTTTAGTAAGGTTTAGCGATTGGGTTTAGCGATTGGGTTTAGCTAAACTGCGCATGCACTAAACCCAATCGCTAAACTGCGCATGCACTAAACCCTATCGCTAAACTGCGCATGCACTAAACCCTATCGCTAAACTGTCAAAAAAAACTTACAATACTTTCGTCACGCCGGGAATCGCGCAGGCGTACATGCCGTCTTTGCCGGGCATTACGGGCGGTTCGGCATTCCAGGCGTATTTATTGGGCATCAGGCTGATCTCTGAATTCAGCGCGCTTTCCCATTCGATAAGCTGCCCCGAATACGTAGCCATGCGGCCCATGATAGCCGTCATCGTACTTTTAGCGGCGTGTTCGGCGTCGGCAAATTTAAACTCACTTTTTGAAATAGCGGCAAACAAAAGGTCGTGTTCTACCTGGTAAGGGTTGAGATCTTTGCGGTCGTCGTGGCGCAGGATGGGATAACCGCTGGCGGTGAGGATTACCCCGGGTTCGGGCGCCGAGCCGCTGGTGCCTTGGAAGCTCTCCGTGACGCGGTTGACGCAACCCGACATATGCCGGCACTGGCTGTACATGCGCGAGCCGTCGTCGTATTCAAATTCCACAAAGTGGTGGTCGTAGATCTCTCCGAATTCCTTGCCCACGCGCACCTGTCGGCCTCCCATGCCGTAAGCTTTTATTGGGTAGGCTTGTTTCACCCAGTTGCTCACGTCCATATTGTGGATATGCTGTTCGTTGATATGGTCGCCGCAGAGCCAGTTGAAATAATACCAGTTGCGCATCTGGTATTCCATCTCCGTTTGTTTTTTCTGGCGGGGGCGCACCCACACGCCTTCGCTGTTCCAGTACACGTGCGAAGTCACGATATCGCCGATCACGCCTTGTTGCAGGAGTTCAACCCAGCGCAGGTACTTCGTCTCGTAGCGGCGCTGGAGGCCCACCACCACATTGAGTTTGCGGCGTTTGGCGTCTTCGGCGGCGGCCAGCACGCGGCGCACGCCGGGGGCATCCACGGCCACGGGTTTTTCCATAAACACGTGTTTGCCGGCCTTCACGGCTGCTTCGAAGTGCATGGGGCGGAAGCCGGGAGGGGTACAGAGGATCACCACGTCGCACAGGGGGATCACCTTGGTATAGCCGTCGAAGCCGGTGAATTTGTGGTCTTCGGGCACCTGTAGCCGCGATAGTTCGAGGCCGTTGGCGGTCAGTTCCTGGCCTATCTGCTTATAACTGTTATCCAGGTTATCGCGGAAAGCATCGGCCATGGCCACCAGTTTCACCGACTTGTGGGCCAGCAGGGCTTGCACTGCCGCGCCGGTGCCGCGGCCTCCGCAGCCGACGAGTCCTACTCTGATCGTCTCTTCGCCGGCGCTGTATACGCCGGCAGCCATAGCGGAAGGCGCCAGCACCATCGCGCCGGCTACCACGCCCGCCGTCTTCACGAAATCGCGACGCGACATGGCGGATTTATTTTTCTTCGACATATGCGAAACATTTATTGTGGAACTAAATAAGCAAGGGCAAAATAGCTAAATTTGTTTGGAATAGCGAGGATGTTATACCTCCAAATAAAGAGATGCAAAAACCAGACGTTCGCGTCAAAAAACAGCTTCGGGCCAACTTTCCCACCTCGATTATGAACCTGCGTGCGGCGGCGATCCTTTTTGGGATCGACCTGGTTATAGGCATGTCGGGGTACATATTACTGGAGGATTATAAAATACTCGACGCGCTTTACATGACCGTCATCACCGTTGCCACCGTAGGCTTTACCGAGGTACATCCGTTGAGCGAGGCAGGGCGGTTTTTTACCTCTATTTACATACTCGTCAATATCGGCATTTTTGCCTACATCCTCGCCGTTTTTTCGTATTATATCATCCAGGGAGAAATATTCAAAACCATGCATGATAACCTCATCAACAACAAGGTTGACAAGCTGAAAAACCATATCATTTTGTGTGGTTTCGGGCGCTTTGGGCAGGAAGTGGCGTCGCAACTCACTGCTCAAAAGATGCCTTTTGTGGTAATCGAGCACGACGCATCCAAGATCGAACTCATGCAGCAGATAGACCCCAATATGCTGTATGTATTCGAGGATGCGACCCATGAGGAGGCCCTCCTCAAAGCGGGACTTGAGCGCGCCCGCGCCGTCATCTCGGCCCTGCCCGCCGACTCCGACAACGTATTCATCGTACTCACCGCCCGGCAGATCAACCCTACCGTGCGCATCATCAGCCGGGTGGCCGAGCTCAAATCGCAGAAAAAACTCATCAAAGCCGGCGCCGACCACGCGGTGATGCCCGAACAGATAGGCGGCTTTTATATGGCTACCCTCATTACCAAACCCGGGGCTGTGGAGTTTTTCTATTTTATTACAAATGAATACGAATCCGATATCGGTTTCGAAGAGATCGGCTTCAACGACCTGCCTGCCGCCATGCAGTCGCTCTCTATCGGTGAAATGCGTATCCGGGAGCGCACCGGTGCCAATGTGATTGGGTTTAAAGACGCATTGGGCCGCTATACGGTCAACCCCGGCCCTGACGTTTGCCTCTTCCCCGGCGCGAGTTTTATTCTGCTGGGCAACCACGAGCAGTTGGAGAAGCTGAGCGAGTTTTTTGGGAAAGGGTAGGGTATTTCAGCAGCAAAAAACACGCGAATATTTACGCTACACCGGCAATATTCGCGCGAATATTGCCGCCAGGGTTACATTTGCGTATCTTGCGGGTAATAGAACCAATGCGCATTCTTTATGAAAAACCTCCTCTCCACCCTCCTCGCGCTCCTGCCCCTGGCAGCCCTCCACGCCCAAATCCCCAACGCAGGATTTGAAGAATGGACCGATTTCGGCATGTACGAAGAACCTGTGGGTTGGCAGACCAACAATGCCGGCGATTCGTTCGATCCGCCGGTGCGCAAAACCGATGAGGTATTGGCAGCGGGCCACTACAGCGCGCTGGTGCGTTCGGCCTGTTCTTCATTCGAATTTTACTGGTGCCCGGGTTTTGCCAAAACGACCTTCGCTATTGGTGATACCATCCCGCAACAGTTGTACGCCACCGGGTTTTGCATTACCGCGTTTTCGGTGCCGGGCTACTGCGAAATCGAGGTCAACCTGCGCAGCGGCGGACAGGTGCTGAGCTCGACGGTGACGGCGATAGATACTACGGTTTGTTCCACGATGGAATGCTTCGACAACCTGACGGCCCTTTACCGCCCACTGGCCGTGCCGGTAAATCCCGAGGGTATCGCGCAAGCGGATTCTATAGAGATTATCCTGCGGGCTATCCCCATCCCATCTCCCAACGGCACAGGCGGCGGCATCGCCTATTTATATATAGATGAACTTTCTTTTTCGCCCCCGGCAACTACCGGCACGACGGCTCCCGGCTCGTCGTTGCTGAAGATATGGCCCAACCCTGTTACAGGTCCGCTTTATGGCCGCAATGACCAGGCTGCTGACTTGAACTGCTCGCTTTACGACATCCACGGCCGGTTTGTAGCCCCTTGGGCTTCATCACCGGGCCCATTTACGTTGGATTTGAGTCCCTGGCCGGCGGGTATGTACCTGTTGGAATTCACTTCACCGCATGATGGCCGGCGCTGGGTGGAGAAGGTGGTGAAACGATGATGAAAATGCGAATGTTCAAAGGATTCATCTTCGACATGGACGGCACCATGGTGGACAATATGATGGTTCACCACCGGGCCTGGCAACAGAAACTCAATGAACTTGGGCTGCCCCTGTCTATTCCGGAAGTTAAAGCACAAATACACGGGATCAACGAAGAAATCCTGGAACGCCTCTTTGGCGACCGATTCACTCCTGAACAACGCCAACGGATTTCCTGGGAAAAAGAGGCCGCTTATCGCGAAATTTTCCTTCCCGAATTGCGGCTCATACCGGGTTTATCTGTTTTTTTAGAAAAAATAAAAACTGCCGGCATCCCCATGGCGATAGGCACCGCAGCGCCGACAGAAAATGTTGATTTCGTGCTCGACAACCTAAATTTGCGGCATTACTTTACTGGCGTTTTTGATGCAAAAAGCGTCAGCAGAGGCAAACCCGACCCCGAGATCTTTGAAAAGGCCGCGGCCTCGATGGGGCTATCCACGGCCGAATGCCTGATTTTCGAGGACAGCGTCACCGGGGCGGAAGCAGCCCGAAGAGCCGATGCCCGTGCGGTAATCGTCACCACCACCCACGCCCGGGAAGAGTTTGCGCATTTCAACCACATCATCCGCTTTATCGAGCATTTTGAGGGCTTGGAGCTGGATTTTACTTTTTAAACGCAAGGTTCGCGAAGGTATCGCAAAGTCGCACAGTCTAATGTCGTCAACTTAAGCTTTCTATGTTTACTAAACTTTGGAAGTTTAGTAAACATGTACCTTCCACTGAAGCTTAATAGTACTTTGTCACTTTAAACCAAGCATACCTCATATTGCGCTCCTCCGGAGCTTGTGAGATCTTTTTATTGCTTGTTCTACCAATATTTCGGCCCTCCGGGCCTTTTGAGAGACCCCCAAAGCCCCAGCGGGGCGTACATATTGGTAGACAATTCATGAATAAATTATAGTATAGCCCCAGCGGGGCGAAATATATACACGTATTTCATGCGAAATATTAAAGTGACAAAGTAGTATTAAGTTGACGACATTAGTCGCACAGTCGCATAGTCGCATAGTCGCACAGTCGCATAGTCGCATAGTCGCATAGTCGCACAGTGACCCTTGTCATTTCACATGCCTAAAAAAGGCCTTAACTTGCAAGTTGTAACACCTACCTTATCATCGAATCCGTATCACCTAAAACCTTGTTTTTTCGATTCATTCACGCTAAAAACAAGCGTTATGAGATATTTGATTGTTTTCGTTTTTGCGTTGCTAATGCCCCTTCTGACACAGGCGCAGACCGAGCGGGAATTGCTCGACCAATTGCTGCAGGAGGAGAAAAACTCGGTAGAAGCCCTCGTACTATATCCCGAGCAGACGCGGCGCGACATCCTGGAGGCCTGTTTGCATCCGGAAGCTATCGTGAAATTGGAAAGTATGCAATCCAAAACCAGCGAAGCATTCAAAAACCTGATGCAGGGCTACGCCCAGGAAACACAGGAATTGATCTGGGATCTGACCAGATACCCTGGATTGATTACCAAGCTGACCATGACAACCGGTCAGTCGGATAACGAAGTGCGGGCCGTGCTCGCCGATTACCCCGCCGAGGTGCACCCCAAAGCCCTCGAAGCCCGCAAATATTATTTCGACATACTATTGCGCGTTGACGAACTCAACGAGCAATGGCGCCGCACTTTCGACAACCTGATTCGCGATTATCCCGCCAAAACGCAGGACGCCCTGCGCCAACTCGTAGAACTGCCCGAGGTGCTCACGCTACTCAGCGACGGCATCCGGATGACGGTGATGGTGGGCGATTTGTACCGCCGCAACCCCGCCTGGCTGATGCAGCAACTCGACAGCCTCAACCTGGTAGTAGCCCGGGAGCATACCAAAGAGATCGAAGACTGGAAGGCCGGCCTCGAAGCCGACCCCGAAGCTAAAGCAGAGTTTGCACGTTCGGCAGAGGATTTTGCCAGGGAATACAACTACGACGATTCGTACTACCCCTATGATGATGTGTACGAAGGCGGCGAAGTGCGCGAAGTAGTGGTCGAACACCACTATTACCACCACTATCCCTACTGGTTCGGCTACCCCTATTGGTATACCTACCCGCGCTGGCGACCCTACCCGGTATGGTACGATTGGGGGTTCTACTGGGGCCCCGGGCATGTGCTCGTGATCATCGACCTGCCCTCGTATTATTATACAAACTGGTATTTTTACGACCCGCACCACCACTATTATTACCCGCAATTGTCCAGCCATTTCACCCGGCATTATTACGGCCACCGCCACCACGGCGGCAGCATCACGGCCGGCGTAGACAACTGGCGCCGCAACAATAGGGAAATCATTACGGACGAGTGGCTCGACAAGGCGCGTTACGACAAGGAGAAATTCAGGGAGTATGGGAAGTTTGAGGCCTCGCGGGAAAAATACAACCAGTCGCATCCCACCAAAGCGATGACCCCCACCGAGTATCTCGACAAAAACAAGCGGCAATACCCCGTGCTGGCCAAGGAAAGACCCCAGCCGGCCCAGCCTGAAAAAGAAATCAGGAAAGACAAAGAAGTAATGCCGCCCGTCCAGAAACCCCGCACAGAGCCGGCGCCGAAAAAAGACCCCATTGTAATACCACCCAAAACGCAGCCAAAGGAACCCCGCAAGGAGACGCCCACCCCTAAAACCCAACCCGAGAAAAAGGCGCCCGCCGAGATGCCAAAAGTAGACAAGGCCCGTGATTATCACCGCGATAAGTGGGAACAACCCCAGGCTACACCTAAAAAGGAAACCACTACTCCTAAAACGGAACCGCGCAAGGAGGCCCCACTCCCAAGACGCAGCCAAAAAAAGGAGACGACGGTGAAACGCAAGGATTGAGCGGTTAGTAGCTCTTAGCGGTTAGCAATCAGCAGTCAGCTGACCGCTAAGAGCTAAGCCCTAACGGCTAATTAAATTTTTCCAGCATAAAATGCTAAATTCGCCCCATGGAACTGATGAACTACGAACTACCCGACGAACTGGCGCCCTTTGCCGCGGCGCTGGCCGATACCAGGCGCTCATTTATTGAAATTATTCCCATTGGAGAGGCTACCACACCCTGGGGCAGCCGTTTTGGCGGCCATCCTTATCTGCCTTTAGGTACGCCTTATCCCACTACGCCGGGTGGACATCCGCTGTTTTTTCTGGCGCAGATCAACTTTGAAGAAGTGCCGGCCCTGGCGCCGTATCCTTCTAAAGGACTGTTGCAATTTTACATCGGCGACGACGACCTCTACGGCATGGACCCCGAAGAAGGCGGTACCCAGCATAGCTTTAAGGTCGTTTATTTTCCCGACGTCATCAAGTCCGAAACTGCCCTCGAATCCGATTTCGACTTCCTGCCTGCTTTCGAAAACACACCCATCTACCCCGATCAATACTACGGCACGTCTTTTGAATTAACCGACGAAATAGCGCCGGTTGAAGACGCTGCCTTTGAAAAAGCCATGGGCGAAAACTTTTTCGACCAGTTTGAAGATGAAGAACAAAAGTGGGATATCATACAGTCCTACGGCCATGAAGTCTCCGCAGAAGGGCATAAAATAGGCGGCTACGCGCATTTTGCCCAGGAAGACCCGCGGGATGCCGATAATCCCATGCTTTTGCTTTTCCAGATGGACTCCGACGTAGAAATAGAGTGCAACTGGGGAGACATGGGCACCGCACACTTCTTTATTGCAGAAGAAGATCTAAAAAAATGCGATTTTTCTAAGGTCGTATACCACTGGGACTGCCATTAATAGTAACTGTTTAGTAAGGTTTAGTGCCTTCGGCAGTTTAGTAGGGTTTAGTTTTTTTACCCTACTAAACCCTACTAAACTCTACTAAACTGCAATAATCTCGCATCCAAATGCGGTTGCTGTGCGTTTATATTATCTAAATAAAGGCAAACCATATGGCTTTTATCAAACTGATTAAATTACCCAAACACCGGAAGTACGAGTACCATCCGAGATTTTGGGACCCCGAAAAGGAAGAACGCGAAAGGCGCCTGCGCATGCTGGAGAAAGCCAATGTCAATCCGGAAGACGTTAAATCGCGCATCGCCGAAGGTTTTCGCAGGGGCTATATTGCCGACAAAAGTCCTTTGTCCATACAAACCAGGCGTTCCAACAGGCTTCTACTCGGCATATTCATCGTGCTGCTATTGGCCTGTTACAAGATACTGACCATGGCCATGCCGGGTTTGGAGCAGTGGTTGAAAAATTAAAGGAGGAGACTCATGGCTGATGTTATTCAGCTTTTACCCGATGCCATAGCCAACCAGATTGCCGCGGGAGAGGTGATTCAACGCCCCGCTTCAGTGGTCAAAGAGTTGATGGAAAACGCCATCGACGCCGGCAGCAACCAGATCAAACTGATCGTGAAAGATGCAGGCAGAACGCTGATACAGGTAATCGACAATGGCAGCGGCATGTCGGAAACCGACGCCCGCTTGTCTTTTGAACGGCACGCGACGTCGAAAATAAAAAACGCGCAAGATCTCTTTGCTATTCGCACGATGGGGTTCAGGGGCGAAGCACTGGCTTCTATTGCCGCTGTGGCACAAGTAGAAATGCGCACCCGGCGTGCTGCCGACGAACTCGGCGTTCGCCTTGTTGTGGAAGCTACGGAGGTGAAAACCCAGGAGGCCTGCCAGTGCGCTCCAGGCACTAATATTGCGGTTAAAAACCTGTTTTACAACGTACCCGCCCGCCGCAATTTTCTCAAAGCCCCCACGGTAGAGATGCGGCATATCATCGATGAGTTTCAGCGCATTGCTATTGCACACGAAGACCTGTTTTTTTCGCTCCACCACAATAACGAGGAGATCCTGCACCTGCCGCCGGGCAACCTGCGCCAACGCCTGGTGGGCATTTTCGGGCAGGTATACAACAAACGGCTGGTGCCGGTGAGCGAAGATACCGACGTGATCAATATATCGGGTTATATCGGCAAACCCGAATTTGCCCGCAAGACCAGGGGCGAGCAGTTGTTTTTTGTGAATAACCGCTTTATTCGCAGCGGCTATCTCAACCACGCCGTGGTGAGCGCCTACGATGACCTGCTACCCAAAGAAGCTTTTCCTTTTTATGCGATTTTTATTGAAATTGATCCCGCCCGCATCGATATCAATGTACACCCCACCAAGCAGGAAATCAAGTTTGAAGACGAACATCTGATCTATAACTACCTGCGAGTGGCCGTGCGCCACGCCCTCGGGCAATACAGCGTGATGCCCACGCTCGATTTTGAACAAGACCCCACTTTTACAGCGCGCCCGATACCCACGCAATCTACCGATTCAAACATACCCCCTACAATAGAAAGCTCTTCTATCAACTGGCGCCAGGGCAGAGGCACAGGCAAGCCTTCAATTCAGGCTAAACAACAATGGGAGCAGCTGTACGAAGGCCTGCAAGACACGCCCGGCGACGACAATGCCCCCGGCGGACTCACGATCGAAAGTGAATGGCCGGCTGATAACCCCTCCGATTCGCTGCTGAATACCCCGACAGCGCAAAAAGAACCCTACCAGATTCACGGCGCCTATATCGTCAGCCAGATCAAGTCGGGATTTGTGCTAATCGACCAACAGGCAGCTCATGAACGCATCTTGTACGAGCAATTCCTGAAGGCACTGTCGCAACGCAGCGTGGTATCGCAACAGCAATTGTTTCCCAAACCCCTGATGCTGCCCCCCGCCGACGCCAACCTCCTGCGCGACATATTGCCCGACCTCAATGCATTGGGCTTCAATATCCAGGTACACGGCCCCAATTCCTTTGTCATCAGCGGATTACCCGCCGAGATGGCCGGCAAAAAAGACGAAGAACTTGTAGTGGAAATGCTCATCGAGCAATACAAAGCCAATGTAGGTCTCAAGCTGGAGGTACACGAAAATATAGCCCGCGCTATGGCCAAAAGCGCCGCCCTGCGCCGGGGACAAATACTCGAAGTTCGCGAAATGCAATCGCTTATCGATCAGCTGTTTGCCTGCGAATTGCCCTATAAAAGCCCCTCCGGCCGCCTCTGCTTTGTCACCTACGACCTCGATGAACTGAGCAGGCGGTTTGAGGGATGAGAGGGCGACTGTAGGACTGTACGACTTTACGACTGTACGACTGACTGTAGGACATCTAAACCCTAACGCTAAACCCTAACGCTAAACTGCGCATGCACTAAACCCTAACGCTAAACCCTACTAAACCCATAAACCCATAAACTCTCATAAATGCTGAGAATAACCGACGTCGTCAAACACTTATTAATCATCAACATATTGGTATTTATTATCAGTAAAATGTTGAATGCTGATATGTTGGCGTTGCGTTATCCTGCGGCGCCTGATTTTCAGCCATTACAGCTGGCCACCTACTTCTTCATGCACGCCAGCCTGGGGCATATCTTTTTCAACATGTTCGCCCTGGTGATGTTTGGCAGCGCCCTGGAAACCCTTATGGGACCCAAGCGATTTCTGTTTTTTTATTTCTTCTGCGCCATCGGCGCCGCCATTGTGCATTGGCTGTACAACTACTACGATTTTAGCCATATGCAGCAGATCATTGACGCTTTCAAGGCTAATCCGGGATACGAGACCTACTGGGCTTTTTTCGGCGACATACCCAAGGGGAGCCTGACAGAAGAAGGCAAAAAAATGATTGACGAAGTAGGCACCCTCATCGCAAAACCCAACGCCGACCTGGTGGCCGGCTCTACCCAGATGATGGAATCCTATCTGAAAGCCAAAATGAGCGTACCCACCGTAGGCGCCTCGGGAGCTATCTACGGACTGCTTTTGGCCTTCGGCATGTACTTCCCCCGCGCCGAGCTCATGCTCATCTTTTTGCCTATCCCCGTCCAGGCCCGGTATTTTATCCCGGTGCTGATGCTCCTCGAACTTTTCCTGGGCGTCAACCAGTTCTCGTGGGATAATATCGCGCACTTTGCACATTTGGGGGGCGCTATTTCGGGATTCTTACTAATTTTGTACTGGAGGAAATTCGGCTCACCAATGAGCTAAGAGCTTAAACAAGCGCTAAAATTTGCATCACGCATAGATCTCGTCAACGAATGCTGCGTTCTATTTGGGAAGATATCAAACGGGAGTATACTTACGGCAATATGGTGACCCGCATCGTGCTGGTCAATGTAGCCGTATTTGTAACTATCAGCCTGATATGGGTGATTCTGCGGCTGAGTAACAGTTGGGTGGATCCACCGATGTATGTCGCTTTGCGCAATTTCTTCGCGCTGTCATCCAGCCCCTGGTATATCCTCATCCATCCGTGGACGATTATTAGCCACATGTTCCTCCACGAAGACTTCTGGCATATCTTCGCCAATATGCTCTTGTTTTATTGGTTTGGGCGTATTGTGGCCGACTTTATCGGCAACCACCGCATCCTGCCTTTGTACCTTCTGGGTGGATTGGTGGGTGGGCTGGTATTTTTTCTGTATGCCAACCTGCGCTTTTACGGCGACCCCAACCCTCACTATGCCTGGGGCGCCTCGGCGGCAGTGATGGCCACAGTTGTAGCCGCCGGCGTGATCTCGCCCGATTACATCATGCGACTAATCCTGATAGGCGATGTCAAGCTTAAATACATCGTCGCCGTGCTGATTTTTATCGATATCGTTGGATTGGGCAGCAATATCAATACCGGCGGGCACTTTGCCCACCTCGGCGGCGTGCTGATGGGCTGGGTTTTTGTGTGGCAACTGCGTCAGGGCAACGACCTGGCAGCGCCTCTCAACCGCTTTTTTTTCAAAATTACCGACTTCTTCCGGGCACTGGCTAAAGGGCAGATCAGGCGGCCCGGTCCCCGCGTGGTGTACCGCAATCCGAATAATAAGGGGGCGGCTGCACAGGGTCAAAAACCTCCCGGCGGTCCCGCAAAAGCCGAAAGAGGCTCGCACCAGGAGCGCCTCGACGCCATACTCGACAAAATCAAATTGTCGGGATACGATAGTCTCACAAAAGAGGAAAAGGATTTTCTTTTTAATGCCAGCAAACAATAACGCGTGGTAATCACCCACTTTTTGCGATGGTTGAATGTAGGCCTGGTAGCCTTTACGCTGCTGGCATACGCCTCGCCGTTTTTTTCGCCGATAGCCTTTTGGCCATTAGCGGTGCCGGGTTTGTTTTATCCCTGGCTGTTGCTTTTCAACCTGCTCTTTGTGGTGTATTGGCTCCTAAAAAGCAAGCCGCACTTCCTGCTGTCGTTGGGGTGTATATTGTTAGGATTTTTTTACCTGCAAGGGTTCTACGGCTTTTCCTTCAGCGGCAAAGCTGCCGATACCGAACGCGATTTTGCCGTGATGAGCTTCAATTGTCACGGTTTCTGGCCAAAGGGAAAAAATGCCGAACGCGCCGCGCCCGACGCACTTGCCGAACTGCTCGATACTCACCAGCCCGATGTGCTCTGCCTGCAGGAGTTTCCACACCCCGATCTGGCCACACCTTATATCAACTACCTCACTAAACAAGGCGGATTGCCCCATTATTATCGCGATAACAAAGGCGCCCTGGCTATCTTTTCCAGGTTTCCCATAGAGAAAAAGTCGGTGCACTATTTTACCAATAACGCCAATGGCTATATGTTTGCCGACCTCAGTATGGGCCGACAAACAGTGCGGGTGTACAACGTGCACCTCCAAACCAATGCCGTGTCTAAAATGGCCGACAGAATTGCCTCCGAAAAGCAGTTTCAGGAAACGGAAACCTGGCTTCGCATCAAAGGTATGCTGGGCCGCTACGGCCGCTCAGCACGCCGCCGCGCCGAACAAGCCAACGAGATTGCCGCACATGTGAATCAATGCCCGCACCCCGCCCTGGTTTGCGGCGATTTTAACGATGTGCCCACTTCATATACCTACCGCACTTTGTCGGACTCGAGGCAAGACGCCTTCCGGGCTAAAGGCAGGGGTTTGGGCACTACCTTCTCAGGAAGCGTCCCCATGCTCCGCATCGACTATATCCTGGCCGACCAAGCCCTGCGTATCCGCTCTTATGCAAGAGCCCGCACCGAGTTTTCCGACCATTACCCGATTGTTAGTAAGATAGAGTTGAGATAGTTATCCGTTGTCGGTTGTCGGTTCTCTGTAACTAGAAACGGACAACAGACAACGGACAACAGACAACATTAGATGAGCTGAAACGGCCAATCCAACACCCCGCCGCGGAGGTTGTACAATTCTTTAAAACCGTTTTTGGCCATTACCTGGCAGGCACTGGCGCTGCGCGCGCCGCTACGGCAATACACATAATAAGATTTGCTGGGGTCCAATTTCGAAATGGCCGTGGCAAACCCCGGATCCATAAAGTTGATCACCTTGGCGCCTTATCTTGCCGCCATGCGCTTCTGCTGGCGTGCACATCGAGTACAACCGAATTTTGTCGTGTTCGACGGCTTTCCGGAAATCATCTGCATTCAAGTTTTTATAATCGCTGCTTGTCTTTTGAAACAATCCAAACATGTGATGGTCAAGTTTTTTATTAAATAATGGTACAAAAATGGGGGTATTGCGAGGGCATTGTCAGTGATGGAAGTCACTGATTGTGTGAACAGTGAACAGTGAACCGATCAAAGAGCAGTTCACAGTTCACAGTTCACAGTTCACTCAATAAACCCCATCGCCCGCTCTGAAATGGCAGTGATTGAAAGCGAAGGATTCACGCCGGGGTTGGCAGAGATCATCGAGCCGTCGCAGACCAGCATATTTTCGTAGCCGAATACGCGGTTGTGTTTGTCGATAACGCCCTCAGCAGGAGTAGCGCCCATCACGGCGCCGCCGAGGATGTGGGCGGTAGAGGGAATACCCATCAGGGGTTCGAGGATAAAAACGGTGGGTTTTCCTTCGATGATACGGGCGTAGCGCTGGGCCAATTCGCCGGCCCGGGGAATAAACGCGCTGGGCGCGAGGCCTTGTCGACCGTAGAGGTCATAAGCCCCAGGGCATTACGCGTGAAGCGCAAAGTGCTGTCGAGGTGTTGCATAAACAGCAATGCATGTGCTTTTGGCCCAGTCTTTACAAAACTACCTTCAAATTCCGGACAGGTGCTGTAGCCAGTCTTTTCCGATCCTGAGCAAGCGCACCAGCGTATTGCTGCCAAATACCTGCAGGCGCCAGCAGCAGGCGCCAGAAGCCCGAGCCTTTGGAATAGCGCACCGGTTCGAGGTGGCTATGGCGTCGGTATGCAACAAGGCGCCGATAGCGATGCCTTGGGAGAAGTCTTTTGGCTATTGAGACTAGTTACTGGAATCAGGCTTTCATTGTTGCTGCGAATATCGTGGCCTACCTTGTCGGACAAGCGGGGCAGCGAGCCGCGTTTGAGCTGCAAAAGCAACTTGACCGTGCCCATTACGCCGCCGGCAAAAACGACGCCCCGGGTAGTGACAAATTGCGGCCTGGAAAAAACGCGAGTAGAAGAACGATAGTGGATCTCGTAGCCGTCGGCGCCATCGGGGCTGCCCAACGGCTTCACATCGAACACCTGTTGCTCGGCCCTGATCTCTGTACCCAAATTGCTGGGCCAGGTGGAGGTAGTTTTTATCCAGCGTATTTTTGGCATTGTGGCGGCAGCCGGTCATACAACCGCCGCAATAAATACAGCCCGTGCGGTCGGGGCCTTTGCCGTTGAAATAGGGGTCGTCTGCCCGTTCGCCGGGCTTGCCGAAATAGACGGCCACGTCGGGGGCTTCAAAGTGATCGGCCATGCCGATTTCCCCGGCCAGCTTTTGCAGGGCCAACTCGCCTTCATGAAAAATGGGTGGCGGCGCGGCGCCGAGCATGCGCAGGGCAGTCTCGTAATGCGGCTTTAGCTCCGCCTGCCAATCGGCAAGCCCGGCCCAGCTACCAGATTGAAAAAAAGCCGGCTTGGGCACCGGCAGGGTATTGGCATACACCAAAGAACCACCGCCCACGCCTGTGCCGGAAAGTATGGTGACGTGCCGGAAAAACGTCATTTTCATAATACCAAAAACCTCAGGCGAGGCATCCAAAGCCACTTCCTGAGGTTCCAGTTGAACGGGGGAAGTCTTCCGCGCGGAACCACTTCCCTTTCCAACACCAATACCTTATATCCTTTTTCGGCCAGGCGCAGGGCGCTCACCGAGCCCCCAAAACCGCTGCCGATAATCACATAATCGTACTGTAACTTCATACTACGGATTCAACTTGGCCAATATCAAGCCTACTACAGTCGCTTGAACGACGCCGTATGCCCACCAGCTCAGTACCATCATTTCGGATACGTTGATAGCGCTGAAAGTGATCCACATCGTAGGCAGTATCGCAACCAGGCCGTACACGAGGCCCAGTTCCAGCCCCCTAAAGATAAAAGATCCTTTGAAAAGTCCCTTAAACCGCTCCCAAAACCACGACAGAGCCAGGGCGAGAATAAAGGGATGCACATAATACAGCATAGCCTTGGTACCCCCGCCTCTAAAGACATCGGTGTCGTAGTATTCTTCCATCATCGCAGGAAAAATGCGGATGGACACATACAAAATGCCGACGCTCACAATCAGGAGCACCACGCCGGCGATCAATCCATTGATAATTACTTTTTGCATACGCTTGTTTTAGTTGGTTAATGTGTAATGTCGGGAAAGTTAGGCAGATTGCCAAATGCGGGGAATGATAAAAGTCAGTTGTGGGTTGTAGGTTATCCGTTTTATGTGAAATTGCCAATTATCCTTTGCCTGTCCTCATTTTCTTTCTCATTCTTGTGGTATAATTCTACCAATACAATTCGCTTTTCTGATTGAAAATAAGCGTAGACGAGCCTGAAACCTGAATTACTCCCTCTTCCTTTCAAGCTATCGCTGGCAATTTTTTTTACTTTAATGACACAAGTAGTAATACCCAGCCCATCGATTCGATAACTGAAAGGAGGGCGTGCATCAGGCTTGATTTTCAATACCTTTACCACATCTTCCATGTCAACTTCCAGTGTTCGATATTTCTTGAGCAATCGTTTCAAATCCTTGTCGTATTCGGGTAACCTCTCAACTTGCATTACACTTAATTTTCATTATTATACACCCGAACAGAATAGGGCAGCTCTCGGTAAAAAGCTAAATTATAGCTAAGATAATCCCCTTCATCGGTAGCCAGCCAGGGCATATCTTTATGCGTATAATCGTTGATCATATTCGCGTTCCAATCGCTCATTTGCTGGATAACATCATCTATTACCGTTTTTTCTGCGGCGGAAAACTTTGTCAAGTCCGCTTTAACCAATGGCAGATAGCGGATTTGCGGAAATCCTTGATAAGTGGTCTTGACTCGCTTCAAATGGCCATCCGCTATCATTTGGGTAATGATGTTATCCAAATTTTCCGGCGCGGGGCCGTAGGGGAGCTTTTTGTACCTAGCTCCCGTGAGATGCTCTTCGTAAAGTTCGTAATAATTAAAATCGCAAAAATAGAGCAGCTTATTCAATACAAATTCCCCCAAATTGGGCTTGCCCGCACAGCGTTCCAGCATATAGAGCAGCACATTTTTCAATTTAACCACATTCAGTTCGGGCACAGAAACCCTGACTGCGTATTGAGTTGCCGAAGGCTCGCTCACCAAGCTTACTTCTTTCGGTATTGCATAATCAGGCGACAACAATTCATCGAGAGAATGCCAATACCAGCGCCAGCTTACGCAATTCCAACACGTCAATGCCTCTGTTGCCCAGTTCGATCTGAGCCAGTGAAGGTCGCGACATGCCGATGCTTTTGGCCAGTTCCTCTTGTGACAGTCCCTTCGCCTTGCGCAACTGCATGATCCGCCGGCCTATTTGTTGTTGGGATGGTTCTGAGTTTGGCATGGTGGTGGGTTGTTTGCTGAGGCAAAAATGCGATTAGTTTTATTATAAAACAAATGATTGTTCTATTTTATTTCATTTTTCTTATCGAAAAATATTTGGGAGCTTGAAGCTTCGCTGCTGGATTGCAGGCAAATAGACGAGGATAAATGGTAGGTTTTGCACCACAATTGAAATTAACAATCCAACATCCAGCATCCAACATCCAACATCAAGATCCAACGCATTGCAATGACTTTTCTCACCGTAATACTAGTGTAAAAATCACACTAACCCACCCCCTTTCTTCTTGCTTCGCATTTCTGTTTGGCGTAACTTACGAGAGTCTTAGCAAAGCAAAAGCCATGTTTTTTTGATAGCCTGCAGAAGGAGGCTATCCTAACAAATGCTGGCAATTATGACAACAACGCATCATTCTGAAAAAACGCAACTGCTCAATCTGTTGTGGGCCTGCCAGGACGCCAAAGGATTTGTTTCCAACCAAGACATTTTCGACATTGCTGCCAAACTGGATGTCTCCGCCATTGAAGTGGAAGGGGTTTGCACGTTTTACCACTTCTTCCACCGCAAGCCGGCGGGTAGGTACATTATTTATCTCAACAACAGCATCTTGTCGGAATTGAAAGGGTATGCGGCGATCCGAAAAGCGCTCGAACAGGCTACCGGCGGCCACTGGGGCGGCGTAGACTCTACCGGGCAGTTCGGACTCTTTGATACTTCCTGTATCGGTCTCAGCGACCAGGAGCCCGCTATGCTGATCAATTTTTATCCTTTTGTAAAGGTCACGCCCGAGCGGGTGTTCCAACTTATCAGCGCCCTGCGGGCCGGCGCTTCGCTGGCCGAACTGGCCGATACGGTGGAAGACCATCTTCGCTATGTGCCACCCGGCGACCGCGCAATTTTCTTCCGCGACTTTGCGCCGGGACGGGCGCTGCAACGCCTCACGACGATAAGCCCCCCAACAGGTGATCGACGAGATTCGCGAGGCGCACCTGCTGGGTATGGGCGGCGCTTTTTTTCCTACGGCCGACAAATGGCAGATTTGCCGCAATAACCCCGGCGAGCAACACTACCTGGTGTGCAACGCCGACGAGGGAGAACCTGGTACGTTCAAAGACCGGGTGCTGATGAACCGCCTGCCCGAATTGCTCATCGAGGGCATGCTGATCGGCGGCTACGCCATCGGCGCGGCAGAGGGTATCATTTATCTGCGCGCCGAATACCGCTACCTGCTGCCGCGACTGGAAGCCGCTATCGCTACCTACAAGCAGCTGGGATGGCTGGGCCAGCCTACGCCGGCAAAAGAGCCCTTTACTTTCGATATACGCATCCAGATGGGCGCCGGCGCCTACGTGTGCGGCGAAGAAACCGCCCTGCTCGACTCCCTCATGGGCAAACGCGGCGAACCCTGGCCCAAGGTGTTTTTTCCGGTGGAACGCGGTTACCTCGGCCAGCCTACCTCGGTTAATAACGTGGAAACGCTTTGCGCGGCAGCCCGTATTATCGAATTGGGCGCCAAAGCTTTCCGCAGCCTGGGTACCCCCGGCTCGCCGGGCACCAAACTGCTCAGCGTGGCGGGCGACTGCAAGTTTCCGGGTATTTACGAAATAGAGTGGGGTATGACCGTGGGCGAACTGCTGGGCTTTTGCGGCGCGGAAGACCCCTATTTTATCCAGGTGAGCGGCCCCTCGGGCATTTGTGTGCCTGCAGCCGAACAAAGCCGGTGTATCTGTCACGAAGACTTGCTCTGCGGCGGTTCGGTAATGGTGTTCAACACCCAGCGCGACTTGCTGCAGGTGATGATCAACTTCACGGAATTTTTCAAAACAGAATCCTGCGGAGTGTGTACGCCCTGCCGGGCCGGCAATTTTCTCCTGAGCCGCAAACTCGAATTGCTGAAGCGCGGCTTGGCCCGTCCCGCCGACCTCGAAGAGATCAGGCAGTGGGGGCAATTGCTGGGCGTGGCCAGTCGCTGCGGACTGGGCAAAGCCTCGGCGCATGCACTTATCAACGCCATGCAGAAATTCCCGGCTTACTTCCAGCAACGCGTGCGCGCCAAAGGCCGCGAAAAAGGCTTTGACCTCGACCGCGCCCTGGGCGATTACCGCGAGGCCGTTGAACAGACTTCCTGATCACCCGGATAACCTTTTTGTTATGAAAAAAACAGTAAATTTCACGATAGACGGCAAACCCTGCCAGGCGCCCGAAGGGGAAAACCTGGTAAAAGCCGCCGCTGCCAACGGCATCAAGATTCCTTCGCTTTGTTATTACGAGCACATCGACCCGCCCCTCGGCACCTGTCGCGTGTGTATGGTAAAAGTGGATAAAAAGGCCTTTGCCGCCTGCACCATCAAGGCCAAAGAAGGCATGCAGGTAGAGTTTAACGTACCCGAACTCAACGATGCGCGCAAGGCGATGATAGAGATGATGTTTGCCGAAGGCAACCACTTCTGTCCGGCTTGCGAAAAAAGCGGCGACTGCGACCTGCAAGGCCTGGGCTACCGGCTGGGCGTCACGATCAGCCGTTTTCCTCACCTTTTCCTCAACCGCTTTATCGACTACCGGCCCAAGCGCATCGTTGTGGAACACAACCGCTGCATCCTTTGCCGCCGTTGTGTGGAAGAGGTGAATACCAAAGACGGCTTTCCCGTGTTTAGTTTTCTAAATAGGGGAGCGTCTACCGAAGTGCGCGTAGACTATGACCAGGAGGCCAAACTCGACGAGGAAGAAGCCATCAAGGCCATGCACCTGTGCCCCACCGGCGCTATTCTCGTGCGCGGCAAAACGCAGCCCCGGCCGCGCGGCGAACGCAAATACGACCTGCAGGATGCCGGCCAGACGGTGTCTACGCCCAAAGCGGGCATGGCGCCCCTGAAAGGCCAACCCAAAAAAGTGATCGCCACTACCTCGCTGGCGGGCTGCTTCGGCTGCCACATGTCGCTGCTCGACATCGACGAAGAACTCCTCGACGTCATTGAAGTCGTGGAAATCAACAAATCGCCGCTCACCGACATCAAAAAATTTACCAAGCGCTGCGACGTGGGTATCATCGAAGGCGGCTGCTGCAACGACGAAAATATCGAGGTACTCAAAGCCTTCCGGGCCAACTGCGACATTCTCGTCGCCGTCGGCGAATGCGCCATCTGGGGCGGCTTGCCGGCTATGCGCAACTTTGTGCCGCTGGAGGAATGCCTCAACGAAGCCTACGGCCACGCCACCTCCGACCTCGAACAGGGCAAGGTGATTCCCCACCACGAAGACCTGCCCGAACTGCTCGACCGCGTGTACGGCTGCAACGAATTGGTAGAAATTGACTATTACATTCCGGGATGCCCGCCCGATGCCAGTCATATCTGGAAGGTGTTGAAAAACATCCTTTTCGGCGCGGATTACTCTATCATCAAATCGGAATTTAAATACGACTAACCGTGGGAAAAAAAATCATCATAGACCCGGTCACCCGGGTAGAAGGCCACGGCCGCGTTACCGTGCATCTCGACGATCACAACGAGGTGAGCGAGGCCAGGTTCCATATCGTAGAATTTCGCGGATTTGAGCGATTCATACAGGGCCACCCCTACTGGGAAGTGCCCGCGCTGGTACAACGCCTCTGCGGCATTTGTCCGGTGAGTCACCACCTGGCCGCCGCCAAAGCGGTCGACCGCCTGGAGGGCCTCGACCCCGAGGACTTATCGCCTACCGCCGACAAGATCAGGCGGCTGTTGCACTACGGCCAGATATTCCAATCGCACGCGCTCCACTTTTTCTATCTGGCGGCGCCCGACCTGCTCTTCGGCCTCGATGCGCCGGTTGAACAACGCAACGTGGCCGCAGTGGCCATTGCCAACAAAGAACTAGCGCGCAAGGGTATCCTGATGCGCAAATTTGGGCAGGAGATCATCCGCGTGATCGCCGGCAAGCGCATCCACGGCATCGCTGCGGTGCCCGGCGGCGTGTACAAGTCGATGACGGCCGAAGAACGCGATTACTTCCTGGACGGGCAGGAGTTGCCGTCGGTAGACCAGATGATCGAATGGTCGTTGGAGGTGTTGGCTTTTATTAAAGATTATCACGAAAAAAATGCCGGCTGGCTCGACGTATTTGCCGCCTACCCCTCGGGACACATGGGCCTGGTGAATGCCGACGGCGCACTCGAACTCTACCACGGCCGGCTGCGGGCTATCGATGCCCAGGGCAATATCACCCTCAAAGACGCGCCCGACGAACACTACCGAAGGTATTTCTCAGAAGGCGTAGAGCGCTGGACCTACCTCAAATTCCCCTACCTCACCCACCTGGGGCGCGACAAAGGTTGGAACCGCGTAGGCCCGCTGGCCCGCATCAACGTCTGCGATTACATCACGACGCCGCTGGCCGAACAAGAGCGGCAGGACTTTAAAGCATACAGCGGCGCCATGCCCAACAACCGCACCATGTTTTACCACTGGGCCCGCCTCATCGAATTGCTGCACTGTGCCGAGATTGTGCGCGACCTGCTCCACGATCCCGACATATTGGGCAGCGACCTGGTGCGCACGGGGCAACGGCGCTCCGAAGGCATCGGCGTGGTAGAAGCGCCACGGGGCACGCTCATCCACCACTACGAAGCCAACGAGCGGGGCAAGCTCACCCGCTGCAACCTCATCGTGTCCACCACGCACAACAACGAAGCCATGAACCGGGCCGTGCGCGAAGTCGCCCGCCAGTCCATGGGCGGACATCCGACCATCACCGACGCCATGCTCAACCAGGTAGAGGTGGCCATCAGGGCCTACGACCCTTGTCTGAGCTGCGCCACCCACGCCATCGGGCAGATGCCGCTGCAAGTATCATTGATCAACGCACAAGGAGAAACCATCGATGAACGCCTCCGCTCCTGATAACAGCCACAAACTCCTCATCGCCGTGGGCAACTCCGCCCGCGGCGATGACGGCCTCGGCTGGGCTTTCGCCGACGCCATAGCCGAACTGGGCCGCTTTGACGGCGAGATTCTCTATCGCTATCAACTCCAGGTAGAAGACGCCGAACTCATCAGCCGCGCCGGGCAAGTGGTATTCGTAGATGCCTGGCAAAACGGCGAAACGCCCTTCCAATGGGCGCCCTGTGAGGGCAAACCACAACCCACCTATACCTCCCACCGCCTGGAACCACCCGCCGTGGTGCATCTCTGCAACGAGCTGTTTGACGCTACGCCCAAAACCTGGTGTTTGCTTATCAGCGGCGAGCAATGGCAGCTTGGCGATGGGCTTAGCGCACACGCGTTGCAAAATTTGGCGCAAGCAATTGATTTTTTTAATTTGCAAATTGCCGATAGGACTTAGTATTGCCGCCATTTATCCCGAATTTGACAGCATGGAGGGCATGCCATGCCTGGTTTACTTTTCTTTTTCTTGATAAAAAGAAAAGTAACAAAAGAAAAATCAAGGCTTTATGTATTTTTAGACCGTTCTAAGTGGCAATTTTTTGTCGCGCGCCCAAACTCACCCGCCAAAGTTCACCTGGTCAAAGCCGGGAAGAACTTTGCCGGGCTCAAACAAGGGCGCTTGGTAGCCGGCCTTTGATTAAAATTGCCACTAAGAACGGTAGCCCTAAAAATCCATAAGGCCGGTCATTGTTCATTTAGGATTGCTAAGTGCTAAGTGCTGAAAAATACCAGGCGGGTGAAACTTAATATCATTTACACAAAAGAAGACAAAGACTTTTTCGAACGGCTGGAAAAACACCTCGCCGTATTGAAACACCTGCATCTCATAGACCAACTATGGCACAGCGATCTTGTAGAACTGGGCGAAAATATACAAGACGTCATCACCGGAAAAATATCGGACTCCGACATCGTCATCCTGCTCATCAGCGCGGATTTTATAGCTTCTGATTTTTATTATAAAGACCAACTCGACCTCATCCTCAAGCTACACAAAGAAAAAGCGCTGCTGGTAGTGCCTGTGCTGACCCGCTATTGCCCCTGGCAATTCACCAAGATTAGCTGGATGAATATGCTGCCGGATAAAGAACTCCCGCTGAGCAGTCCGCAGTGGGAAACCCCCGACAAACCCTACAGCGATATCGCCGAGTCGCTTATATCGATTATCCATACCTACAACAGCCCCCAGCCGAAAGCACCCGAAGCGCCTCCGATGAGCATAGAAAACGCCCCCACCGTGCTCATCAACCCCGACAACCGCACGATAGCTTATCCCACGGTATTTGGCCAGGTGCCGGAATACATCAAAAGCAACATCGTCGGACAGGTCGTCCAGGGCTATCGAATCGAACGCTATATTGCCTCGGGGGGCTTTGGAGCCGTATACGAAGCGGCGCACAGCATCACCGGCCACCGGGTAGCGCTCAAAATATCACACGGCATCAATTACTTCTCCGACGAATTCCGGAAAATGCTGGTAGAGGGCAACACCATCATACCACAATTACAGCATCCGAATATCGTACACACCTACCACCTCAGCAGTGAACAGATAGAAGGCTCCCAGCGGCTCGTCATCGCCATGGACTACATCCAGGGCAGCCGCATCGACGAGTTTTCCAAATACAAACTCACCACAGAAAACGTATTGCAGCTAATTGGTATTTATAAAAAAATAGTCGACGCCATCGATTTCGCCCACAGGCTCGAATTTTACAACGCCGACGGGCAGTTGGTACAAGGCGTCATCCACGGCGACATCAAACCCTCGAACATCATCCTCACCTCAACTTACGAGCCCATCATCCTCGACTTCCTGTATTTTGATGTGAGTTACCTCAAGGGATTTCAGTTGGAGGCCCAATTCGACAAAAAAACGATGTTGTCGCCACGCACCATATACGCTCCGCCGCTGCCCACTGACCCCAATGCCACCATCGTATACCCGGGTCCTCCTGCACCTGGTCAAACGATGTACGTATACCAAACCATCATCAAGCAGAACATCTTCGGCACCAGGGGTTATATGCCCGTCGAGCAGGCCGAGCAGGGTGTCGTCAACAAAAAAACCGACATTTACCAGCTTGGCATTTTGTTATTTGAGATGCTGCACCCGCACCGGTTTTCCACTTACGCGGGGTTTTCCTCGCCACGGGATATTTACCAAACCCTTTCCAAGTACACGCCGGGCATTCCTGCCGGGGTAAGTGATATTATTTTTCGGGCTACGCAGCCACAGGCTTGGGCGCGGTATGAAAGTGTGGGGGAGATGAAGGCTGATGTGCTGATGTGCTGATGTGCTGATGTGCTGATTTGCTGATTTGCTGATTTGCTGATTTGCTGATTTGCTGATCCCGAAGCGAGTTCTAAGCAAGTTTTGTAGATTTTTTATGCAAATCCATTTTTTGATTATATATTTGCATAAAATAATACAATATGTTCATCCCCAGATCAATAGAAAAGCGAATAAGAGAGTTAAGTGCGTCATTCCCAGTTTCATCTGTCACCCGACAATCAGGAAAACGACCATGTTAAAGCTTGTTACCCCCTCTCTCCCTCTCTCCTCTCTCCCTCTCACCCTCTTTCCCTCAAGCAATGCAGTAATCCCGCCAAGTCCACTCGCTCCTGCTCCCCGCTCTGCATATTTTTCAGCGTATACTGCCCTTGCGCCATCTCCTCACTCCCCACTACCACCACATACGGTACATTCCGTTTATTAGCATACTCCATTTGCTTGGCCAGCTTGACGGGTTTGGGGTAAAGGTCGGCGTTAATGCCGGCGGCGCGGAGCTGACTGAGCGCCTGGAAGGCATAGCGGTGCGTGGCCTCGTCGAAAGCCACAAAGAGCACCTGCAGGCCGGCGGCGGCGTCATCGGGGAAAAGGCCCAGTTCGAGCATCACGTCGTAGATGCGCTCGGCGCCGAAGGAGACGCCCACACCCGATACGCCCTTGAGGCCGAACACGCCGGTGAGGTTGTCGTAGCGGCCGCCGCCGCCGATGCTGCCCATCTGGGCGCCCTTGGCGGCGACTTCAAAGATGCAGCCGGTGTAGTAGCTGAGCCCGCGGGCGAGGGTGACGTCGAAGCGCACTTCGTTGTGCACCGGGGCCAGGCTGAGGTAGTCGAACACCGTTTCGAGTTCTTCCACGCCTTTGGCGCCGGTTTCGCTGGCGGCGAGGCGGGTTTTCAGGGCGTCGATGGTGGTGATCTGGAGGATGTCTTCTATGATAGCTACTGATGTGGCGTCGATGCCGCGGCCGAGCATCTCGGTGCGCACGCCTTCGATGCCGATTTTATCGAGTTTGTCGATGGCCACGGTCATCTCCACAAAGCGGTCGGCAATGCCGGCCACCTCGGCGATACCGGAGAGGACTTTCCGGTTGTTGAGCTTGATAGCGACGGGCAGTCCCAGCTTGTGGAAGACGCTATCGTAGATCTGCACCAGTTCGGCCTCGTAATAGAGGCTATCGCTGCCCACCACGTCCACGTCGCACTGGTAGAATTCCTGGTAGCGGCCTTTCTGGGGCCTGTCGGCGCGCCATACGGGTTGTATCTGGTATCTTTTAAAGGGAAAGGTGATTTCGTGCTGGTACATCACCACAAAGCGCGCAAAAGGCACCGTGAGATCGTAGCGCAAGCCGCGCTTGGCGATGCTGGGCGCCAGGCGGGAGGAGTCGCGGGCGGCGAGGGCGTCGGCGTCGGCTTTATCGAGGAAGTCGCCGTTGTTGAGTATTTTGAACAGCAGCTTGTCGCCCTCGTCGCCGTATTTACCGGTGAGGGTCGACAGGTTTTCCATGGCCGGCGTTTCAATGGGCTGGTAGCCAAAGGCAACGAAGACCTTGCGGATGGTATCGAAGATATAGTTGCGCCGGTTGACTTGCTCCGGCGTAAAATCGCGTGTGCCCTTCGGTATGCTGGGTGGCATGGTATGCTTTTTTTGGAAGGGCAAAGTTCAGAAGTTATGGGGAATTTTTGCTTGTTTTTTGCTTGGCGATGCCGGGGTTCGCGCCCGTTAGCCGACAACCAACTGAGCATCCAATGGCGGCCGTGCTGCATTGGCATTGTGGGAAAAGATTCATAAATTCGCGCATACACCATTTGATGAACAATATGCCGATAAAAATGATAGCCCGCTTATTGCCGGTAGTCTTATTCACATGCTTCGCCATTGAATCTCCTGCGAGGACTATCGGCGTTGGCAAATGAATGCCGACGGCTCTATCTCGTGGATCATCGGTAATAATATTCCACACAGCGATCATATTGAGATGAGCGGCAAAGAATTTCGTGTGCTGCGCTACGAAATAGCAGATGACGGGTCTTTTCACGCCACCCGGAGCCTGGTATGGCCCATGCTGCGCACCATTCCCAATAATACGCATGCCAGCCTTACCCGCCGCTTCGGCCAGGATGGATTTGAATGGGTAACCGTTAATTATAGACCTATTGAAAATGAGAAGGTTTCATCCATTACGCTCAATGGAACGCTGATTGTAAAAAGCACAGCGGGTGGGAATCTCGAACTGACGAGGCAGTATTTCCCCTCGGTAGATAAACCGGGATTTTGCGAAATATATACCATAAAAAACATCTCAAACAAAACCTGCATGGTGGAGGCGCCAAAATCAAGCCAGACCTATCTTACCGATCCGGCCAAGGGAGTTGAAGGCAGCTATGCCATCCATGCAGAGGTTATGAATGCGGGGCATTTTAGCTTGGGCGCCAATGATGCTGTCAGTTTTTCTGTTTTTTATTCCGGCGTAAAACAATCCGATCCGGTTCCCTCGGCAAACTGTGAGGAAGAAAAAAACAAGCGGCTGGCATTTGTGCGGGAAATATGGGGCAACCTGGTATTGGAGACCCCCGATAGCGTATTGAACAGGGAATTTGCCTTTGCCAAAGTACGGGCTGCTGAAAGCATTTTTCAAACAAGAGGCGGCCCCATGCACGGCCCCGGGGGTGAATCGTATTATGCCGCTATCTGGGCCAACGACCAGGCAGAATACATCGGCCCATTTTTTCCATTTCTTGGCTACGACTACGGCAATGAAGCAAGCCTGAATGCCTACCTGCATTTTGCAAGATTTATGAACCCGGCGTATAAGCCCATTCCCAGTTCAATAATTGCGGAAGGGACTGATATCTGGAATGGCGCCGGCGACCGCGGCGATGCAGCCATGATTGCGTATGGTGCGGCCCGGTATGCTTTGGCAAGAGGGGATATGAGCGAAGCAAAACAGTTGTGGCCGTTAATCAAATGGGGTCTGGAATATTGTCGCCGAAATTTGAATATTGATGGTGTGGTAAATTCTGATTCTGACGAGTTGGAAGGACGGTTCCCTTCGGGCGCAGCCAACCTTTGCACGTCCTCATTATATTACGATGCCTTGAATTCCGCGGTATATCTGGGCAACCAGGTAGGGGAAGAAAAATCAGATCCATCGGTACCGGCAGCAGGCAAAAGAATTGAAAGCCGCCATTGAAAAATATTTTGGCGCCGAGGTGGAAGGCTTTCACACCTACCGCTATTACAAAGGCAATGACACCCTGCGCGCGTGGATATGCATCCCGCTCACTATGGGAATATACGAGCGCGGAACACAAACGATCGCCGCGCTTTTTTCCTCCAGCTTATGGACACAGGACCGGCTGGCCAGTCTCGCCGGCGATAGAACATTCTGGGACAGGTCCACGCTTTACGCCCTTCGAGGGGTATTGGCGGCCGGTGAAACAGATAAAGCGCTCCAGTTTTTACATTATTACTCCAACCGCCGTTTACTGGGCGACCATGTGCCTTACCCTGTTGAAGCATATCCGGAAGGCAACCAGCGTCATCTTTCTGCCGAAAGTGGTTTGTATTGCCGCATTTTTACCGAAGGGTTGTTTGGCATCCGCCCGGAGGGATTAAATAGTTTTAGTTTTACCCCCCGACTGCCTTCTGCCTGGCAACGGATGAAACTCCATCATATTCGGGCTTTTCAGAAAGATTTGAGTATTGAGGCACAGCGTATTGATCGACGCATACAGGTGATAGTAAAAGATGGGGAAAAAACCGTGGTGAGCAAATTGATAAAAGAAGGAGAAGTGGTAAGGGTAATCCTTTAGGGATGCACGGGGTTAATGTTCTATTGCCAAGGCGCCGTACAATATGGAAAATTATTTTCGACCCGTCTCTGAATCTGCTGGGGGAGCCTTGCGTAGCCTGGCGGTCTGTTCAAAGGGCTGAGCCTAATGTATCGCAATGGCGTTCCGTGGCCGTCACCTCGTCACTACCGGGGGCGGTTCGTGGCCGTCACTATCTGAAACGCACCTTCCTCCCCGGTACCGATTTCAACTAGGATAGAGGGGATGTTGGAAGGATGGGAAGGATAATTCGTGGCCACCGGAGGCGGTTCGTGGCCGTCACCACCGAGGAGTTCCCGGCTGTTACTAACTGAGACGCACGTTCCTCCCCGGTACCGATTTCAACTAGGATAGAGGGGATGTTGGAAGGATGGGAAGGATAATTCGTCACTACCGAAGGCGGTTCGTGGCCGTTACCACCTGAGGCGGCTCCCAGCCATATTGACTTTGTGAAAAAAAAACCCAGACCTTAGCAAGGTGCAATAGCCAAAACTTGATCATATCCTCGCAATCAAATCCCTGCTCACTAACTCATACGCATCTTGCGGATAATAAGCTGTTTCTGGCCGAAGCAGTGCCATAGTATCTCCCAGAAACTCAGGGTCTTGAATTTTGGCTTCCAAGTTTAGGACAAATTCTCGTTGGCTGGGTGGGGCCTCAACGGAAAATGCCATATACGCTCTATATGTATGCAACAATGCATCCTTGTCCAGTTCAGGTTGTTGGGACAAGGCGCTGTACAAATCAAACAGATCGCGACCCTTGCGTCGTTGGTACAAGGCCCGCAGTTTGGTGCCGAGTAGTTCCTCTAACCGGTAGGTAGTAAGTTCGGCAGTCCCGGAGAACCAGGAGGATTGAACGTTAAAAGGCACTTTCTGATAGCCCAATACAGAGAAATGCTCTCTGCAATTCGTCTCCACTTTTAACCTCAGCGTTTGAACAGGCGGAAACTCGGATTCAAAGCGATAGATCAAGGTATTGTTATTTGCCTTTTGCCTCCTTTGCGGTTCTCCTAAAAAGGATAATTGCGCTTTGATCCTGTCGAAGATCGGCCCAAAAGACTCGGACGTTATTTGAACTAAATCAATATCTTCCGAGTAGCGTGGTTGAGGACTCAAATACAATTTATGGATTGCTGTACCACCACGGAATGCCAATCGCTGCGCGAGCCATTCGTCCGAAAATATTGATACAAGTGCACGACAAATCACCAGGTCTTGCTCCACCTGCTCATTCGCCTGCCACGGAACCATCCCGCTCCATTCGGTAATATACGCTTGAGGTATCATTCGTCAATCTCAATTTCCACATTCACAATCACCTTCCACCGATTCTCGCTGGAAAACCCTTTGACTGCACCCGATGCTTTTAACGGTATCCGAAAAAGAGGTAAGTCGTGTTTTTCCATGGCGGCATACAGTGCATCTGCAAGATCGGGTTGGTCGCAAACGAATTCCAACAAATAGCCTAAGCGTTGCAAGGCTGTAACTGGGGCGTGATCGAATAAAGGCTTGTCAAAATCTGCCGGGTGGAGCGCTTCGGCTAGTTCGTTCAGCACTGTGGCGGCGCGGTTGAGCCCGCCGATCCTTTTTTCAAACTGTACCAGGTCAGTGGCCGTTAATGCAGGGCTGGACACGTTCACATATCCCGTTTCTGTTTTTCGCTGTTCTAACAGGTTTTCAGGGATTTGCTTTATGCTGATGTAATTGATCTTTAAGCCTTTTTTTAAGTTAGGGCGAAGTACCGGGAAATTGGTCATCACAAAATATTCCTGGGGCTGTTGGTGAGAGGCGCCATGATAGGCAGCCGCATTAAGCAAACCGATGTAATACGGTCGCCCTAAAAATCGCATGAGGGCATCTAAGAATACCGGCGGCGGCAGTATGCCCTTGATGGCGTATTGGGGCGGTATTATGAGGTAATATCCCTTGTGTACGGATATTACTTTGCCTTTTTGTGCCAAGCGGATAAGAGAGTGTTTTATCGCTGTTTCGGTTTGCTGTGCAAAATGCTTTCTCAGGGTAGCCAAGGCAAAAGCATATCTGCCCTGGGCTAGTTGTTCTTCTACCCATTTTCCGAGGCTTATATGGTTTTTGGCATTAACCATAAGTGTGAAATTTTGCTAAAGGTAGTAGGTTTTACTGCTTTTTGCAAATTTTTTAGCTTGTTAAATATTCTTTTTTCACACAACGAACCCTTAAAAGTAGCCTAAGCTACAAATCCTGCTATTCCCGATATTGGGCCAGCGCCTCTTCGGAGGCCGGTGGTCAGGCAGATAGGAAACCATTATCAGCGAACTGGGGTAAGCCGTGTTGGCTTTGTGATAAAAAAACCAGACCTTCGCAGATAAGCGAATAACCGGGAATAAGCAGCTATTAGCCCTTACTGCGGTTATTCGCGGCTCCACATAATCAATGACATATTGAGGAAATGATAGAACTAGAGGAGGCTGTTCATTACATGAAAATAAATCTATGAAATATCTTTATCTCGGTGTCTTGTTGATCGTTTCATTAAGCACCCTGGCGCAATCGCCCACCCCCCTTGTCTCCCGTATTGCTTTCGGCTCCTGCGGACACGAGGACAAAGCGCAGCCTATACTCGATATCGCCGCGACGCACCGTCCCGACCTGTTTGTATTTCTGGGCGACAATATCTATGGCGATACCAAAGACATGCAGGTGCTGCGAGACAAATACGCCCAACTGGCCGCTAAACCCGAATTCCAGCGCCTTAAAAAATCTACCCGCTTACTAGCCACCTGGGACGACCACGACTACGGCTGGAACGACTCCGGTCGTCATTACCCTTTCAAACAAGAATCTAAAGCAATTTTTCTCGACTTCTGGGAGGAACCCGCCGATTCACCCCGGCGGCAACACGAGGGCATTTATACCTCGTACCTATTCGATGTGCAAGGCCGACGCTTGCAAGTGATTCTGCTGGACAACCGTACTTTCCGCGACGACCTGCGTACTTATCGCGGCGAATTGCACTGGGACGACCGCTATTTCTATCCGCTCGATTATTACCCCCATGAAACCACCGACTCTACCTTGCTCGGTGAAACCCAATGGCAATGGCTCGAAGCAGAACTTCGTAAACCCGCCGACCTCCGCATTATCGGCACCGGCACCCAGTTTGGCATTTCCTTCAACGGATACGAAGCCTGGGCTAATTTTCCCCACGAACGCCAACGTTTGCTCCAGCTCATCAAAAAGACCCGCGCCGGCGGCGTAATGTTCATCAGCGGCGATGTGCACTACGGCGAAATCTCCGTATTGCGCGAAGACGGCCTGTACCCTATTTATGATGTCACCGCCAGCGGCATCACTTCTACCTGGCATTTTGCCACACCCAATGATAACCGCATCGAAGGCCCCATTATGGAAAACCATTTTGGCCTGATCAGCGTGGATTGGGGCATACCAGATCCGATAATCAAAATGGAAATTTTTGATATCCGGAATAATCAACGAGTGGAGCATAGTGTGCCTTTGAGTATGATTTCATTTCGGTAACTCACTCCCCAGGGCCGACGCATCAAATTTTTAGCACAAACTCCCGTACTCATTGGAACAAGCTCTTACTCAAAAACGAAAAAATGGGTCTTCGCTGACTTGAATACGCGGCAAATATTACAATTGCCGAATGAATGCAACAATATCTTTTTTCTCAGCGCTGCTTAATTTGGTTTGTTGAACAAGGTTGAAAAACTCCACGACATCTTCGAGGGTGAGCAATCTGCCGTCGTGTAAATACGGCGGCGAGTCTTTTATTCCTCTTAGTGGAAATGTTTTAATAGCGCCTTCGGGGCGAATATACTGCCCGTTAATCGTCTGCGATTTATAAAAGCGTTCCACCTGCAAATCATGCATGCCATTATCCGTGTAATACGGCGGTGCATGACAACCGGCACATTTCGCTTTGCCAAAAAACAGGGTTTCGCCCCTCAATTCCGCTTCCGACGCTTTTTTCGGATCAAGCCGGCCGTAAATATCCAGTTTGGGCGCCGGTGGAAAATCAAGCAATTCCTGGAACTCCGCCATAAATTGAACCTGGCTGCCTCTGTCCAGCACGTTCACCCCTTTTTTAGCCGCGAGCAAATGATCGCCGTCGAAGTATGCGGCCCTTTGTTCAAATTCGGTAAAATCCTCCACGGTTTTAAGCGCCCGTTGCGAACCGAAAAGGCGCTGAATATTCACGCCGCGCAGCGAAGGCGTTTCGATACGGTTTCGGTTGGCCTGCGGACGGATGTCGCCCACCAAATGGATGGCGCCTGAGGTGTGGCCATTTACATGGCAATCGAAACAGGTTACGCCGAGGCTTGGCTTTTCTGTTTTTCGATCGGCAGTTGAATTAAACTGTTGTTGTGGAAATTGTGCCACCAAAAGACGCAGCCCTTCCAGTTGTTTGGGGTTTAAGATGCCATTGAACAGGTCGTAAAATTGTCAATGGTGACCATTTTACCCTGTGATACATCACCCAGTTCTTTGTGTGTGGTTAAATAAATCGGCGGCGGAAATTCGGGCAGAAAATGATCAGGCAGGTCAAAGTCGAGATCGAAACGCTGTAGCCGGGCAAGCTCTTTTATTTCCGTCTGCGGAAAGATCATACCTCCGACAGGATGGTTCGGATGCGGCAACGGCAGGTAGGGAAATATACCTTTTTCTTTGATCTCTTCTGGCGTCATCATGGCGAGTTGATCCCAGGTAACCCCTTTTAACCTGGCCGTAGGCCTACGAACAACGGTTTTGCCATTGGACATCGTCACCTCTGAACTTACTTTTTTCGTAAGATCGTAGCGGTCGCCCAATAAATCCATCTGGCGTTTCATGATCTCATTCTTCAGCGTTTTGTCCTTAGCCAACACTTTGTCAAACGGCTCTTCTATAACAGGCGAATAACTGGATTCTTTTTGTTCCTGCTGCTTTACTGTGGAGACCTGTGCCGAAAAAAACGACAACCCTAATACCAGCAGGGTATGAGGATCAAAATTTTTAAGATATTACGGAACGGATGACTGCATTTTGACCCTATAAAAATAAATGCGCCGCCGCTGCAATGTCTTACATGGCTCTGGTAAAAAGTTACATGATTCACACATATATATCCATCTTGAGAAGTGTGAATAACACCAGGGTCGCTCCTCAGCCGTCACCTCGTCACCACCGGAGGCGGTTCACAGCCAAATTGACTTTGTGATAAAAAATCCAGACCTTCGCAAATTCGCGGCTTAAACGCATTTCGGAAAACATTTGTTATGACAAAATAAAGAACCAGCATATATGACGAGAAGAATATACATATTCCTGATGATTTTAATGGCTTATGGGGGTAATGCTCAAAATTCTGTGCTAAAAAATAAAGTGATTACAACTACAGGTAAGAAGATGGGCGTTGTATCTCAGTCGGGAGACATACTTATTGATACGATTTATAGCGGCGTCTCTCCGTTTTTTAATAAGGGCAGAAAAACACTTCCTCCAACAAACAAAATTTCCAAAGAAGTTGTAGAGATGTATTTGGTCAGCAATGATAATCAGTATGCTGTTTTCGATAAAGATGGATTAAAATTATTTGGCTTTGAGGAGTGCTTTCAAGTTGAAGTTGATGAACATACAAAAACAATTGTAAAAATTTTAAAACAAGATGATAATCAACTACGAAGTTACTTATATGGATTTGATGGTAAATTGATTTTTGACACATCGTTCGAGAATGTAGGTTACATAAATAATTCTGATTTGATTGCATTAATCGCTGAAGATGGACAAAATGACGAGTTTTATTTATACAACCCTTTTACGAAAGTAAAATTAGGACCTTATAGCCACTTCAATATATACAACGAAGATAGTAGCCCGCCTTTGGGAATGGATGAAAAAGATTTCGAAAAATATACATCGCTTAACGTGATTACTGTTCGCCAAGATTCAAGCAGTAAATATATATGGGGTATGATTGATATGCAAGGTAATGAGTTGCATCCACTGGTTTACAAACACTTTCGAGTGATAGATAAAGATTTAAGAGAGCGATTTATTGATAGATCTTCTCGACCGGAAGGGGTAGAATTTCTATTTTACGCACATTTGTTTAGTGGTGGAAGTATGCTTTTATTTGATGAAAAAATGGAAAAATATATTTATGAACACGAATCAATGACAATAGTGAAGGAGGAATAAAACTTGCCAATTCAAAAATATCCAGCAAATGAGGCAGACTATTTTAATCGCCGTCAGTATCTGTTTAACCATACTGTCTTGCGCCCAAAACCGCCAGCCCGACACGCCCGAAGCCTTCGCCGAACGATTGCTAAAAGCCTTAGCCAGCCCAACACGCAATATGCTGGACGACGAGATCATCATCTCAAAAAAAGAGCATCGGGAGTGGTGCGAAATGAAAGTTCGGATCGAGTTTGCCGGCAATGTCATCCAGGACGAAGTGTTTCTGGAACAAGAATCCGATAAGCGTCACGAATTTGAATGGGAAGAAAACCAAGAAGGCTTTCGGTTTCAATTTAGAGAAAATTGGAATCCAAAATTCAAGGAATGGACTTTATGGGAGGATGCCGTTTTGCTTGAAGCAAAAATAGATACGTCTGCGGTACTTTTCGGCAAAGATTTCGCCAAAAACACGATGAAAAACATTGAACTCGGCTATTTTACAGCAAAGTGCCAGTTGCCGGAAGAGGACTTTTATCGTAAGATCTGGACGGTTGTCTGCAGGATCAATGGCGGAAGGTGGAAGGTTGTTCGGTATATTGGCCTTGGAGAGCGGGAGTAAGTTTGCTGATATTATCATAAAATCTATGCTATTCATGTTAAAAAAACAAATGCTTTTGCTCTCATTCCTGGCCCTCCCCCTTTTCGCCGCCGCGCAAATAGATTTGGAAGAAACGGTCATAGAAGCCCCGCAGCATGAATCCAGCCAATCCAAAGAAGATCGCGTAGAGTGGTTCCAGTTGGACGGCCTGTACGGTTTCAAAAACCTGATGACCGGTCAAGTGCTTATCCAGCCCGAATTTGAGGAGATAGACTTGACATATTCGGATTTTATGATTGGCCGAAAAAATGGGCAGACGGGCGTTATCAACCAGAAAGGCGAGATCGTCGTGCCCTTTGAATTTCAAAAAATTAAGACCTCCAGCCGAAATGCCAAAAAGCGTTTTCCCTGGCTTTTGGCTGCAAAAAATGGGCTTTGGGGCCTGATTGACCCCACCGGCCGCACTTTTGAGCCTTTTGAATGGGCCGAGGCCACGTATTACGATCAGACGGACTCCCTCGTGCTGCTCTCCAAACCTGGTTTGCAGCGGCTCATCAACCGGCAGGGGAAAACAGTCATCGAAACCCATTTTGACCGTTGGGAAACCGGCGGCGGGATTGACCGGAAAAAACTCATCTATGCCCGTCAAAACGGCAAGGTAGGACTCGTTGATTTTCAAAAGAAAGTGGTGCTGCCTTTTGAGTTTGAGTACCTGATGTGGGTGGAAGATAAGGTCGTTTGTATCGGGAAGGACAATCGATTTGGTTTGGTCACGTTGGATGGCCGCCCGATTCTGCCCGTCGAACATGGGTATATCCACTCCAAATATGCGCACGGACTGTTTGGCGTAGGAACGCCGGATGCTAAAAAACAGGGTTTAGTGGATTCAACCGGCGTTTTTGTGATGCCCATTGAATATGCTCAGGTGCGTTTGGTTGCCGGGCGTTCCTTGGTTGCAGCCAAAAATATGGACTCCAAAATTGCGATTTTCGACCTGCGGGGCAAGCAGTTGACCGAGTTCCTTTTTGAATCCATCATCAGCCACGACGACGTGCCGGGTCTGTTTTTTGGGCAGATCGGCCCACAACAGTTCCGCTTGCTCAACGGCAAAGGAGAGTTCCTCAGCCCGGAGATTTTTGAATCGGTCGGCACCTCGCCAACGGCATTCACGGCCTCGGTCGGCAGGAAGATCGCCTTTTTTCGACTCGATGGCAAACAGGTAACGGGGTTCAAATACGGCGGCGCCATGGGTTTTGATTCCCTGATCAACAGGGACCGAATGACCGGGAACTACCGATTACCCCAGGGTCGTACCTGGATTGGCCATGCATCTTCCAACGGCTGGAAAATTTACATTGACAGCGAAGGGAATGAGTTTGATCCGTTGGGAAACTGATTTTCTGTTTCAGATACACTTCATCCAAGCCGTCTCTCCCTCCCACACTCTCACCCTCCCTCCCTCAATCTCAGTTTATTCCAGGTAAAACATCTCCTCACTCGGCCTCAACGCCCGTTTCATCCACAGGGGCGGCGCAGGTTATTGGGGCCGGGGGCGGGGCGTGTCATAGCCAGCCATTCCTTGTACACCTCAAACGACTTATTCGTATCCACCACACATCGCCGTAGCGGTCGTCGGGTTGGGCGCGTTCTATGCGCACTTTCTGGTGCCAGCAGTGAATGCCGCTGATGGGGTCGGGGTGCACCGGGAAGGTTATATTCTGGTGTACGCCGCCGTCGCTCCAGAAGATGCGCGCCGTATCGGGGTCGGAGGTTTTAGTGGGTTTGATGCCTTCGAGGGTGCGCATGCGCCAGCCGCCGTTGCCGTCGTTTTCGATGCTGACGGTGTTGAGAGCCCAGCGGTTGGCAGTGGCATCCTGCGGACGGCGCCAGCGGCCCAGGTGGTGCGAGCAGGCTACTACGCCGGGTTTCATACCTTCGGTGACCCACACTTTGTCGACAAAGTAACCGATGGCGGTATTTACGCGCACGAGGTCGCCGGTTTTGATATCAAATTTGGCGGCGTCGCTGGGGTGCATCCAAATGGGGTTGCGGTTGGAGATTTCGTACAGCCACTTGGCATTGCCCGAACGCGAGTGGATCAGCGTGGGTATGCGGAAAGTGGGCACAAGCGGGAAGTCGCCTTTCTCGCGGTCCATCTCCGACTCGTGGATATGGCTTTTTATGTAGGTAGGAATGGTGTATTCCGGCCACTTCCAGTCGACCATCGTCTGCGAGTAAAACTCGTTTTTGCGCGAAGGGGTAGGGAAGCCCACCACGGCTTTGCCATTGAGCATGAGGCCGATGTCTTTGCCGTTTTTGCGGATAATCTGCGTAGCAGGGTCTACTTCCGAGCCTTCGAGTTGGGCGGCGCTGAGTTCGTCGAGGTGTTTGTTGTAGGCGTGTTCTTCTACCACAAAAGCGCCGTATTTGCGCATGTATTCCAGCGCGTCGAGGCCTTCTTTGGCGGCTGCTTCGGGCAGGCCTTTGGTATGTTCAAAAACAAAGCGATAGTATTCGTCGATGCTGATCTTTTCGCCTGGGCGGTAGGGAGAGATGAAGTGTTTGCGGATGCCGAGGCTGCCGTCGGGGTCCATGCGCCACGACAGCTCGATCCAGAATTCGTCTTCTTCCCATACTTCGCCGGGGTTTGTTTCGTAGGTAAAGGTGACCTCTTTGCCTGCCCGGCGGGCGGCTTCGCGCAGCACGGGTTGGCGGAAGGCTATCCACACGCCGGCGTGGGTTTCGTAGCTGTTGAGGTCGTGGCGTTCGCTGGCCAGACCCATCGGCAACACGTAGTCGGCGTAGTAGGCGGTTTCGTTCCAGGTGGGGGTGAGGGCTATGTGGAGGCCCATCTTGCTCTCATCGGTGAGCATTTCGATCCAGGAGAAGCCGTCGGGGTAGGTCCACACCGGGTTGAACACGCGGGTAAAGTATACATCCATTTTGCCCCGGTTTTCTTTGAGGAAGTGGGGCAGCAGGAAGCTCATCTCGAAATACGCCAGCGGATATTCGTTGGGGAAGTGGAGTTCGTTCCAGAATTTTTGTGCCGGCGGGTGGTCGAAAAATTTGGGGTGGAATTTGTTCCAGGTATTGGGCGATGTGCCGCCAAAGGTGCCCACGCTGCCGGTGAGTACGTTGAGGAAGTGCAGCGTGCGCGCCACTGCCCAACCGCCGAGGTTGCCGCTGGAGGCGCTGCGCCAGTTGTGGGTGGCAAAACGCGTGCCGGCCTCGCCGATGAGGCGGGCGACTTCTACAATCATTTCCGCTTTTACGCCGCTTTCTTGTTCCGCATATTCGGGGGTGTATTCGGCATAGACCTCGCGCATGGCTTCGATAAAGTTTTCGAAAGTGCAGGCGCGGTCGGGGTAAACAGTAGTGAGATATTGCTGCCAGTTGACCCAGTCGTGCAGGTATTCGCGGTTGTAGAGTCCTTCGTCGAGGATCACCTTGGCCATCGCCAGTAGTACGGCGGCTTCGGTGCCGGGGTAGGAGGGCATCCAGTAGTCCGACAAGCTGGCGGTATTGCTCAGGCGCGGGTCGAGGGTAGCCAGTTTGGCGCCCTTCATTTTGCCTTCGATGATGCGCTGAGCGTGGGGGTTAAAATAGTGGCCGCTTTCGAGGTGAGCGCTCACCAGCAGGATGAATTTTGCGTTGGCGTGGTCGGGACTGGGGCGGTCGTGGCCGTACCAGACGGCGTAGCCGAAGCGGGCGCCGGAAGAGCACACGTTGGTGTGGCTGTTGTGGCCGTCCACATTCCAGGCTTGCAGTACGCGGTCCATATAGCCTTCGTGGCCGGGGCGGCCTACGTGATAGGCTACTTCGTTGTTGCGCCCCTCCTTGATGGCTTTATTGATACGCCCCGCGATATCGTTGAGGGCTTCGTCCCAGCTTACGCGCTCCCACTCGCCGGAGCCGCGTGGGCCTTTGCGTTTCAGCGGGTAGAGTATGCGGTCGGTATCGTTGAGTTGATTGACGGTAGCAGGCCCTTTGGCGCAGTTGCGCCCCCGGCTGGCGGGGTGATAGGGGTTGCCCTCGAATTTGCGCACCCGGTTGGTGGTTTTATCTACATAAGCCAGCATGCCGCAGGCACTCTCGCAGTTGAAGCAAGTAGTGGGCACAATAGTATAGTGCCTTTTTTCGTGGCGGGGCCAGGCGGTGGCTTCGTATTCGGTCCAGTCGTCCCACTTCTCCGGGGGCGGAAATTTGGTAAGGTCGCCCGGCTCAGTAAGCCTTGGCAAATCGATTTCTTCCTGATGCAGGTTGGGAATGATGCGCAGTTGCTCGGCGATGCGCTCTATCAGGGAGGGCTTTCTTTTGTTCATAATTCATCCATTAAGTAGCGGATATAAATTTATGAACATTTCGTCATATATTCAAATGTTTATAAGGGTTTATGAGAGTTTATGAGGGGGGATGAGGGAAATTATTGAAAAAAAATGCCCCATTACTCAAGGCATAAAGAGTAGGGGCTTTATTTTTCGTAAAAAAATGGAAAACAGGCAATTTGGATTTGAAAAGCTGAGTGTTTGGATAAAAGCAAAACAAGTCACCTTGCTGGTGTATGAGTGTACAAAACATTTTCCAAACAATGAAAAATTTGGACTTGTCTCCCAAATGAGAAGATCGGCCGTATCCGTTTGCTCCAATATTGCGGAAGGAAGTGGCAGATCTTCAAAAAAAGACAATCAGCATTTTCTTACAATAGCCTATAGTAGTTTAATGGAATTAATTAACCAGTTGATTATCGCCTATGAAACAGGGCTTACCTCTGAAGAAAAATACCTCGTTTTGAGACGCGAAATTCAAATTACAGGGTTTCTTATCCACAAACTACATCAATCACTAAACAATTAAACCCTCATCAACCCTCATCAACCCTCATAAACCCTCATAAACCCTCATCTCACGCCTTCCCCGAAAGAATCCTATTCCAGTACATCCAGGGCAGCACATACTTCTTCAGCAGCCACATCGAGAGGCGTTCTTTGCCTTGATCGAATGGGAAAGTTTCCATCACCTTGTTGTCGTAGCCGAATTCGGCGAGCACGAGTTTGCCGTAGCCGGTAACCAGCGGGCAGGAGCCGTAGCCGGTGTAGTTGCCTTCCAGCTTTTGGCCTTTCATGTGGGCCAACAGGTTTTCCACCACCACAGGCGCTTGTTTGCGCACGGCGGCGCCGGTTTTGGCGTTGGGTGTATTGGTAGCGTCGCCCAGGGCGAAAATATTGGGATAATGCGTGTGTTGCAGCGTATTTTTATCGACGTCGATCCAGCCGAGGGGGTTGCCAGGCATAGCCAGCGGACTATTTTTGATAAAGTCGGGGGCGCTTTGCGGGGGCACCACGTGGATCATCTCGAAGGCCACTTCTTCGCGCGACTTATTGCCGTCGGGGTCGGTAACTTCGAACCAAGCCAGTTTTTTGTTGCCATCGATCTCTACGAGTTCGTGATAAAAGTGGGTTTTGATGCCGTAGCGGGCCACTACTTTCAGGAGAGTTGCTGCGTATTTGGGTACGCCGAAGATGATCGTACCGGCGGAATACAGATGCACTTGGGTTTTATTCAGCAGGCCGTGTTTGCGCAGGTAGTCGCCGGCGAGGTACATGATTTTTTGCGGAGCTCCGCCGCATTTAATAGGCGTACCCGGACTTGTAAAGATGGCATTGCCGCTTTTAAGGTTTTTCAGGCATTCGTAGGTATAGGTTGCGTATTGGAACAAATAATTGCTCGTCACGCCATTTTTGCCCAAGGTTTCCTTGAGGCCTTTGATCTTGTGCCAGTCGAGCTGAATGCCGGGGGCCGCTACGAGGTAGTCGTAGGTATATTTCTTGCCGCTGACGCAAGTCACCTGGTTTTGCTCGGGTTCGAATGTAGCCACGGCGTCTTTGATCCAGGTGGCGCCATCGGGGATAAAATCGGCTTCGTTGCGCACGGTGTCGTTTATGTCAAACGTACCGCCGCCCACGAGTGTCCAGGCGGGTTGATAATAATGCTTGTCCGACGGCTCGATGATGCCTATTTTCAGGGATTTGTCTTTGAGGAGCAACTGTGCAGCCGTAGAAAGCCCGGCGTTGCCGCCGCCCACAACCAGGATTTGATAATCAGCCATGACCTAAATTGATTTAATATGCTTGTGATCGAAAAGATTGCTTTTGCAAGTATAAAATTAATACACCTACTGTGGCCAAAATGTGATTTAAGTCACAAGGATCAATGATATTTACCTACAACCCACAACCACCTAACTCAACGGAATCCGCTGCGGAGCTTCCACCCAAATGTGCTCGGTGGCATAGATGCCGGCCAGGATGAGTACGCCGGTGAGGGCGAGCATCGTGGGATCGGCGGCGCCGACGAACAGGAAGGCCAGCGGTAGCAGGTTGCCCAGCACAACGGCGCCTCCCCAGAACAAGTTGCGGTAGCGGCCTTTGAGAATGGAGTGTACCGTGCGTTTGGCTTCTTCGGTGGGGTGCGTGATGCTCAATTCTACCAGCAAAGTGAGCAGGTTAAACGATAGGGCGATCAGCAGCAAATTGCGGAGGTAAGCGGGCCAGTCGATGCCGTTGTCGAGCCACAAGCCGGCAATAGCCAGGGCAGCGCCGCCGGCCATAAAGCTGTGGATAAGCATGTGCAGCGCCAGGGAGGGGCTCTGCCAGAAGTCGCGGCCGCGGGCCTGCGCAAACAGGAATGCGGTGTATACAGCCACAATGACAGCCATGATAATACCGATGATACCGCCTATGATGGTCACCTGCGACCAGCCAAACCAGCCGGCTACGGCCAGCAGGGCGAGTATACCGCCGAAAATCGTGATGCTATAGCCGCCGCGTACCAGCCAGGAGCGCCATTGCGGGCGCAGGAGTACATTGAGGAAGCGGTCGGGGCGGTCGAGGTCTTTCACCAGCAACAAGCCGGTGGCGAGGAGGAATACCAGGCCGAGGACCAATCCGGTCATCCAGGTTTGATAGCTCACCTCAGCCAAGCCTGTCAGCAGGGCAATTGCCGGCAATAGGAAAGCGCCTGCTGCGATGGCTTTGGTGAGCACATAGGCCGACACTTCCCAGCCCCATAACACGCCTTTGTCGGGGGCGTCGTACACCCGTTGCGTTTTGCCCATGAGGATATCTATCGATTTGGCGGCGCCGTTTTGGGCTACCTGGCCTGCGGTGGTGTGTTGTCCGTTTTTCTCCATAGCTGCCTGCACGAGGTCGCCCTCGCTGAAGGCCAGTTTTTCGGTAAACTTGGCGTAGTGGCCCACACCGCGAGTCTGGGCGCTCCAGAAGTAATCGCCGCCTTTTTCAGTCGCCATGGGGTTGAGCGAAGCTTCATCGCCGTCGATGTAATACAGGTTGGGCACGGTGCCTTTGGCGGCCTTGCGCACGCTCACCTGCTCGCGTGCCAAAAGTTGGGCAATCTCTGTATCGGGGTCGTTCATATCGCCACTGATGATGGCGTGTTCGGGGCAGACGTTGACGCAGGCGGGCTCCAGTCCTATATCGATGCGGTGTGCGCAATAGTTGCACTTCGCCGCCGTGTGGTTGGCGGGGTCGATATACAGCGCGTCGTAGGGACAGGCCTGCATACAAGATTTGCAGCCGATACAGCGCCGGTTGTCGAAATCGACGATGCCGTCGGGGCGGAAATACAAAGCCTCCACGGGGCAAATTTCTACGCAAGGCGCGTCAGTACAATGGTTGCAGCGCATCACAGAAAACAAGCGTCGCGTATTGGGAATACCCCTTTTTCAACCTGTTTTACCCAGGTGCGGTTAACGCCTACAGGCACGTTGTGCTCCGATTTACAGGCAGTGGTGCAGGCATGACAGCCGATGCACTTTCTGTTATCTATGACAAAACCGAATTTCATACGCTATAGATTGATACCCTTACCCGGGTATGGAGATGAATTGTAAAAATATGAAAGAATCTTCATGTTTTCAATAAAATTATTTCTTTTTTCTCTCCCTCTTCCCGACCTCGTTGTTGGTACGGGACTCCTTTCAGTCGCTCCCTCTCTCTCCCCCTCTCTCTCCCTCCTCCTCATTCGTTTGTAGCGCCTCCGTATTAAACTTCATATCAAGTCCGTCTTCCCGCAAGCGGTGGTAGTATGCCAGCGCGGCATCGATATTCATGAAATGGCTGTCGAGGCCTATTTTCTGCATCATACCGCAGCGGAACAGCCTGTCGCGCACGGGGCCGATGGTGCCGGCCCAGAAAAACAGGATATGTTTGGTTTTGAGTTGGTCTACCATTTCGTCCAGCATATGGTAAGCCGTTGAGTCCAGGTCGTTGATGTGGGAGGCGTCGAGGATGATGACTTTTAATTCGGGGCCTTTTTTTGCCACCAACTCTTCCATCGACTCTTTGAAATATTCGCAGTTGCCGAAATACAGCTCGGAGTCAAAGCGCATAATCAGTACGTCGGGTTCCTGGATGGCTTCCGAAAAGCGATTCACATTGCGAAAATGGCCGCTGATGGGCAACTTGCCCAATACGGCGAAGTGGGGGCGCGAGTTGCGGTAGATGACGATAGCCAGCGACAGCAGCACGCCTATCAGTACGCCGTCTTGTATACCCATCGTGATGGTGAGTACAAAAGTGACCATCATCGTAATAAAGTCGCGCTTGTCGGTGCGCCAAAGGCGGATAGCCTCTTTGTAGTCCACGAGGCTATACACAGCCACTACGATGATGGATCCGAACAAGGCGGTGGGCAAGTAATACAAGAGCGGGGTAAAGAACAACAGGGTAAGGGCTACCACCGAGACGGCCACCACTGACGACATATTGCTTTTGGCGCCCAGCTCATCGTTGACGGCAGATCGGCTAAAGCTGCCGGTAGTAGGGTAACATTGGAAAAAAGCGCCAAGGAATTTGCCCAGTCCCAACGCGATTAATTCCTGGTTGGGCGAAATTTTATAATCGTTGTGGCGCGCTTCCAGCGCTTTGGCGATGGCCAGCGATTCGATAAAACTGATAAGAAAGATGGTAAATCCGAGCGGTAACAAAGCCCTAAAAGTGGCGAATGTAAGCTGCGGCCACTGAAATCCGGGCAACCCCCGCGGCACGTCGCCCACTACGCCTACGCCCTGCGACATGAGGTCGAACCCCCACACAATTAGCGTGCCGGGTATAATGATCATGAGCCCAGTGGGCAAATTGCGGTTGATGCGCTTGAGCAATGCGATAATCACGATGCCTGATACCCCGATGGCCAGTGAAATCAGATTGGTTTCGTGAATGTGATGGATTAATGCGTTTACGATCTGCTGTATCAGGTTGGTGCGCGGCATGGGTATGCCCAGCAGGTTTTTGAGCTGGCTGAGCGCGATGATAACCGCCGCGGCTGAGGTAAAACCCGACAGTACCGGGTGAGAAAGAAAGTTGATGAAAAAACCCAGCCGGAAAAAGCCAAATAGGAGCTGCATCAAACCCGCTATCAACGAAACGGAGATAGCCAAAGCTATGAATTGCGCCGTGCCGGGTTCTGCCAGGTGCCCCACGCCGGTAAGTACCAGTAAGGATGCCAGCGCTACCGGCCCTACGGATAATTGCCGGGAGGTGCCCATGATGGCGTAAACGATTAGCGGTACGATACTGGCATAAAGCCCATAAATAGGCGGCAGTCCGGCCAGTAACGCATAAGCCATGCCCTGCGGCACTAACATGATTCCTACCGTGGCGCCGGCTACAATATCCCCCCTCCAGTATTCCCTGCGGTATTGCGGCAGCCACTCTAATATCGGCAGGTAGGCGCGTATTCGATTCATGATGTTTTAATCAGAAGCACTAAAATATGAAGAATTGTTCATGTTTGCAAATGTTTTTGAATGGGGTTTAGCGGTTGGGTTTAGCGATTGGGTTTAGCGATTGGGTTTAGCGATTGGGTTATGTTTAGTTAAAACTAAACCCAATCGCTAAACTGCGCATGCACTAAACTGCGCATGCACTAAACTGCGCATGCACTAAACTGCGCATGCACTAAACCCAATCGCTAAACTGCCGAAGGCACTAAACAAAGACCACATTTCATCAAAAAAAGTATATTTGTCCAAAAGCCACACAGAAATATGCCTTTTTACAAAGCACTTAACCCAGATACGCCGGTAGGTCGGCGTACCATTGAAAAATTGCTCTCCCTTCGCATGGCGCTCAATGGCGCCATTCCGGAGCGCACACTGGAAGAAACACTTTTGCTGGCCACCTGGAATATTCGCGAATTCGACTCTGGCAAATACGGGTTGCGGACCCCCGAATCGTATTATTATATTGCAGAAATCATCGCCAGGTTCGACCTCGTGGCAGTGCAGGAAGTGCGCGAAGACCTGCGCGCACTCGATCATCTCAGGCAAATTCTGGGCTCGAATTGGGATTGTTTTTTTACCGACGTCACAGAGGGTACGCAGGGCAACGGCGAGCGTATGGCCTTCCTTTTGACAACCGAAAAATACGCCCCAGGCCTCGCCAGCCAGATGATTATGCCTCCTATGGAAATCAGAACCAAAAAAGGGCCGGTGATTTTTGAACCTTCCAAGCAATTGGTGCGCACGCCTTTTATTGTGGGTTTTAAATCGGGGTGGACCAATTTTACGCTCACCACGGTGCATATTTATTACGGCGACGACTCAAAAGACAACCCCTTGCGCGTGGAAGAGATCAGGAAGGTCGCACAGTTTTTGCGCAAAAAAAGCGAGGATAAATACGCATGGTCGCGCAACCTCATTCTGCTGGGCGACTTCAACATCTTCAGCCCCAAAGATGTCACCATGCAGTCTATCCTCGACGCCGGCTTCGTGGTACCCGAAGAACTGCAAGACCTGCCTTCCAATATCGCCCGCGATAAATTTTACGACCAAATCGCCTTTCGCATTCGTCCCGACAGATTCGGTACCACCGGGAAAGCCGGGGTATTTGACTTTTTCGACCTCGTTTTCCGGGAAGACGAAGAAGCCCTCTACGCCCTCGAAATGGGCCCGGGTTATGAAACGAATACGAAAGGCGCACCCCGCACCGACAAAGAAAAAACGCGCTATTACCGCGACTGGCGCACCCACCAGATGAGCGACCACCTGCCCATGTGGGTTGAACTCCGTATTGATTTTTCTGATGAATATCTACAGCGACTGCTGGAGCCGGGGGAGGAGTGAGGGCGGTTGTGGGTTGTGGGTTCTCTGTTCTCTGTTCTCTGTTCTCTGTTCTCTGTTCTCTGTTCTCTGTTCTCTGTTAAAGTTTAATTGGCAAAGATAAAGAAACCGATAACCGACAACCGACAACCGACAACAAAATTTTCCTTGAACCCCGGTAATGCTTTCCCGTTTTTGGTATTAATAATTGAAAACAATGCATCACTTTTACTTTATGCGGCGCCGGCGCTCTTTTTAAATTAAAATAATTTCCATAAGTAAAATGATGCAGAGCCGTAGGTTTTGACTACATTTCGTCACTACACCTAGCGATTTTATCATAAAAAACCCAGTAAAAGTGAGCGGCAATCAAAACGACCAGAAAGACCACGAATTGATTACTACAATTCAGGAAAAAAACAAGGCCAAATCGCAGAAATCAAAATTTAATGCGAAAGCAATGGCATTGGCTTGGGATCATTACTTCCCAATTTTTTCAACCTTATTACTCAAGGAAAAACCCCTATTATCCGAGTGTCTGCTCGAAAAAGCATTTGCAGCGGCCTACAGCAAACTGGAAGACCAGGTAGGATTGGGTAAAATTCAGGCTACCGATAACGGCGCCGTAACAGGTATCAGCAGCGTGTTGGACTTCCTGGTGGAGCATGGAAAAATGCGGATGGAAGAGCTTCACAAACCCCGGGCCGGCAATGAAGAAGACTACCGGCACATAGACAACATCAAAAACAACCGCTCAAAGGGGCTGCTCGAATTCGACAGGGAATTGTACAAGTATTTCGACGATTATTCGCGCAAGCAATACAGCGCGATCAGCAGGATGGACCGCGAAGATATATACCAGGATAGCATGCTGAGCCTGGTGAAAAGTATCCTCGACGATTGCATCAAACTAACAGAGTCTGCCATATTCGGCCTCACGAAAGCGGCCAAACTGAAGACTTATTTTATGTCGATTACCATCAACTTGCTCAACAAATGGGGCAAGCGCAGGCAAACGACCGACCTGGACAGCATCAAAGAACTCGACGACGATCCCGACGGCAATTGGGGATTTACCGAAGATGACTTTGAAAAACTGGGGCGCGCTTACGCCAAACTCGACGATAAGTGCGCGCAAATCCTGGACTTGTGGAGCAGAGAATTTAGCATGCGCGAAATTGCAGAAATGATGGATCTGCCCGACGAAAACAACGCGCGCGTGCTGGCTTTCCGCTGCCGCGAAAAACTCAAAAAGATTTTTAAGCAACTACCATAACAATCTCCATTTAATTAACCTTAAACCACACCCCTGGTGAAAAAGAAATGTTACCATGAAAAGGCTCAATGATGTACACGAAGATATGCTGGAACGGCTATTTGCCAGCGAACTCCAGCCCGATGACCGGCAGCGGTTGCGCCGGGATCTGGACGACCCCGACTTTAAGTCGGAATTAGCCTTCCGCAATGCGCTAAAAAAGGTGGCTGAACAAAAGCGGATGGAAGACCCGCTGCGAAAGGAGTTGCAGCGCATCCGGCAAGCAAACAAAGGCGGCGGCGGGTCACTGCGGTGGCTGTATAGTGCAGCCGCAGTATTGCTCCTGGCAATTGTGGTATCGATCGGAACACCCCAAATTGATTTATTGGGCCTATACAAAAAAGCGCCTGTCGCGCAACCCGATACTTATATTGCCAGTCTCATCAAACTACCCACCGACCTTAGCCAAGCCAGCCAGACACAAGATCCCGGCGAAGACAATTACAGAAGCGGCAAAATCCAGTTTAGAAAACAACAATACGTACCGGCTATCCAATCGCTCGAGCAGGTGCCCGCCGAAAGCAAATATTACCACGTGTCCCGTTTTCTCCTGGCGCACTGTTATTTGTATACGGGCATTAAGCCGGCAGAAGCCGTTTCGATTTTCGAATCCTTTCAGAAAGAGATGAACCCCCCATCCAAACTCGCCGCTGAATACGACTACGACGCCGACAAAGTCAACTGGAATTTGATGTTGGCTTACAAAGCAGCCGGCTTGCAAGACCAATACAGCAAGTTGCTGCAATATTTATCAAATAACCCCAACTATATTTTCCAGCAGGAAGCAATAGAACTGCGTACCAAGGAATTGGGGAAATAAGACTGGAAGCTTATGCCATACAAGTTATCAATACCATTAAGTTAAGCTTTTCATGTTTACTAAACTTCGCAAAGTTTAGTAAACATGTAGAGACCTTTGATGCTTAACTTAATGGTATTGCTTATGCCGTTTGCCGCCTCCGCCTTCTTGCCCGCAGGGCGGCGATCAATACAATCAAAGCGGGCGCCAGCCATAGCCAGTACATGGTTCGCCCCCCTTCTTTAAGCGGCGCCATATCGCCGATTGGGATAAAGCAGGCCCAATAGTAGGGCGCCGCATCCTGATGGCTAGCACTTTTGAGATATGCTTTTTTTGCATTAAAAAGCGCCTCGTCTTTGCTCATCTTATCATCGGCCAGCAGGGATTTATAAAAAGAGTCCACCAGCACGTTGGCTTTTTGTTGGTTGATTTTCCACAAAGTAGTCACGATACTGCCGGCGCCGGCATAAGAAAAGCCGCGCGCCAGGCTCATGATGCCCTCGCCGCGGTAGAGCTGGCCGATGCCGGCTTCGCAGGCGCTGGTGAAGACGAGGTCGGCGTTGAGGGCTATGCCGTATAATTCATAGAGATACAAGCAGCTATCCTGCGTTTCCAGTTTGGGATCATTCATGAGCAAGTACGATAAGTCGGGGTCGCGGTCATTTACACTGCCATGAGTGGCCAGGTGGATATAGCGGTAGTGCCGGCTTTCCTTAGCGATAGTTTTTTCGACTTCCCCATCCTTTATGACATCAATGCGATCTTCCCCCCATACCTCTTTCAGGTCATTCACCTGGTCGGTAAAATAATCCAATTCGTTGGGGTAGGCGAAGGCGAGCACCTTATCGAGTTCGTGCCTGTGCCGCGGTTTCTGCATTTCTTTGAGAAGTGCGGCGGAGTAGGAGTAGCTGATGGGGTGGTTCTCGCCCAGAAATTTGTAATTGCGGTATTGTGCTATTTGAGCGGCTGTCGGAGAGCTAGTGAGTAGCGCGTCAAAAGGCAGGTAGCCCAATACATCGTCGGGGATGATGAGCAGGCGCTGGGGCAGTTGCCCTCGGATTGCTTTTGGGAGTAGAAGATCGTAAAGTGCGGCGCTACTTTGTGCATATAAAGTGGCATAGTCAGCTGAGGCGGCATGGGGCGCCAGTGCCTGGGCGCGAATGGAGTCGTAGTCGCCGTAAATACCTGCCAGGCTGGATTGCACCATGGCGGCGAGATCGTTTTGTCCGATGGCAATTTCAAAAACCTGTGGTTCGTCTTTTTTGGGTACTGCGAATAAGTACGTTTTTTGTTCTCCCACAAAATATTCCAGCATCATCTGGTCGCTGTCCAGCAATTTGCGGCGTATTTCGGACACCGAAGGGGCTACGATGCCTTCGTTCAATTGAAGATAGCGTTTATTGGTGTTGAGCCTTTTGAGGAGAGAGCGTCCAACTCATTTTGGCGTACTTTAAGTTTTGCAACCAGGTCTAATCTTATCCCTGCATTAGTTTCATTTACCAATTGCCTTTCCAGGTCGAGCAAATCAGTGCGAAGCCGCCTTTCGCTTTCCATCAGTTGGGGGTCTATGCCTTCTACAACTTGTTGTTTTTTAATAGATTCGAGTAATATAAATGCTTTGCTTTGTTCGGAATAGGAAAGCAATTGCTCGATGCCCATGCCGGCCTGTAGCCCGGTGGCAATGGCGCCTTCGAATACCTTTTTGGTGATTTCAGCCAGCCTGGCTTTCGACCCGGCGTCGTCGTAGCTTTGTTTAAAGCGGTTGATCAGCTCGATGGCATCGTTGTATGCGTGCATGGCCTCATCTAAGCGCTGGAGTCCCTTCAGTGATTTGGCTTTGCCTTCATAGGCTTCTACCAGGCCGGGTTTGTCGTAGACGAGTGACTTGGTAGAATCGGCATAATAAAAGGGGATAGAGGCTTCGTACAAAGACAGCGCTTGTGCGAACTCGGACTGATCGATGTAGATATCTGCTTTATTGCTCAAACTGCCGGCCAAGCGCTTTTTATTCAAAGGTGCGCTGTCGCTGCCTCCTTTCTGTACCAGGGTATCCCAATGCGTTTTGACCTGGTCGGCAATGTCATGCGCTTCCGTATAACGACCGATCGAACGAAGTGCCATGGCCTTGTTGTGGAGTGCCGGCATCTCTCCGCCGGCGTACGTCATGTCCAAATACTTGATGGCCTGCGGGTAGTCTTTTTTCAGGATGTAGGCATATCCCATGTTGTTATAGGTGGAGCCAAGCTGGAAGTCTGTATTTTCCGGGTGCGAGGCGGCATAAGCTATAGCTTCTTGTGCATGGCTAATCACCTTATCTGCTTCTCTTCTGTCCACGTATAGCGCAGATAAATCGGATAGCCAATTGAACACACCCGTTTGTCTATCAGGGTCTTCATCAGACATTTGATCCCAATATATTTTCTCTTCCGAGTACAAGCGCAATGCTTCCTGGGTATTGCCTTCCTTTCCTTCGATTTTTCCCAACTCGTGATATGCGCGCGCGGCGCGCTTGGGTTCGTTATAACCTTCCTTTTCAAACATTCGTATATGGTCGAGACTCTTATTGATGTATGCCCTGGCAGGTACAAACTGGTTGACTTCCAAGTAGCACAATGCAATATTAAAATACCCTTTCACGATTCCCCCTTGCACCGCAAAACGTTGCTCAGGTGTGAGTACTTGCTCTGCGGGCAACTTATTGCGAAGGGCAATGCTTTTTTTGTAGTAGGAAACGGCTTCCATGGGGGCCTCATAAAGCAAATCCCCGCCTTGCTGATTGGCGTCATCGGCTGCTGTAATCGCTTCATCAACCGTAGGATAAGTCTCTACTTCAGGCAACGAATCGATGATGTTTAAAGCGGGCGGCTCGGGTTGGGGGGAATTACACGACCAAAGGAGCAAGAGCGCAAATAGCGCGGGGTAAGTGAAAGGGGGTATGGATCGCATGAATAGTTTGGCTGGTTAGAATTTATCAGGAATAGGAAGTAAGTTATCTGCTGCCGGTTGTCCGTTATCCGAAGATAACAAAAGAACCGACAACAGATAACCGACAACGGTTTTACCGCTTGGGCGTGATCGGCATAGTAGGCTCCACCTTTACGCCATCGATATAAACGGTGGCAAAATACTGTTCCACATTTGCCGGAATGGGGCTGGGCAAGGTCCAATCCACTATGTCGGTTGCACAGTAGTATATGCGGTCAACTTCCTGAACGCCGCCAACGCCGGTAATTCTTGCCGTGATAATCAGCATTACATTATTGAGCGTGGTGCGTGCGCCTTTGTGTTTGAGGATGCCTTTTACATTCGCACCGGGCAAAACCTGATCTATCTCAGACCACCCCGGCGTCCAGCCCAGCTTTGTTCTAGCGCTGATACCCTGTGTGAATGTAATAGGCAGGCCCAGCGTTCGGTATAGGGCGGCGGCGTTCAATGTGCCACCTGTATTTAGCTTAGTAGATAAGCCTGCCACCGGTTGGTGCGTGCGGGATATTTGCTGGAATAAATCGGAGGTTTTGATGAGCGGGTTGTGGGCTTTTACAGCGCCGATCACAGAGCTGGCATAGGCCGCCGCCTGTGAGGTGCCCTTGAAAGCCTGCCAGTCTTGCTGGTAAACACCCGACGAGTTGTAATAACTGTAAGTGCTGAAGTAATTACCAACAGTGGCTATATCTACTAATCCCAAACCAAAGTTGGCGTAGCTGTCCAAATTGTTATTTGTATCATTAATAGAAGTAACCACCAGCAGGTTGTCCAGCTTTTTGAATTCGCCGTTGCCGTGCGGCTTTTTGAAAAATACGGGCCAGCGCATACCCGCATTGGGCGCAGACAAATCCTGGCGGCTATTGCCGGCTGACACGACTACAGGTATATCTTCCATTTCGGCGCGTTTGAGCGCATTATACAACGGTAACGAAGGAATATCGCTTGAGTAACCCAGGCTCAGGTTAATAACCTGGGCGCCGCTGTCTACGGCATAGTGTATGGCACATACGAGGTCGAAAATACTATAGGCATAGTTCGGGTCGGGGCTACAGACTTTGAGGTTCATCAAATTGAGGTCTACATTTGAAGGGGTAGCGTATTTTAATATGCCCGACAAGTGAGTGCCGTGGCCGATGCTGTCATGAACTTGCCCTTTTTCTCCCACAAAATCATAGCCTTCGTAATCGTCGGTATGACAATGGGTATTAGCGTTGCCACTAGCTGTGCGTCTGTTAGTCCAATATACTTCATCGAGCTTTTTGTGGCCGTTGGGGCGGCGGGGAGAAAGCAGGTCGCTACCAGAGTCGATTAACGCTATGTTGGCGGATTTGGGATTGGGAGTTGATCCTTGGCACGGTGGCGTGGTGGCGGTGCCGCGAATGTCGAGCCATGTGGTGTCTATCAATATTGATTTCAAACCCGAAGTATCAGGCCTGGTTTTTGTAGTAGAAGCTTCGCCGGAAGTAAGCAATTCAATAGTTTCTTTGCTTTCCCACAATTGCACATAATTAATGCCGTCTTTCCCGCAACGGCATTTTTTGATTGGCTTTGCTTTTTGTTTTTCGAGCTTAGATATCTCTTAAATTCGTCAAAGGAGTGATATCCTCGTCAAATTCCAATATGAATAATTCGCCAGGGGGATCTCGCGTTTATAACCGATGTTGACTGTAGTCGCTCCTCGCAGCCGTTGGCGTCGGTAATCACAACCGTATACTCGCCTGCGGCCAGTTCACTTACGGCAATTTCTGAGTCGGGATATTATTGATCGTGCTATCATAACCCAATGCAACGTTGGTGATTTGTATATTAAATGAAGGCTCCCCCCCGTCAGTTCCCATCTCAAAACCACCGGTGCGAGGCAAAGTAAAAGAGGAATCGGGATATTGCGCTATGACGTAAGGAAATACGCCTCCATCGTCGGGAAATAGCACATAAGTCCCCACAGCCTGGCAGCTATCTTGATCAGTAACGGTAACAGAATAAGCTCCGGCAGCCAATCCGGTTCTTTCGGGGCCTTCCGTGCTGTTGTCACTCCAGGAATAAGTGACGCTCCCTTCCGCATTAACTACTATCAGCGATATACTACCGTTGCTCGCGCCATAACAGGTCGGCGATTCCAAGGTCTGCGTCCTTTAATGGCGAGTGGGCAGCCTGCGCCCTGTATCACTGTCGTTCCACAACTGCTTGAGCACTGATTGCCGGTCGTAACAGTGATAGCATAACCCCCTACCTCTAAACCGGCAATTACTTCGGTATGTCTTGTACTATCGGGTACATTGTCGATGGTCATTTCGCCTGAAACTGGGCCCGACCAAGATATGTTAATCGGTGCAACCAAAGAATTGCATGCTTCCCGCTCTATTTTAACTGTGATAGAGCCATTACCTGGAGTGCAAGTTAAATTAATGGGTTGTTGGGAAAAAACAGATGGCAAAAAGAAGAAAAAAGTGGCAATTACCGCCACTAGCAAGCACAGGTTCTTCATAGGTTCGTGTTTTTGAGGCTATACAGCCCGGTTTTTCGCGATGTTGTTAAAATGATGTGGTAATCGGTTAATTATCAGTATGATTAACTCAAATTGCCACGTGTACAAATGTAATATTTTTTGTTTTCTAGGTAGTAAAATACTTTACATTAAATTTTATACATCAATCTCTTGTGTGATATAGTTCATTGTGGGTATGCCCGGACTAGCGTAACTTGCACCAAATATCAGAATCAAAAATAATGAAAACAATAGATCCAAAGTCCATTCCTACCCCACAATTGCACCAATTGCTGGTGAGCAGCGTGGCGCCGCGCCCTATCGCTTTTGTGAGCACGGTAGACGAAGCCGGCACGCCCAACCTGGCGCCGTATAGCTTTTTAATTGCTTTAGCTCTAACCCGCCTATTCTCGTTTTTTCTTCCAACCGCAAGGTGAGGGATAATACGACGAAAGATACGCTACACAATGTGGAAGCTACCCGCGAAGTGGTGATCAATATGGTGAATTATGAGATTGTGCGACAAGCGGCGGTGGCCAGCGTGGAGTTCCCGCCGGAGGTGAATGAGTTTGAGAAATCGGGGCTCACCCCCCTGGCATCCGACCTGGTAAAGCCCTTCCGGGTAAAGGAATCGCCTGTGCAGATGGAGTGTAAGGTGCAGCAAATATTACCCCTGGGCGAAGGCGGCGGCGCGGGCCACCTCATTATCTGCGAGGTGGTGCGCATTCACATCGCAGAGGCCGCCTATGACGCCGAGGGCCGCCTCGATCCCCTGGCTGGACCTTATGGGCCGCATGGGCCGCGCTTTTTATGTGCGCGCAAGCGGCGACGCTGTGCATACGATTTTCCAGGATATGGAGAAGATGGTGATCGGCTTCGACCAGTTGCCGCGTAGCGCCCGCGAAAGCCGCATACTCACGGGTAACGACCTGGGCGCCCTGGCTGGCATGGCGGCTCCTCCCGCTGCCGAGGCTGTGGAGGCGCTTCGCCACGAAGATTTTGTGGCGCCCCTATTGGCTGGCGAAGACCCCGTGGATGCACTACACCGGCGCGCACAGCAAGAACTGGAAAGAAATAATGTGGAATTGGCTGCCCAATTGGTATGGCTGGCCGCCACGCTACCCAGCGCTATCCCAATTTAGCCTCATGTATACTAAACTTCCAAAGTTTAGTATACATAGTTTTGCCGACTGCCGACTGCCGACTCCTTACCCCACTTCACTCGTAAAGTGGAACTGCACCTGGGGGGTGATTCTCCTGGGCCAGCTTTAAGGTCCAGGCAGATTCGGCCAGGAAAACCAGCTGCCCGTCTTTGTCCTTGGCTATGTCGCGCTTGCGGCGGTCGAGGAATTCTTTGAGGGCCTTGGGGTCGGCGCTGCTCACCCAGCAGGCTTTATGCAGGTTGACCGGCTCGTAGGTACACGAGGCGCCGTATTCATTTTGCAGGCGGTATTGTATGACGTCAAACTGCAGGGCGCCCACCGTGCCGATGATCTTGCGCCCATCCACATCGCGTGTAAAAAGCTGCGCCACGCCTTCGTCCATCAACTCTTCGAGGCCCTTGTTCAATTGCTTGGTTTTGAGCGGGTCGGCATTATTGACGTAGCGGAAGAGCTCGGGCGAGAAGCTGGGAATACCCTTGAAATGCAACACTTCGCCTTCGGTGAGCGTGTCGCCGATCTTGAAGTTGCCCGAGTCGTAAAGGCCTACCACATCGCCAGGGAAGGCTTCGTCTATCACTGTTTTCTTTTCGGCCATAAAGGAAGTGGGGTTCGAAAATTTCAGCTTGCGGTTTTGCCGCACGTGCAGGTAATTGGTATTGCGCTCAAAACGGCCGCTGCAGATGCGCACGAAGGCAATGCGGTCGCGGTGTTTGGGGTCCATGTTGGCGTGTATCTTAAAGACGAACCCCGTAAACTGCGGCTCTTCGGGGTGTACGTCGCGTTCTTCGGTGTGGCGGGGCAGGGGTATGGGGGCTATCTCGACGAAGCAGTCGAGCATTTCTTTTACGCCGAAGTTGTTGACGGCGCTGCCAAAAAAGACGGGGGCGATGTGGCCCGACAAGTAGGCCTCGCGCGTGAAGGTGGGGTAAACGCCCTCTACCGTAGTCACGTCGCTCTGCAGTTCTTCGGCAGCCATCCGGCCCACTTGTTTTTCGAGTTGGGGGTCTTTCAGGTCTTTTATTTCAATTACGTTTTCTTCTTCCTGTTTGCCGTGGGGGTTAAAAAGCACCAGTTTGTGCTCGTAGAGGTTGTACACGCCGCGAAAACGCTGTCCCATGCCTATGGGCCAGCTCAGGGGCCGCACGCGGAGGCCCAGTTTTTGTTCCACTTCGTCGAGCAGGTCGAAGGCGTCTTTGCCCTCGCGGTCGAGTTTGTTGATAAACACGATCACGGGCGTATTGCGCATGCGGCACACACTCACCAGCTTTTCGGTTTGGGGTTCTACGCCTTTGGCCACGTCGATTACCACGATAACACTGTCTACGGCGGTGAGCGTGCGGTAGGTGTCTTCGCTAAAGTCCTGGTGGCCGGGCGTATCCAGGATGTTTATCTTGAGGCCCTGGTATTCGAAGGCCATCACCGAGGTGGCTACCGAAATACCGCGCTGGCGCTCGATTTCCATGAAGTCGGAGGTGGCCGGGCGATTTATTTTGTTAGACTTTACAGCGCCGGCTACCTGGATGGCGCCGCCGAATAAAAGCAGTTTTTCGGTGAGGGTGGTCTTACCGGCGTCGGGGTGACTGATAATACCAAAAGTCTTGCGCCGCTTGATTTCTTCAATTAATTCCATTCCGGATTTTATTTGCGCCCGCAAAGGTAGACATACCGGGCATATATTCCGTAAGTGCAGCCCTGCATTTGAGCAATCAATTTTTCCCACACAATTTTCAAAACTTGCTGTTATCATTTAAAAGTAAAACTATTACCTTTAAGAGTAATATTTTTTTCAAATAGCAAATATTGTATACGCAATAAAAAAAGCTGCCGGTTAGGCGTGTTATCACACCTGCCGGCTCGCATGGTGACTGAGGCTTAGTAGGAGGGGCTGTAAAAAGCCTCTCCCTTTTCAAGTTTTTTTTTTCAAATTTGCAGTATCATGGCAGTCACAATTCAAATCAAACTTAACGAAAAGCTATATCTGCGCGACCCTCAGGATACCGAGTTGGGCCGTAGGATCATTCGCGACAGCATACTATTGATAGATGAGATTGGTTTCGAACAATTTACCTTCAAAAAACTGGCTGAGCGTATACACTCCACTGAGGCATCCGTATATCGCTATTTCGAAAACAAACACTTGTTGCTGGTCTATTTGCTTTGCTGGTATTGGGAATGGGTAAAATATCAAATTGATTTTGCCACCAACGGCATTAGCGATCCGCGCGAAAAGCTGCGCGCTGCCTTGCATATTATCGTAAACATAAATAAGCGGGATGCGTCGGTTGATTTTGTGGATGAAGATATCCTGCATCGCATCGTGGTGGCGGAAGGCAGTAAGACTTACCTCACCAAGTCGGTCGACTTGGAAAACCAAAACGGTTTTTTTATCACTTACAAAGCGTTGGCCAAATCTATAGCCAGGATGATTACGGACATCAACCCTCATTTCCAATATCCCCATGCTTTAGCCAGTACTTTACTGGAAATGGCCAACAGGCATATCTATTTTGCAGAACACTTGCCTTCTCTTACCGATATACGAATTGTGAATGGCGACCTGACCCCTATAGAGCAATTATTGGAAGACTTTGCTTTTGGCCTGATTAATCACACCTGAGCTTATGCTACAGGTTGTCGGTTATCGGCTCATAAAAACCGACAACCGACAACCGATAACAGCTTATTTAGTATCCAATCCCTCAGCTCCCATCGTCCACACTTTGTCGGTATTATCCCACCAGGCAGGCGCACCAGGAGGTTGTTGTATATGATCGAGCATCTCGAGCAGTTCGTCGCTGATCACCACTGATTTACCTTCGGGTACTTTGAGGCGCCAGGTGATCGACTGGGCTCGGAAAAGCTGCCCTTGCGGTATCTTTACGTAGGGATCGAAACTGAGCGTGTGCTGTTCGAGTATTGCTGAGCCGCTTACTACCTCCGTCATCGCTTTCGCATCCTGCAGATCGCGCCCTTTGGCATGGATATGCTGTACGAGCTCAAACTGGTTGCCCTCCGCTTTTTCGATAACCAAATCGACAGCTTTGTATACCAGCGCGTCATCCATCAGAAAAACGTCGTTTTCGATAGCCATACGCGAATTGTCGTAGTTGAATACGGCTTCCTGCAGGTGCAGTGTATCGCTGTCGGGCTGCAAGATCTGGGAAGGCTGCGTGATTTCGGTAGTCGACTTGAACTCAGTAGCCGAACGCCCGCCGATGATGGCCAGGCAGGAGAGGTTGAGCCACCAGAAAACGCCCAGGCCGATGTTCCAGTAATGGCTAACATACGTGCCGAAGAGCAGTCGGGACACAAATAAAATGACGGAAATAAGCGGGATGGCGATCAGGAAAAGGACGTTGAGCAAGGCAACGCCGGCAGTGAAGGTCTGCCCCGGAAAGAGGTATTGTACAAAAGGTTGGGCAAAATACAGGCCGGCGATAGCGCCTACCCAGGCGGCGGCCAGGCTTAATGCCACGATGAGGCCGATAATAAAGAGAATGGGTTTCCAGATTTTTTGGAGCGCATCAAACAGCGCGTGCGCAATCTGCCCTACAAAAGAAAATCCTCGGCTGAGCGCTTCACTGGGATCAAACCCCGTCGCTGACGCGAAACTTTTTTTGCGCCTTCTTCGCCGGCGCTTAACTCGTCACCGAGTTTCGACATCTCTTTCGAGAATTTCTGGAATTCCTGCTGGATGATGTTGCCAATGGTAGAGAAATTGATCGGCTCGCCACGCATCGACAGGCGGTCGCTGGCTGTCTCCGCTTTAGGTAAAATGATCCAGAGGATGATGTACAATGGCACGCCAAAGCCGCCCGAAAGGGTGAATATGACGAAAAATACGCGCACCCACACGGCATCCTGAATGCCAAAGTATGCAGCAATACCCGAACATACGCCGCCGATGACTTCGTCGTCGGTGTTGCGGAACAGGCGCTTGCCGGTTTTGTATTTGCTCTGCTCGCCACCAGCAGCAGGCTCCTGCATGGGCTCGGCGCCAAATTCTTCGGGCGTGCCCATCACCGAGATGACTTCTCTGACATCTTTGTTAGACACGATCTGGCGGCTCGTCAGGCGCTCCTGCAAAAGCTCGGCCATGCGGGTCTCTATGTCGTTCAGTATCTCCTCCCGCCCTTCTGTGTGGCGAAAGTGCTTTTGATGGCTTCCAGGTAGCGGGTAAGGTGGTCAAAGGCATCCTCGTCGATCGTAAAAGGATAACCGCCGAGGTTGATGTTGAATACTTTATTCATTGTGGGCTACGTTTTTGTAGTGTGATCAACTGCTTGTACAAGCTGGTTCCAATTGTCGTGTAATTCCTTCAAAAACATTCGTCCTTTGTCGGTTAGTGCATAGTATTTTCGAGGCGGCCCCGATTTTGATTCCCTCCAACTGTATTGGAGCATATCGGCGTTTTTCAACCGGGTGAGCAACGGATACAAGGTGCCCTCCACTATGATGAGCTCCGCTTCCTTTAATCTCGATATGATATCTGATGGGTATATCTCCCCCTCGGATATGATCGAGAGAATGCACAGCTCCAGCACGCCTCTTCTCATCTGTGTTCTCGTCGTTTCCAAATTATCCGTTTTCATAACACAAATATAATACGAAATACAGTACCATGCAATACAAGGTAGTGGCTTTTACATAGTATTTTCTCTGAACAGGGATGTGGCGACGACGAATAGCACGGATTTTTAGATCAATGGATGCCGGGGGAATTCTCTGTTCTCTGTTCTCTGTTCTCTGTTCTCTGTTCTCTGTTCTCTGTTCTCTGTTCTCTGTTCTCTGTTCTCTGTTCTCTGTTCTCTGTTAAAGTTTAATTGGCAAAGTTAGGGAACGGATAACCGATAACGGATAACCGATAACGGATAACCGATAACGGATAACCGATAACGGATAACCGATAACGGATAACCGATAACGGATAACCGATAACGGATAACCGACAACGGATAACCGACAACCGACAACCTCCCTACCCCCACTTCACACACACATTCTTCGGCTCCGTAAAAAAGCGGAGGGCTTCCACGCCGCCTTCGCGGCCTACGCCCGAGTGTTTCACGCCGCCGAAAGGCGTGCGCAGGTCGCGCAGCATCCAACAGTTGATCCACACGATGCCGAATTGGAGGTGTTCGGCTAGTCGCTGGGCGCGGCCCAGGTGTTGGGTCCATACCGTGGCGGCGAGGCCGTAATCGGTGCCGTTGGCGAGGGCCAGGGCTTCTTCGTCGGTATCGAAAGGCTGGAGCGTAATCACGGGGCCGAAAATTTCTTCCTGGTTGGTGCGGCATTGCAGTGGGAGGCCTTCTACAATGGCGGGGCGGATAAAATAACCGCCCTCCAGTCGCCCCGGCAAATGCACACGCTCGCCGCCGGTCAGGACCGTGCCGCCTTCTTCGCGGGCAAGTTGCAGGTAGCTGCTCACCTTGTCGAGATGTGCCGCTGATACCAGTGCGCCCTGGTTGGTACCGGGATGCGCCGGGTCGCCCACCACTAGTTGCGAGGTGCGGCGTACGAGCTCATCGCGGAATTCATTATAAATGGAGCGCTCCACGTATACGCGCGAGCCGCACAGGCATATCTGGCCGTTGTTGGAAAACGAAGATCGCAGGGTAGTCTGCAGGGCCTGCTCTATATCGCAATCAGCGAAGACCAGTACAGGGTTTTTACCGCCCAGTTCGAGCGATAGTTTTTTGAACATGGGCGCGGCGGTAGCAGCCAGTTGCCGGCCCGTGGCCGTGCCGCCGGTAAAAGAGATGGCTTTTGTCAGCGGATGCGCCACGATGGCTTGCCCGGCCTTGCCGCCCAGCCCGTGTACGATATTGAGTACGCCCGGCGGCATACCGGCGTCTATGCAGATCTGCCCCAGCAGGTATGCCGTCATGGGCGTCAGTTCCGAGGGTTTGGCCACTACGCAATTGCCGGCGGCCAGCGCGGGGGCTATTTTCCAGGTAAAGAGGTACAGGGGCAGGTTCCAGGGCGAGATGCAGCCCACCACGCCGATGGGTTGGCGCAGGGTGTAGTTGATCGCCTGGCCTTCCATGCGATGCGATTCGGAGCTGAAGTGCAGGATGGCGGTGGCAAAAAAACGAAAATTGGCCTCTGCGCGATAGATATCTACTTCATAGGCCAGTTTTTCGGGTTTGCCGGTATCAATGCTTTCTGCCCGCGCCAATTCTTCGCGGCGCTCGGCAATGAGCTCTGCCACGCGCATCAGGCATTCATAGCGGCGTTGCTCCCCCCAAGTCGACCACTCCGGAAAAGCCCGGGCCGCCGCCGCTACAGCCAGGTCCACATCCCGTTGGTCGCTGTCGGGAATAAGGCTATAGACCTGCCCCGTAGCCGGCTCGTAGTTGTCGAGGTAATCACCGCTGACCGGCGCTACCATGGCGCCGTCGATATAATTCTGCATAATATGTGGTTATGAATGGTTATGAGGCTAAGGTATCTGATATTTTTTTGACTAATTTAAAGAAAACCATATTGCGAAGTAACCATTTTTGCTTTTATCCGTAATATTGGGTGCCTTCGTCTCCACCAGATTGCAAGAAATTATTATTCTAAATACATATTTATTCACCTAAAACTCTGGTTAATGATGCTCACAAAAAAGAACCAAAACCTCTTTATGCTGGTGCTTTTTTCGCTTGTAGCGGTTTTGCAAACCCAAGCTCAAAAGCCCCTACATTCCCAACAAGCACAGCAAACATTCGTACACACCAAACTCGCTAATCCCACTGAATTATTTAGTGCGGATTGGAGGTCTGCTACCGATGAATATGCCAGCGAAGTTCGGGCTGGTGTTATACTGAATTTTGACACAAAAAAAGCTGCGGAATTCCTTAAAAACGAGACGACGGAATTTTCGCTTACGCTACCAACAGGACATGGTAATGAAACGATGACCTTGCAGATGCGCCGCTCCGCCATTTTTGCGGCAGGCTTCAAGGTTTATGCCAGCAGTAACCCTCGCACACCTTACGACTACAAAGGCGGCCTGCACTTCCACGGTGTGGTGGAAGGCGACCCGCAATCGAAAGTGGCCATCAGTGTTTTTGACAATGAAGTGATGGGCCTGATCATTACCCACGAGGGTAATTACAATCTCGGCAAACTTAAAAACTCGGATAGGGGCCATATTTTGTACCTGGACCGCGACTTATTGCAAAAACCCGGCTTCGACTGTGGCACGGAAGACGACCACCGCGGCTATACGGACGCCGAAATCAGCGCTACTGAAAAGGACGCCGGTGATTGTATCACGGTCTATGTCGAGGTGGATAAAACTGTGACAGACAACAAGGGCGGGGTAGCGAACGCGGCTAACTATGTTATCGGCGCTTTTAACCAAAACGTTCTGATATACAATGCGGAGAGCATCAGCATGTCCATATCTGAAATGTTTGTCTGGAATACACCTGACCCCTACTCAGGGCCTTCTGCCGGCAGTTATTTAAGCCAATTTAAGACTCATACCGGCGCTTTCAACGGCGATTTGGGGCATCTGGTGGCTATGGTGAACAACGGCGGTATCGCCGCAGGTTTTAGCGGTATTTGCAACCCAGATACTGACGAAAGCCTCTGCTATAGCGGTATTTTGGATTTTTATCAGAACGTACCGGTATTTTCGTTTACGGTTATGATCCTCGCCCACGAAATGGGCCACCTCATCGGCTCGCGCCATACGCACGCCTGCGTGTGGAACGGCAATAATACGGCTATTGATGGTTGTGCAGGTTATGTGGAAACGGACGTGGCCAACTGCCCCCTCCCGGGTAGCCCAGCCGGCGGCGGCACTATTATGAGTTATTGTCACAACGACCCGGTAGGCGTTAATTTCAACCTTGGCTTCGGCCTCCAACCCGGAAATGTGATTCGCAATACAGTTGCCAATGCTACTTGTCTGAGTAAATCCTGCGACGGCTGCGATGTGCAAATTACCAACGTTACGTCTACCAACGAAACCTGCGCGAATGCCAATAACGGCAGCATTACCGTGACGGCTACAACAAGCAATGGCCCGCTTACCTATACCATCACCGGTCCAGTGGTCCAAATCAACGGTACCGGCGTCTTTACCGGCCTGCCCGATGGTAATTACAATATTGTGGTGACAGATAACGGCTTGACCGATTGTACAGATACCGCAACGAGAACTATCTCCGCCGGCGTGGACAATACCCCGCCCAGCCCCGTGTGCCGCACGACTACCGTTACGCTCAACGCAGCAGGTACGTATACATTATTGGCTGCAGACGTGTTCAACCAGGGCGCTTCTACTGACAACTGCGGCACGGTTAACTATGTCAGCGCTTCACCCGCTTCGGTTAACTGTAGTCACCTTGGCCAGACAATTCCGGTGCAGGTAACGGTAAACGACGGCAACGGCAATACCGCCACCTGTACGGCGCAGATCACGGTTCAACAAGGAACAGCCCTGCCTGCCGGTTGGACCAACGCCAACATCGGCAATGCACAAGGCAGCGCTATTTATAAGCCTTGTACGGCAGGCGGTCAGTTCACGCTGACTTCCACCGGTTTTTCCAATAATCCCGATTTGCAACACTCCGCCTGGCGCAGCCTTTGCGGAAATGGCAGTATTACAGCTCACGTAGCTAGTTTGACCAACCCGGGATGGGCCGGCGTGGAAATGCGCGAATCAGCAATGCCGGGTAGCCGGAAAATAGCGCTCAAAACCCAACTGTCTGTTTTTGTACGCCGGGTTTTGCGCTCTGTGCCTAATACTTTGGCTCAAACCCAGCAGTTCCCGGTTCAGGCCGCCCAGGATTGGCTGCGCATCACCCGCACCGGCAATAGCTTTGCACTGTATGTTTCTGCTGACGGCATAAACTGGCAGCAAGTAGGGGTGGCCACTAACATGGTACTTCCTAATTGTATTCAGGTCGGTCTCTACGCAGAAAGCATCAATGTCAATACGACTACTACGGCCGTTTTTGATAATGTAATGGTTTCGGGCGCCATCTCCCCCCTGGCAGCTCCCAATACAAATCCGGTGGGTATCTCCCAACTCGATATAGACATGGAAGTTTATCCCAACCCGACCGAAGGAGAAGTTACGGTTAACCTGGGCGCTTTTGCAAACCGCGCGATACGCCTCGAAGTCTATGACAACCTGGGCAAAGTCCTTCAAACGATTGAATTGGATGCTACGGAAACGACGATCGAACGACTCGATATGTCCAATTACCAAAACGGCGTTTACCTCATTCGCGTACAGTCGGAAGGCATTCCGGATGTGACTAAACGAGTGGTGTTGAATTCCGGCAAGTAATCAATTTTTAGCTTAACTACTAAGCTTACGGCCCGGTATCGAAATTAATCGGTACCGGGCTGATTTTTCAGGGTTTATTTCTGAACCATGAGGTACCTGATTAATAATGACAAAGCTGTCTTAGATTTGTACAAAAAGTTTTGGTGCATCCTACGCTAATAAGTATCCTGCTGCCTGTCTATAACGCGGGCGATTACCTGGCGCCCTGCCTCGACAGTATATTGGCCCAGTCGGAAAGCAACTGGGAATTAGTAGCTGTCGATGATTGCTCCACCGACCAAAGCTGGGAGGTGTTGCAGCGTTATGCCGCCGGCAATCCCCGTGTTCGCTGTTACCGCAATACGACGAAGGGACTGATTCCGGCTTTGCGCCTGGCTTTTCAGCAAAGCAAGGGCGATCTGATCACCCGCATGGATGACGACGACCTGATGCCTCCCGCTAAGTTAGCTATTTTAAAACAAATAATGTTAAAAAATTCTCGAAATTGTGTGGCCACAGGGTTGGTGCGCTATTTCTCCGATTCGGCCTTAGGAGAGGGCTACAGGCGTTATGAGGATTGGATCAACTATTTAGCCCTAAATCAAAACCACTTTTCAGCTATATACAAAGAATGCCCGCTTCCTTCACCCTCCTGGATGATGCGCCGGGAAGATTTGTTAGATGTCGGCGCTTTCGATAGCGATACCTATCCTGAAGATTACGATCTCTGTTTTCGCTTGTATAAATACGGCAAGCGCATCATTGCTGCTCCTGAGGTTGTACACTTATGGCGCGACCACCCCGGCCGGGCCTCCCGTACTGAGCTTCCATATGCCGACAATACCTTTCTGGATCTGAAACTCCGGTATTTTGTAGAAATAGATTATCAGCCCCAACACCCGCTGGTTATCTGGGGCGCTGGCCGAAAAGGCAAAGCCGCCGCCCAATTCCTCTCCGAAAAAATGATCCCATTCCATTGGGTATGCGACAATCCGCGCAAGTGGGGAAAAGGTATGTTCGGCGCCGTTTGGCAGGATTACCGAGTGCTTTCCTCGCTCGAAAACCCCCAGGTTATCATCCTTGTCGCCGCCCCCGATGAACAACCTGGCATAGCTGAATTTTTGTCGGAGATTGGAGGTCAGGGGTATTGGTTTTGCTAGAGTCTTATAGTCGCAAAATCGTACAGTCGTACAGTCGTATAGTCGTATAGTCGTACAGTCCTATAGTCAAATCCCCCTTACCCTCCGCCACAACTCCTGCCAGGCCTTTTTCATATCTGGCGGTGTTTCGCGGCTTTCGTGGGCATCCCAGGCGCCTTCTTTTTCTTCTACAATAAATTTGAAGACGTAATCCGACTCGTCATTGAGCTTGTCGGAAATGCCACCGAAGCGGAGGTCGTTGATTTGCAGGGCGCCGTCTTTGCGCCGCAGCACGTTGTAGTAGCCGTCTGAAAACCAGGCGATGATTTTCATAGCGCGGTCGCCTTCGTGGCCGGCCAGCAGGTTGTGGCCTTTAGGGATGGTGTCGAATTCCAGCACGCGGGGTTGTGTATCCAATAGCGAATACATGCCCCGGTAATACGCCGTGTCGCCTTCGGCTACGCCCTGCCATAATATGTTATTCAAAATGGTAGGCATGGTCATCATTCGATTGTAGGTGATACCATGTTCGTGTAGCGATTTTTCGAAAATCTGGTCTACCCGCCATTTATTGTAAAAAGTAAATAACATATACGCGCTGCTGAGCCCAATGCCCAGCCAGTTAATAATACGCCGGCGGGACGACTTGCGCGTCATAAACAAGGCAGCGAGTACGAATAGCAAGAAGGGTAGGGTATACAAAGGATCCGCCACCGAAATATTGTTGAGCGATACGCGGGTAGATGCAAAGGGCTGAAAGAGCTGGGTGCCGTAAGTGGTGCAGGCGTCCAGCAGGGGATGGGTGAGAATGGCCCAGAAAAACAGCCAGGTCCAGCCTTTCCACGAGGTATTGTCGTTAGTACTGGGCCGATTGCGAATTTGCTCGCGCAGTCCTACAACCAGCGGAAAAAACAACATGGCGCCCCCCACAGTAAGGGCTATCTTTAAAGCAGTGGTATCAGGCATCGGCATCACCAGGGCGCCGATGGCCAATAAGGTCAGTAAGCCGGCGCCGGCTAATCCAAAATCGCGCCACCAATGCTTGCGCATGACAGGGTCGTACAAACGCGATATAAGCCAACCCAACAACAAGGGGGTAACTACTGCATAGGTAAATGAATGGGTGATGGCGCGGTGAAACGCCAGCCCGCTCATGGGGTCGGATACGAGGTGGGAAAAAACGTCGAGATCGGGTAAAGTTCCGCCAATAGCGCCCCACAACATGGCCCTGTTGCCTACTTTCCTGCCCAGCACGGCCTCGCCCACCGCAGCGCCCAGCGTCAATTGGGTGATGGAATCCATTTTAGGTTTGTTGATACCGTAGATAAACGGATCAAAGGTAGAAACTGTTCTCTGTTATCGGTTATCAGTTGTCGGTTCTTTATCTGTACTAGTTCGTTTTGAACGGACAACCGAGAACAGAGAACAGAGAACGGACAACCTCAAAACTTAAACCCCAGCGTCAACAAAAATCGATTGTTCGCGATGTCGCGGTCGACGATTTGCGGCTCGGAGACGGAAGTGAGATAAGGAGTGTACGATTCTTTGTAGTTATAGCGGCGGTACCCCAAATCGATAAAGAAATTCTCTTCGCGGATGCCCACGCCGAGGCTATAGCTGCTATTGACAGTGTTTTCGTCGATAAAGGGCGATTGGAGCAGCCCTATGCCTGCCCGAAAGCGGAAGATATCAACTGCCAATTCGCCGCCCACGCGTATATTAGTAGCAGTAGTGAGCGTTTTGGCGATTTCGTTGTTGGTTTCGCGTTCCTGGCTGTCGAAGCCGTCGAATCGCAGTTCTGCGCCGGAATAATCCACTGCTTCTACTTCTGCAGTGATAAAGCCGTGTTTTTTGATCACTACGCCCAAACTACCGATGAGCCGCCAGGGGCTGCGCAATTTGTATGCAAACAAGCCGTCGGGCGATTCTGCGCTGCCTTCATAGGGCGTGCCATTGTCGGAATATGCGTAGGTCATATCGGTGCGATAGCTGTCTTCAAGACTAAAAGCCGTCGGCGTATGCGCAGCTACTCCCAAACGAACCCACTGGTTGACGCGGAATAACATGCCCAGCTTGAGATTAATACCTGCGCCGGTAGTGGTGAGGGTTTCGTTATATTCCAGATTGTCGAAGAAGGGCACGTTGCCTTGTACGCCGTCGCCGGGGTCTTCTTCGTGGTACGACTTTTCTTCGCGAAAGCTCAGGAAGGGCACACCGATAGTAGCGCCAATGAGCACCCTGTCTTTGTAGTTGCCCGCCATGGCAAAGGTCAATTCGTTGATCGATCCGCGCCAGGAGACGGTCTGGTCGCGTTGTATAAACGCGTTGGGCGCATTTTCGAAGTCGCTGTAGTAAAATCCGTCGCTATCGGGTCCGATAAGTGCATCCGCATCGTAGGCCACTTGCGACTCGAATTCCTCGAGACCGGTAGAGCTATTGGCCTGCTCCAGAAAGCGGTCTACGATAGACCCCACCGAAGTGCCTTCGAAATAAAAGCGCTGGTTGAAATCGGCTATGCGGTTGATACCCAGGCCGAAGTTGAAGGTTTTCCAGTTAGCCGAGGAAGGTTGCGAAGCTACTACCACGCCGAAGTTGCTCAATACGAAGTTGCTACGCGAGGATTTCGTGGGTTCATTGTCGTCGAGGTTCGACAATTTGGTGGTAATGCCCGAAGTAAAAATAGCGGGCGTAATGGTGAATTCCGAGTTGCGGTACCAGGCTAGTCCGGCGGGGTTAGTGCTCAACACCGAAAAGTCGGCGCCCAGGCCGCCCATCGCACCGCCCGAGCCCAGCGAACGCGCAGTGCCGCTGATCTCCAGCGAGGAGTAGCGGATGACATCGGTGACGCTCTGGGCTACCAGCACCTGGCAGCTCAAGCTGAGTATTATTATGGCAATATAAGATTTCATGGCAGGTTGGTTATGATAGCCATCAAGAAAGGAGGGTGAGAGGGTGGGAGTGTGAGAGGGGGAGAGGGGGGAGCATTGGAAATTTCCCACACTCTCACCCTCTCCCTTTCTCACCCTCTCAATTTCCGCCGCGGTTATTGCCGCGAGACGAGCCTCCGCTGTTGGAACGGCTGCTATTGCTGCTTCCGCTTGAGTTGCTGCGGGAGGAGCCTCCGCTGTCATTGCTGCGTGAGGGCGTGTTGTATGACGGACGACTTCCGGAATCATTAGAGCGGCTGCGACTGCTGTCGTTGTAACGGGGAGCAGGGTCGTTGTCGCGCTGACGCGGTGTGGGGCGTGCAGCAGGCGTATCGTTGCCGTCTTTGCGGCGCGGTTCTTCTACGCGGGGAGTCTGACGAGGCTCAACTGTACGCGGGCGCTCGGGCGCCGGCCTTTCTATGCGCTGTTCCTGCGTGCGCGGGCGTTCAGGCATCGGCCTTTCTATGCGTGGTTCGGTGCGCGGGCGTTCTTCGCGGGGTTGTTCCACACGGGTACGCTCGCGGGGTTTTTCGTCGCCAAATATGCGGATGAGTTCTTCGTCGCGCTTGGGTTCGTTATTGTCGCGAATAACGGGTTGTTTTACTTCTTCCCTTGAAGGTTTGCCCTGCACGGGGTTGCCGGTGCGCGGGGTAACCTCGTCGGTATTGCGACGTACGGGGTCTTTTACGGCGTTGCGGTCCTGTACAGGCTTTTCGCGATCGGTATCGCGTATTACGGGCGTATCACCCTGCGTACGGTCGATGGGCTTCGAGATCGCTTCGGCCGGCCTGTTGTTAGTCACGTCTTTGGGCGCCTCGTTGCGGATTGTCCGGTCGTTCAGACGCGGTACGCGCGTTGAACCGGTGCTGCGCGGGCCGTAATACGTGTTGTTGACCACGTTAACGGTATTGTAGTTGTAATCGTTACCCCAGGAAGGCGGGCAGTAGAAATTGGAATAAAAACCGCCGCCATAGTAGTTGTTGGGGCCATACCAGTTGTTCCAGCCGCCGCCGTACCAGCTATTCCAGCCGCCACCCCAGCCGCCGCCGTACCAGCCATTCCAGCCGCCGCCCCAGCCACCGCCGTACCCGTTCCAGCCGCCGCCATACCAGCTATTCCAGCGATTCCACCTGTTCCAGCGACGCCAGCTATTCCATGTATTGTAGGAATAGAAATCGTCGTAGATGAGAACGGTCAGGCCCGGCGTGAAAAACGGATCGTAGTATATCATGTCCACATATACGGGGTCGAAATAGTTGAACCCGTAATACGAACGGTGGAAACGGCGAATACGCGACGAGTAACTATAGTCATAGTCGTCTTCGTAGTAATCGTAGTTTTCATTGTCGTAGTCTCCATCGTCGCCGCCATAAGCATAAGCGTCGTTGGAACTATTGGAGTAGTTGTCGTTGTTGTTGTAGTACCCAGCGTCCGTATCCGGATCGTAGTATACGTCATCGTACTGAGCAGATACTACTCCTGCAAAAAGCAGGGCGGTCAACAGTGCAGACAATTTATGAATTTTCATAGTTCTGATTTTTTAATCGCAATTACCAATCGCTCTTTCAGCTTACAACCCCGAAATTATTACATTTGTGCCGAATTTTTAGTTAAGGCAAATTTAAATAGCGGCAGCAGGCTGTTAAATTCGTTAAGCATAAGGCTTTAACACTTGTTAAGACGCCCGATTTACCCCCCGGTAACTTGTTTGACTGGTTTGGTTATCAATAGTTTAACGCTTTTTAACAGCTACTTGTTTGATCGCTTTTCAATAGAAATTGACGTATGGCAAAAGAAATTACCGGTAGAAGCGAAGACTATTCGCAGTGGTATATCGACATTGTAAAAAAGGCAGAACTTGCCGACAACTCCGCCGTGCGCGGTTGTATGGTCATCAAACCCCATGGTTTTGCCATCTGGGAGAATATGCGCGACCAACTCGACCGCATGTTTAAGGACACCGGGCATGTGAATGCGTATTTCCCTTATTTATACCCAAAGCTTCCTCAGCCGCGAAGCCCAGCACGTGGAAGGCTTCGCCAAAGAATGCGCCGTGGTGACGCACCACCGCCTCATGAATGCCCCCGATGGCAGCGGCGTAATCGTCGACCCCGACTCCAAACTCGAAGAAGAACTCATCGTACGTCCCACTTCGGAAACGATTATCTGGAATACTTATCGCGACTGGATTTCTTCTTATCGCGACCTTCCCCTGCTGATTAACCAATGGTGTAATGTGGTGCGCTGGGAAATGCGTACCCGGCTGTTTTTGCGCACCGCCGAGTTCCTCTGGCAGGAAGGCCACACGGCCCACGCTACGGCTCAGGAGGCTATTGATGAAACCCGCCTTATGCTCGACGTCTATGCCGAATTCGCCGAAAAGTGGATGGCTATGCCGGTTATCAAAGGTGTGAAAACGCCCAACGAACGCTTTGCCGGCGCTGTGGATACGTATTGCATCGAAGCGCTTATGCAAGACGGCAAAGCGCTTCAGGCTGGTACTTCGCACTTCCTGGGACAGAATTTTGCCAAGGCTTTTGACGTGAAGTTCCTCAGCGAAAATAACGTGGAAGATTATGTATGGGCTACTTCCTGGGGCGTGTCCACGCGACTGATCGGCGGCCTCATCATGACCCACTCCGACGACGAAGGCCTCGTGATACCGCCGAAACTGGCGCCTACGCAGGTGGTGATCGTGCCGATACCGAAGCCCAGCCCCGAAATCGGCGAAGCCGCCGATAAGATTATGCGCGAACTGCGCGCCAAGGGCATTACGGTGAAATACGATACCGATATGAAAAAACGCCCGGGCTTTAAATTTGCCGAATACGAGATGCGCGGCATCCCCGTGCGCCTGGCTATCGGCGAACGCGACCTGGCTAACAACCAGGTGGAGGTGGCCCGCCGCGATACAAAGGAAAAAAGTTCCCAGCCTCTCGAAGGCATCGCCGATTATGTAGCCCAACTGCTCGAAGATATCCAGCAGAATCTCTTTCAGCGGGCCTGCGACTATCGCGCCGAGCATATCACGGCTGTCGATAATTTTGACGATTTCCAGGCCGTGCTCGATGGGAAAGGCGGCTTTGTGAGCGCCCACTGGGATGGCACAACGGAAACGGAACTCAAGATTAAGGAGCTCACTAAAGCCACGATCCGCTGTATCCCACTGGATAATCCGCTGGAAGACGGCGCCTGCGTGCTCACAGGAAAACCCTCTACCCAGCGCGTGCTGTTCGCCCGCGCGTATTAGGTAGAGACGCAATGCATTGCGTCTCTACCTAATACCGCGCCTACCGCGCTATCACCGCCTTTTTCTTCCACTGCTGCAGTCCATCACTCCAGCGCAGTGTGTAAACGCCCGCCGGCCAGGCTTGCAGCGACAGGTGGTAAGCCTCCGATTGCGCAGGCAAATTGCGGGCCAGGCGCCAGCTGCGCCCGTCTACCGACACCAGATACAAGTCGACGCGTTTGTCGGTGGGCAGTTCCCATGCAAGCGTAATAGGGCCACTGATTGGGTTGGGCATGATATCCAGGAGGTAATTGATTCCTTCGCTGTTTGTGGAGGTGATGTTATCTATCGTAAACGGCCCAAAGACATGGATACAACCATTGCCGTCGGTGACCTGAAGGCTGTAATCGCCGGCAAGGGCATTGGGCAAAATGGGTTCATCAGTCGAGGCTATTAAATTCTGACCTTCGTACCATTCATACAGAAACGGCGCCACGCCACCCGATAATGCAAGCTCAATCGACCCGTTGGCTTCGCCGCCTACGGAAGGACTGATATCTAGGCCGGTAATCGCTACCCCCTCCGGATCGGCCAGAGAGAAAGACAACGCAATGTCGCAGCCGCCCTCTTCACTAATCGTCACGGCATATTGTCCCGCCCCCAGTTGCTCGATGCTGCCGCCGGTGGCGCCGGTAGACCAGCTGATGCCGTAACTGCCGTTGCCGCCTTCGATACTCTGGATGCCGGCAGAACCGCCGGCATCGCCGGGACAGGTGGGGTTGTTGAGCGCTAACAAAGCGCTAAGGGTACAAGTGGTATCGGCCTCACAGCTGATCTCACCGCCTACCGACCGCTCACAGCCGTTGGCATCGGTCACCACTACGAGGTAGCTGCTGCCCGGCGTCAGGACATCGTTTTCGGTATGCCCCTGGAAGACGTAGTTGCCCATCCCGCCCTCTGCTTCGATATCGAGCGAGGCCACGCCGTTGCCGAAACAATGTACATTTACATCGAGCGTCAGCGGCGTGAATTCGGGCGCAGTGGCGGCGTCTTTTACCGACAAGCAAACCCCGCCGCGCTCCGCATATCCCGCCGTATTAGCCGAAGAGCTGATACGCACGTAGTAGGTCTGCCCAGGAGACAAACTGCCCAAAGTGAGGTATCCATCACAGGCCAGTGGATTTCTGGCGCAAAATATTTCTTCAAGATCGTTGCAGTTACCCTGATATACCGACAGGGCATACATAAAATCGGCATCAGGCTAAGCCGCACCGTGCCTGAGGCAGGTGCGACAAACGAAAAACCAGATGCTTCCGCTCAGCAATGGCTCGCACGACACCAGCGGCCCGTCGAAATCAGCACCGTAGTTTTCAGCATAAGCGCAGGCGCCGTCAATGGCTACCGGCAGCGCCTGCACACACAGGTCGTTGGCAGGGGGCGTGATGACGGTGCGTTCTACCTGCGCACAAAGGTTGCCTCCACCGTAGCAAAGGCGCCGCTTACTTTATCCAATAAGGCTGCCCTGCTACAGGCGCTTCAATCAGGAGTTTGCCACCGTATTCGTATACAGCTGCTTCAGTCAGGTTGTCGCAGCCCCGTTGTATAGCGTGATCACGTCGGCAAAGTCAGCCTGTGTGCGGATTACGAGCGGATCGTCGTCAGCAGGCGTAAAGCGATACCAGATATCGGCCCTCGATAGGGTATTGCGACTGGGTAGCGGCAATTCAGCCAATCCGTTGTAGTTATTTCCGGGTACGCAGTCGCCGTCGACCACGAGGTTAGCAGCCTGCTGGCAGTTGTCGTTTGCGGGAGTAGGGGGCAGTCCGGCGGCGGGCTCAAGGTATAGACAGAAATTGCCCCGCGGGCGCCCAAATCCAATTTTCTGGCCGCTGACCCGCAGCAGGTATTCCTGGCCGGCGGTTACATTTATATAATGGGTTTCGCCGGTAAAGCCGTGTTCATCGCGGTTGCCGCAAGAGACGGGCACAAGGCTCGGGCACTCGCCGGAGAAAAGCGTAATGACTTCGTTGAAATCGGAGGCGGTTTGTATTTGCAATAAACCGCTTTCTTCGGGCGTAAAGCGATACCAGAGCGAACCGCCGTTTTCGTTGCTGCAGGCCGGTTGCGGGCCGTCAAAAAGCGCCAGGCGGTTATTACCGGGCAGGCAGGGATCGCCTACGGCGATGGGGAGCGCTTTTTCGCAAATTTCGTTTAATTCGCCTTCGCCGGTGAGCTTTACGTTGTCGATGCCCACCCACCAGTTCCACGCGCCGCCGTCTTCGTATTGAAAGAAAAAGCGCATACGCCTGGCCCGGAAGGCCGAGAGGTCGACTACTTCGTGTACATAGTTGCTCAATTGCGGGCCGCCCAGGTCGGTAAAATATTCCACAGCGGTGCGCGACTCGCCGGTTTCTACATCTAGCACGCCAACGGAGAAATATTCATTATCGCTATATCGCCTGAAAATAGCGTCGAAATAGAGTTTCATATCGGAAGCGACGGTGCCGTCAATTTCGGGGCCGTACAGCCTTACCGCCGAGGCTGCCGCAGCCTGCCCGATACCGTCGTCGTCAAAATAAGCAAAACAAGTGCCGTTCATCGAAGTAGCCGCCGGGGCGCTATCATTAATCAGATACCCCATCTGCCAGTCGAAATCGCCGGTTAGGGTCTGTATCTGCCAACCTTCCGGCAAGGCGCAGTCGTTAAAGGTCGCTAATACCAGATTGGAAGCAGTACCTTCTCCTTTCACTACAATATTATCCACGCCGGCCCACCACGCAAAGGTGCCGCCGTCGGCATAACGGATCATCAGGTGCATATTGGCATTGGCGTAAAAAGTAAGGTCGGCGGTAAAAGTGGCGTATTGCGATAATTGCGTACCCGTTTGGCTGGCGGCGCCCTGGTATTCTGCCAGCAATACGTACGCCTTGTCCGTCAAAGACCAATAGCTGCAAGCTGTCCTTGCCATCGTAGTTCCGGAAATTGACGTCTATCGATAAGGTGACGGTGGTATAGCCGGTGGCGTCAAACGACGGCGTGGTCAGCTCCAGCGTCCAGGGCGGAGTTTGATCGCCGGTTTGGTCATCGTCCACAATAAACATACAAGTGCCGTCGATAGTAGAGCCGTCGCTGTCATTGTTGACGGGAAAGCCAATCGTCCAGAAAGCATTAGGGTTGCCTGTCAAGTTCGCATTCCAGCCCGCAGGCAAGTCGCAACCGTTGAAATCTTCTGCAAATAATACGGTTTGCGCACTATTCGTACTTAACGCAGCGAATAGCGCAAAAATCAGGCTGTACAATTTCACGGCTTTCATGTTTTTTATATAAAATTTGGAATAAAAATAGGAGCAATATTTAGTTTTTACCTATATATTCGAGGGTAATTTTTTATTTGTTTAAAATAAATTTTTGCCATGTCTTTACCCGGCACAATGCTAGGATTTTTGGAGCCTTTTGTGCCCAGTGCCAATCAGCCCTGGGATGCGCGACGGGTGCAGCATTTTTACCAGCGGATCGGCTTCGGCGCTACCCGCGAAATGATTAACCAGGGGCTGGCGCTGACTCCGGGAGAATTGGTTGACCAGGTGATCGACGGCCTCTTAGCCGCTCCCGACCCCGTACCGCCCTATTGGGCCAATTGGACATGGGATGACTACGGCGACGACGACGACCTCTATTTTCAACACAAACGCGAATTCAATATCCGCTGGATGCGCGAGATGGTCGAAGAAGGTATCCGCGCCAAACTCGCGCTATTTTGGCACAACCATTTTGTGACGGAAGAGCTGGTCTACAGCTGTAATTCCTTTATGTGGGCATACTATAACCTCTTGCACCGCTTTGCCGTGGGCAATTTCCGCACTTTTGTAGAAGAAATGGGCGTCAATCCGGCGATGCTGGTGTATCTCAACGGCAATATCAACGTGGCCTCCCAGCCCAATGAGAACTACGCCCGCGAGCTGATGGAACTCTTTACCATGGGCGAAAGCAACGGCTACACCCAGGATGATATCGTGGAGGTGGCCCGGGCCCTCACCGGCTGGCGGGTGAATATGTATAGCTGCAATAATACGGTGACGTTTAACGCCAACCTGCACGACCAGGGCCAGAAAACTATATTTGGCCATACGGGCAATTGGGGCTACGACGACGTGCACGACCTTATCTTTAATTCCCGCCGCGACCAGGTGGCCCACTATATCTGCCAGAAATTGTATAGCTTTTTCGTCTACCAGGAACCCAACGAAGAAGTAGCGATGGCGAACCTGTTTCGCCTCACCGGGGTGATCACCCCCGACGAACTCACCGACGACAACATCGCCTATCTCAATTATGTCGTCGACCAGCTTGGGCAAGAAATCTTTAACCCCGTCGATGTGGCGGGCTGGCCCGGCTACCACGCCTGGCTAAACGAAAATACAATGGCCTTCCGCTGGGCTTTTTCGGCTAATTTCCTCTACGGGCGTTTTGCCAATTACGAACCCATTCGCGAGAAGCTGCGCGCACTGGCTATCGACCTGGTCGGCCCCGATCAGACCGACCCGCTGATTGTTACCCGGGCCCTGGTCGACCACTTCCTCAAACGCGAACTCGACCCGCCTTTGTTCGATACGGCCGTTCAGTATTTCAAAGGGGAAATCCCGGAAAACTACTTCCAAAACGGCTCCTGGGGCTTGTACTACTCCGAAGTACCTTACCAGATTATCAACTTGTTGTACTATATCACGCGTTTGCCGGAATGGCAGCTTGGGTAAATATTTTTTATAAAAAACAGACTAATAAACGCTTATGAGCGGTAATGATCATACTTCCGGCATGCATCCCAAAGTTAAACGCCGCCTGGGCGCCTCGATCGAAGAGGGGAAAGCGCACCAACTGGCCCACCGCAATTTTGGGAGAAGGGATTTCCTGCGGCTTACCGGCCTGGCTGCCCTCGGCAGCTCTTTGATGCTGGGCAGTACCAGCCTGCGCGCTTTTGCACCCAACCCATTGTTGCAATATCTGAATTTGTCGGACTGCGGCGACCGTGTACTGGTGCTCATTCGCTTCAAAGGCGGCAACGACGGCCTCAATACGGTCATCTTGCGTGGCAACGACGAATATTACAATATCCGGCCCACTATTGCCGTGCAGGAAGCCGGTCTTTGGGCGCTCAGCGACCAATACGGTATGCCCAACGAGATGAGCGCGCTGCAGCCATTGTGGGAATCGGGGAGCATGAAGGTTATCCACAACGTGGGTTACCCCGACGCCAATTACTCCCACTTCCGCTCCAGCGATATCTGGGCTTCTGCTTCCGATTCCGAAGAGATTGTAAATACCGGTTGGATAGGCCGCTGGCTCGAAAACGACTACCAGGCTTTGCCTCGGCGCCCCCGTGGTAGCCGCCGGCGCTGCAGATAGGCGGAAACCAATATGATCTTCCGGGCGCTGAGCGGCAATATGGCCCTAAGCATCAGCAACCCGCAGGAATTTTATCAGATCGCCCTGTCAGGACAATTATACAGTCTCAACGACTTGGGCTCGGCGCCCCCCGATCGCGAACTGGCTTTTGTGCGAACAGTGGCCAACAGCGCGTTCCGCTATTCGGAGAGCATCCGCGATGCGTATAACAACTCGATAACCCAGGCTAGCTACCCCAACAGCAATTTCGGGGAAGAAATGGCCATCGTAGCCCGCCTCATCAAAGGCAATTTGGGCAGCAAAGTATACCTGGTCACCATCGACGGCTTTGATACCCACGCCAACCAACTCACCAACCACCCGGTTTTATTGCAGCGGGTGGCCGACAGCGTGGCCGCCTTTTACCAGGGACCTCGCCGCCACCGGGCATAGCCACAACGTACTGGCAATGACTTTCTCCGAATTCGGCCGCACTATTTACGAGAATGCCAGCGTGGGCACCGACCACGGCACCAGCTCGCCGATGCTGGTCTTCGGCGAAGGCATCGGCAACGGCTTCATCGGCCAGGAACCCGACCTCGTGAATACCGACAATTACGGCGACCCCATCTATACAACCGATTTCCGCGATGCCTACGCCACGGTGCTCGAAAACTGGCTCTGCGTGCATCCCGACGTAGTCAACTCGGCGCTGGGCAACGACTTTTCGCCCTTAGGCGGCTTGTTGCCCCCCTCTTCGCCGCCGGCGCCCCTCAACGACCCCGTGGCCCTGCTCGGCCACAACCCCGACCCGGAAGAACCCGGCGTGATACAGATCAAATACAGCCTCCAAAAACGAGGCCCCCTGCGCCTGTCTATCCTGCTGCCCAACGGCTCGTCGCTGCGCACCCTGGTAGATACCTTCCCACGAGCGCGGCAGCTACATTTATAGGCTCCGTCCGCAAGATTTCTACCTGGCCCCGGGCCAATACGTGTACCGGCTGGAGAATGGCGGAAGGATTTATCAGAGAGAAATTTCATTGTAGGACTGTGCGACTGTGCGACTGTAGGACGTAATGCCTCCCTGTTCGTAAAGTCGCAAAGTCGCAAAGTCCAAACAGGCGCTTAATCAATCAATTCAAGCGCGATAACCTGTTTTGTGGATTGAGCGTGTGCGAATGAGAGATAATACACACCAGCAGGTTGGTTTTCCAAATCCAACGCAAATTGATTGGTACCTTTTTCACAAAACCAAGCCGCAGTTTTTACGTGTTGACCCTTGGCATTGTGGACAAACAATTCAATTTTCCTATCGGAAGAAGCATCGTATTCAATTTGAAAAATACCTTTTGAAGGATTGGGGGTTACGGTATAGCGGATACCATTTTCATCCATACTGGCCGTTACAATATTGGAATATTTAAAACTACCATCCAGGTCGATCATTTTCAGGCGATAATAATAGGATGAACCGGCTGCGACGGCATGATCGATATATGCGTACTGGTTCAGTCCACTGTCAGCAAGTCCTTTGCCGGCAATCCAGTCGAGCTTTTCAAAGATGGGATCTTCCACATCTTCAGCTTTTTGTAATTCGAATCCGGCAAAAGCAACCTCGTGCTGACTGGTCCAGTTGAGCGCTATGGCCGAATGTTGGGGTTGTGCGGTAAAAGACAATAGCTCAAGTGGCAAAGCCATGATTTGGTTGCCGAGGGTTATGACGGGATGTCCGTTAGGGATGTTGTCCACATACACCATAGCCGGCACTTGTGCAGTTCCGGCCAAAAACACATCACCTCCATTATCGCTAATAATATTGAATGTAATGGTAAGAAGGGTTACCGGCGCGCCTGTCGGCACACTAAATCCCAAAAAACTTTGATCAAAATTTTGATAAAAAAAATAGCCGTTATGTGTGATGGGAACGCTAAAATTTAATTCGGGAAAAAAGTTGACAAATGATTGATTGCCTATACCCCAATTATAAGGCGCACCTGCAATAGGGCTTGGATCAAAACCGGTTACGGTGGCTTTAGCGTTGTCGTAATACAAATAAGTCGTAAACCCTGTTAGGTTGTTTCCCGTGCCCGCAATGGCTTGCGCCTTAATCGTGACGGTGGAGGTATTGCCAACGTTGCTCACAGAAAACAGGAAACGTACGTTTTGAGATTGGGCTGCGTGAAAAGCCATCAAATTGCAAAATACGATTAGTAAAAGGATTCTCATCTTGTCGGTGTTTGTTGTTATTGGTGAGCGGTTTTGTTAGGGGTAGATTGTGCCCTGGTGAGCAAATGATCCAATACGTTGGTGTGCCCGTCCATGTTTACATCTCCGCCCAGGTAGATGCCCGTTTGGTTGGGAGTCGATTGACTTTTCGACAGGATCACATCAATTAGATTTATAAAATTATCGCCATTCACATTGCAACGCCACATGGAGTATGTCCCGTTGGGCAGTATGGTTTGGGCGGTATTGGAAGCAATAAATTGGTTTTGATAGGCCTGTGCCTGGGCCGCGCTAAAATCGTACAAACCGGTTCCACATACATCAATGCCGATCTTAGCCGATGATCTGACTGTCAAATGGTTTCTGTGCCGTATGGCGACAAAAACGCTGTCTGTTTTCACAAAAAGCGCATTAAACAACAGCGGCGAAACGCCGTCTACATCGACGATATCGCCGTCGCGTTGTATCAGACCCGAACGGGTGGCGATTACCTGGCTGGGATTGTTTTTGTTTCTCAATTGAACAAAAACCCAATCGACGACGGCGTTAGGGCCAATACTAGTAAAAACCTGTGGGTTCTTCACACACTCTCCGCCGCTGTTCACTTGTACAAATCCTAAGCCGGTGTAAGGCTCCATAACCGGTAATATCTCCTGTAAACGCAGGTGGTCATTCATCAACATTGCCGTTGGGTTATATGGACCTTGTAAAATGGCTTTTAGATTGACAGGAAGTTTTCTGGCGTATTCGAAAAAGTAGACCGAGCCGCTGTTTGCGCCCACTGCGTCGTCAGCCGGCGCCCCTGCCAGTACATTCATACTGTCGATGGCTACGCCTGTTCCGAAATTATCTTGTATGGTGGCGTCATTCGCCTTGATTTTGGAAAAAAGCTTCCAAATACTGTCTTTGGGCAGGTATAGGTAAGCCGACCCAGAAGCATCGCCGTTGTCGTCGTCATAAGGAGAGCTGACTGCCAACGCCCCATCTTTGAGGCTTATAGCATTGCCAAAGTTATCACCCACCGCCCCGTCTGTTGGCGTAATTTTGGTTTTTTCCGTCCAGACGCCGGCAACTTTTTCAAACAGGTAGGCGGCGCCGGCATTTTCGCCGGGAGACCCGATTGCCGCCCTATCCGCTTCAAGGGAGACCGATGTGCCGAATTGAAAGTATTCACCCGCATCCGAGGCGGTCAGTTTTGCCTGCTGCGTCCATACCGTGCCACTGCGTTCAAAAATATAAGCAGCCCCGGCATATTCGATCGTTTCGCTGTCACCAAATGCACCTATGAGTGCCTCATCGCCATACAGCGAGACAGAATAGCCAAATTGGTCATTGACATCTGCGTCTGCAGCTACGAGTTTGGCTTCTTGCTGCCAGGTATTTCCTACGCGGTGGAACACATACGCGGAACCGCTGTATTGCCCCCCATCGGCGTCCTGGAAGGCGCCCACAAGGGCATAATCGCCATGAATGCTAACCGCATATCCAAAGAAATCTTCAGCTTGAGCGTCTGAGGCGTTGAGTTTGGCCTGCTGCTGCCAGGTATTTCCGTTGAGGAAGAAGATATATGCAGCCCCGCTGTTGCTGCCGTTGTCGTCTTTTTCTGGCGCCCCCACGATGGCGTAGTTTCCCCAAATAGATACGGCGATTCCAAATTTGTCGCCGGCTGCGCCGTCAAGTGCCTGAAGTTTTTGTGGTTGTAACCAGGAGCCCCCGTTTTTTTGATATACGTAACAGGCGCCGCTATTGGGATTACTCCCCTCCGCATGCGGCGCCCCCGCTAGTGCATACTGGTGGTCGATGGCTACGCCGGCTCCCAGTGCATCGCCGGGACCGGTATCAGGAGCGGTGAATTTTTCTTCGATGTTCAGGTCGCCGGGGTGCACCGCCCCCAAAAACGGGCTACAATCGTCCGTATTCAATACGAATCCATCAGGTTGCAAACAAGACAGGCTGTCTGCGGTTGCATCCCCATATCCGTCGCCATCAAGGTCACTGTACCAGACGGTCAATGGATTAACCACAGGGCTGGTGTCGTCGCAGTCCGAACTGTTGGACACATAACCCATAGGCGTACTGCAGGCCATAAAAGGCACCAGGGGATTGCCAAAACCGTCGCCATCGGCATCCTGGAAATAGGCAACCAGTACCCCCTCATCGATTTGGCCGTCGCAGTTGTTGTCGATACCATCGCAATTTTCTTGCGCACCGGGATATATGCCAGGATTAGTATCGTCACAGTCCTGGTTATTGGTAATCCAGCCTGTTTCAGGGCATCTGAAAGCCGTATTATAAGGATCGCCATACCCATCGCGGTCGGTGTCGGCATAAAGGATGGCCGCCAGGGTATCCATCTGGACTACCACCTGGCCGGTGCAATAGGCGCCGTTACCCGAGTATGTGACGGTATAGGTGGTGGTGTTTTGAGGGGCGACGGCCAGGCTGCCGCCTATTTGACCGTTGCTCCACTGTAAGTCGCTGTTTTTGATATCTAAGCTATCTGTCAGGATTTCCGCCGTGCTTTGTATCGACCCATCGTTAGAATTTGAGCTGTGATCGGTAGCTCCGGCTTGCCCGTCGAGGGTGTAGTAAGCCTGAAGGTTCAAAACATCCGGATGTTGGAAATTGACCGTGCGATAACGCCAGTTATGAACGGTGGCCGAGTCAAGGGCGGTATCCCATATCCTGACTTCGTCTATTTTGCCGGTGTAGGCGCCTGCGTTTCCATCTCCGATGCGTAGGTGGGCGCTACTTCCTGTTGCGGACAAAACGTTTAGTCCGGAGCTTTCATGGTCTACGGCCCCGTTGATGTACCAGGTTACTTTGTTGCCGGTGATATCGCGCACCAGGGCGATATGATTCCAGGTGTGTAGTTGCAAACTGCCATTTGTTTGAAAACTCTGAAAAGGAGCGGCATCCGTGCCGCTGGTACCCCAGTAGAAAGTCAGCCGGCCATCGGGGGTTTGCACGATGGTATATTCACCGCCTTGTGCTTTGGCAATGGGGTTTTTATTACCGGAAAAAGAGGTAGGAAACAACCACATTTCCAGTGTCAGATTGCCCGTGATACTGAGGGAGGGATGATGAGGCACTTCTATATACTCGCCTGCCTGATCCAGGCTGATGACCCGGTTTTCTGCCCCATTTACCAAAAGCGTGATCGTGTCGCCGGGGCACACCGTGGTATCGCTTTGGCTGATGAGCGGAGCACTGCCCAGGGAGGCACTGCCGTAAAAAACACAACCGCCGCTTTCACTCACCTGCACACTGTAGTATCCGGGGCCCAGGCCGGTCAGCGACGATTCGGCGCTGCCGTTGTTCCAGAGATAGGTGTACGGCGCCTGGCCTCCCACGATTGAAGTGGCAATGCTGCCCGAACCCGATTCATAGCAATTGGTCTGCTCTACAAAAAGCAGGACCGCCGGCGATGGGTATATGGCCACATCCACAGAGTCGCTACACCCTAAAGCATCCGTTACTACAATATGATAGGTTCCACCGGCTAAACCCGATGCAGATAAACCCGACTGACCGTTGCTCCACAATGCGGAATAGGGGGGCGTACCCAGGTTTGCTTCGAGGGTAATGGCGCCGTCGTTATCTTCGTTGCAACTCACATCGGCTTTTGCATAGGTCAATTCGATGTAATCCAGCTTGGTAAACTGGATGCTGTCGGAGTACATACAGCCGTCGGTGTCGGTCACCACAACCGAATAGGAACCTGCATTGGCCACAGAAATAGACTGCGTAGTTGCCCCGGTCGACCACAAGTATCCCAAACCCGCATCGGCAACCTGCAGCGTGGCTCCACCGCATTGAACGACGGTATCTGCTTCGATGAGTTGAATATCCGGGTTACCGACTTGCACGTTCAGGTAGGTGGTATCCAGGCAAATGCCTTTGCGGCCTATCAGGGCTACTTCATAAGTGCCGACAGCAGGGAAGGTATGCTGGTATGAGGCCGACCGCGATATTTGCCTGCCGTCAATCAGCCAGAAGTAATCGTCAAGGGTATTGTCGGCAGGGGTAAATGTCACCATACCATTGGCGCAAATTTCGGTATCAAGCCGAAAAAGTTGTATTGACAGCGCAAGTCACACACAAAGGTGTTCTATATGTGCTGGTAGCTGGAGAATTGCCGCTAATTGTCGTCAGGGTAAGCGCAGGTACATAAGAAGAATAACCCGAAACCGTAGAATGAACGGTATAGGGATTCCAACTGGAAATGGGTAAAAAGGTAGCAGTAATATTTTCATTGCCGCATGCGGAGGCGCCGGTAGCGCTTATTTTTGAAAGATAATTTCCACTCGAAAAAACATAGGCGCCGCCTACATCTACCGCACCTTTTCCAAAAAAACTATTGTGGAGTAAATCGTACTGATTAGCCCACTCTAAAATGCCGGTTGAACTGAATTGTGCAAGCAATTGCTTTCTATAAATAGGAAAACTATATAGTTTGCCACCGGAAACGCCAATTTTATTCCCCGTATTAACGCTAATACCGGTCAAAGTTTGATGAAATTCACTATACGTTTTTACCCAGTTGCTGCTTGAAAATGTATTACTCAATAATAATACAGAATAAACATAATTAGCATTATTATCCAATACCGCCATCCTGCCATCGCTGAGAAAATCAAAATCAACCGGCCAATCGTTGTTTTCATCGCCGCTTTCTCTAACACCTGTTGTTCGCACCCAATTGATGGTACCTGTAGCCCCTACATTTACCATAACGAGATCGGCCAGGTTGGCGAAGCTGTCGCCCCAGCTGTATGTTCCCCCTAAAATATAGGCCTGGTTGTTGCGAACTTTTATATGTATCCCGGAATTAGGATCGCCGGCATCTCCAATGCTGTTAACCCAGAGCAGGTCGCCGGTGGGACTCAGCCTGCCCATTAATATAAAACGCTGGTTGTTGTATTGCGAACTCGAGTAAATGGAACCAGTGAAAATTAATTCACCGTTGGAGAAAATATCAATATCCCCCAAGTCGACAGAAGTGGGGAATGTTTTTGCCCATAATAAATCACCAGTCGTATTAAAATAGGCTATTTTGGTTTGGTTCAGCACAGCAAAATAGCCGTTGCTCAGCAATTTAAATTTTTGAACAGGAATATTAATATTATATCGCTTTATCCATTTTACGACTCCCAAATTATCTACCAATAAAAATACATTATAAGTGCCGCTATTTGCAGCCACTAAATAACTGTTGGCATTATACCTGACTACTTTGGTATTTCCCAATGACTGGTTTTGATAATATAAATTAAATAAAGGCAAATTACCGCCAGGGATATTGGGATATTCAAGTACGGCATAATTAGCTGTCACAATGCAACTGTTATTGTAGGTAACAGTCACCGTATAAGTCCCGGCAAGTATATTGGATAAATCTTCCGTTTGCTCGCCCGACGACCACTGATAAGAATAGGGGCCGGGATTGTTTTGCACTGTGAGGTTGACAGCGCCGGTAGCGGCAGCGTAATCCGTAGCGTGTGTTACCGTTGCAAGGAGTGCGATGTCCGAATCAGTTGGATCAATAGTAAGTGATAAAGTATCGGCCACCATACAAAATGCATTGTCGGCGCGCACGATTAATTCTTCGTTGCCGACGGTGTTAAACAAGTGGGTAAAGGATTCACCGCTATTTACCAGGTTCCCGTTTAAATACCAGTCAATTTTACTGGCATACGGCGCATTGGCATTAAAGGTGATCTGGGAGCCTGCACAAATATTACTAAGTTGCGGCGTCACCTCCAGTTCTAACCGGCAGGTATCATTGGGGCAAAGCTGATTAGTAACGGGCGCAAAGCCTTCTTCAAAATATAAAGTGGGTTCCGTTACGGTAATTAAGTTGGTAATGGTGTTTTGGGTGAATTGCCCGGCACTCGGATAGTGATGAGAGAGAATGGGCTCAATGTTGTTATTTACCTGAGTATAGGCATATTCATTACATCCCGTGTTGCCCAATGAATCCATTTTAATAGACCAGCCTATTTGTCCTCCAAAACTCTCTGTCAATCCGGCAGCAAAAAGGGTGTCCGGGTGTCTGTGCTCCATGGCATACAGGTATTCTGTGCCCAAGCCGCCGTATTTTTTCGACCAGTTGATGGTGAGATCGTCTTTGATCTGGCAGATTTGGTCTTTGCCCACGATGTAATAACCACGGGTCGAATCAACCGCCATATCCTGGATTCTCATGTCCTGAAAAAAACGCGCGTAGTTGGGATTGCCGGAGATATTTACCGTGGCCATAAACCCGTTTTCGTAATGAGGACTGAGGTCGTTGAATATGTCACTGTTGGTAGTTATTCCCGCCAGTGTGTAAAAATACGTGCCGTAAAAAGGCAATCGGAATTCGACTATTTTTTCTGCCAGCAGACTACCGTCATCGGTAGTGCTTCTCAGGGCCGCAGCCGTTTGGTAGTCGCCCGCCTCATTAAGCGTCAGGAATAATGCGCGATCGTTATTGGAGGGAGATGCGGGGAAAGAACTCGTCTGCCCACCTATCAGGTATTTATGCGAAGTAAATTGATGGCCTACTATGATGGACCGCCCCGACTCAAATTGCGGACCTCCGTAGGTTTTTGCCCATATCAAGTCTCCTTCGAGATTGATTTTTAATACCATGACGTCGGAGTCGCCGGCGCCGAATGAGGTGGTGCGACCCACTAACACGTATTCGGTCGGACTGGCCGGAATGATTTCATACAGTCGATCAAACTGGGCGCCGCCGTAGGTTTTTATCCAAATGATATCGCCACAGGCCGATAATTCGCCTACCATGCCGTCGTTATCGCCGGCGCCGTGGTTTTCGGTGTAGCCACAAAAAAGGAAATGCCCGTTGTCGAGTTCTTTGATGTCGTTGATCCAATCTGTGAGGGAATCGTACACGGTTTTGGTCCACAGGATATTGCCATCCCGGTCTTTCCGGGTCAGGGCAATGTTGCTTTCGGTTACCGCGGCGGTGTCTCTCAGAGTATGTACGTCCAGGCTGCCGCCGTCGGCGGTGGGAGCTACGCAGTAGATAATGGCTTCTTCCTGAAAGTCGTATGTTTTTTGGTACAATACGCCGTTTTCTTCCCCCGCGCTATTGTTGCACCCGTCGCCCGGGTCAAGGGTGGTGAGGTTCACATCCAGACAAAAAGTAGCTGTCCCACAGCCGTTTTCAGCCTCGAGGCAGACATTGTAGACGCCCTCGGCTGCATAGGTGTGCATGGGGTCTTCGAGCGTGGAGGTGGCCGCGTCGCCAAATTGCCAGAGGAATCCGGACGCATTTGGCGTGGTATTGGTGAAGGTGACGGTCAAGCCATTTTTTGAATAACCAAAAGAAGGAGCGGGATTATACAGGGACGACATAACGGCGGCCTGGCCTATTTCGGTGCATCCGGAAGCATCCGTTACACTCACATAATACAGACCCGACGGCAACTGGTTGATTACATTGGTTTGCTGTGTATTGCTCCATTCGTATTGGTAGGGCATGGCGCCGCCACTCACCGTTACCCACGCCGCGCCTACGCCTAATTCGCAGCTATCTGGCAAGGTATTCATGGCAAGCGTAAACCCGGCACTCGCATTGACGCTGACGGCTACGTAGCCCAGGTTGTTGGTTTCCGATATTTCCTGCACCGCATTTTCATAATCAGCTACCACGAGTATGTAGTAACTGCCGGGCGTTAATCCCGCCGGCAATTGCAGTAATTGCTGCGTATTATTGATGGTATTAGCCGCCAGGCTGTTGGTGTATTTGTTGGCCAATAAAATATCGGTGCCCGGCTGGTAGGTCTGGTCGCTCGATAATACGATCCGGTTGTTGAAATTGCCGGCATCGGCATTGCTCAGGTTTTCGAGCTGAAAATTCAGCGAGAACTGAGCCTCCTGGCATAAACTCGCCGGCGTAGCCGCCAGGTCGTGTACGTATATGTCGGGTACGACTATTACCTGCTGCGTCACCACCTGGCACGTGCGGTTGCCTACCGCATCGTAACAGTAGTCGATGACGGTGCTGTCGGGGTAGGTGACTTTGGTGAGGCGACCAATGTTGTCGTATACATAAATAACAGGCTGGGTTTGTTGCGCCCAAACCTGAATACTTATAGCAATAAAAATTGCAGTAATAAGAATATGCTTCACATCACAAAGTTTAATGGATGTATTAGTGGTAAATAGCGTAATTGCTAATAGTTCTAATGAAGTCGTAAGGGGTCTTTGGAGTTTGAGCTTTTATTTCGTTTATTAATGAGTTAAATTGATTCCAACTTTCCTTAAAAGAAATCGTGGCTTTTAGTGCTCCACCCGTTTTTGTTCCAACTACTAATCCTCCCCCAGCTGAAAAGTTTTCGATACTGATTTCTTCTTTACTCACTGGCAAGTCAAAACAAATCTGATATAACGCGGCAGCACAGTGAGTACTAATTAATGAAATATCATTTTTTAATTTTCCTGAGTTAGCCGAGTAAATCGGACCAGCGTCACCATAAAATCCAACTGCTAATTCTGCCGAAATAGACAACCCAAAATCCTTATTGACATCATCATAAAGGAATCCAAATGATAAACCTACCACCCCACCAAGAACAATCTCTGCTCCCCAGGTAATTTCATGCACAACCCTACCGTCAAAATCAATATTCATTACAGGATTTCCATCAGAGTACGCAAACAAATTCGTATTCCACACCGGATCCTCGCTCAAAAACCTGCCCAGATTGGGGTCGTAATACCGGGCGCGCATAAAATAGAGATTGGACTCTTCTTCCATGACGCCGTATTTTCCGACAAACGTAAACCGGTTGTCGTCGGCTTCGGTTTGTTGCATGATTTTGCCGAAGGGGTCGTATTGGTAGGCGTGGGTGATATTGGCGCTTGCATTGGTCATGGCCACCGTGCTGCCCCTGAAATCAAAGTGGTAGTAGTGGGTGGTATTGTTGGGTTTTACCCGCGCGATGAGCCCCAGGCCGTAAACGTAGTAGTCTGTAATCTGCCCGTTGGCGTCGGTTTCTGCCAGGATATTGGAGGTGCCTAGTATGTCCAGCACAAATTTGCGGGTTTGGCCGTTGCGGGTGGCCTGCCGGCGATTGTCAAGGGCGTCGTAGGCATAGGTGGCGGTGAAATTGCCGCTGACTGAGGTAAGCATGTCGTGCACATCCCAGCCGTAGGTGCGCCCCGGCTGGTTGGTGGTGTTGCCGTTGAGGTTTACGTTGTAGGTTTGTCCGTTTACCTGGGTGATTCGGTTGCCCTCATCATAGTCGTAGGTGGTGTTGGAGGCCTCCAGGGCAATGGAGTCGAGGGGCTCGTTTTTGTGTTCTGCGAGGTGGTTGCCCAAGGGGTCCATCACGTATTTGTAGCTGCAAATGATGTTGCCATTGTGCAGAGTGACCATGCTATCGAGGCGGACAGCAGCATCGTAAAAATAACGGGTCTCTACGCCGTTGGGGTAGGTGATTTTTTCCAGCCGGTCGTCGGGATAGTAAAAGTATTCGGTCTCCTGGTCGTTCCAGTCAGTTACGGTTTTCATCCGGTCGCCCGCATCATAGGTGTACACCACCTGTTTGTTGTCGGGGTAGATGATACGGATTACGTTGCTGTTTTCGTCGTAACCGTAGCCCACGGTTTTTCCGTCGTAGGTAATGGCGGTAATGCGATCGAGGTCGTCGTAATTGAAGACAATGGTTTTGCCGTCTTTGGCGGCCGTGGCCAGCCGGTTTTGGCGTCGTACGTAAACGTGCCGTAGCCGTTGTTGGCCAGCAGCCCTTGGCGTTGTAAGTATGTTGCAGGGTGGCGCCGCCGGGTTTGTGCAGGGCGGTCAGCTTGCCTTCGTCGTCGTAGTCGTACGACTTGGTGGCGCCGTCAAAGGTCATGGATTTCAGCCAGTCGAAATAGTCGTATTCGAGCGTAGTGGTATTGCCCAGGGCGTTGACGACGGAAGTCATGTTTTCATTTCCATCATAAAAAAACCGGGTGATATGGCCCAGGGGATCGGTGATTTTTTCGAGGTAGTCGCGGTGGTCGTAGTCGTAGGTGGTGACTTCGTCATTGGGGTTTTCGCGGGTTTTTAACCTGCCCGCCAAATCGTAAGTCGCACTGGTAGTTATTCCCAACGGGCCTACGATATCTTTGATATTGCCGTAGTTGTCGTACACATAGGACAGCTGAATGCCCGCCGGGTTGGTTATGGTCTCTACCTGCCCAAAGGGGGTGTAAGGTCAGCTGGGTGGCGCCCACCGGACTGATCACCTCCGTCAGGTTTACGCCGGTGTAGTTGTAGTCGGTGACGTAATTTCTCGGGTTGGTGTAGGTGTCGAGGTCGTTGAGTGCGGTGTAGGTAAACTGGTGCACGGTGTTCATCGGCAATGCTATCTGGGTCACGTTACCCTTGTTGTCGTAGGTGAAATCGGTAGCTATGCCGTCGATGACGATATGCGTGGGCAAAGTGGGGTTTTGGGGTCGTCGTAGCGCGCTTCGTTCAAGTCGCTGGTAGGTGTATTGTATTGGGTTAGCTGCCCTTGCTGATTGTGGGTGTAGCCATAATAGTAGGTTTGAGCGCCATCATGAATGGTGACGGTGGAAGAGGTGCCGGCGGCAGGGCCCGTATTTAATGCCCAGTCGACTTGTTGTTGCGAGATTAAACCGTTGGCGCTGTTGTTGTGGCTGCTGGTTTTTATTTTCCGGTTTTCGTATTGGTTGGTAATAAAATTCCCATTGGGCAGAGTGATGATTTTAATAAATGCTCTTCACCCGGTGTGGGACTATAATTGTAAGTGGTCAGGAAATTTTTAGCGTCGCGGTAGGTCAGCAGGTCGTCGCCGGTAGGCCCGCCGTAAGTGAATACGATTTCTCTGTTGAGCGGATCTCTTACGCTGTATAATCTAATGGAATTTGGGTAATAAAAAATCGCAGTTTTCTGCCGGCGGGTTCGGTAGTTTCTTTTAACCGGATCCCTCCCCCGGTAAATGATTCGTAAGTTAAGGTGACGGCATTATTGTTGCGGTCTCTGATTTCCGTGAGCACATACGGCCAGGTATCGATTGATGTGTTTTTTTGTTCAAAAATATACGTGAGCTGGTTTTTCTTTTTTATGGTAAATTTTTGCGTGGTTGAATTATAACTAATATCGTCATAAATGCCTTTAGTGATAGGGGTTAAAGTCGTGCCATTTATTTCATACACATGAATATTTCCATCGGGCCAAAAAACGGCGATTTTTTCACCAAAAACCGATCCGTTAGGGTGCGTCCAGCCCGGTATTCTTACAATGTACGCGTTGTAGCTATGGCTCCATCCAATGCCCAGCGGTTGGAAGGAAACCCATTGATCGTTATTATTATAAGTACAAAAAAGTTCTTCGGGTAATTCCGTTAGAAAGGAATGGTAGTGGTGCGAAAATTCCAGCGGCAATTTGCGACCGGTGATATTAAAACTTTGCTTGGCGTATTGCTCAAAATTGCCGTCGCTAAGCGATATCTGGCGAGCCAGATTATTGGGCGTATAATTGCCGGGATTAAAATAATCTGGATTTTGCGGGGTCGGTACCGGGCAATTATTGCATTGCGCCAATAACCGGTACAGCATGATAAATACCTCGCCCCTGGTGGCGAAATCGTCGGGGCGGAACAGGCTGTTATTTGAGCTCACGATGCCCAAATCGGCGCATTTAGCAATATGCAAAAATTCGGGGTGACTAACCGGCACGTCAGTAAATGGCGCATAATAGGCATCCTTTGGCAGGTCAAATGCCTCTATCAATACTTTGCATACTTGCCCCCGGGTCAGGTTTGATCCCGGGTTGTAATTCATAAAACGCCGGTTGAAAGGCGATACGCCGTCGCCGTATTCGAGGTAACTCAGCACTTTGCCGTACCGGGCATAAGGCTGGTTGGCCTGGTCCTGCATGTCCAAAAACGGCACCGGAAACTGGTCGGCAGGCGTAGCGGCGTTGAGGGAGCCGAACAGGCCCGCAAAAACGACTTTTGCCACGTCTTCTTTCAGGATGAATGAAGCTACCTGGGCGTTACCACTACCTGGCTGGTCAATGATACCATTCGAACAGAGGTATTGTACGGCGGTATAGATTTCGCCCGCGGCGGGCGCGGGATTGGTGATCAGGCAGCCCCCCCCGGCCGTGAGTATGTTCACGGGAAGGGGGTTCTGAAAGGCGCTGCTGCTGATGGGTATCCATACCATACCACCGCTTTCTTTGTACTGTACCTGGAGCTGGTACAGGCCGGCGGGGTGGGTTAGACTAGCCGTTGAGAAACTCAGCTGATGTGTATCCTGCGGTTCCAGTTGGAGGTTCTGGTCATAGTCGAGCACGGCTACCTGGTTGTCGTCGTCGTCCAGCAACACAAGTTGAAGCTCGCCTTCCCAGTCTATGTTGCCGTTATTAGCCACGGTAACCTGTATCAGGCAGGGCGATTGATTGACCAGGGGATTAGGCGTGGCATTGATGCCGCCGGCAAGGTCTAATATATACGAATTGGGGTTGTTGATCGTAAAAATATTGTCGCTGAGGTCGTATTCGGGGCCGACGGGGTGGCGGTATATTTTTACCCGGTAGGATCCCGGCGGCAGGTCGGAGGGAATGTTAAACGCGCTCACCAGGCCGTTGTTGGGCACGTTTAAGGCGATGTTCTCTATTGTGGGATTGCCTGAGGGTGTGACCAGGTCGAGCGTCACGTTGCCTATATTGCCCGTAGAAAGCCAGCTGATATTTTGTATGGTTTCGCCGGCGGTGAATATTTCTCCGCCATTGGGATAGGTAAGGGTTAAGGAGTTATTATTTTGAATAAAAAAAGTGCTATTGCTCAGGTCAACGCCATCACCTGTGCCGGTTTCATAAATTTTCACCTTATACACGCCGGTCTGAATGGCGTTGTCAATCGTCCAACTGAAGCTCCCGTCGTTCATCGTGGGATCGGCAATGGTAAAAACAGTGGTGTCCAGGGCATTGGTGAGTTCGATGCTGCATTGCTGCCCACGAAGGCCGAAGTCCAGGCTATTGGCATAATACCCCCGACTACATAATTTTCGCCCCCGTTAGGCGTATTGACAGTAATGGTAGGCGCTGTGGGGTCAATGGTGAATGATCTTGCTGGAGCGCTTTCTGCCGTAGCAAAGCCGTTGAAGCTGCGGGCTCTGACTACCCACCTGTATTCGTGCCCGGTTTGGAAGGCATAATTGTAGGTGTATTGCGACACATCGCCTACATTCAGGTAATCGAGGATGACGGCATTGGTGGTCAGATCCCGCACTCTGATCTCATAAGTCGCAATGCCTGCCGGGTTGTTTTTATTCCATTGGAAGGTGATGGAGTTGGTTCCGGGGGTAAATAAATGCTGATCGTCGGGCGCCGTCAATTGCGGCGGATTGAGTGTAGTGAAAATGGAGAATACATCGCTGACGTCGCCGACGACCTGGTTGGCGCTGTTGGGCAGGAGGTATTCCACGTACACCTTTACGTTGTTGGAGTTGATGGTTAATCCGTTGAGACTCCAAAGGTGCGAACCGTCGTCGTCGGTTTGGGCCGCGATCGTTTGGGCGGCGCCGTTGTCGACTTTATAGTAAATTTTTACTTTGCAATTGCTCCCCTGCAAGGCTCCGTTCCACTGCACACTGACGAGTCCGCCGCTAAACATGTCGCCCGTATTCGGGTTTGAAATATTAATAGAGGCATTGTCCGCACAAGGCGGCAGTATTTGCAGCGGCCGGTAGTGGGTTATCGTGCCGTTTGCTCCCGTAAAAGTAGGCGTGCAGCTACCCGCCGTCACAAAATCGCCACTCGTGCTGCCCAGGGGTATGGCCAGCACATACACGCCGTAGGCGCCTGCCGCCAGGCTCACCGGGTCGATGCCCGTGTCCAGGTCGACAGTAAGCCCGGGGCCTATAGCCTGAAACGGGCTCGACAATTCCTGGAAAATGGACGTATTGCCGGTTTTTACAATTAGCGTTTTGATAAAGCCCGGCCAGGAAAGCCCCCCCGCATTAGAGACTGAAAAGGTAACATTGATATTTTCGTGTTGGCGAACCGACGCCGGCGAATTGATACACGAAGAAAAACGGATCAGCGCCGGATTAGGCGTTGCCGTGACGGTGACCTTGCCCGCCCAGAAACGGTCGCCGTTGCTGGAATTCACCGTGCCGTAAAAATCCTTGGTACCGGAGGTAAACCCACTGGGAATGGGTATCGTGATCGAAATATAGCTCACTCCCGAAGAAAAAGACTGGCTGCCCAATACCGCGCCGCAGACACCGCCATTCGTCTGGTCTTTGATATAGGCTACGCCGCTTTGCGCAAATGTGCCCGAGCACTTTTTTATTCGAAATATAAAATTCGTACTCGTCACCTGGTACAGGCTCATCTGGATCGTCGAACCCAAAAAATTTTGCCCAACACAAGCCCCGAAAACGTTTGTGGTGGGACAGGCGTTATAAGTGCCTGCGGTAGGGGAGGCGGTATAGGTAGCCTGCGCCCGGGCTCCTTCGAGAAGAAAAAAGCCGAGAATTGCGGTATACAAAAACTTCATGCCCAAAAACTTTGCGGGCAATTAAGTAGTATACAGGCACATTCGGGTGGAAATATGACGAATCGGGCAAAAAATTACGCGAATGATTCTTCTTGTAGCTGTGCTTGTACCTGCTGTTGGAAGCTGCCGCCAAGCGGGAGTTCTTCGCCTGCCTTCATAATAACCCGGTTGGCGGTATAGCCGCGCACCTCGTGCCGGTTCACAATAAACGAGCGGTGGATTTGCACAAACAACGACGGCGGCAATAGCTTCTTGTAGTGCTTCAGGCGCTGCCAGTCCCAGTATTCCGCGTCAGGGGTATGAATAATCACGGCATTGCCTTGTGCTTCCAGATAGATTATTTCTTTTAGCTGCAATTTGGTTTTTTCCTTGTTGGTCAGCGTGATGGTCTGTTCACGCAGAGCCTTCTGCGAATGACCGTTGGACGTTCAGCCACTTTATTCAACAGGTTTTCATTGGCCAGTTTTAATTCCTCATATTTATCAGCCAAAAAGCCTTTTCGCGGCGCGCATAGCGGAGATTTCGCCAGGTAAGGCCTAATATCGCAGCCAACAGGAGTGTTATTAAAGCCATCCCACCCAATAGCTGGCGGTTTTGGCGGTTTTTGAGCTGGTGGATAACATTTTCATTTTGAAGGATACGCAGGCTATCTTCTTTTTGCCGGGTTTCAAATTTGATGCGATACCCTTCAATCGTGTTGGCCATGTTCTGGTTAAAAAGACTATCGCGCGCCTTCGAAAAATCGTCAATCAGCTCAGAGGTACCCTCATCGCCTTTTTCCAGCAACTGAGCCCGTGCCAGATAAAAATCGATTATAGATTTTTCTTCGAGAAAAGAATAATTCCGGTTTTCCTTGATGATCTCCTTAGCCTTCATCAGCACCTCAATAGCTTCCGGGTATTTTTTCAGGCCCACCAGGCTCCGCCCTAGTTTTGTATGAGTCTTGACGACCTCCATCGGGTCTTCGTTTTCCAGCGCCAGCGGCAGAGCTTTTGTCGCCCAGTCATAGGCTTCCTGGTGTTTGCCTTCTAAGTTGCGCACCTGCGCCAGACCGTTATAAGCTGCAATCTGACTGGGTTTACTGACCTTTAACCCTTCCCTGCAATATTGAATTTTTGCCTTTTGATCGCCCATGCGTCCATAGAGCGTAGCCAAATTGTTGTAAAACCCCACAAGCTTTTGGTTACACCGTATTTTTTACAAGGCTAACCCCTTCGAGGTATTCTTTGACCGCTTCTTCTAACTGATTTTTATCTTTCAGAATCTGGCCGATATTTTTGTGCAGCGTGATCCGGGTTTCTTTGAGTTTGGGCGTAGAGTCAATCGTCAGTGTCTGGCGGGCTTGCCGGTAATAATCCAGGGCTTTATTCAGATCGCCTTTCTCCTGATACATACCGCCCAGATTGACGAGTTGTATCCTGATACCTTCCTCAAAGCCGATTTCGCGCACTACTTTCAGTCCTTGCTCGTGAAAACCGATAGCCTCATCCCTGCGGCCCGGATCATCGATCATCAGGGCCTTCAAGACATAAGTTTTCCAGAGCCAGTCTTTCCTGTTTAGTTGAAGCGCCACCGAATGCGCCGAATCGGCATACAGCGAGCCCTTGTCAAAATCGACCTCATACAGATTAGCTCCGATGCGATAATATTGTTCCATCTTCAAAAAGGGATCGGAAAGCGTAGCCACCAATCGACGCATGCTATCTACGGCATGGGTTTGGGAAAAAAGCGGGATAGAAACACCCAAAAAGGTAACTAATATGATACCCCTGGAAATCATGGGTTAGTGTGTTTTTGTGTGTGCTAAACAGCAATGATAATAAAATTAGGTTATAAAAACTACATCGCCACCCGCTATCTTTACCACCGGTCAGACAGCTGCCAGCCGTCTGACCGGTACGAAAAATAATCACATGCCATACATCCAAATCGCTTCCTTCGCTTACCCGACCGACCCGGTCTACGTCCTGCTCGTCGCGCGCCTGCGCCACGAAGGCATCGAACACGCCATGGCGGATGAGATCACCATCAACGCCGACCCCTTGCTATCGCAGGCCATCGGCGGCGTAAAAGTCAAAGTCCACGTGTCCGATATGGCCCGCGCCCGCGAGATTTACGAGGCCATCCTCCAGGAACAACAACAAGACGAAGGTATCACCGAAGAAGAACTGGCCTACATCGCCACCAGCTTCGAGCACCCCGATGGCGTAGAGACGCAAAATTTTGCGTCTCCCAGCGACAAACCAGCGCCTGATACGCCCCCGTGGATATCGAAGAACAAGGGGTGTTTGGGGGGATGGTTGCTGGGGTGAAATGGCGTGCTTTGAAGGAGGAGTTGAATAGGTTGCCGGAGGGGTATGAGGAGTGAGTTAAGCTAATGATTTTATTATCAGATAGTTATAATTAAAAATCACTTTACCACTTCCTTCAAAACCTCCTCATGGTAAGTCCGCACCTTCCCGAAGCGCTCATCGTGCGCAGTGCCGGTAGGGATGTTCTTTTGGCGGCTCAGCGCCGTGGCAGCCTTACCCCATTCCTTTGCCTTGTGGAGGGGGCAGGGTATCTTGTGAAGGCTGCAATACCCGGCAATGGTGTAGTACCCTTCATCTACCGATTTGATCTTGGCTTCGATGGAGATAATCTTATCGCCGAGTTTTTGGATGTCGTCCTGAATTTCTGTGTTGATCAACTCCTGGCGTTCCCAAAGCCGGACCTGCAGTTTGAACAGATCCAGCAATGAACCGGGGACATTCTTCAACCGGGCTTCATTTAGTGCATAGCCGTCAATCAGATATTGTTTCAGGACTTTGGTGGCCCATTGCCGGAATTCGACGCCGCGCTGTGATTTGACCCGGTAGCCGACCGAAATTACAACGTCGAGATTGTAATACTCTATATCACGTTGAACTTCCCGCTCTCCTTCAAATTGAACTGTTGCAAATTTTGCAACAACTGACTCCTTCTCTAATTCACCTTCGTTAAAGATATTGCTGATGTGTCGGGAAATGACGGACTTGTCCCGCTGAAATAGCTCAACGAGCTGTGCCTGGTTCAGCCAAACGGTATCGTAATCCGTTGTGACTTCCAGATGGGCTTCACCGTCTTTGCTTTCAAAAACGACGAGATCTTTAGTGCTTTCCTGTTCATTCATAAGTAACCGGTTTAAATATCAGCACTTTCGGCTCCCCTTGCGGCAAAGCAAAATGACAAGGAGAAACAGCGTAACAATTTAATGACACAACAGAATACATACTGCGAGATGGGGCATTTATTTTTTGTACTTAATACTACTTTGCCACTTTAAAACCAGGCATACCGCATATTACGCTCCTCCGGAGCTTTTGAGATCTTTTTATTGCCGGTTCTACCAATATTTCGGCCCTCCGGGCCTTTAATACCGCACGCCGTCAAATCAGATGTATGATTTTTCCGGCTTTGCGCCCCGCTTTTGGCGGGGCTCGCACCTGAACTCAGGCCATGCCCAAAATCTGGCGGCACGAGGTATAAGATGCTCGAAAAGCCCCAGCGGGGCGTACCTATTGGTAGAAAAATCATGAACAAAGCGTATTACAGCCCCAGCGGGGCGCAATATGTACACATGTTTCATGTGAAATTTCAAAGTGACAAAGTAGTATTAAGTTGGAAGAGCCAAAATGACAGACTTGCCCCTGAAGATTGAATTGCGTAAGGCACACAAAACAAAAAAGCCCCACAGCATCTGCTGCAGGGCTTCCAGAGGTCGGGAGCGGATTCGAACCGCCGTACGAGGTTTTGCAGACCTCTGCCTAGCCACTCGGCCACCCGACCAAAATCGCTTCGCGTGGAAGCGGATGCAAATATATGTCTTTTTTGTTTTCTCCGCCAGTAGCGAAAGTAAAATTTGCTGATTTGCTGATTTGCTAATGTGCTAATAATTTTACAAGTACCAGCACATTAGCAAATTAGCACATCAGCACATTAATAAAATTTCGCCCTGTTATCCTTGATCTTGGCGTTATTCTTGAGCGCTGTCATCACGCCCAGGGGGATTTGCTGACGGGCAGTTTGGGTCAATTGCATTTTCAATTGCGGCAGGGCTACGCCGGCATCGCCGGCCGGCGGATTCCTGCGCGTTACATTGAGCACAAAAACACCCGTTTCGCCTGCAATGGGCTCCGAGGTTTTGCCCGAATCGAGCGTAAACAGCGTGCCGACAACAGCAGGTTCGTTGCCCAGGTTTTGTACAAATGATTGCGCAAAGGTAACGCCGTAGGCGGTATCGGGTTGTACGTTGTAGGTTGAAGCCACGGCGTTCATATCCTGGCCTTTGATGCGTTCTTTGATCAGCTCGGCTTTCTTGCGGTTGATGACCAATTGCTCAATGTCCGTTTTAGCGCTTGCTACCGAAGGCAGACCCGGCTTTTGGATATCTTTGAGTCCTACGACTACGTATTTATTGTTGTAATAAGCTACAGGATCGCGGAAGGCATACACCGTAGACGATACTTCGCCTGCTTTTGCGCTGAACGCCCAGCGCACAATTTCGCGGGCATCACCGCTTACGCCCAGGTCGCCGATGGCAAAGGCATTGCGATCCATACCTGCCGACGTTTCCATGCGCAGGCTGGGGTCTTTTTTGGCAGCTTCTTCCAACTGGCTCAGCTTGCGATTGTTGAAGGCAAATCCCGAGGCCTTTTCATAAATGGCCGCTTGCGTGTCGTCGCTGGGTACGAGCTGTTCCTGCAGATAAGCTACTTTGACAGCTTCTGTGTTGTTGATGAACTTTTTGCCGGTAACTTCTACCAGGTGGATACCAAACTGGGTTTCTACCGTGTAGAGTTTGCCTTGTTCGGCTTCATAGAAAATGAGGTCGTTGAAGGGTTTTACCATGCCGCCGGCAAAAGTGTAGCCCAGGTCGCCACCCTTGGTGCGGGTAGCATCGGTGCCGAAGCGGGCAGCCAGCGAGTCGAAACTTGCCGTACCGTTTTCTATCAGGAGCTTTAAGCTGTCAATAGTTTTTTGGGCCTGTGCCAATTCCATCGGATTGGTAGCCTGGCGCAGGATGTGGCGCGAGCGTACCGAGTCGGGAATGATCTTCTTGTCGAGCATCTTGACGGCTTTGTAATAACCGCCGTCGATATACGGGCCGAATACGCTGCCCTTAGCCAGTTTCATGATCGTGTCGGCAGCAGTGGGGCTCAGGTCGGCTTTTTTAACATATGCGGCGTCGATCGTGCCGGCGTTGCGCAACACGAAAGAAGAATCGTCGGTCGTTGACTGGAATTCGGCGAGCAGCCCGCTTATCTTTTCGCGCGCGGCAGTAGAGTCTTCTACGGTAGGCGCAATGTCAAATACGACGTATTCCACCCGGCGCATTTCTTCTTTGACGCGGTATTTAGCTTCGTTTTCTTTCAGGAAAGCCTCGTAATCGCTATCGGAAAGCGATACATCGGTATTGGGAATCTCGTCGAAAGGCACTTTTACATAAGTGAAATCAGCGGTTTCGCTCGATTCGTTGAAGCCCATTTCAGCCATCCAGGAAGGCGTGTAAAGCCCTTTGGAAACCAGGCTGTTGATTTTGGCTTGCAAGCGCTCTTTGATGATCTCTTTTTCCTGGTGCTTCCAGTAAGGAATAAACGAAGGCAACAGCTGGCCCTGGTCGATGGCTTCCTGTACGCGGTTTTCCTGGATGATATTTTTGATGTAATCCAATTGCTCGCGGTTGAGCACGCCGGGATTGTCCGGATCGGCAAAACGCTGGTTAATGAGCGGACTGGGGCGGGGACCAAATTGGAGGTCAAGCAATTCGGTGCGGCTTACGCCAAGGCCGAGTTTGCCCGCTTCTTGCTTCACGATGGCCTCTTCGACAAAAAAAGCTCCAAAGGGCCTCACGTGCACTATATGCATCAGTGGCAGAATTGCCGTACATCGCATCGTAAACCTGTTCAAATACTTGCTGGTCTAACTTCTGGCCGTTAATCTTACCCAATGCCGTCCTGGTAGTCGCTTGTCCCGGCCCACTGGAGGTCATTATGTCCATTAATATGAAACCACCCAGGCCCAGGGCTATCATCACTACCAAAATCCACGAATTTTTCCGTATTGTACCAATCAGCGCCATTATCTGTAGTTGTTTGAGTTCTACTCAATCTTTTTAAAATCAGTCAGTTATAAGTCGGTTTTTAAAAAGGAAATGCAAAGATACAATCCCCCCGCAAAAAATCCATGCAAAAGATGAAATTTAGGTGTTGTGAACAGTGAACAGTGAACTGTGAACAGATCAAGGAGCAGTTCACAGTTCACTGTTCACTGTTCACTAATCCCGGTTTAATCCCTTGACAAACGGCACAAACCGAAAAAAGCCCTTTTCCTCATCGACGAATGAACCGTCGGCTTGGCGGGTAATTTTGTGCATAACTTGCAGCTCTGTTCCCACAGGAATGACGAGAATGCCGCCAGGACTGAGTTGTTGGAGCAGCGCTTCGGGAATCGCATCGGCGCCGGCGGTGACCAAAATGCGGTCAAAGGGAGCAAATTCGGGGAGGCCCTTGTAGCCGTCGCGGTAAAAACAACGCACATTGCCGGGACTTATCCTGTCTAACATGGTTTTGGCCTGTTTATACAGCGCTTCCTGGCGTTCTACGGTGTATACCCTGGCGCCGAGCAGGGCGAGGATGGCCGCCTGATACCCCGACCCCGTGCCGACTTCCAATACTTTACTGCGCTTTTGCACATCGAGCAGTACGGTCTGAAAAGCCACGGTATAGGGCTGGGAGATCGTCTGATCCTGGCCGATAGGCAGGGCTTTGTCTTCGTAGGCAAGCTCCTCGAAAGCCTTGTCGAGAAAAAAATGGCGGGGCAATGCACCGATGGCCGCTAATACCTTTTCGTCGGTAATTCCTTTTTTGCGAATATCCTCCACCAGTTGGCGACGCATGCCTTTATGCCGGTACGTATCTTCCACAAGGACTCTTTTTTCAGGTTGAAAGTAACCAAATTATGCCGGGTATGCTATTTTTGTCGGAGTCAAAGATAATAACATGGATACAATAAAATTCGGCACGGATGGCTGGCGGGCAATTATCGCCCAGGATTATACGGTTGAAAACGTGAAACGCGTGGCGGAAGGTACCGCACGCTGGCTTTTGCAACGCGGCGGCAAACAGGCTGTGATAGGCTACGATTGCCGCTTTGCCGGCCAATTGTTTGCCGAAACGACCGCCCGGGTGCTGGGCGCCCACGGCATCAAATCGGTGATGGCCCGCAATTTTGTGTCTACGCCTATGGTTTCGCTGGGCGCCGTCAAGCTGGGCGCCGATGTGGGTATTGTGATTACGGCCAGCCACAACCCGCCTTCTTATAACGGCTTCAAGCTCAAATCCAGCCTCGGCGGACCCATGATCCCCGCCGAAGTGGCCGAGGTGGAAGCCCTTATTCCCGATGGCCCGGTGACTACGGCGCTGCCCGAATTGGCGGCACTGGAAAGCAGCGGGTTGGTTGTCTATTCCGACCTCGAACAAATGTATCTCGACCACGTGGCTGCCAATTTCGACCTCGACGCTATCCGGCAATCGGGTATCCGAAGCGCGTACGACGCCATGTACGGCGCCGGTCAAAATGCGATGCGCCGCTTGTTTCCCGACGCGGTGCTGCTGCACTGCGATTATAACCCCCTCATTCAAAGGCCAGGCGCCCGAGCCCATCCACCGCAACCTGCTCGAGTTTTCAGAGTTGATCCGCCAAGAAGGCAATATCGGCCTGGGCATCGCCAACGATGGCGACGCCGACCGCATCGGCCTCTACGACGCCGCCGGCAATTTTGTCGATTCGCACCATATCCTGCTGCTCTTGTTGCTCTATATGCACAAGTACAAAAAGCAAAGCGGCAAGGTCGTGGTTACTTTTTCGGTAACCGACAAGATGAAAAAACTGGCCCAGCTTTTCGGCCTGCCAATAGAAGTGACAGCCATCGGGTTTAAATATATCGCCGAGATTATGGCTCACGAAGACGTGATCACCGGCGGCGAAGAATCGGGCGGCCTGGCCGTAAAAGGTCATATCCCCGAACGCGACGGTATCTGGATCGGGCTGATGATCCTCGAATTTATGGCTAAAACGGGTAAATCACTCGAAGCCCTTATCCAGGAAGTGTACGACCTGGTAGGCGCTTTTGCCTGCGACCGCGACGATTTACACATCCTGGAATCGCAAAAACAAGCGGTGATCAAAGCTTGTAAGGAGGCGCCCTACAAAACGATCGGCAATTATACAGTGGAATCGCTGGAAACCATCGACGGCTATAAGTTCAACCTGGGTAACGACACTTGGGTGATGATACGGCCGTCGGGAACGGAGCCGGTACTTCGGGTGTACGCGCAGGCGCCTACGCTGGCAGAGACCCGCGTGGTGCTCGATGCCGCCCGGGTGGCTATGGGGGTTTAAATCGACTGTACGACTGTACGACTGTACGACTGTACGACTGTACGACTGTACGACTGTACGACTGTACGACTGTACGACTGTGTAATATTGGACAAATAAAGGTACGTGAAATTTCCTTGATCCTAAAGTCGTACAGTCGTAAAGTCGTAAAGTCCCAAAGTCGGTCCTACACAATCCTCCCGCCCTTCAGCTCTTCTTGATATTCGCGGAGCAGATCCCACTGGCCGTTGGCGGCCATTTGCGCCTGCATAGGCCACGAAGTAGGGTCGTGAATGCGGAAAGTTTCGCCTGCGGCGGCCAAAATATCTTGCAGGCGGTCGGCAGATGTATCAGCAAGTTCATCCCAGGTATTGATGCCTGCTTCCTTGAGCAGGGCTTCAATTTTGGGACCTATGCCTTCTACTATCTTCAGGTCGGCAGTGTCGGTACTTTGGATACCCAGCGGCTGTAGCGCCCAGGGGTGTTCTTGCTTAAGTTGAAGCAGGCGGCGTGCCTGGCCCACCCAATCGTCTTTTTCGATGCGCCCCGAGAAATAACCTATTTCGTGGGTCACCCGTTCAATTTCCGCCTGGTCCCACTGGCTGACCTGGTCAAAAGTATAAATGCCGAGCTGATTCAATTTTTGTTCGAGAAAAGGGCCTACGCCTTTGATGAGCGAGAGGTCGTCTTTAGTGGGCGTTTCAAATACTATTTTTTCGCGGAGGACGTCCTTGTTTCCCGGTTCGAAAATTACTTCTTCGGGTTCTTCTTCCAGAGAAAAGGCAATCATCGGTGCGGCCGCTGTAGTTTGGGGAGTTGACAGAGGCTTTAGTTCGTCGAGTGATTGGCGTAGCGCGCTGTTTTCGGATTCCAAAAGCCTGAGTTTTTCTTCAATCGCATCCATGCGCATGCGCGAGGCGTTGTAAAAGCTTTGCATGGCGGCTAGCTCTTCTACGCCGGCTTCTTCTTTTTCTTCTTCTTCCAGGGTTTGCTGAAGCTCTTGCTGGCTGGTTTGCGCGGCAGACAGTTGTGTTTCGAGGGTATCGATGATAGCCTGGAATTCTTTGGCGGTGGACTGTTGGCTTTCTACTACGGCGTTGAGTTGGTGGATTTCGTAATACAATTTGCTTTTTTCTTCCTCGTGGCGGGCAATTTTGTCGTGCAACTCAGCGGTTTCCAGTTCTACGCGCTTCATGTCAGCCTCTTTCAAAGCGAGTTGTTCGCGCATGCCGGCCAGCTCCGTCTCTGCGAGGCCCTTATTTTCGATAGCAGCGTCTCTCTGCTTTGATTGCGCGGATACGCCGTCCGCGCAGCAACAAACCGACGATTAATCCAAAAAGAAACGCCAGCAGCATGATAAACAAGATGGCGTAGCTGTCAGTGGTGTTAAACCCAGCAAAAAAATTATCCATATGATATTGAGATTATTCCAAAATAAAATTCACCCTTCGGTTTTTTTGGCGGCCTTCCGGCGTTTCGTTAGAAGCAGCCGGGCGGGATTTCCCCATCGATTTTACTTCGATTTTGGCGTTTACCCCCAGGTCAGTAAAATAGGTGCGCGCATTTTTAGCGCGGCGCAGCCCCAGTTGGAGGTTATATTTATCAGAGCCCACGTTGTCGGTATGCCCTACGATCGTAAGCGTTTTATCGCTGTGCAGGTCGAGGTAGGTTTTTACTGAATCGGCATAGGCGACAAACGCATCGCCGGGTTTAAATTCATCGGAATCATAGGCGAAATTGGCATCGGAGAAGTTCATGTTGGTAAACACGAATTGCACTTTTTCATAGGCGTCGGGAATGCCGGAAGGGCGGTACAATTCGAAGCGCAGGGGCTCGCGCAATTCGCTGTCGATGCCGGCTGCCTGGTCGAGCGACATGTATCTTTCTGGTAATCCGCGTTGCATCAGCAGGCGGCGGAGCCTGTCGGCGCGGGCAATGCCGATATTTTCAAAAAAGCCGCCGGGGCGAATGTCTTTTCACCGGGCCGGTAGAGTCCGGTAATGGTAAGGCGCCTATTAGAGTCTTGTTTCATCAGGGCAGCCAAAGTATCGAGAAAGGCCGTATTGTCGGCATTGAGACGGGGCGCCACGCTGGCCGAGTCAAATGCGAAATGATCATAACCGCTCAGCAGTACGGTATCGCCCTCGCGCACTTCGAGCGTTTTGGGCCGGATATCCTCTTCGGGCGCCTGGGGAGAAACGGGATTGCAATGCCCTCTCATTTCACAAACAAAATACCAGCGCGCCACAAGGGCGTATGCGCAAAACAACAGAAATACGAAAAAGGCAGCAGTCCTCATATTATAGTTCATTATTCTGGGAAGCCCACTTTGCGTATAAATGTAAACATTTTACGCATTATGGCCCTTTAAACCTTATAAAAAAGTGCGCAGCAAAGCAATTGTATGAAGCAACGCCGCATAATTTGCTACTTTTGCATTTCTTTTGCGCCTAATCATGCAGCCTTTTTAAAAAAGGCTTGACGGTCCTTAAACGCCGGGCGTTCAGAGATATCATAGTAGGAAAGCAATCACAGCTATGCCATTGGATCAAATTCACGCGGACGAAAAAGAGCCCCAAAAGCCTAAGCGGCGATTCTGGCCCCGCAAGAAAAAGGCAGAAAAAAAGCCGGAAGCAGATAGCGGTAAGGAGATGACTTTCCTTGAGCACCTCGATGAGTTGCGACAGCATCTCGTCAGGTCGGTGGTTGTGGTAAGTACACTGGGAATAGCGCTGTTTTTTGTAAACGGCTGGATATTTGAAAATATCATATTTGGCCCTACCCGCAGGGATTTTATTTCTTACCGCTTTTATTGCTGGCTGGGCAAGTCGCTGGGCGCCGAAGGTACGCTTTGTTTCGGCCCTCCCGAATTTACTACCCAGGCAGTAGGTTTTGCCGAAGCTTTCCTCACCGCTATCAAGGTGAGTTTTATTGCCGGCTTTATTATTTCCTTTCCTATGTATTCTGGGAATTCTGGCGCTTTGTCAGCCCCGGTTATATAGTAAGAAAAAAATGCAGCCCGGGGCGTGGTGGCAATTTGTAGCTTCCTCTTTTTGACAGGAGTCCTTTTTGGCTATTTCGGCATCGCCCCTTTTGCCATTAGCTTCCTCACCAGCTTTACCATCCCCGGCGTGGAAAATATTCCTATGCTCAACTCGCTGATCAATTATATGATCATGTTTACCCTGCCCACCGGCTTGGTGTTTGAGTTGCCTGTAGTCGTGTATTTCCTGGCCAGAGTAGGCCTGCTCACCCCCGAAACGATGCGCGAATACCGCCGGCATTCGGTAGTGGGCATTCTCATCGTGGCCGCCGTGATTACGCCGCCCGATGTGGCAAGCCAGATATTAGTGGCGGGGCCGCTCTTTATTTTATACGAACTTAGCATTTACGTGGCCCGCAGGGCCTACCGCCTGCACGAGGCAGAACTGGAAGGATGATGTAAATTCAGTATTCATGCAAAGGGTTTCCACCAACGCTACGCTTTTTTTGAAAATTTTTGTGCCCACGTTCTGGATTGTGTTCTTCGGCGCGGTTACGATTGCTGTTTGGACCAACAAAGCTGCCTATTTTGGCAATATCCCAGCCGGCCCTTTCCGCTGGGGCATGCTCTTTTTCTTTGTGAGCGGACTGGCGGTGTTCGCCTTTACGCTTATGCGACTCAAACGCGTGGAGTTCTCACCCGGGCATATGTTTGTCACCAATTATTTCAAGCATTTTCGCTATTCTTTTCAGGATGTTTCTTCCCTGCACGAAAGCAGTTTTTTATTTTTTAAAATAATAACTATCGAACTCAAAGCATCCGGTAGTTTCGGAAAACGGTTCACTTTTATAGCCAGCACCCGGCTGTATGACGACTTCTGGTTGGAAAATGCAGAGTTGAAGGCCTCGTTGGGAGGGAGAGAGGGAGCGAGGGAGCGAGGGAGAGATCGGTAGGACGGGCGTTTACTGCCAACCATTTAATAAAACATTAGCATTTCGGGGTCAATATTTTGTTAACCAAAACCGTTTATCCCGTGAATTCACACAATATTCAAATAGTATGAAGCAACTACTGATTTTATCTATCTACCTGACTCTCGCGTTTTCTCTTTCAGGATGTAAATCTGCCGATGGCGGCGGCGGACTCAACCTGTTTACACCCGCACAGGATATCGAGCTGGGAAAACAAGTATCTAAAGAAATAGCCAGCGACCCCAAAACTTATCCCGTTTTGCCCGAGAGCGGAAACGAAGAAGTGTACCGCTATGTGCGCGGCATTACTACCAAAGTGCTGAACACTGGTAAGGTGAACTATCGCAATGAATTCCCCTGGGAGGTGAAAATTATCAACGATGCCAATACGCTTAACGCATTTTGTACCCCCGGCGGATATATTTATGTGTATACCGGGCTGATAAAATACCTGGACACGGAAGACCAGCTGGCAGGCGTGCTGGGCCATGAAATTGCCCACGCTGCACTGCGCCACTCTACCCGCCAAATGACAAAAATATACGGCCTGTCGGCACTTACTTCTATTGCCACCGGCAAATCCGATCCCGGTATGCTGGAACAAATCGCGCTGGGGTTGATTTCGCTGCAATTTAGCCGCACCCACGAAATAGAAGCCGACGAACATTCGGTAATCTATCTATGCGGCACCGATTACCACGCCGATGGCGCAGCAGGCTTTTTTAAGAAAATAGAAGGCAAAAGCAACCCGCCCGCATTCCTCAGCACTCACCCCGATCCCGGCAACCGCATCCAAAAAATTGAGGGCAAAGCCAAGGAAATGGCCTGCACCGGCTCGAAAAGTTACAAGACGGAATACGACCGCATCAAGCGGCTTTTGAAATAATTACGAATGCCGAATTACGAATTACGAATGCCGAATTACGAATGATAAATTTTTTAATATTTAATTAATTGTTAATTAATAAATTGAAAATAATTCGTAATTCGAATAATTCCGTAATTCGTAATTCCATCAAATATTTCCAATGAACCTCTACCGCCAATTCTGCCACGAACAGCAGCGCCGACTGCCGGTTTTTGCGCAGGACTGGTACCTCGATGCCGCCTGCGACGGCGGGCGATGGGATGCAGCGGTAGTGGAGCAGGGAGACCGAATAAAGGCTGCCTTGCCTTATTTTATTAAACAAAAGGGAGGCTTCCGTTATATTACTATGCCTCCTTTTGTAAAGATGATGGGCCCCTACCTGGCTGACCCCGCCGCATCCCTCACTGAACAACACCGCCTGCTGGAGGCCCTCATCGCACAACTGCCCGCCGTAGCAGCCTTTAAGCAATGTTTTCACTATAGCGCAACCAACTGGCTGCCCTTTTACTGGGCCGGCTATCGCCAAACTACGCGGTATTCTTACCAATTATCGCTGGAAGCAGGCGCCGATGCCGTATTACAGGGCATCAACCGGAATATGAGGCGCAACCTGCAAAAAGCCGCATCACAGCTGCTGGTGGTAAGCCACGAGTTGCCACTGGAAGATTTTTATCGCATCAATGCGATGAGCTTTGAACGGCAAGGGTTGCGCCTGCCATACACCCTGCCTCAGTTGCAACGCCACGACGAAGCGCTAAGCCAACACCAGTGCCGTCGCATTTTTGCCGCATTCGATCAGCAAGGTCGCCTGCATGCGGCGGCATATCTGATATGGGATGCCCATTCGGCCTGGTATCACCTCTCCGGCGACGACCCCGCCCTGCGCCAGAGCGGCGCCGGTATTTTGCTGATCTGGGAGGCTATTCGCTTTGCCGCCGAACAACTCCGTTTACCCGTTTTTGATTTTGAGGGCAGCATGATGCCCAATATCGAAGCCATCCGGCGCCAATTCGGCGCCACGCAACATCCCTATTCCGCTGTGTGGAAATACCATTCGACATTGTATCAGATGATCGACCGCCTGCGCGGCAGAGAGGGGATGTAAAAGGGTCAAAACCGGCTCACATAACCAAAATGCACCTTGGGCGCGCCAAAATCGACCGGCAGACCCTGGCGGCCGCCGAAGGCCAGGCTCACGCCGAAAAGGCCGGCGCGCGTTTCAAAGGTGATGCCCGCGCCAAAACCATATGGAAAATCGACGGTGTCAGCGCCGGCAGGCGTATTGGCAGTGAGGGCGTCGGTACGGGCAGCGTCGCCGAAAAGATAGAGGTAGGAATTCGTACCCAGGAGAAAGCGGTATTCCAGCGTAGCTACCAGATATTGGGTGGCGAAGATCAATTCTTCGTCAAAGCCGCGCAGCAGGCGGTTGCCGCCAAGGCGGTATTGCTCGTTGGCCAATATGGGATCTTGTGCAAAATAAACCCGCCTTGTAGAGCTGTTTTGAGTACACCCCGTTTGAATAGGGGGATGTAACCCTCCAGCACGCCGGTGAGCCGGTATTGAAAGCTGCGCAACACCAGCGAATCATACAAGCTCCCGAAACCCAGCGATTCGATCTGGTTGTTTTTTTCGATACGCTTGGTGCCCGCCGCGGCGCGTGCCGATACCCGCCAGCCTTTGCGCGGGTTATACCGGTAGTCGAGGCGTTCGTGGGCGTATTCCAGGCCGAAAAAGGTGTGGTTTACATCCAGTGTGTCGGGCAAAGCGCCGCTGTTGAGCAATTGCGCCGCATTGACGCTGAGGACGTTGGTGGTACGGCGATTCCAGAAAACTTTCAGGTAATTGCCCCCTTCGAGCAGGTATTGTATCCCCACGTCGAAATTGATATCGATAAAATTGGTGTCGCGTTTGTATAGCCCAAATTGAAGGTCGGCGCCAAAGGGCAATCCCAGTGCGTAAGGGTAGGTGAATTGCAGGTCCAGGCGCTGTGTTTGAGGCCGCAATTGCTCAAAACGCGCATAAATCCGCTCGCCAAGGCCGAATTGGTTGTGGAGCTCGCCGTTGAAAGACCCGGTGAGGAGCAGCCTGCCCACCTGACTGCTATTGGGCAACACGCCGATGATAAAATCAAACCGGCTGGCATTGCGGCGCTGTAATGGCAGACTGATAAGAGCGTCGGCTTCCTGAAAAACCACGCCAGGGTCGGCAGAAAGGCTTAAAAAAGGCAGTTGCAAAAGGCGTTGTCTGAGTTTGAGCACCTTCCCCCGGTGATAGGGCATACCCGGACGAATACCGAGGTATTGCTGCAGAAATGCATTTGAAATGCGCGCATCGCCTTCGATTTTCAGGGAACGGATGGTTATCAACGGCCCCTTATCCAGCACAAGCGCTGCTTGTAGCGCGCCGCCTTCCGCAACAAGGCTATCGAGCTGTACCCTGGCAAAGGGATAGCCCGCATTTTCAGCCGCAATCAGGAGGGATTCCTGCAATCGCACGACCTGCCGGTATGAGAAACGAACGCCGCGAAAAAGCCGCTCCCGGTATCCTGAAGCAGCCAAAAAGGATTCTTCTACGTTGCCATTGCGAAGCTGCGCCCAGCGATACGCCGGGCCAATATGCAAAAAAGCAGTGTATAAGCTATCGGTGCGCACCAGCGTATCCACACCCGCTTCAAGGTACTGCGCCGCCTGCAACTGGACGCACGATATTGCCAGTTCTGCAACTACCTCGGTGCTGTCTTTACTTGCTTTTGGAAGGGCGATTTTCGCCAGCAATTCCGGCGCCGCGTCTAGTGGCAAGATGCAAATTTAACGACTCAGGTTGGGCATACCCGATGCTCCCCAGACAAATAGACTACTACTAAGGCGATACCGAAGAAGATTGACAGGTTTGGACAACCTATTGCTGATAACCGACTGATCAGCACAACCGATAACAGCTATCATCAAAAATCCATCCCCAGCGCAATATACAGCCTTGGCGCCAGCACCTTGCGGGTTTCAATGCCCCATGCATAATCGACGCGCACAAAATAACCGAACAAGACGGTGCGCACGCCAAAGCCATAACCCGCCACAATGGGATCACGGAAATAATTCACCTTGACAACCACGGGCGGATTGGGCGCATCCTGTGGGTAATAGCTGGTATTGAGCGGGTTATCGATGCTGAAGGGGTCTTTGCCCTGCCAGGCCGTGCCCATGTCAAAAAAGCCTACCACTTGGAAATTGCGCAGGAACGGCGACTTGATGCGCTTGGAGAAATATTTGAAAATAGGCGCCCGCAATTCGGCGTTGAAAACAGCAAAAGAGTTGCCGTTCCGTATATTCATGCGGAATCCGCGCACGGGAGTAGCCAGCGTCTGAAAAGCAAAATCGCCGCCTTCGGGTACGGGTATGTCGTTGCTGAAGGCGGGAAACAACCAGTTGTCGACGCCGCCCAGGTAATACAACATCTTTTCGGAACCGAAGGAAGTGGCGCCCGCTACGCGCAGTGCCAGTATGGAATGCTTATCGATGCGCTGGTAATGGCGCGCGTCAAGGCCGAATACACTCATAAATCCCTCATTGAAGGATACATTGAATCCTTCGTTGGTATTGACGTCAAAGCGCTTGACGGCTTCGAAAAATATCTTGTAGCGCGACCCGTTTTTGATGTTGAGCGCTACATCGAGCGTATTGTCGAATACGTATTCCAATTTGATGCCCGCGCGTTGCTCGTTTACCGTAGGTACATCGAGGGCGGGGCGCTCGGTAGCCAGTTGTTCTACCCGGTCGCGTCGCAAAGTAGCCGTTGCCCGCAGGCTGCGGAAGATATCAAGCGGATAACGCACACCGTATTGCCCCAGCATGGTATTCATCTCCCGCCGGCGGGGCACAAACGAGATGACCTCGTCGGTTTCCCGCAGGTTGCGTCGATAGATGGAAAAACGCTTGTCAAGGCGTTGCTTTTTATTATTAAAAGTTAAAAAATATTCCGTTCCATTAAAAGAAGTAGGTACGCGCACGCCGCCCTCAAATTCGTAATCTTCAAACAGGTCTTTGAAATTGGCTTTTAATAAAATACCGGGAGGCGGATAACCAAATCCGTTGGGATTGGCCGATATCGTTTCGAGCCCGTCAAAGAGCAGGCTGTTGTCGAGTTGGGTAGTGACAAAGTCGGTGCGGAATTGTAAGCGATAGGGGATGATCATGCCCGGGCGGAACCGATAAACGCCTTTTGTGGAGGTCAACGCACCCGAGATAGCCGGCGGCGGCAGGGTGGTCACTTGCGGCTGTTGCACTTTGGTGACGGGAGAGGGCGACTCCTCTTTTTCCACCTTGTTTTCTTCGCGTTGGATCACGGTAGGAGGTACGTCTTCATCGTCAAATTCACTTTGGAACAAGTAGTTGTCGATGTCGATTTTGCCGGTATCGAGTTTTTCAACGGGGATGTCTTCTTCGCGGATTTCCGGTGTGGGCACTTCTATAAGTTGGTTGTTTGCCGGCGGAGCAGGAACCTCTTCAACCGTTTTTTCTTTGCTTTTTTTGCGCTGGTTCTCCTGGAATAAGGTTGGCATGGGCATCACAAGGGTGTCTATGCCCACATTTCCATAAAAAATGCGGTATTCGTTTTCGATAAATATTAATTCGGCCAATTTGCCGGTACGCGGCGAAGTGCTGTGCGCCTCTATGCTGCGCGACGAATTGGTGCTGCTATATTGTACGGCCCTCTTTTTAAGTACGGGGTGCAGGCGAATGGTATCGATAGCCTGGCTGTCGACGCCTACCAATGCAGAATCGGCGTGGAAGATAAATTCACTGCCGTCTTTGAGGGTTACGATCTGCTCGTAATGGTGGATATAATCTTCCAAATACGCAGTCTCGCGGTTGTATAGCCCGCTGCGGTCGCTCAAATAGGCAAACAGGGCAGTATCTACCGGTATTGGCTGACGCTCGTTGGCCAGAGGCGTTTGCGTAATGGGAATCAGCTCTTTATCCCGGGTGTCGAGATCGAAATAGTATATATCAAATGTGCCTACGGGCATGATAGAGTCGAGCCGCGCGGTTTGCAACACAGGATTATCCCGGTTAGATGCAAAAAGTATGCCTCTGCGCCCGCCCAATTGCACATAGGCGGCGTCGAGGTCGTCGTAGAAGTCGTTGGTGAGACGCTCCGACTGCCTGGTGTTGAGGTAATACAGGAATATGTCGGAAAAGCCACGAGAAGTTCCCGATAAGACAAGCGTCATTGGGTTGACGTAACTCATGCTGTGCACGCGCTGATAATCGGGCGCAAAATCCGTTGTTTTTGATTTTTTGGTAGACAAGTCGTAGGTCAGCAATTTTACGACGTCGCGCCGTTCGTAGATGATGGCGATCTCATTATTGTTGGGATTCCAGGCCAGCAGGGGGTAGTTGTAGTCGGTAGCCTGGAAGGCATTGCGAAATCCTTCCGCAAAGATAAGCTCGCGTTTGCCGGTGCGCGTATCCTGCATATATACTTTGAAACGGCCGATTTCGTTGGTGGAGTAAATTACTTTCTGGCCGTCGGGACTGATCTTCACTTCGCTGACTGGAAGTTTGCGTTTGTTTTTTACTTGGAGGTCCTGGTTGACCGGATTTTGGCGCAGTGCATTTTCCGATGCGTAGCGGTCGTGGAAGTAGGAGTACCAGCCGTTGGTGATCACTTCGTATGGGCTGCCCAATACATACAGGAAGCCGCTTTCTACGCTGCGATTGATGCGGGTGAGGTACAACAGGTTGGACACGGTAGAAGCGCCAAAATTTTCGCCAATAAAATACCAAAGCGAATGGCCGGCCAGGCGCGGATTTTCTTCGGCAAAAGTTTCGAAATTTTCAAAATCAGCGCGCAACAACGCGTCGCGCAGGCGGTTGTCGAGATCGCTGCTCCAGGGTTCGCCCACATAGGCTGCCAGGCCCTGCTTGAACCACTCGGGCAGGTTGAGCGCCACGGCGTTTTGCACAATTTCCTGTATGTTGGAGCCGAATAACATGGCGTCGAGGAATACTTCGGCGATGCCCTCTCTGATTTGACGGCGCAGGTGTCGGTGGTTGCCGTCGAAATAAACGAATACTTTGTTGCCAACTATTTTGGTTTGGCCGCCAGTATTGGTAAATGCCTCCTCACTGCCTATGTTGCTTTGCTTGAGGTCGGTGAGGTCGGTATATACAATGATCTGGATTTTTTCATTGATGCGGTGTTCGAGCAATTGCTGTACCGACGCAAAGTCCTGCTCGGCCAATTGTACCACCGCCTGACCGATGTTTCGACCTTCGCCATACCAATATGCGATGAAATTATCGCTTTCGTATTGCGACCATTCGTCGAAATCGCGGTGAAATTGCACGCGGTTTTTACCGTATTGGGTCTGTATGCCTTGCCCCCACAGCGAAGCGCCCGCCAGAAGGGCTAAGATGGCAGTGTGTAGTATTTTATGCATCTAATCGGCTTTGTACGTTAAGTCCTTCCAAAATAGAATATTTAGCTGATATTTGCCTATCTAAAAACGGCAAAATCATGGCTATTGTTGTCGGCTTGACATTCAATCCATTCGAAGAGAATACTTACCTGGTGTACGACGACACAGGGGAATGCATAATTTTCGATCCGGGCTGTTATGAAGGCCACGAAAAAGAGGAGTTGGTGAGCACTATTAACAAGTTGCAGCGCAAGCCGGTACGGCTTATTAATACGCATTGCCATATCGACCATGTGCTGGGCAACCGCTTTGTGAGCGACGCTTACCAATTGCCCCTCGAGATCCACGAAGGCGAGCTGCCTGTGCTCCAATCAGCCCCACAGGTAGCGGCTATGTTCGGCATGCCTTACCCCGAACCCTCGCCTATGCCCGGCCGGTATATCGCTGCCGGCGAGGTAATCAGCTTTGGCCATACGGAGCTCAAAGCGCTGTATACCCCCGGCCACTCGCCGGCCAGCCTGTCGTTTTATTGCGAAAAAGACGGCTTTGTGATCGCCGGCGATGTGTTGTTCCGCGATAGCATCGGCCGCACCGACCTGCCCGGCGGCAATTTTAATACGCTGGCCGCATCTATCAAAACCCAGCTTTATACACTGAATGACGAAGTGAAGGTATATCCCGGCCACGGCCCGGCTACGACGATAGGGTATGAGAGGAGGAATAATCCGTTTGTTAGCAATTAGCAGTTAGGTCTTAGCAGTTAGCTATCAGCTAGCTGCTAAGGCCTGACTGCTAAGCCCTAACAGCTAAGCCCTAATCTACCCCCTCCTCCTCACCGACTCAAAATGCGCGCTCGCCCCGGGGTGTTGCAGCATATCGTACAGCATTTCTTTAGCGCGGAAGAGTTGGGCCTTGACGGTACCCAGGGGCAACTGCAATTCGTTGGAGATTTCTTCGTACGATTTTTCTTCAAAAAAGCGCAATTCTATCATCAGGCGGTAGCGGTCGTTGAGGCGGTCCAGCAGGTGGCGCATCATTATAATGCGCTGCTGGCGTATGCATTGCTCTTCCGGGTCGGGGCCGCCGGCCTGCAGGTTGCCGGCATAGTCCTGGAAATATTCGGGCTCCATGCTGTCGTCGATAGACAGAAAGCGGAGGCGCTTCTTGCGCACAAAATCAATGCAGTTATTGATGGCAATCTTGAATAGCCAGGTGCTGAAGGCATGGTGGGGCACGTAGTTGGGCAACTTGGCGAAAGCTTTGCCAAAAGCTTCAATGGTCAGGTCGTTCGCGTCTTCGCGGTCGTTTACCATTTTGTACATCATATGATAAAGCGACCCCTGATAGCGTTTCATCAAAAGGGCATATGCCTGCTCTTCGCCTCCTACGGCGCGCTTTACCAATTCGTAATCTTCTATCGCTTTCTTTGAAGCGATTGCTTTGGCTACTACTTCCATCGCTGTCGTTTTCCGGTTATCAATGCCGGCAAAAACGCGATGTAATAACACAAGTAAGCTGCGTCGAGCAACGGTACCCAGGGAATAAGGCTGCGATCTTTGAGCAAAACCGATACCCTGGTATAATACAAGGCTACCACACCTGTTCTCGCCAAATAAATCAAGAGGGATTCATGCGAATACTCCGGTAGCAGACACAGCACAAAGCAACCCGCGTAGTGCAAAAAATGGCTGGCCGAAAGCCCGCCCAGCAGCACCTGGTGGATCCCCTTGTACCGGCGTCCGGTAGTGAGATGTCGCGATTTTTGGTGGTAGTAGCCTTGCCAGGTACGCTTCGGTTCAGAATACACGAAAGCGTCCCGGTCAATAACGATAGTGGTATTGCGGCTGTTAGCGACGGCATTGACGAAAAGATCGTCGTCGCCCGACGCAACATGCCGGTGTTTTTCAAAGCCGCCTGCTTGCTCAAACAGCGACTTTCTGTAAGCTAAATTGCGCCCTACTCCCATGTAGGGCAATCCCATAAGTGCAAAGGAAAGGTACTGGATGGCCGTGTAGGTAGTCTCAAAGCGAATGAAAGCATTCAGCAAGCCAGGCTCGCGCCGGTAAGGGCTGTATCCAAGGGCGATTTGTATAGGATCACGAACTGCGGCCTGCATGAGCGCCAACCACTGTTGACTTGCAGGTTCGCAATCCGCATCAGACAATAATACAATATCGCCTTTGGCGGCTGAAATGCCTCTCTCTAAAGCTGCTTTTTTTCCGGGCAGGGTAGTCTTTAATAGACTGATGTGGCACAAGGTCGGATTTTTTGCTTGAAAATCCAAAACAACTTTTTCCGTTTCATCGCTCGAATGGTCGTTTATGATGATTATTTCAAAGGAACGGTAGGTTTGATTTAGAAAACGGTCGAGAAATTTTGAAAGATTCTCCGCTTCGTTGCGTGCACAAATTACAATTGATACAAAAGGCCCTTCCTGTATTTCTTTTGCGTTAACCTCCTCAGGTTTGTAAAATGCCAACCGGGAGAAGATACCCAGCCAGTACGCAAGTTGTACGAGGGTGGCGGTTATGGTCCAGATGAAGGCATCCATGTTGATTGAATGTGCTAATGTGCTGATGTGCTGATAATTAATTAATTGTAACGGTTTAGTAGGGTTTAGCGTTAGGGTTTAGCCAGGTTTAGTTAACTAAACCCAATCGCTAAACGCATGCACTAAACCCTACTAAACAGTTACAAGCAATATTATTATCAGCAAATCAGCATATCAGCACATCAGCACATTTTTGATTACTTTGCAAAAATAAGACAACCGTTTATGTCGCCCTTCTGGACCCAATTACACGCCTACTGCGAAGCGCACAGCACCCCGATGCCGGATGTGTTATACGAGCTCGAGCGCGAAACGCATCTCAAAACGATGGCGCCGCAAATGATGTCGGGTCGCCTCCAAGGCCGCCTGCTCACGATGCTCGCCCAGGTCTCCCAACCGCGTACGGCCCTCGAAATCGGCGCTTTTACCGGCTACGGCGCCATCAGCATTGCCATGGGGCTTCCCGAAGGCAGCGTGTTGCATACGATCGAAGCCAACCCCGAACTGGAATACCTCCTGCGGAAATATATCGACAAAGCCGGCCTGACGCACAAAATAGAATTGCATATCGGCAAAGCCGAAGAGATTATTCCTTCGTTGACCACAATGTTCGATTTTGTATTTATCGACGCCGGCAAACAACAATACACTTTTTTCTACGACCTCGTCATTGACCGGATCAATCCCGGCGGACTACTGCTCGCCGATAATGTGTTGTGGAGCGGAAAAGTCGTAAACAGCGAATCAGACCCCGATACCCGCCTTATTCAGGCGTTTAACGATAAAGTACAGCAAGACCCCCGAGTAGATAATATCCTGCTGCCCCTCCGCGACGGCCTTATGCTCGCGCGGAAAAAATAATATTTAGTTGTCGGTTATCGGTTGTCTGTTATCAGATAACCGATAAACAGAGAACAGAGAACAGACAACAGATAACAGACAACATGAAATCATACGCCAAACTTTCTGACATACAAGCCGATTTACGCGCCGGGCAAATTACTTGCCGGCAGTTGGTGGCGTTTTATCTGGAGCAAATAGCTGCTACTAAGCACCTGAATGCCTACATAGAAGTTTATGCCGACGAGGCGCTGCAGCGCGCGCAATCACTCGACGAGCGCTACGCAAGCGACCCGGCTTCGGAGGGGCGCTTGTACGGCATGGTGATTTCTATCAAAGACGTCATTTGCTACAAAGACCACCAGGTTAGCGGAGGTTCGCATATTTTGGAAGGCTTTTCCTCTTTGTTTTCAGCTACCGCCATAGAGCGATTGCTCGCAGAAGACGCCATAATAATAGGCCGCACCAACTGCGATGAATTTGCGATGGGGTCTACCAACGAAACGTCTTATTACGGACCCACCAAAAACGCTGCCGATCCCAGCCGTATTCCCGGCGGCTCCTCGGGGGGCGGCCGTGGCCGTGCAGGCGGGCACCTGCCTGGCTGCGCTGGGCAGCGATACCGGCGGGTCGGTGCGCCAGCCCGCCGCGTTTTGCGGTGTGATAGGCCTGAAACCCACCTATGGCCGCATTAGCCGCCACGGTTTGCTGGCTTACGGTTCTTCATTCGATCAGATAGGCGTGTTTTCGCATAGCCTCGATGATGCCGCCCTGTTGCTTGAGATCATGGCCGGCGCCGATGAATATGACAGCACCGCCAGCCGCAGGCCTGTACCTGCTTATTCGCAACGGCTTTCGTTTGATCACCAGGCGCGGATCGCCTACTTGCCCGAAGCACTGGAACACCCCAGCCTCGACGCCGGCGTACGGCAAGCCTGCCTGCAATTCCTGGAAAAACTCACCGTAGCAGGGCATATCGTGGAGCCGGTGTCGTTTGAATGGCTCGATTATATCATTCCCGCCTATTACGTGCTTACTACCGCCGAAGCTTCCTCCAATCTGGCCCGCTACGACGGTATCAGATACGGCTACCGAAGTGCCGGCGCGCACAACCTGGAGGCCACTTACCGAAAATCCCGCAGCGAAGGCTTCGGCGCCGAAGCCAAACGCCGCATTATGCTGGGCGCTTTTGTGCTTAGCGCCGGGTATTACGACGCCTATTACGCCAAAGCCCAACAGGTGCGGCGGCTTATCAGAGATACCACCCTCGATATACTCTCCAAATACGACTTTATCTTTATGCCTACGGCCCCCAATGTGGCCTGGCCGCTCGGCGAAACTATCAACGACCCCGTGGCTATGTACCTGGCCGACATTTTTACGGTGCAAGCCAATATGGCCGGTATTCCAGCCATCGCACTTCCCGCCGGCACTCACCCCGATAATGGACTGCCTATCGGGGTGCAACTGATGGGAGCGCCTTTTGAAGAAGAAGCTTTATTGTCTTTTTCTAAACAAATTGTTCTATAGCAAAAAATCAAATTTCTCCATAATTTTTTCGACAAAAAAACGACAGTTTTTACGTGGTGTTGGTAACTCGTATAAATTATTTTAAATCAGTCTTTTATGATTAAAATAAATTTAGATATAAATACCTCTTTTACCTCATCCAACCCGCAAAGGGGGTAAAGCAACATATTTTTTAGTATTTTTGCTTTTCGGAACAATACCCTTTACAACAATGGAGGAATGTAGTACACCTAACAGTCCCGTATTTATTTTTTATTTCGTTCTTTTTTTATGCTTACTTCAAATACCTGCGGCAACGGCGGTAACGCCTGAAAATGCCCCTGCATTTAGTGAAGCTGAAGTAAAAGCCCGCCTCGAGAGCCTCGACAAGGAATTCCTCGATTATCGATACAACACCACTGTCAGAAATTATGTAAAGCGCTACGTAACAGGGCGCAAAGGAAGCGAATATATACTTGGCCGTACGGTCATGTATTTCCCTATTTTTGAAAGATACCTGGAAGAGGCCGGTTTGCCGGAATCGCTAAAATACCTTCCTATCATCGAATCAACGCTCAATCCCAAAGCCAGATCAAGAGTCGGCGCGGTGGGATTGTGGCAATTTATGCCTGCTACCGGCAGGGAATACGGTTTGAAAATTGGACGTTACGTTGACGAACGCGTGGATCCTATCAAATCATCGAAGGCTGCGGCCCAATTTTTGACAAAAGAATACAAGCGTTTTGGCGATTGGGCACTGGTACTTGCTGCCTACAATTCGGGGTCGGGCCGTGTGAGCCGTGCTATCAAACGCGCGCGCACCAAGGATTACTGGCGCCTGCAACGCTATTTGCCGTCGGAAACCCGAAATTATGTACCCCGCTTTATTGCCGCCACTTACCTGGTAGAGTTTTTTGACAAACACGATTTAAGACCCGATTATCCCAGCTTAGACCTGCAATTGACTGAAACTATTGAGATTTACGACTATTGCAGTTTCTTCCGTATTGCAGAACTCACCGGGATTCCGCTCGATATTATCGAAAAACTCAACCCCGCCTACGAGCAGGGATTTATCCCCAGCAATTCCAACGGAAACTTCGTCACGCTGCCCAGCCGGGTGATGCCGTATTTTCGCGAATATGTAGAAACTCAACGCCCCGATAATATTATCGATATGGCGATGCTGCAGGTGCCGATTATGATCGCCAAACCGGTAGATGCCGGTACGGCCTACGAGCAATTGACTTATACTACTAAAGAAGGACAAACCCTTCAATCTATTGCCAAAGAACTCAATTGTACGGCTTATCAGCTACGCTTGTGGAACCGGCTTTCTAACGAGAAAATTGAACCAGGCAGTCAACTGATCGTGTATAAATTGAGAGAAACTAAAAAGCGACGCAAGGAATTGCCTCGTAAAGTGGTCGAAATAAAGGCTATACCTAGCAACCCGATCAAAACAATCGCAGAAGCCCCCTCTCTGCTATCTCCCGATATCGCACCTCCTATCAGGGAAGAATACGTATACTATACTGCCAAACGCCGCATCAAATTGTCGGAAGTAGCCAAGGATTACGGCATCCCTCATGAGGAATTGCTCAAACTCAACGGCTGGGTGATCGATAAGATTCTCCGCCCCGGCGACCAGGCCAGGATTAAACGGGTAACTACTAAAGGATAGACTGTTGGACTGTTGGACTGTTGGACTGTTGGACTATGGGACTGTTGGACTTTTAGCGCTCATAGTCCAATAGTCCCATAGTCCCATAGTCCCAAAAAAAGAGGGCAACCCGTGAAGGTCACCCTCTATATGAAATCACCCGACTGTTGTACGTAGTTGAGGAAACTCAGAAATTTATCGTTCGCTGCTCTTCATCCATCCCATCTGAGTTCATCGCTTTTATAACAATTGTATTGGCTCCTCGGTTCAAAGGCGCAATACCTTCAAATATACCTGTTTTGACGTCAAAACTAAAATTGGTCACAGCGGTTTCGTTTACAATAAACGTTATTTGATCTTTTTTAGTTACATTTTTTATCGACGCAATTACCGTACTATTGGCATTATTGGGGTATGAGGGGTTGGCCACGGGCTGTGAAACCGAACTGATGTCAATTACCGGCGGTCTTTTGACCGACGGGGTAAACGAAATTACCGTGCTTGCCTGAGCAGTACCCGCTTCGTTGGTCGCCACGACCATTAACGTATTGTTGCCTTTATTTAACACCACATTAGCTTTTACCTCCCCGCTTTTTATATCGTAGGTGAAGTCGGTGACCGCTTTTTTGTTGACGGTGAGCCTGATGTCTTCTTTTTTCTCCACATGTTTTACCGATACTATTATAGGCGATGGACTTTCACTGGTGCTGGTATTGGTTTTTGCAGGGCTTAGGAAGCTCGCTTCAGGTTCGGGCTGGACGGGTTTATCAGTTACATTCCCCAGTTTGTCATCGGCGCCGGCGCTGTTGTTGGCCTGTATCCTGATGGTATTGTTGCCTGTTTCGAGCGTGACGTTGGCAGAAAACTGGGTGTTGCCGCTTGTAAAATCAAAATCGTAGATGCGTTTGCCGTTAATAGTAAAGGTGATGTCATTTCGGTTTCCGACGCGGTCTATTTTTGCCACAACCGCTATAGTGCGCGTTTGCACGGTGCTTCCGTCTGTGGGCTGCTGCACGGTGATGCGGGGCGGCAATTGGAGTTCGCCGGGCGTATTCATACGTGTAATGACCACCTTGTCTTCCTGGTTGCCGTCGTTGTTGCGGGCTTTGAGCACGATCTCGTTGTTGCCCATGACCAGGTTGACGGTAGCGCTTATTTTGCCTGTAGCGGCATTAAAAGTGAAATTGCTCAGCGACTGGTTGTTGAGTGTGAGGGTGAGCTGGTTTTTATTATTAATAAAGGTCACCTCCGCTTCGATGTCTGCTGTCGCTTTCGTGGAGGTGCTATTGGGCTGGCTGGGCCGGGTAAAACGCACGGTGGGCGGGTTTTTCTGTACCACCGGTTGGTAAGTCACCCGCACCTCGTCCTGGTCGCTGCCGTCGCGCGTTTCGGCGCGCAGTTCGATGCGGTTGAGCCCTCGTTCCAGCGGAAGGTCGGCTTGAAGTTGTTCCCGGGAAACGTCGAATTCGAAATTGCGGTTTTCCCTGCCATTAATATATAGAGAGAGGTTTTCCCTCCTGTCCACGCGTTTTACGGTAGCGCGCAGGCGCATTTGCGCTTCGCTCACTGTGATATCGTTGCGTGAAGGTTCCGTGATTTGAACAGACGGCCCTTGGCGGCGTTGCTCGTATACGAGGGTGGTAGCGGCTTCATTGTTGCCGGCTTCGTTGCGGGCGCGAATGCGCAAAGTGTTGTCGCCCGGGCGCAATTCGATATCGGCGCGCAACACGCCGGCGCGTGAGTCGAAGGTGAAGTGGCGGCTGGCGCCGTTTTGGGTGAATTCGATATCTGCTTTGTTGCTTACTTCTTCTACGCGTGCCTTAACAATGAAAGAAGGTTCACTCACGCGGTAGTTATTGCCGGGGGAATCGAATGCCACTCGGGGCGTTTGACGTTGGCCGGCGGGGGCGGCGGATTGTCAATGGCCGATTGGTAAATAATAATGACGGTCTCACGCGCGGTGCCGGCATCATTGTTCGCACTGATGGTGACTTCGTTTCTGCCGGGGCGCAGCGGCGTCTCGGTTTGCAGTCGCCCGTTTTGATATTCGAAGCGATGCTCCTGGCCGTTTACATAAAACCGGATGTCTGAGGGGTTTGACACGTATTTAATATCTGCGCGCACCTGCCCGCCGCGTATGTCGCCGGTAGTAAATGGGTTGGCGATGGGAGAGAGGATGTCTATTTCGGGTGCGCGGGCGTCGGCCTGATTAGGCCTGTCGCGGTCTATTCGCCAGCGCAAACCAAAGAAGGTGTAATGGTAAATATCGTTGCGGTTGTCTTCCAGGCGTTGGCCGTCGAGCACATTCGTACCCGAAAAAGTGACGCGATGCCATATATGCGCAGAAACCCGGGGCGATAGCTGATAGCCCAGTTCTACGCCCAGCGACGGCATGAAGCCTATTTTTACGGGGGTGTTATCACACCCGTCGCCGCGGGTTTCGTAGTTGCCGTCCAGAATTTGCCCGCGCAATTCACTGCGGGCTTGTGCGCTTTCCACCTGGTCTTTCAGTGCGGCGTATCCCTCATAATAAGGTTGCCCGGAATCGCCGGCCTGGTCTACTGCAACGCGGTAGCCGCTCAATCCGGCGCCGCCGAAAAGCGACAGAATTACCCCGGTGCGTTCGCGCAGCCGGTTAAGCGTAAAAAGACCTTCGAGAGCCAGTTCCCCTAAATCGGTGCGATGGTTGAGGAAAGCAAAACCCCTCGGTTCACCCAATTGGGCAGGGTAGGAGAGGTAGTCGAGCCCCTGGCTTCTGCTGCCGTCGATGGCCGTATTGCCCGATATGTCGTATGTACGGAAGGGGTCTAATCCGTATTGCCGGGCGTATAATAACCTGCCCCTCAGATCAAATGACAGCGCCGCCCCTTGCCTGTAATATATATTTCGTGCCAGGGTGGCGCCCAACCCGAAGCCGCCTTTGGCCGCGCGAACATCGCTGGTCTGGTACGACCATCCGGCGTTGATGCCAAACGTATAATACCCCCGGGAACTGCCCGCTACACTTAACTGTGCTGTCGCCCAGGTATGGGCTGCAAAGGTCAGTATCAAAGTAAACAGGTAGGGTATATTTTTCATGCGACCTTTTTTCTAGCAAAATAGGGGGCTTTTTTGCTTTTTCAAAATTCAAACACATGTTCGTGGCTTCGCTTTCCGTCTGGATTACTAAATATCGCTCCCACTATCGCCTATATGTTTGATTTTACGGCAGATAGTCTTAATTTTACCTGAGCAACCATGCGCAGTACTTCATAAGCAGGCGTCTGGTTGCGTGCTCATAATCCCATTGACAAACAATTATCAGTCAACCATGCAGGTTATTAGAACAGTGCTGGCAGATGACCACCGTATTTTCATAGAAGGCCTTAAGGCCGTTCTGCAAAAGGAAGTGGCCGATTATCGTTTTGAAATAACAGGTATTGCAAATAACGGCGCTGAGTTGTTAAATCTGCTGAACAGAAATACGAAGGAGGCGGATTTGCTCATTCTCGACCTCAACCTGCCCGACAAAGACGGCCTGGAGGTTATTCATCAGATCAGGTACCACCGGCTCGATATTAAAATTCTCGCGCTCACTTCTTACGATGATCCCAAGATTATCAAATCGGCGTTCAAACTCGGCGCCAATGGTTATATCCTCAAGAATAAGACAGTCGATGAATTATTCCGGGCCATACAAATGGTGCTGAACGGGCAGGTTTTTATGGGTGAAGGCGTCATACTCAGTGACGTACCCGTTCCTGGCCGTGCCCAGGATCGCCACCCAGCGTCTAATCCCGCTTTTTTTGGAGACCGCTTTATCAGGAAATACAACCTCACCAAGCGCGAACTCGAGGTTTTACACCTCGTCGCCCAGGCAATGAACAACAAAGAAATTGCCCAAAGACTCTTCATCAGCGACCAAACGGTAAGCGTCCACCGGAAAAATATCATGCGCAAACTGGGCGTGAGTAATACCGCCGGACTAATCAAGGCCGCATATGATAATAGCTTGTTATAATATAAAATACCCTGTTTAGGGTATGTATAGAAAATTCTCATATGCTATCTTTGCCTCGTTAATTTAGATATACAAGCTACTACATACTGACAAACGACGACCTTTACGCACGCGATCTTCTGAGACGACCTATTTGAGCAAAGAGAGAATATACAACGTTATGCAAGAGCTGCGCTTACATATTGATGCACTTGATGGTGAGTCTTGTTGAAAAAAAATTTTAATTTTTGTGTACTTAATCATCAATATGCCGTACATTTGTACCGTTGTAAATAACAATCCCATGACAAGAAACAAGTACTCCTTGAATTCCTTTTCTATTCTACCCATACTACTTCCTGTTTATCAATCATTTTTGCTTCCTAAACAAATACTTTTAAGGACAACGCCCCTTCTCGTTTGAGAATGCGTGCCTGTGCATCGTTAGCTTTGCACGCCGGCACCCTCTCTGCTAACATACAAAGGTATGCTAGCCTGTTTTTTTGACAAATTTGCAGTAATTCGTTTTACTTTCAATCATAAAGGCTCTTTTCACTTTTTCTTTAAATAAAGACGACGACGACAAAACAACAGTGAAAAGGCCAGGCGAATGGATTTTTTCCTGAAGCTCCGTAACGACCGACGACTTCAGGCTATTTCCTCTTGCCCCCTGACAAGGCTGTAATACAGCGAATCATATTTTTTTCGACCTAATTTCTTCATTATTTAACAAATTGTAATCTTATGGAAAGAACGAATTATACTGTCGTTTCTCCACGTGCTTGGATGGGAGCGCTGACGACGCTTTGTCCTGCTTGGATTGCAGAGTGCACTGGCTCAGTGTCCGACGCCTACGGGCCTCACGACGCTGAACATCGGCCAGAACACGGCATCCTTGCGTTGGACCTCTAATAGCACGCCCACCGACAACTGCTGGGTGGTAACACTCGGCGGTAGCGGTATGGTAATCAACGCAGCCAACTGCCCCGACGGCGGCCAGGGCTTGTTTACCACCACCGTTTGCTACATCAACAACGTAGTGAGCTTTTCGGCTCCTGTTACCGGCATGTCGGTAGTGGGTTCGCAAATCACGATCAACGTGGGCGGGCTTCAACCCGGCACGACGTACAACTGGTACGTGAGCGAGACTTGCGACGGCATCGCGCCGCCGTTTAACGTATCGGGCTGTGCCGGTCCTGCTGTATTCCAGACGCTGGATGCACAGTACACGGTAAGCGCTACGACGGTTAAGCCAAGCTGTCCGTTTGTTAGCCCGGGTTATGTACCCAACGGTTCGTTTACGGTAACGGTGACCAACGGCACGACTTGCGCCGGCACCTACACGATAAACGCTACGCCGATTGCAAACTCAGGCCCCGCGGCTTCTACGCCTCCCTTTACCACTGTCACTACCTACATCGGCTTCCCTGCCGGTGCTTACTTCTTCGGCAACGCCGGAGCGGGCTGCTACACGGTGACGGTAATGGAGACGGGCACTTGTAACCCGCCGGTTGATCCTGTGGTGATCGTGGTATGCGTACCCGACGGCATGGACATGGTTGCACCTGTATTCTATGTAACGGACGTACTGGGTAACATTCTTGCCGACAACGATCCGCTGACTGCCGCCGGCACGACGCGCAACTTCGGCAACGTACCCGTACCGGAAGGCGAATGCGGCCGTCAGGACGAATACTATGTATACGGCTTTGACAACTGCGACGGCTTTATCAACGCATTGAACGCAGTAAGCGCTACGGCAGTGACGGTTCCGAACACGATCGTTCCGCCCACGCAAGTAAGCGTAACGCCGGATGGATTTGGTTTCTACCTGGTAGACGTACACTGGAGCACGGGTACCTCAACGGTATCGATCTTCGGACAGGACGCTTCGGGCAACGTTGCCAACGCACCCGTGGGTCTGCAGTTGATCATGACGGTTCCGGACAACACGGATCCTGTGGTGACCATCATCGGCAACTCTCAGTTTACGATCCCGGTATGCGCTACTACCGTAACGGGCGTTTTGACGTTCCAGGTTGATGACCTGTGCGATCAGAATGCAGTGAACTTCAACAATTTGATTGTGAACTTCGGCGGCGCTACGGGCGTGTTGAACTTCACGGGCAACAACTACCGCGAATACTTAGTAACATTCCCGGCAGCGGGCAACTACCTGGTATCTGCATTTTACACCGACCAGTTTGGTAACCAAGGTTTCATCGATCAGATCATCACGGTACAGAATGCAGCAGCCAACCAGCCTCCTGTAATCCAGGCTAACGCTGAGACGGTAACGCTGACGGCTTGCCAGAACTCAGCTACTATCGTATATAGCTTTACGATCTCCGACGACTGTGCGCCGATCAACATCGCGCAGGTACAGTTCAACGGCGGCGGCTCGGGTCTTCCCAACCTCAACGGTGCTGGATTTTTCTTCACCGACGAGGTAGGCGGACCGAACAATGTATACTTTGAAGTACAAGGTACGGTAACGCCGGGTACGTTCTTCCCCTTGATCACGTATCAGGGCGTAACGGCCAACCCGACGATCACGGTATTGCAGAACGCCAACCAGCCTGCAGACATCATTCTGCCGGGCAACCTGACGTTCACAGTACCGCAGTGTCAGACCAACGTATTGGCTACGGCTTCTATCACGATCATCGACGATTGCGACAACCCGATCAACCCGGCCAATGCCGTGTTCACGTTGGGTGGCGCACCGCTGACGCCTTCGTTTGTGAACGCAGCAGCAGGTTACTTCGAATTTGTACTTGACCTGACTCAGGCAGCTAACGACGGCGACCTTTTGGTAGCTCGTTACACGGATGCCCAGGGTGCACAACGTTTGGTAGATGCAGTGGTTACGGTGAACGCACAGCCCGACAACTGGGCGCCGATCATCGTATATCCGGCTCAGGATATCATCGTTGACCTCGATCCTTGCGGTCCTAGCTCTACAACGATTGTATTCGAAGCTACGGCTACGGACAATTGCGGTGTGGCTACCTTTACCGCTGGCTTCACTCCCGGTGTAACCAACGCTACGATCCTCGCAAGCGTAGGCGGCGCCAGAGTAGCTGTTATCACGGCTCCTGGTACCTATGAGGTACTGTTGACTGCCACTGACATCTTCGGCAAGGTACGCGTGGAAGACTTCCGCATCATCGTTACGCAGGATGCACCTCCGCAGACCAACCTGGGCTGCGCCGACAACCTCAACGTAACGCTGAACGAAGACTGCCAGGCTTTGATTACGCCTGAAATGGTGCTCCAGGGCAACTTCGGCTGTAACGATCCTGCTGATTATATTGTACAAGTAGTAGACGGCAACCTTGCCAACGGCGGTATCGCCGATGGCTGCGGCGACTTCCTCTATGAAGTGAGCTTTGCGCAGAGCATTCAAGCTTCCACCGGTTTTTCAGGCGTTTTTGCTCCCGGTAACTGGACCACATTTGGAGCGCCGGGCACTACGTTGTCCTTCACAGCTACCACGTTGACAATGTCGACAGCTGCGTCAGGCCCTTCGGACGGCTCAGACCCGAACCTTGCGGAATTGGACGTTTTTGCCTCTATCCCAATTCCCTGCGCCGGCAACATTCAATTTAATTACAACTGGACGAACGTAGACCAAAACTTCGACTGGTTTATCATCGGCGTAAACGGTACGATCGTACTGCAAGGTACTTTTACTAATACTTCCGGTTTGTTCAACCAGAACCTGCAGCAAGGTCAAACGCTGATTATCGGTGTCGATGACGACGGTGTCGCTCCTGCGGGCAACAGCCTGACTATCAGCAATTTTTCGTATACACCGACCGGCAACTGTGCCGCCGCTCCTCTTACGACGTGCTGGGGTTATGTACACATCGAAGACAAGACGAAACCTGTAATTGATTGCCCGGACAACACGAACCAGGCAGCAGTAACGCAGGATATCCAATTGATCCAGGGCTCACTGGGTGCTGGTGATTTGAGTTTTGACTATACGCTGTATGGCTGCTTGCTGGAATTCACAGCGGGCCCGGCCAGAACCCGAACTCACTTCCTGGCGCACGTTACTACGACGTATACACGTTCCAGGTAACGGAAGCCGACATCTACACGTTCTTGTTTGCATCGAACCTGCCTGGCGGCTTGGCCGGCACGGGCAACGGTATCGCAGCATTGTACACGGGCAACACGTTTGACCCGACGTCACCGTGCGAAAACATTATCGCACAGAACGACCAGGCCTACAACCCGACGAACACGTCGATCATCCTGGCTCCGGGTGGTGGATTGGCAGTAACGAGCTTCAGCCCGGAGATGCGGGTGAGCTTGCCATTGGTACCGGGTCAGACGTACATACTGTGGACATCATCGACAGTGCCCTTGGCTGGAGCACCTCGCTTGGCATCGGCCCGGGCGTAGGCAACTACACCTGGACGGTAGTAAGCGACGGCAACGGTCAGTTGTTGAACGTACCTGTACAACAGGCTACGGTAAACCGTACGCTGATCTGCGACGACATCGATCAGGTAACGATAAATACGCTTGCAGCAAACATACCACGTTGCTACAAGACGGACCGCGACGGGAACGTAATATTCCCGACGAACTTCCAGCAGCAGCAGCGTTTGCAGCAGTTGTTGGCACGCCTTGGCTTGACGGGTTTCCCGAATGCAGCAGCAGTAAATGCTGATGTAACGGACAACTGTGGTTTCATCGAAGTATGCGTAACGGACGTTATGACGACGGCAGGCGACTGCGGCGATATGACGTTGGTACGTACGTTCTCGGCGAAAGACAAGCAGGATGGCGACTACAACGCGCCTAACAACACGGCATGCGCTGGTTTGCCGAACACGGCAAGCTGCCAGCAGGTCATCACGGTACGCAAAGCGGTTAACACGGACATCGCGTATCCTCCGTTCACGCAATTCCTGGAGTGCGACGAGCAATTCCCGGTAGATGCCAACGGCAACCCGCACCCGTCGATCACGGGCTACCCATACGTAGAAACTGCGTTTGGCTTCCACGATCTGAACGATTCGTACTGCAACCTGGCGGCTTCTTACTTTGACTATCCGCGTGCGGTAAACTGCGAAAGCGGTTACAAATTCCGTCGCGAATGGACGATCTTCAACTGGTGCGCACCTTCAGGCAGCCGCATCTGGAACCAGCTCATCAAAGTGGGCGACTTCAGCGGCCCAGAGATCACGTGCAACTTCCCGGACAACAACTGGGATGGTCAGCCTGATGTAATCTCTACTGGTCCATACGACTGTACGGCTACCTTCCAGGTACCTGCGCCGATCATTTCAGACAACTGTTCTGACTGGACATGGTCAGCCCAGATCGTAACTGATCTGGTAGTACCTGTACTGAACCAATACGGCCAGCAAGTAGGCACGACGATCCAGACGGTAATCGTATCGAACTTCCCGGGCCCGTATGGTCCTAACTCTACGCTTCCTGTAGCCTCGAACATACCTCCGGGCAACCACCGGGTACGTTACACGGCTACGGACGACTGCGACAACACTACGACGGTAGAATGTCCGTTTACGGTTAAAGACCTTGTAGAACCGATCGCAGTATGCGACGACGATCTTCACATCTCGATTGGCGGTCAGGGCTATGCCCAGGTACTGGCATCAGACATCGACGAAGGCTCATGGGATAACTGCGGCGACATCCGCATCGAAGTAAGCCGTTTGGTAGAAGAAGATGCAGATTGCAACGCAATTCCGCCGTACGACACGCCGTGGGATGACAAAGTAGAATTCAACTGCTGCGACGTACACGACGTAGTGACGATCCGCCTGCAGGTATGGGATGACGCTGACAAAGATGGTTTGTTTGGTGCATGGCACGGCAACCCGGACAACAACGGCGACGGCCAGCCTGACATCGACCTGGACGACAACAGCAACATCTGCTGGTTGGACGTGTTGGTAGAAGACAAACTCAAGCCGGTATGTACGGCGCCGCACAACGTAACTGTTGACTGCGACGACCTGCCCTACAACTTCCCGAACCAGGTAACGATAGCCGACACGGCTCAGTTGCAAGACCTGTTTGACGATGCAATCGGTTATGACAACTGCCCGGGCTGGAGCGTGAAGGAGCTTGCTCCGATCTCGAACCTGCACGACTGCGGTTATGGCACGATCATCCGCCGCTGGAGCGTAACTGACCAGTGGGGCAACGTATCGAGCAACACTTGCCAGCAGATCATCACGGTATTGGAAGTACACAACTACGAGATCAAGTTCCCGAAAGATGCAGCTGCAGTATGCGGCGATCCGAACCCGGACACGATCGAGACCTATGAATTGGTTGCGACCTGTTGGCCGTAAGCGTATACGACGATTTCTTCTCAGCATCCGGCGACGAGTGCTACAAGATTTTCCGTACGTACCGCGTGATCAACTGGTGCGAATATAACGGACAAGCTCCGGCAGTGGTAGTAGGCCGCGATGAAGATTGCGACAACAACCCTGGCGACGAGAACATCTGGGTATTGGTACGCCAGGCCACAGGTGGCTCACCGAAGCGCACGTACTACGACCGCGACAACAACGAGGCGAACAACAATCCGTTCCCCTTCACGAAGTCGCCGTCATGTGATGGTTTGACGAACCCTGCCGGTCACTGGATCAACTCTGACATTGACTGCCAGGCAACGAAAGACCCGATCACGGGCGCTACGCAAGCAGCAGGTGTAGCCTCCTGCGCACCGGCCGACAACATCCGTGACATCAACTCACGCGGTTACTGGCAGTATACGCAGATCATCAAGGTATACGACAACATCCAACCGGTGATTGAAGTAGATCCTGCGAGCCGTTCTGCTCGTACTCTAGCGATATCGCCAACGGCTGTCCTGCCGAGGTAGTCATCACCTTCACGGTAGATGAGAACTGCACGCCGGACGACGTAACGATCCACGTATTCCTGGATGCCTTCAGCGATGGCGTACTGGACGGTGAAATCACTGCCGGTGCACTGAGCGGCACGTATCCGAACTACACGATCACGGGCACGTTCCCGTTGGGCGCACACATTTTCGAAGTACACGCTAAGGACGGTTGCGGTAACGTAGAAGCTATCGAAATTCCGTTTGAAGTAGTAGACTGCAAAGCACCGACGCCTATCTGTATCAACGGTCTGGCGATCGAATTGATGCCTGTTATCCCGGCTGCAGACGTAGACGGTGACGGCACGATCGACACAGGCGCGATGGCTATCTGGGCAAGCGACTTCATCGCCAGCGATGTAGACGATTGCACGCCTCCGGTGAAGTACTCGATCCACATCACGGACGAAGTACTTGACGGCACGGACATCCCGAACCAGTCGCAGACAGGTTTGATCCTGACTTGCTCTGACCCGGGTACGACGGTAGTACGCATCTACGCATGGGATAGCGCATACAACCCCTACGCAGTACAGCCTGATGGCACGGTAGGTGGTCCGAACTACGACTTCTGTGAGACGTATGTACTGGTACAGGACAACATGTTCAACGTATGTCCGGACGTGGTACCTGGCGCAGGCATCATCCAGGGCGTAATAGCTACGGAAGATGACGAAACGGTAGAAGGTGTACAGGTAAGCCTGAGCGGACAAGCCTCGATGAACCAGTCGACTGGTTCGAACGGTGCGTTCTCGTTTGCTAACCTGCAGACTGGCTACGACTATACGGTAACACCTCAGTTGGACGTACTGCCGCTCAACGGCGTATCGACGTTCGACCTGGTGTTGATCAGCAAGCACATCCTTGGTGTACAGCCGCTGAACAGCCCGTACAAGATGGTAGCAGCCGACGTAAACAACTCTAAGACGATCACTACGCAAGACCTGATCGCGCTTCGCCGCCTGATCCTGAGCGTAGATACGGACTTTGCGAACAACACGAGCTGGCGTTTCATTCCGGCGAACTACTCGTTCCCGGTACCGACCAACCCGTGGTTTGAGCAATTCCCTGAAGTAGCGAACCTGAACGACCTGCCTGCAGGTACGACGGTAGCGACTTCGTGGGTGTGAAGATAGGCGACGTCAACGCATCGGCTACGGCTAACCTGACGAGCATCGAAGAACGCGACATGCAGGGCTTGTTTGCCTTCCAGGTAGCGGACGTAGAGATGACGGCAGGCAACGAGTATACGGTAGCGTTCACTGCTGCAGATCTTGCCAAAGTACAGGGCTATCAGGCTACGTTGACGTTGACGTCAGCAGTAGAACTGGTAGACGTAGTATACGGTGTGGCCACGGCAGAAAACTTCGGACTGCGTTTCGTAGGCGAAGGCATGATCACGACGAGCTGGAACGGCGAGGCTACTTCTGAAGTACTGTTTAGCCTGGTATTGCGCGCTAAGACGGATGCTCAATTGAGCAACGTACTGGGCGTAAGCAGCCGCTACACGGTAGCAGAAGCCTACAACCAAGCCGGCGACCTGCTCAACGTAGGCATTAACTTCAGCACAGGCGCAGTAAGCGCCGCAGGCTTCGAGCTGTATCAGAACACGCCGAACCCCTTCAAGGGCGAGACGATGATCAGCTGGAACCAGCCGGAAGATGCTGAGGCAGTGTTGACGATCAGCGACGTAACGGGCAAAGTGCTGAAGATGATCCGTACGCAAGCCAACAAAGGCTACAATCTGTTCACTGTACGCAGCGAAGAGCTGGGCGCAGTAGGTGTATTGTCGTACACGGTATCAACTGCAGACTTCACAGCTACTAAGAAGATGGTTATTATTGAATAACCCGGAGGGTAGAGACGCATGATCATGCGTCTCTACCTCAACGAATTGAAGAAGCCTCTCCGCCCACGGCGGAGGGGCTTCTTCCGTTTTGTGACCGGCAACCGATAACCGACAACTGGCAACCGTTTACCCTGAATTATCCGCCAGTGCCAATTAATTCGTCTAAAAAAAGTTATCTAAAAGCTTGTTTTGTAGTCTTTTTATTAATTTAGCGGCGAACATTATTCAAAAGAAAATAATCCCATGAAAGGTATCACTGGAAAGCATTTCCTGCTATACTTTCTTTCCCTATTTTCCATCTCCATTTCGGGGGCTCAATCGTCTTTTTTCTTTTCAGATCAAACCGTTGATTCCGGAAATATTTTCACCGCTGATGTCAAAGTAACGGGGTTCACTGATATTGTGGGTGTGCAGTATACTATCACATGGGATTCGGATATATTGCGTTTTGACGGGCTGGAGAATATGAGCCTGGATCTCGATCCGGTAGCTGATTTTGGCACCAACAATACATCTGAAGGGAGGCTCACTTTTGTGTGGTACGACGATGACCTATCGGGTGAGAGTTTGGCCGATAGCAGTATATTCTTTTCTATCCGTTTCGAGGCAATAGGAACTCCTGTCACTATAGATACGATTGAGTTTGTAAGCTTGATGCCTACGGTTATCGAGGTTACGGACGTATTAGGACAAACGGTAGATGCTGCATTTATAAATGGCGTGATCACCGTTGTATCGCCGACTGGCACAAGTTATACCAGCGCGCCTCATTTGGCGCGGGTGACTGCGTGTTTCCCCAATCCATTTGAGGAGGAAACACAAATTGAATTGCTATTACATCAATCAGTTGAGGCGGGCATTGTGCTGCAAAATGCCCAGGGCCAGGTTGTACACCAGGAACGCCGTGTGCTTCCGCAGGGAGCGCATACGTTGAGATTTGACAAGCAGGTATTTCCGTCTGCGGGAACCTATTTTGTACAAATTCGCTCATCGAAATTTCTGGTCGTACAAAAGCTGATTTATGTGACACACTGATAAACGATTTATTTTTTTAACGTCCCAAATTCCGAGCACATGGGTAAATTGCTTACACGTCTCATTGTAGGGCTGCTAGTCTGTTTTAGTAGCACAACAACCAGTGCACAGGTTACCTTCACGATGGGTAGCCAGTCTGCAACACAAGGGCAACAAGTCTGCCTGCCAGTAACGGTGTCGGGTTTCACCAACATCATAGGCGTTCAATTCAGTATTAACTACAATCCTGCTATCCTGCAGTTTGCGTCTGTAGGAAATTTCAATTTAGTGGGATTGGCCGGCGCCAATTTTGGTACGCCGGCAGGAAATCCTCCAACCCAGGCAGGAGTTGTAACGCTTTCCTGGATAGATCCAAACGTGACGGGAGTTACCGTAGCGAATGGCACCGCGATTTTCCAGGTTTGTTTCAATGTAATTGGAAATAACACTACTACTGTATCGTTTACGGGAACTCCTACTGCTATAGAAGTGACCAACGGCAACGGCAGTACCGTGCAGTTTATTCCCGCAAACGGCACGGTGACCCTTCCCGGCGGTGGCGGTGGCGGTGGAAACCTTACGCTTGCCATGCAGGATGTGAATGCCAGCCAGGGCCAGCAGATCTGCCAGGATGTGACCGTTACCGGCTTCCCGAATATTGTAGGCGCGCAATTTAGCATAAACTACAACGCTTCGATTTTACAGTTTGCTTCCGTAGGCGCCTTCAACCTAACAGGTTTGGCGGCGGCCAACTTCGGCACGCCGACGAGCAACCCGCCTACACAAGCCGGGGTCATCACGTTTTCGTGGGTCGATCCCAACGTGTCGGGCGTAACGGTGCCCGGAGGTACCGCTATATTCGAAGTGTGTTTTAATGTAACGGGCAATACGACTACCACGGTAAGTTTCACCGGTACGCCTACCGCTATTGAATTTACGAACAACCTTGATCAGGTGGTTCCCGCTACAACTGACAATGGCACCGTCACGATCAGTGGCGGCGGTGGAGGCGGCGGAGGCCTCACTATTGCCTTACAGGATGTGAACGGCACGCAAGGTCAGCAGATCTGTCAGGATGTGACCGTTACTAATTTCACGAATATTGTAGGCGCGCAATTTAGCATAAACTACAACGCTTCGATTTTGCAGTTTGCTTCCGTAGGCGCCTTCAACCTCACGGGTTTGGCGGCGGCCAACTTCGGCACGCCGACGAGCAACCCGCCCACACAAGCCGGGGTCATCACGTTTTCGTGGGTCGATCCCAACGTATCGGGCGTAACGGTGCCCGGAGGTACCGCTATATTCGAAGTGTGTTTTAATGTAACGGGCAATACAACTACCACGGTAAGTTTTACCGGTACGCCTACCGCTATTGAATTTACGAACAACCTTGATCAGGTGGTTCCCGCTACAACTGACAATGGCACCGTCACGATCAGTGGCGGCGGTGGCGGCGGAGGAGGCCTCACTATTGCCTTACAGGATGTGAACGGCATGCAAGGCCAGCAGATCTGTCAGGATGTGACCGTTACTAATTTCACGAATATCGTAGGCGCGCAATTTAGCATCAACTACAACGCCGCGATGTTGCAATTCGTTTCGGTGGGCGCCTTCAACCTCACCGGTTTGGCGGCGGCCAACTTCGGCACGCCGACGAGCAACCCGCCTACGCAGGCCGGGGTCATCACGTTTTCGTGGGTCGATCCCAACGTATCGGGCGTAACGGTGCCCGGGGGTACCGCCATATTTGAAGTGTGTTTTAATGTGACGGGCAATACGACTACCACGGTAAGTTTCACCGGTACGCCTACCGCTATTGAATTTACCAACAACCTTGATCAAGTGGTTCCCGCTACTACCGACAACGGTACGGTAACTATCGGCGGCGGCGGCGGTGGTGGCGGCAACAATGGCAGCGATCCCACGTTTACCGGTTTCGGCCTGGTAATAGCCGATGTGGAAAACGCTCAGGTAGGCCAGCAGGTATGTATGGACGTACATGTGTACGATTTCAATAATATTGTGGGCATGCAGTTTTCAATGAACTACAACCCCGCAGAACTACAATTTGTATCGGTGGGTGGTTTCAACCTCGTCGGCCTTACGGCCGGCAACTTTGGCACACCAACCGGCAACCCGCCAACCCAATCCGGCGCGATCACTCTCTCGTGGGTAGACCCCAACGTAAGCGGCGTAGATCTCACGGATGGCACGATTATCTATGAAGTATGTTTTAACGTACTGGACGACGTATGTGCCGAGGTTGTATTTTCAGGAACGCCTACGGCGATTGAAGTCACCGACGGTAACGGCAACGTAGTGCCTTTCCAAAGCGATAGCGGCACCGTAGGCGCCGGTACTGATTGCGGCGGCACTACGGGTGGTGGCGGCCCCAATGGTACTGACCCCACCTTCACCGGTTTCGGCCTGGTAATCGCTGACGTGGAAAATGCGCAAGTGGGGCAACAGGTGTGTATGGATGTGGTAGCTTACGAATTTACCAATATCGTAGGGATGCAGTTTTCCATCAACTATAATCCTGCGCAATTGCAATTTGTATCGGTGGGCGCCTTTAACCTTGTCGGACTGACGGCCGGCAATTTTGGCACGCCGACCGGAAATCCTCCTACACAACCGGGGAATATTACTTTATCGTGGGTCGATCCCAACGTGAGCGGTGTTACTTTGCCAGGAGGCCCCGCGATTTTTGAGATATGTTTTAATGTGTTGGATGACGTGTGTTCCGATGTCGTATTTTCGGGCACGCCCACTGCAATAGAAGTGACCGATGGCAATGGCAACGTAGTACCCTTCCAAAGTGATAGTGGTACCGTAGCCGCAGGTACTGACTGCTTTGGCAGCAGTGGAGAACCTCCTGTCATTACTGCCAACGTTACCAATGTACTGTGTCGCAACCAATCCACCGGCTCAATCAGCCTTACCGTTACGGGGGCAGGTCCTTTTACCTATCAGTGGAGCATACCCAATGCGGGGAACGTAGCCATAGTAACCAACCTGGCGGCGGGCGCGTATTCGGTGACGGTTACTGACGGCCAGGGGCTTACGGCAACCGGCAACTATACCATTACTCAGCCGGCTACAGCGTTGGGAGTGACCGTTGCACAGGCCCTCGATGCCTGCGCCGGGCAGAATAACGGTACTATTGTGGTTAATGCTACAGGCGGCACGCCTACTTATTCGTATAGCTGGATTCCGCCCGGACAGCCCAACAGCGCTTTCCTGAACAACCTTCCTGCTTTCGATTTTTACCGCGTAACGGTAACGGACGCGAATGGTTGTACCGCAATTTCCAATGTTATCGACATCGACCAACTGGCGCCCATTTCAATTGTGGGCGAGGTGACCAATATCAACTGCTCGCAGGGTACGATGACCGGCTCTATTGCGCTCAGCATTACCGGAGGTAGCGGAACCTACCCGTCTATCAACTGGCAGACGCCGCTTACTGACGGTCAACTGATGCAAACGGGCCTGGTGCCGGGCACCTATTCTGTAACGGTCACCGATAACAACAACTGCACCAATAACGCGACCTTTACGGTAATGCAGCAGGGTGGGGTGATCCAAATTTCGAATATCGTACCTGTCAATATCCAGAATGGTAATGATGGCAGCATAGATCTTTCTGTACAAGGTGGGGCGGGTACTTATGCCTACAGTTGGACAGGGCCTGGTAATCAGACCTTCAGCACGCAAGATCTGAGCAGCCTGAATGCTGCCGGTCAATATTGCGTGACGGTGACCGACAATGCAGGAAGTTGTCCTGCCTCGCAGTGTGTAACGCTGGGTGAAAACGTGCGGATCTTTGCTTTTGAAATATTCGAATCATGCAGCGGTGGCAACACCGGCTCGATCAATATATCGGTTACGGGTGGTACGGCGCCGTACACTTATGTGTGGCGCAACGCCTCCAATATAGTAGTGGGCACCAACCAGGATATCAGCGGACAGGGCCCCGGCACGTATAGCGTATTGATTACGGACAGCCAGGGACAGCAAGTGACAGGATCCTTTGATATCACGGGACTTGCGCCTATTGTCATCCAGGGCAATGTCGGCACGGCTTCATCTGGCAATAACGGTTCTATTTTGCTGACCGTGAGCGGTGGCGATCCCGATTATTCTTATTTGTGGGACAATGGCGCTGTGACCTCATCTATCTCGGGGCTCACTGCCGGCCAATATTGTGTGACGGTGACCGACGCCAGCACCTGTCAGGCTACGCAGTGCTTTATGGTGACTTCCGTGCCACTTGGCGTGACCAGCGTAGTTCCCACAGGCGTTTCCTGTGCAGGTGAAGAAGACGGCTCGCTTGTATTGGTTGCAGGAGGAGGTACCGCGCCTTATACGCTGGTAATTGATGGTGAAACCCTCTCCAGCACAACTGGTACTTTCAACGTAAGCAACCTGCCGGCGGGTATCGTACCTTATACCCTCACTGACGCGCAGGGAACACCGTTTGCCAGCGAGGTCAATATACCGGAACCAGCTCCTTTTGATGTTACGATTACTATCGTTCACGACTCAGAAGACGTGGGTTGCACGGGTAGCATCACGCTGGACATCAGCGGAGGATCAGCGCCCTATACCGTCAACTGGAACACGCAGGCTATCGGTCAGCAGATCATCAACCTGTGCGAAGGCAACTTCGTACCGCAAATCACGGATGACAACGGTTGTGTATTGACGCTGACAGAAGGTATCTCGCTGAATACTTTTGCCGAATCGGCAGCAGTGAACGACGCCCTTTGCGCCGGCGATGAAAACGGTTCTATCGACCTGACGGTTAGCGGAGGCGAAGCGCCTTATTCCTTTACCTGGCGCCCGCAGGGATCGATGACGATCCTTTCTACGGAAGAAGACCTTCAGAACGTGACGCCGGGCACATACGTAGTTACTATCATAGAAGCTTCGGGCAACACCCTGACGCGTACATACATCGTAGGTACTGAATCCGACCTGGCAGTAACTGCATCGGCTTCCAGCAACTACAATGGGTTTGCGGTAAGTTGTGCAGACGCTACTAATGGTTTGCTGATCGCAAATGTCAGTGGCGCCCAGGGCATTGTAATATACGAATGGATAAGAGGCGGTTCGTTGGTAGGTAATTCACAGCAGTTGAACAATGCACCTGCCGGAGAATACGAGTTGACGGTTATTGATGAGTTGAATTGCGAAGTGGTTACCACCTTTATCGCTACTGCGCCGCCTGCTATTGAGGTACAAGCCAACGTACTTGATGCGTCTTGTCCGGGCGTAAAAGACGGCAGTATTCTCGCCATACCTACCGGAGGCGCTTCGCCCACCTACAATTTTGTATGGAGCAACAACGGTATCGGCCCCAGCCTCATGTTCCTCAATCCGGGCGATTATACCGTCACGGTGACCGACATGAACAATTGCCAGGGAGTTGCCACTTTTACAGTAAGTAACCCAGAGCCAATCACAGTAGAAGTACTAACCGACCCTGCTACCGATGATTGCAACGGTACGGCCCGCGCGGTAGTAACGGGCGGCACGGGGTCATACAATTATCTCTGGATCAATGTACCTACAAATGCTACATCACCGCAGATCATCAACCTGTGTCCCGGCGATTACTTCGTACAAGTGACCGACTCCAACGGATGCCAGTCGATCGATGGCGGCACCACGATGGGCACGGTGGCCGATCGCCGGTTCCCCTGTTTGGATGAACGCGTAGTAATCACCGCTGACGGCAACGGTACGAATGATGAGTTTATCATTTTCTGTATCAATGACTTGCCGCAGAACCACCTGGAGATATACAACAGGTGGGGGCAGTTGGTTTTTGAAACTGACAACTACGACAACACCTGGGAAGGTACTGATCAGAATGGCAATGCGCTGCCTGAAGGCCCATACTACTATGTACTGGAGTACCTGGCGCCCAATGGCAGTTTGATTCAGCAAAAAGGATCGATAACCCTGCTTAGAGAATAATGAACAGGGTGGTGTAAGGCGCGCGCTACAGGCGTCTTGCACCACCCGCCAATTTGTGACTATCATTATCCATCAACCATTAACCGATTTTTCCATGAAAAAGATATTTCTACTCATAGCATTGGCGTTGACCTGCAAATGGGCTGCAGCACAAGATGAAGCCATTTTTATGCATTATCTCGTTAGCCCCATACTCATCAACCCGGCAGCTGCCGGATTTCAGGAAGGCTTGCAGTTGCAGGCAAATGCCCGTGCACAATGGACGGGATTTGAAGATTCTCCCAAGACCTACGGTGCGCTTGCCCATACGTCGATTGGAAAAACCTTCGGCTTGGGTGTAGGCGTGCTTTCTGAGCAAGCGGCACAGATCAATCGCATGCGGGTGCAGCTCAATACCGCTTTCCGATTTCAGATACGGGAAAACATTAAGCTCGGCATCGGTTTTGGCACCGAATACCAGCGGATGGTAGTGGGTAATGATGTAGCCAATAACAACTTCTATCAGGGAGGCGACGATTTGCTCGACGATTTTCTGAACGGCAAAGGCGTTTTTGACGCCACGATCGGCATTTACGGCGCCTATCTCGAGCGGACGTACGTGGGGCTTACCTTTAACAACCTGGTGCGCAACAGGCTTGATGACATTGCCAGTAGCAATGACAACGGCTCATTTCTTAAATATTACACCTTCAATGTAGGCCACCGCTTCGACTTAGCCGATCTTAATGTGAGCCTCGAACCTTCTATACTTTTCCGCCAGATCAAAGACGTGCCTTTCCAGATGGATGTCAACCTCAAGGCGGGCTTCATGCAGGATCAGCTGATAGCGGGTTTGTCGTACCGTTCTATAGGCGCGCTGGGCATTCTATTGGGCACCAAAATATCGACTTTCAACCTGTATTACTCTTATGATGTGTCTTTCCAGCGATTCCAGCGCTATAATACGGGCTCGCATGAACTGACACTTGCATTTACGCTTAAGCCCAAAGAAAAAGCAATAAAGGGTTATTAATTACAAAACATCAGGTATCCGGTTTTTGAGCATTGATTTTTTGGGTTTTATGTAAAAAAAAAATCGAAAAAATTGTACTCATTGATAAAAAACGGTACCTTTAGACTGGTAAACGGCTTTACTTGCAATGTGAACGTGCCGTTTTGACGGGTAAGCGGTTTAAAATCGCAGATAGGACGCAAAACATACTATGGGAAGACTACACTTCCAGAATGGGTTAATACCCCCACTCTTCGTAGTAAGTCTTCCTTACCACACACTGGGATAGACGGTACGTATTTCCACGAAACATTTTTCCACAGGTCGGATTTTGCCGTTTGTTTTATCCGCACCTGGGCAGTCCAGATCATCAAAAGGGGAGAAGATTTTGTACTGCCTTTATTTGACATTTGGTGTAGTTTTTATACAAGCCTACGCTTTTTCAAGGCAATGCTTTGAGAAGCACCCTCTCCTGGAGTTAATTCAGGAGAGGGTAGGTTTTTTAAATTTTTTTATTTACTTTTGTTATCGCTTTGAGAGGCCTGCAAATTCAATTGAATTGTGCGGGTTTTCGTGTTAATATGACAACCTATCTGCTGCGCGGTTTTTCAAGCAGCATTTTCCACACATCTATAGATTGAATTTGTCGACGCAAAACGGTCATACTCGACGTGTTTGCCGCTAATTTGTTATACATAATTGTAACAAATCGGAACGACTGACGTATGACAGGTAAGAGATTCTTCATGTTTACTAAACTTTAGAACAGTTTAAACTGCGCATGTAAAGATTTTTTATTTAAGGCGATTGGATTGTATGTGATTCACGCAAGAACCGTTTTTCAAGTGTAAGCTTAAATCGGTTTTTGGGATGGCCTCTCACCAAGCAGACAGGTGGGGGGCTTTTTTTTGTTGTTGACTTGCGAGAGGGGAGAGGGGAGCGGTTGGAGACTTTAGGAAAATTTAAAGACTACAATTTACTTTTGAATAAAGGTAAGGTATTGATAGATAAAGTATTCATGTCCGGTGGGGTTATTTTTGGCACGATTTTTATTCTACTATTCATGTCTTTAGTTTTTTCCTTGTAATTGCGGGGATAAGCTAGGGCGCTACCGATTCATTCAACAGACAGACAAATTGGGTTTTACGCAAACGAGTTGTGTACAGCACACAACAGCTATGAGTATGCGCCAACGCATGCTATGAGATAACATTTTTCACAGCAAACTATTTAAACAATGAAACACTGGACAAAAATTACAGGTAAATGGAAGCGGTGGGTGCGCCTGCCGCTGCTGTTGCCGGTGCTAATGCTGGCCTGGCTCCCCGGCTTATGGGGGCAATGCAATCTGGTGTGCAACGGGGCATTGAATGCGCCGCTACAGGTCGCTGTGGATCAATCCTGTAGCGTTACGCTCATCCCGGATGCCATACTGGAGGCACCACAGATATGCCCCGGCGCCAAAAACTTGATTGTGCGTACTACGGGAGCTAGCAGCACCATAGTGGCACAGGGGGTTGATTTACTAACCTTCGATGCATCAGCTTATATAGGCCAGGTATTGAGCGTTACGGTGACGCACATTGCCTCCACTTCATTTTGTGTGGGGTATATCCGCGTAGTCGATAACCTGCCGCCGGTATTCAACTGCGTGCCCATTGTGGCGAGTTGCTTTGTAGATACCGACCCCGATGTGATCGGTTATCCAAATGTGAGCGACAACTGCGACAGTCAGGTCGCGCTCACGTATGTCGATGCGGTAGTGCAAGACACGTGTACTTCTGACACGGCGGCCATAATCTCGCGTACCTGGCAAGCTGTTGACAATGTGGGCAACGTGTCTTTATGCGTACAACAGATCATACTTGAGCGTCCCAGTCTCGACAGCATTGACTTTCCGCGCGATACGCTGCTGGGATGCACCAACCCGCCGCTCTCGCCTGATTCGCTGGGCCGCCCCAAGCTGGATAGCTTCAATATCAGGGTGGATGAAATCTGCGACTGGATAATGACGTTTGAAGACGACACCGTTGCAGTGTGTGGTACGATGGGTTACAACGTATTGCGAACCTGGCGGATAATAGACGATTGTACCAACAACGAACGCTCGCGCGTACAAGTCATTCACGTACGGGATACCGTGCCCCCACAACTCATTTGCCCACCCAATAAGACGGTAAATGCGCTTCCCGGACAGTGTTACGCCAGCGTATTGTTGCCCTTGCCACAAGTAGCAGATAACTGCGACAGTAATTTCGGCATCAGCATTACTACCTCGTACGGTGCGCAGGGCATGGGGCCACACCCGTTTGTGCCCTTAGGGCAGCATATTATTCAATACGTAGCAACAGATGTATGCGGGAATTCGAGTTTCTGCACGATCACCTTAAATGTAGTAGACACGCAGGTGCCTTCAGCCGTTTGCGACGATCAGGTCATTGTGGCCTTGCCCAGCAGCGGGATTGGCAGTGTGCAGGCCGTCAACCTGGATGAAGGCAGCATCGACAACTGTCCGAACCAGATGTACTACAAAGCCAAACGCCAAAGCGCAGGCGCGTGCAATAATCTGAACGGCGATGACGCCCCCAATACGGCGGGATACCAGGAATGGTTTGACGACAGCGTGAAATTCTGCTGCGACGACGTAGGCAGCTTGCAGATACCCGTCATCATGCGGGTATACGAAATCAACCCCGGCCCGGGGGCTGTCAATCCGGCCCGCGAGCAAGCCGGTGGAGATTTGTATGGGCACTACTCGGAATGTGTGATGACCGTAAGCGTGCAAGACAACCTGCCGCCCGTGTTTAGCTCCTTCCCGGACAACAACATTACGGTGAGCTGTTCTTCTAACTATTCCAATACAGCTGCCTACGGTGCACCTCATTTGAGTGATAATTGCAGTGCCATAGTAGATACGGTGACACAGATCAATGTAAACGATTGCGGACAGGGCACGATCACGCGCACTTTCACAGCCACAGATGCTTCCGGGCTTAGCACGACATGGACGCAGACTATCCACGTTGTCAACGACCAGGCTCTGACGAGCAATCAGATTACCTGGCCACAGAATTATTCATCCTACCAATGTGCAACGGCAATAAGCCCTGATGACCTACCCGACGGCTACGACTATCCCGTATTGCCTCAAGGGGTTTGCGGCGATCTGAGCTACACCTACCACGACCAGGTATTTACCGTAGCCCAGCCGGCCTGTTTTAAAATACTGCGCGAATGGACGGTGCTCGATATGTGTCATTTTAATCCTGATAACCCCAGCGCGGGTGGCAGGTATACGCGCACACAGATAATCGATGTATTTGACAACCAACCGCCTGTGATGAATTGCCCCCCGACGGTAGAAGTAGCGACCAATGCCAACTGCAACGGCGCACAGGTGACGATACCCAACGTGACGGGTACCGACTGCAGCAATACGATTACCATCACGAATAACTCGCCGCATGCCACCAATCACGGGGCTAATGCCGGCGGGTTCTACCCCAACGGCGTGCATCAGGTCACTTTTAACGCTACCGATAACTGCGGCAACAATAGCTCTTGTACCACTACCATTCGGGTAGAAGACAAAACGCCCCCTTCTCCGATATGCATAGTAGGTTTGTCAGTCAATCTCGTATACAGCGATGGCGAGAACAAAGCCGTAGTAAATGCGGAAGCTTTCAACGGGGGAAGTGCCGACAATTGCACTTCAAATGCCGACCTCAAGCATTTCATCCGGAGAGCCGGCAGCAACCTGCTTACCCCCCTACGACCAATACCCTCAAATTTGATTGTTACGATTTGGGCAATCAACTTATTGAATATTGGGTAACCGACCTTGCCGGCAACAGTGATTACTGTCTGACGTATATCCTGATCCAGGACAACAACCAGATTTGTTTTACACCAACTGCCTCGGGCATGATAGCTGGGGGTATTTTTACGGAAAATGGGAACGACGTAGAAAGCGTTTCGGTACAAGTGATGGGGAACTCATCCCTCAGCATGGTTACCGGCCCCGACGGAGGGTTTGAATTCCACGACATACCTTTGAACAACAGCTACAGCCTGATGCCTCAGCGCAACGACGACCCGCTCAATGGCGTTTCGACGATTGACCTGGTACTCATCACCAAGCATATTTTGGGCACGCAGTCCCTGAATAGTCCATACAAGATCATCGCCGCCGACATTGACAAATCGGGTACCGTAGCCACATCCGACCTCATCAAGTTGCGCAAGCTGATCTTACAGCTCGACAATCAATTGCCCAACGGCAATAAGTCGTGGCGGTTTATTCCAGCCGACTTTGTCTTTCCCGACCCGGCTAACCCCTTTGCGGGCTACTTCCCTGAGGTGATGAATATCGACGAGTTGAACGATGATGAAATGCATGCCGACTTTATAGCCATCAAAGTAGGCGACGTAAACGGATCAGCTACGCCGACCAATCTGCAGGATATCGAAGATCGTGGAGACCAGGGCATCTTTACCCTCATCGCTGACAACCGCCGCGTATCGGCAGGTGAAACCTTTACCGTCGATTGTTATGCCCACGGCATGCACTACATCCCCGGCTTTCAGTTTACACTCGGCTTCGACACCGATTTGCTGGAATGGGAAGGTGTGGAGCCCGGCGCATTGGAGGGCGTTAGCGAAGGCAATTTCGGCTTGTCGGCCATAGACGAAGGATTGATAACAACTAGCTGGAACGAAGAGATGCCGCACGAAGGCAGTGAAAAAATCACCCTGTTCAGGCTCAGCTTCCGTGCCAAACAAGACCTGGAAGTGCAAAATGCGCTTTTCCTCAGCGATAAAATGACGAAAGCAGAAGCCTATACCCGCACTTACGATGTATTGGGTGTCAACCTGGTATTCGCCAGTGTCAACGTCAGCAATGCCAATAGTCCGAAAGGATATGAACTATTCCAAAACAGGCCCAACCCGTTTGCCGACGAAACCATTATCGCTTTCCAAATGGAGGAAAGAGGAAGTGCGCGGCTCTCTGTGTTTGACGCTACCGGAAAAATGATCTACCAGCAAGAGGCTGTTTTTGAAACCGGTTACAACGAGGTGTCTATCGGCAAAAAAGATTTGCCGGTGAGCGGCGTGTTCTATTATCAATTAGAAGCAGGCGCCTGGAAAGACACTAAAAAGATGATAATGTTGGATTAACAGTGTTTCAAGCATACAGGAAAAGTGTGTGAGGGGACTGCCGGGGCTGGCGGTCCCTTTTTTTGTGAACTGTGAACTGTGAACTGCTCTCAGTTCTATGTGCTACAACCCACAACCCACACCCCCCAATTCCGGTAATACCCGCCCCTCAACTAATTTTAAAAAAAATAAATTAATATTTATAAAATACCTAAAATGCGGTATGGTCTCATTGTGAGTAAATGCGTACTTTTGTAGCACTTCTTAAATGAAGTTCTCATCAACCGATAAATCAGCAAGCCGCATAATGCGGTTGTCATCCCTTGGTAACGTCTGCACAATACAACGAAGACGACCTTTTTTCATTTATACGACTTACTACTAACAAATTGAAGTCATAATTCCACGATGTGAGGAAATGCACACCATTGGTATAAAGATGCAATGGCCAAAAGCGAGTCATCCCGGATTTTATTCCTGGGATGACTTTTTTTTTGATAACTTTCGAGATAAAACACCTCGACATGGCCAGGCACAATGACACAGGAAAAGCGGGGGAAGAAGAAGCCGGGCTTTTTTTAGAACGGCATGGTTATGCGATCGAACAGCGCAACTGGCGTTGCGGCCGGGCAGAAATTGACTTGATTGCCCGAAAGGGAGATCAGCTGGTATTTGTAGAAGTAAAAACGCGCAGCAATCTGAGCTATGGCCGCCCTGAGTCGTTTGTCGACTCCCGAAAAGCAACTTTGGTGGCTGCTGCTGCCGGCGCCTACATGCAGGAGGTGGCGTACGAGTGGATCTTTCGGTTTGATGTAATCGCGGTAATTTACCGTGGCAGGGGCATGTTTTCCATCCGCCATTTTGAAGACGCTTTTTTTCCTACGCGGATATAGGGGAAATAGTGAACAGTGAACTGTGAACTGTGAACAGATCGAGGTGCAGTTCACTGTTCACTGTTCACTGTTCACCCAAATTAACCTTCATTAACCTTGTTTCAAGGAGGATTAACCTACAATGCGCATACAGCCGCCTATTTTTGTCCGGTAATCAACCGACAAAAAAGCAACCGTATGTCAATTCCACGTTTTTACATTTCCCTTCTGATGATATTGGGTTATTGCACGGTGAACGCCCAGTCTGGCGTCAAATATGCGATAACCGGTTCGGTCGTAGCCGATAGCACCAAGGCGCCTCTCGAAGGCGCCACCGTCATGTTATTGCTGGCGGCCGATTCCTCGTTAGTCAATTTTGGGCGTTCGGAGACCAACGGCGCCTTTGAGCTGACCCATGTGCCCAATGACAAGTCTTACCTGTTGCGCATCACCTATGTGGGGTATAGCACCTACGACAAGACAATCCCGGCGGGGAATACCCAAAATCCCCTGGCGTTGGGCCTGCTAGCCCTGTCGCCACAGTCGACCACGCTGGGGGAGGTAACCGTAAAAGCCGAGCACATACCCGTGACGATTAAAAAAGACACCATAGAATACAATGCCCAGGCTTTTAGCACCAAACCCAACGCAGTAGTAGAAGATTTATTAAAAAAGATGCCGGGTATTGAAGTCGATCAAGACGGCACCGTGCGCGCCCAGGGCGAGCAGGTGAGGCGGGTGATGGTAGACGGCAAAGAATTTTTTGGGCAGGATCCCAAAATTGCCACCCAAAACCTGCCCGCTGATGCGGTAGACAAAGTGCAGGTATTTGACAAAAAATCGGATGCCGCCACCTTTTCGGGTATCGACGACGGCCAGCGCGAAAAAGCGTTGAACCTAAAACTCAAAGCCGACCGCAAGCAAGGCGTTTTTGGGAGCGTGAATGGAGGCTACGGCACCGACAACCGCTACGACGGCAGAGTGAGCCTCAACCGCTTCAACGACAAGCGCCAACTGGCGTTACTGGCTATGGGCAATAACATTAACCGCCAGGGATTTTCTATTGAAGACTACCTGAGTTTTACGGGTCAGCTACAGCGCATGCGCGCCGGTGGGGCTGTTCGCATAGAAATCAACGCCGAAGACCAGGGTATTCCCCTCGATTTTGGCGGCAACAACGGGTTGACTACTACCTGGGGAGCGGGACTTAATTTTAACAATAAATTTACCGACAAAACAGAAGTCAACGGCAGTTATTTTTACAATATGCTCGACAACAAACTGGAGCGCAGCCTCAATCGCCAGACCTTTCTGCCCGATGACAACTTCAGCGTAGCGCAGCAAAGCACGCAAAACAGTCGCAACGACAATCACCGCCTCAACGCCGTATTCGATCACAAGATCGATTCGATGAACCTCCTGAAACTCTCGGCGTCGGGGGTATACAACGAAACCGATATTTCCACTCTTTCGGATAGCCGTACCAGCAGGGCCGGCGACCAGCTCATGAACGAAGGCTTGCGTCAAAACCAGGTGGGCGGCGCCGGCTCTTCTCTCAACACCAACCTGCTGTATCGACATAAATTCAGCAAAAAAGGGCGATCCCTGAGTGCCAATGTGCTGCTGAACAGCAATACCCGCGACAGAGACGGCGAACTCACCGCCGTCAACCGCTATTACGATGAAGCGGGCGCACTGCTGCGCACAGATTCCATAAGCCAGACAAACAACCAGCGCAACGACGTACTCACTTTTGGCGGCAACGCCTCGTATACCGAGCCGCTGGGCAAGCGAAAGTACCTCGAAATGAACTACGCCTACCAGCAAAGCGCCACCGACCTCGACCGCAACGTGTACGACGTCAGCAACGGAGAATCGCAGTGGAACGAAAGCTTAAGCAACCGCTATCGCAATATTTACGACTACCATCGCGGGGGGCTCAATTTCAAACTCAACCGCAAAGCATTCAACCTCACTACCGGGGTACAACTGCAACAATCGGGGCTCGATGGCAAATTGTTGCTGCAAGACACCTCCATTCAGCGTTCGTTTACCAACGTATTGCCCAGCCTGCACTTCAACTACGACTTTTCCATGTCGAGCCATTTTAATATAGATTATGAAACTAATGTAAGAGAACCCAATATTGAGCAATTACAGCCCATTGTAGACAACAGCGACCCATTAAACATATATGTGGGCAATCCCAATTTGAAGCCGGAATACAACCATGAAATAGGACTGCGCTACGCCTCTTTCAACCAGGCTACTTTGACCAATTTATTTGCCAATATCAACCTGACTTACACGGCCAACAGCATTTCGGAAGCGCAAACCATCGACGATCTGTTGGTGCGCACCTGGCGCCCCGTGAACGTGAAAGACGAAAAAAGAGCCGATATATATTTGAACTACGGTTTCCCCATTCGCAAAATAAAAAGCCGCATCGGATTTACCACCAATACCATGTGGTCGAGCGGCATCAGCCTGATCAATGAGGTGGAAAACAAGACCGATCGAACCGTATTGGGTGGAGAAGCGCGGTACGAATTTAATATAGATGAAAAATTCGATTTCAACCTGAGCGCCAATATCAGCTACAACCAAACCACTTATTCGCTCAATAAAACGCTCAACCAGGAGTTTATCAACCAGGTTTACGGCGCCGGCTTCAATTGGTATTTGCCCGTCGGTTTTATTATGAGCTCGACTATGGATTATTCGGTGTACAACGGCATAGCAGGCAGTGGCAGTCAGACAATTCCACTGTGGGGCGCCGCATTATCTAAAAGCGTAATGAAAAAACGCGCCGAAATCAAATTGTCGGTATTCGATATCCTCAACAAAAATATCGGTTTCAACCGCCGCGCCGATGTGAATTACCTCGAAGAAGAACGCATCCGTTCGCTGGGGCGCTACGGCATGCTGAGCTTTACGTATTCGTTGTCGCCGGCCAACCCCGGCCCGGGTGGGGGGATGCAGATGCGGTTTATTCAGAGGAGATAACGGGGAAGACTGTACGACTGTACGACTTTGCGACTGTGACTCGTGCGATCCTTGCCACTGTCGACTTTACATACGACTGACGACTTTGCGACTGTGCGACTTTGCGACTTTGAGACTTTGCTGTACATTTGCATAAAAAATGCCGGCAAAAAGCGACAGCGAACGGAGGATGGCCATTGTTGATCCACCTACAGCGCCTTTAATTATTACCGACCCATTCCAACAGGAACGTTTACGATTTCCCACCTGAAATACCGGTAAGTCGCACCAAAGCGCCTTCATTTAAAAGCTGGTTTCGGCCGGAATGATGACATTTCGGCGGCCAACTTGCTACACCTCGACAGAAAAGCCCTGCATTCGAACGGAAACTGTCTGCTGCCGGGTTTACTTTTGAGAAAAAAAAGACCATGAAAAAACACTTCTTTTGGCCGCTTATCGCGTTTTGCCTGACTGTCTCACTATCGGCCCAAACCGATGGGGGTAAAGGTAGCTATCGCAATTTTCCCATTGTAGTTACCCTGCAATTTCACTCCCTTTCGATGCCGTTTAAAGATATCAAATCCAATTTTTCAAATGTGGGTATTGGGCTGGGCACCGAGTTGAGTTTGAATGGCAAGCATAACTGGGCCCAGCAGATCAGTGCGGTGTGGTACCGCAATAAGGCCGTGGGCAACGGACTGCTTTTTTATACACAGGCAGCCTGGCGACCTACACTATTCTCGAACGTTTTTGCCGAAGTAAAGGCGGGAGTGGGTTATCTGTATACTTTCCGTCCGGTGGAGGCCTACCGGCAAGTCAATGGCGAATGGATGCCGGTAGGTCACAAAGGGAAGGGATTGCTCGCCTTTCCGGTAGGCTTTTCGCTGGGTTACCACGAGTATGCTGCCGGCACTTATTTTTCACCCTTTGTGAGCTACCAAATGGTAATGACCAAGGGCTACAGCAAAAGCATTCCCCTTGTGCCGGAAACACTCGTTCAGGTGGGTTCGAGCATTTTTTATAAAAATAAATAATAAGACCATGAAAAATATACTCGTTTACGTTTTGGGCGTGTTCTTATGGAGCGGCTGCGCCAAATACACCCAAGAGTTGAACATTATCCCCTGTGAAATACCGAGCGACCTCCCCGACAAATACTCGAAGGCCGGCGCCATAAAGCAGGCGCTTCAGCAGCTTGTCGAGGCCGGCGTGCCGGGTTGTGCAATGGCGATATATTCTGCTGAAGGTTGGTGGGAAACAGCGGCGGGGTTTGCAAAAATAGAAAACCAAACCCCGATGCAAACCTGCCATTTGCAATACCTGCAGAGTATTTCAAAAACGTATATGGCGGTTGCCGTGCTGAAATTATACGAACAAGGCAAAATAACCCTCGACGCGCCTATCACCCAATATCTGCCCGAACAACACAGCCGGTACATTACCGATGCCGGCAAAATAACGGTGCGGATGCTGCTGAACCATACCTCCGGCATTCCGGAATACAATTTTGCACCGGCATATGTCACGTATCTGCTGCAACATCCCGACTATATTTTTACACCAATCGATTACCTTAAATTTATAGAAGGCAAAGCGCTCGATTTCGAGCCCGGCAGCAAATATGCCTATCGGAATACAAATTACGTATTGTTGGCTTTGATGGTGGACGCCATCACCGGCGACCATGCCCGTTTCATTACGGAGACTATTTTTCAACCTCTGGACCTTCCCCGTACTTTTTACAAGAATGAAGCCCGCTATTTGAAATCCCCCCGGTTGGTAAATACTTATTGGGACCGCCACAGCGACGGCGTGTTAGAAAATGTTTCTCAAATGCAGCGCAACAACGTAGCGTCGTTGATTGGCGACGACGGTATTGTTACTACCCCTCTTGAGGCGGTTAAATTTTTGAAGGGATTGATGGAGGGGCAACTGCTTGCGCCCGCTACGCTGGATCAAATGAAAACCTGGGCAACCGACAGCAAGGGCAATCCGAGATACGGCCTGGGATTAGCCTATCATACCGACAAAGGAATAATCTCGATGGGCCACAGCGGCGGCGGCATCGGCGCCGGTTGCGAGTTGTACTACTTTCCCGAAAAACAACTCTATGTTTATAGCCATCAATCTGGGCACGGTGACTGATAGCCCTTTGCACGAAGAAGGCCGGGGCAGCCCGGGAAAAAATCTATGAGGTGTTGCTACGATAGCGCTTTGGTCTGTTCTCTGTTCTCTGTTCTCTGTTCTCTGTTCTCTGTTCTCTGTTCTCTGTTCTCTGTTCTCTGTTCTCTGTTAAGTTTAACTGGCAAAGTTAATGAACGGATAACAGAGAACGGAGAACGGACAACCGACAACAGAGAACCGACAACCCCCTACTTCACCACCACCTTCACCTGCGCCAATTGGGAAGCCGTAGTCATTTGCAGCATATACATGCCGCTGGGGGTATTTGCCGGCAGGTTGAAATACTGGGTAGAGGCGCCTTGCGATTGTTTTTCATTTAGAAAAAGCGTGGTGAGGCGGCCTTGCATATCTACCAGTGAGATTTTGACGTGCTGGGGTTTGTTCAGCCGGTAGCTGAGTGCGAAGCGGCCGTTGCGCACGGGGTTGGGGTAAACCTGCATGTCGATTACTGATGTGATGGGTTCAGAAGCGGCTACTGATAAGCCGCCGTTGTATCGTGCCATAGCGAATCGGCCATTGAGATCGAGGTAAGAAGAGCCTGCCACGATGATCTGGCCGTCGGGTTGTAGGGCTAAGGCGTGAGCCGACGCGTAATCGGTGCCGAAGCCGGCGCGGGCCAGTCCGTCTTCGCCGAAGCCTAATCGTAAAAGCCGGAGCCTTCCACGGGGCCGTAGCCGGCCACCAGCAGTTGTCCGTCGTCATCGATAGCGAGATCTTCGGCAAAAGCGGCGGCTTCGATATCGGTGACTACTAGTCCGTTCGTGCCAAAAGAAGCGTCGGGATTTCCGTCGGCCATAAAGCGAAACAGCGCCCATTGCGAGGTAGCGCCGCCATTAAAATAGGCCGTGCCTGTCACGGCGATTTTATCATCGGGTTGAATGGCTATTCCATATCCAAAAACGCCGTCGGCATTATTGACGCCGGCGATTACCTCGCCGTTGTTTCCAAAGTTTGTATCGGGTGAGCCGTTGGGCAGCAAGCGTACCAGTGCTATATCGGCTATGCCGGCTTCGTAGGCGGCGCCGGCCAGCACGATTTTGCCATCGGATTGGATGGCCAGTGCGTATGCCTCGTCGTCGAGACTGCCGATAGGGATGGTGGCAATGCCGTCGCCGCTAAAGCTATCGTCGAGCTCGCCATTGGAGAGTAGTCGCACCAGCGATACGTCGGTGCCCGGGGTAGGGTATCGTCGCGTACAGGCGGCGATAATCTTGCCGTCGGTTTGGAGAGCCAGGGCGAAATTGGCGTCATCTTTTACACTAAGGGGCACCTGCACGATGCCGCCATTGCCGAAACCCGTATCGAGCGCCCCGCCGGTAGTATACCGCACCAGCGCTAATTCGGCGGCATTGCCGATCAGTGAAGTGAGCGAGTATCCGGCCAGGATGATCTTTCCGTCGGATTGGATAGCTACTGCATAAGCTTTGTCTTCGAGCGGGCCCACAAGGGTGCGCACCTTGCCTCCATTGCCAAAGGTATTATCGAGGTTGCCGTCGGAATAGTAGCGGGCCAGTCCGAAGGCGTTATCGGCGGTGCCGGCCAGCACGATTCGGCCGTTGGATTGCAGGGCGATATCGGCGGCTTCGTCGGAGAAATTGGTGATAGCGGTGATCACCTTGCCGCCATTGCCGAAGGCGGGGTCGAGCACACCGGCGCTCTGCGAAGCAGCATGCGATACTGCGAGGCAAAGCGCAAGAAGGGTGGGGGGTAGATTGCGCATGTACAATTGTTTGTAAAGTTCACAAACGAAGTAACGGCCTTTTTATGGTATTTGAAGGCTTTATTTTTTGAAAATGATAACAGGCAGAATTGTATTTTTACCCATATGAAAATAATAATCACCGGCGCCGACGGCTTTGTGGGCAGTAATCTGGTGCGGGAGTTATTGTCCAGAGGGCATAGCCTGATCGCATTTGTAGAAGAAGGAAGACCGACACCCACGCTCGAAGGTCTGCCTATCGAAAAATCCTATGGCAACCTGCTCGATCCTGCCGGCTTGCGCCGTGCGATGCGGGGCTGCGACGCGCTTATTCACGTGGCGGCTGTCATCACCATTTGGCCTTATCGCTCGTCCATTCAGCAGCGGGTAAATATCGAGGGCACCCGGCATGCGATGGAGGCGGCGCTGGCGGAAGGACTCAAAAGGGTGGTACACGTAGGCACCGCCAATTCCTTCGGCTTTGGCGGCAAAGCTGACCCGGGCGACGAGACGCGGCCTTACCAGTGCGGAAAATACGGACTGGACTACATGGACACCAAATACGCCGCGCAGCAGCTCGTGTTGTCTATGGTAAAAGAAAAAGGATTGCCGGCGCTTGTCGTCAATCCCGCGTTTATGATCGGGCCGTTTGCTTCGCCGAAGGGCACCGGACTGATCATCGAAGCGGTATACCGCGACAAAATCAAGGGTTATACGAGGGGCGGCAGGTGTTATGTATCGGTAAAAGACGTGTGCGTGGCCATCGCCAATGCGCTTGAGATGGGCACTGTTGGCGAATGTTATATTTTGGGAAATGAAAACCTCAGCTATAAAGAAATATTTACCGCCATTGCGGAAGTTACGGGCGGAAAGCCACCTGCCGGCCAATTGCCGGGCTTTCTGGTAAAAAGTTATACCTGGCTGGCCACTATGTGGGCCCGCCTGCGGGGCAAGCAGCCCCTGGTGAGTTACCCTATGGGGCTGATGTCGCTCGAAGAGCATTATTATTCGCCCGCAAAAGCAAGGCGGGAACTGCAATTGCCCCAAACGCCCATCAAAATCGCCATTCAGGAAGCCTTCGACTGGATGAAGCAACACGACGCCTTTTCACCACAAAAATAACCCGCCCTTGGATTTTACAGACAAAGTGGTCATCATCAGCGGCGCCCGTATAGGTATCGGCAGGGCGCTGGCCGAAGCGCTGTTGCGCCGTGGCGCCTGCGTGGTGGTTAACGCCAGGGATGCCGGGGCTCTGGAGAAAATGCGGGATAGACTGTGCGACTCTACGACTGTGCGACTGTACGATCGTATACACGCCGTGGCAGGGGATGTGGGCCGGCCGGAGGATTGCAGGCGTATCGTAGAAGAAACGCTGCGCGTATTTGGAAAAATCGATATCCTGATCAACAACGCCGGTATTTCGGGGAAGGGTAGTGTGGCTGAATCCGATCCGGTTGTTTTTCAGGCACAAATCAACACCAATCTATTAGGCTCCATCTACCTCACGCGTTATGCATTGAGCAGCTTGCAGGCTTCCAAAGGCAGCGTGTTGTTCGTGTCCACGCTGGCGGCCATCAGGGGGTTGCCTTTCCATTCGGGGTATTCGGCTTCCAAGATGGGGCTCACGGCCTTCGCCGAATCACTGAAAGTGGAGTTGCACGGCCAGGGGGTGCATGTGGGCATAGCTTATGTGGGTTTTACAGAAAACGACCCCGAAAAAAACATCATCAATGCGGCGGGGCAGTTGGAGCGATTGCCCAGGCGTGCCGGGGTGAGGCTAACGCCGGCATCACAAACGGCTGATCTAATACTCAGACAAATTGCAAGTCGAAAATTTAAAGTCGTGCATTCTCCTATCGGAAAATTGAACTGGGTATTGTCAAAAATAGCGCCTTGGGTAGTGGAGTGGGTATTTTTGCGAAAAAGGGAGAGTTTTTGAATAGTTAATAATATTTTTGAAAAAAAACATCTAATAAATGGAGTACACCTATCCACACACGATTGAAAACAGCATCGGAGAAAAAATAATTTTCCAATCCGTTGAGCCGGCGCCAGGCGGCGACAAAGTTATTGTGGAATCGTTTTGCAAACCCGGTGCGGGGCCCGTCATGCACACCCACCTGAAGCAGGAAGAAGAACTGACTGTGGTGTCCGGGAAGATGTGGTATCAGATATTGGGACAGGAGCCCGTATTGGCCACTGCCGGAGAAACGGTTTTGTTCAAAAGGGGCACCCCCCACAAATTCTGGGCCGAAGGACCGGATAACCTGCACTGCAAAGGCTGGATACACCCTGCCAACACGATCGTTTTTTTCCTTTCGGCGGTTTATGCCGCGCAAAACAAATCGGGGAAAGGACAACCGGAAGCATTTGACGGGGCTTACCTGCTTACTAAATACGCAAGCGAATACGACATGCCTGAAATACCTTCATTTGTGAAGAAAGTAATATTTCCAATCACCGTATTCATAGGGCATTTGTTGGGCAAATACAAGCAATTCAAAGATGCACCCGCACCTCTGAAATAGGGGCCAAATTGCCCCTTTGCGACATTTCTACAAACCCTTGCGCCATTTTTGATAACGCCCGCCCCGGGTTTACCTGCACTTTTGCATAGTCAATACCACTGTTTTACATCATCAAAACCTAAACTGACTATGAAAAAGGCATTAAAAATCCTGGGTATTATTTTGGGCGTTATCGTGCTTTTGATTGCGGCCTTTGCCGCTTGGGTACAACTGGCGTCCTTCAAAAAGTATGAACCTAAGTCATTATCCATTACCGTAACCCGCGATTCCTTATCAGTGGCCAAGGGTAAAAAGTAGTGGAAACCCTTTGTGTGGGCTGCCACCTGGGCGACGACGGCAAGCTGAGCGGCAGGTTGTTTTCGCGGGCCACAGATCCCTTTGGCGAGTACTGGTCGCGCAACATCACCAACCACCCTGAAAAGGGCATAGGCAGCTACGAAGACGGCGAGCTGGCCTACTTATTCCGCACCGGCATTCGCCACAATGGAGAATGGGCTGGGCCGTATATGTCGTCCCCCACAATGTCGGATGAAGACGTGGCCTGCATTATCGCTTATTTGCGCTCCGATTCGCCCCTTGTACAAGCTTCTGAAGCTTCGCACCCCGAACCCCGGTATTCTTTCCTGGCCAAAGCCCTGGTCAAACTCGGCCTTTTCAAGCCCTTTACTTACGACGGAAAACCCAAAACGGCGCCTCCGGCTACCGACCAAATTGCTTATGGCCGCTACTTAGCTACGGCGGTGTATGATTGTTTTAATTGCCATTCGGCCAGCTTTGAGACCAACGATCATTTTGTGCCCGAGAAATCACCGGGGTATTTCGGCGGCGGCAACCCTATGCACGACATGGATTTCAACCCGGTTGTTTCGGCCAATATCACCATGCACAAAACAAACGGCATAGGATCGTGGACGAAAGAGCAGTTTGCCACGGCCGTCCGTACCGGCGCCCGCCCCGATCAGCGCATCCTGAACAACGCCATGCCCCGCTTCGGTCTGCTCGACAACCAGGAGATTGATGCTATCTGGGCTTATCTGCAAACCGTCCCCGCGTTAGACAATAAGATCGACGCCACTATGGCAACACACTGATATTATTGTCTTTTGTGAGGATGTAAGCAGTATTTTGATAGGGATAGGGTGGGCGGTAACGCTCACCCGCCCGATCAAAAGAGAGAGGGGGAGAGTGGGAGAGGGGGAGAGTGAGCTCTTACGACAGGTATTTGACAACGATGGGCATACGGCGGCCTACGCCGAAGGCCTTGTCGGATACGCGCAATACCGGGGCGGTTTGATGGCGTTTGAATTCGTTGATATTCACCAGGCGCAGGGTGCGGCGCACCAGCGTTTCGTCGAAGCCCATGGCGATGAGTTCGCGGGGGCCTTGCCGCTGTTCGATATATTGGAAGAGCACTTGATCGAGTTGGTCGTAGGGGGGCAGGCTGTCGCTGTCCTTTTGCCCGGGGCGCAACTCTGCCGAAGGCGGCTTGGTTATCGTATTTACCGGGATCACCTCGGCGTCTTTGTTGATGTATTCTGCCAATTCGTAAATCTCGGTTTTGTACACATCGCCGATCACCGACAATCCGCCGCACATATCGCCGTAGAGGGTGCCGTAACCCACTGCCATCTCGCTTTTGTTGGAGGTATTGAGCAGAATATGTCCGAATTTATTAGAAAAAGCCATCAGCAGCATACCCCTGATGCGGGCCTGGATATTTTCTTCGGTAATATTAAAAGGCAGTCCCTCAAAATGGGGCTCCAGCAGGTTGAGGTACGACTCGTACACCGATTGCAGCGGCAGGATATCGTATTGCAGGCCCAGATTTTCAGCCAGGGCGCGGGCGTCGGCTATTGAATGTTCGGAAGAATACTGCGAGGGCATCAGCAGCACCCGCACATTGTCGGGGCCGAGGGCTCGGGCGGCAAGTACGGTCACCACCGCCGAGTCGATGCCGCCTGAGAGGCCCACGATCGCCTTTTTGAGGTTTAGTTTGCCAAAATAATCGCGCAAGCCGAGCAGCAGGGCGTCGTGGATCAGCGCCATCTTGTGGCGGGGCTGTTCGTTGTCGCGGGCGCCGGCCAGCACCTCGTCGAGTTCGTAGGTGCGGATGCACTCCTCGAAATAGGGCATCTCGTCGTACACCCTGCCATTGGGGCTCATAATTACCGAGCCGCCGTCGAAGATAACCTCCGTTTGGGCGCCCACCTGGTTGCAGTAAAACAGGGGCAGGTTGTAGCGCAGCACGTTGGTGCGCAGCACGTGCATGCGGTCTTCGGCGTGGTCGTAAGAAAACGGCGACGCCGACAGGTTGACCATCAGGTCGGGCTGCTGGGCCATCATCTCATCCATGGGGCAGACCGTGTACAGCGGGTTTTCGTTGCCCACGTTCCATAGGTCTTCGCAGATCGTGACCGCCAGGCGTTTGCCGCGGAATTCGATAATCTCAAAATGGTGGGAAGGTTCGAAATAGCGGTATTCGTCGAAGATGTCGTAAGTAGGCAGCAGGGCTTTGTGGCGAATGTGCCGCACCTGTCCGTCGGCCAGAAAATACGCCGAGTTGAAGAGGTCTTTGCCTTCGGGCAGCGGATTGCGGGTGGGGGCGCCTACCAATATGGCAAAACCCTGGGTAACCGCCGCCAGTTGGGCAAGCGCGTCGTTGACCTGGCGGATAAAGTCGTCGAATTCAAGGAAATCGCGCGGCGGGTAACCGCAGACGGAGAGTTCGGGGAAGACGATCAATTCGGCGCCTTGGGCCCTGGCCTCGGCTACGGCTTCGAGGATGCGCTGTACATTTCCTTCAAAGTTGCCGATATGGCTATTGAGTTGCGCTACGGCTATTCGCATGGGTGTATGGTTGTGGCTGCAAAGATACGAAGGATTGCGGGTGTCGGATTTTGGATTTTGCGAGAAAAATCTACTGTAAATGCAAAAGTAGCCTTAAATTGGCCTTTGAAAAGAAATACTCTGCCAGATTATATTCTTCTGCAATTATCCGCTTATACTTTCCTCCGTATCTTGAATTTATTAATAAACCTAAAACCTCATTAGTATCATGTTCAAGCAAATGTTATACCCAATTGCCGCTTTCTGTGCGGTTTTGCTCTTTACTACTTGCGACGAACCTGTTGACGATCCGATAGATCCCACAGGTGAACCCAACAACCTCGGATGGTACGGCGATGAAAACATGACACAGATACCTACGAACGTAACCTACTTTGGCGGAGGGGGGGCGCTGCCTGCCAATGTGGACCTGGTACCCAAATTTCCGCCAATTGGCGACCAGGGCCAATACGGTACCTGTGTAGCCTGGGCGGTCGGATATAACCACAAAACGGCTATAAATGGTATGGACAAGGGATATTCTACTGCGCAATTGAGTTCTGCGACGTACCAGTTTAGTCCCAAAGATTTGTTTATTGCCATTCCCGACCAGGAAAAGGGCATGGAGTGTAACGGCACCAATTTTGTTACAGCCCTCGACATCCTGCAAAATCGCGGGATAGCTACCATGCAAACTGTGCCATATACCAATCTGGGCGATTGCGGATTGTCCTCCGGGCAGTCTGATTGGACGAATGAGGCCTCCCAGCATCGTATCAAATACTGGCGAAAAGTACAGGCTGAAACGGCTGCCGATATCAAGACCTTGCTTGCCGACAATATCCCCATTATTTTCGGCGCCCGCCTGGCGGATAATTTTATGACCTGAACAGCGATGCCGTATTGAGCTCTAATACCAGTTTCCAGAACGTGGGCCAGCATGCCTATCACGCCATGGTGATAGCCGGCTACAACGACAGCAAAAATGCTTTTAAAGTAATTAATTCATGGGGCTCCAACTGGGGGTCGCAGGGATACATCTGGATCGATTACGACTTCTTTCTCAACGAGTTTTGCCGCGATGGCAATGGAGAAAAACCTTTGTTTATGGCTGTTAATGAAGGGGGTAATATCACGCCTCCTGATGATCCTGATCCTACCGTTACCGGGGTAGATCTAGCGGCCTGGGTGTTTGATGATTACGCATACGGCTATTACCAGGGATATCCCCAACGCGTATCTAATTTCAATGTGTATAATATCGGCAATCAAACTGCACAGGCATCCAAACGCTGGTCTGTCTACTGTTTGGCGTTTAATGCTTATGATGCCAACGACTACGGCGTGCTGTTCAATTGCGAGATAAATACCGACGTGGCTTACGGCACGGAATATTGTGCCAATTATAACAATTGCACCTATAATGTAAACATACCTTCGGGCTCAGATTTCGCATACGAACACGGCCTTTCTGAATTCGCATTCTACTATACCATGCCTATCATAACGGGGTATTATTACCTGGTTATTTATGTTGATCCATTTGATTCTTTTTCCGAAACTGACGAAACGAATAATTATTTTTATCCCTATTTCGATCCCGTTTATTTTGTGAACGGAGAAGGTTTTGCCGGCGATGGTAATGAGGTGGAGGAGCGAAGCCAGTCGGGAAAAAAGGCGGAGTTTAAAAATAAATTGACGCCCAATGCGACCGACCTTAAGCGCAACGATCACCATACACTGACAAGCAAACATCCCAATGCATATCGTTCGGAGGAAGTCGCCGCTGTTATCCGCGCATCGAAAAAAGACGGCCGCTGGGATAAAAAGCTGGCGGAAATGCGCGCACGATATACCAAAAATTAACATTGGCAGCCGGGTTTATAAGCTACGCTACATTTGAAGTAGCTTATAGACCCCCTCATTTTTAATGTATTAATCTAAGTATATATGAAAACTACTTTGCTGTGTTTTCTTTTTTGTTTCAAAACTGTCAAGTACCCATGTCGTCTGACCCGGCCTCAAACAACATTGGCGACGATATCCGTGATCGCCTTTCCAAAGGCAAAGATGTATACATCGAGCACAGAGAAATAAAAGAAGATCTTGATTTTACAGCCATTGCCCCAACTTACACGGCTACTCCCGGCGCTCGCCGTGCAGTAGTGAGCGGAGCTGTTACCTTTGTCAAATGCCAGTTTAAAGGCAAAGTAACCGGTTATCGCAGCGATCCCACCGGTACGGAAAATACGGCTACTTTTTTTGCCAAAAATATCACCTTTATCGAGTGTACTTTTGAAGAAGAGGTGAATTTAAGGGCTTGTACTGTAAATGATCTGGTTTGTTTTACCAATTGTTTTTTTCTCAAAAAAGCGATTTTCGAAGAAGGCGATTTTAAGGACAATGCTATTTTTTCTAAGAGTCAGTTTAAAGGAGAAGCCAGGTTCCAAAATATCTTTTTCCGCAAAAAAGCGGACTTTCTGCGCACCGAATTTTTTGAACGGGTAAATTTTCAAGGCGCGGCATTTGCACTGGACGCACAGTTCAGCTCGGCAAAGTCTTACAAATCTGTTGATTTCGCTACCGTTCAATTTAACGGCCATACCTTTTTTAATTATGCCGATCTGCAGGGACAAGCCGTTTTTGACGATGCCTGGTTTAAAGGCCGGTGCGAATTTTGCAAACAAAATTCAATACAGCAATTTTTAAGAATTGTCGGTTTTATAGTACCCCCGTTTTGACCAATGTGTCATCAGCTCCAATCTCGATATTAGCGGCAGCCGCTTCCTGGAAGAAAAACCGGTCTGGACAGGGGTCGATAAAGGCAAGGTGCTGCAGGATTAGTTATTCGCAGCATAGGGAAACGCATAGCGGAATTAATGCGTTATATTTGTGGTGTACACGATCTCCGTGTCCTGGCTTTGGGAAATGCTCAGATAGTTTTCTATGAAAAACAAACCGCCGTGCCCTCTTAATCAAATATGAATCGCATCGCTTTGCTCATCTTGGGTTGTTTACTTTTTGGCGTAGCAGCCTCGGCCCAGGGCATGCGATCGCTGAAAAAGAAAGGAACAACCCGGGCGGTAGTCGTTGGCATTTCCAATTACCAGGACGAGGGCATCAAAGACCTTCGCTATGCGGATCGCGATGCAGCACTTTTTGTCGATTTTTTGAAATCCAAATCGGGAGGTGGGCTCGGTGACCAGCAGTTGAAATTGCTGGCTGATGAGCAGGCTACCATGGCCTCCATACAATCGGCGCTGCAATGGCTGCTGCAAAATTCTAAAAAGGAGACCAGGCCATTTTCTATTTTGCCGGCCACGGCGACGTGGAAACCAAAGAAGAGGAAGAAAAAGGCTACCTACTGGCCTACGACACACCCAAAAACAACTACCGCCTCAACGCCATCGACCTGCACTACCTCAACCACGATATCATCGGCAAACTGGCGGATCAAAACATTAAAGTCATCGTCATTACCGACGCCTGCCATTCGGGCGCCCTCGCCGGCGAAAAAATCGGCGGCAGGGAAGCCACCACCGCCGAACTCATGAAGCGTTTTTCGAGCGAGATTAAAATCCTCTCTTGCCAACCGTATGAACTTTCGCAGGAAGGCCCCCAATGGGATGGAGGCAGGGGCGTGTTCTCCTTTTATCTCATCAACGGATTGAAAGGCCGGGCCGATGAAAACCGCGACCAACAGGTAGACCTCTACGAATTGGAAGATTTTCTGCAAGACCGCGTTAGGCTCGCAACAGACAAAACACAACACCCCGATGTATTCGGCGGCAAAAAGCAGGAAGCGCTCTTTGCGGTAGACGAAGCCACTGTTAACGAATTAAAAGCCGCCGAAAAAACAGATATAGAAAAGATTTCGAAAAAGACGTACTCGAAAAATTGGCTACCGAAGAAGGGTATACCTATTATCTGCAATTTAACCGGGCTATCCAAAAGGGCAACCTGCTCAGTCCTCCCGGTAGCGCTGCCGTCGATTACTACGACGCGCTGTATGCCGACACAACGTTCAGACTCTTGCGCAGTATCATCGACGAACGACTGACGGTGGTGCTGCTCGACTCCGTACAACAAGCGATAAACGCCTACCTCAATACCGACCCGCAGGAATTGGCGCAGCGGGACCGGTTTGACAAAAAGTACAGCCGTTTTCCGGCGTACCTCAGCAGAGCCGCCAAAATACTGAGCCCCAACGATGCCCGCTACCGGCAAACCCTGGCCAAACAGTATTACTTCGAAGGACTAGTACTCCGCCTGGAAGCCGAACAACTCGACGGCAGCGACTCGCTGTGCCAACTCGCGCTGGAAAAACAACAACAAGCCCTGGAATATGAAGACCGGGCAGCTTATATCTACAACGAATTGGGATTCCTGCTGCTGGAATTGGGCCAACCCGAGCAAGGACTTGAACAACTCCGGCGGGCCATATCGCTTTCCCCCACCTGGGCCATACCCTACAATAACCTCGGCATCAGGGTATTCGAAACAACTTGACAGCCTGGATCTTGCCAGGCAGTACTACCAGCAAGCCATTCGATTGAAACCCGATTTAGCTTCGGCCTATACCAATCTGGGCAACCTGTTTTTAAGCCTGGAGCAGAGCCGATTCGGCGGAAAGGCCATCGAACTCAATCCCGCAGAAAAGTCCAATTATTATTTCATGGGGCTACTGTTGAGTGCGCTCGAAGACAGGCAGCCGGAGGCCAAGCCCTTTTATCAAAAAGCGCTGCAACTCGACGACAGTTATGCGGAGGCCAGCTATGAACTTGGGCAATTTATACTATAGGCAAGAACAGTCCGATTCGGCAGAAATTATGTACCAAAAGGCTATTGTGCTTGATCCGGGCAATACCTTCGCCTGTCTGTTTTTGGGCCTTCTTTATTTTGAAAATAACCGCATGAAAGAAGCCGAGCAGATGTTCCTCGACGCCATACGCACCGATGAGTTATTTACGCCGGCTTACGAATGTTTGGTGACGAGCTATCAGCAGGATTGGGACAAAGCAGTTGCACTGCTGCGGCAGGCTCCGTTGGAGACCATTGACAAAATCAACGTACTATATCAATCCGGTATGACGTTTATGCGTACGGATGCCTACGATGACGCTTTGCGCGCTTTTCGCTTAGCGGTAAAATTAGATCCCGACGAGCCGCTGGGGTATTATGCCCTGTGTAGCTATTATGCGCTGAAGGGGCAGCCGGACGAGGCCGTCAGCTATCTGGAAAAGACATTGGAAAAAGCCCGGACAAGCGGAGTCGATTATTATGATCAAATTACCGCCGATGAAAATCTGGAAGTTATTCGCACACAAAAAGTACATTCGGATCATGGCACAATATTATCCGGATCGCCAGGACTAATTGGCAACCTATTTATTTCTACATTTATTCTTTCTAAGCCCAAAATAGTTATTATGAGAAATCACATCTTCCTTTTATTTTTTTCTGTCTTTGATTTCCTTTGACCTAGCCGCACAAGGCAATGGTACGCTTCACCTGATCACCTGCATTGACGTTATCAACTCAGACATCTCCCAGGGATGCAGCAAAGACTATCAAAATGCGACTGAGCTTTTTAAGGTAGTTGCCGATATGGGCGGTATGAATTATCGCCCCGTCAATTTGCAATTCGACAAAGACGAAGTGGAGACATTCGTAGATAATTTCCGCTGCGGTCCCAACGATATAGTCGTTTTTCTCTACTCGGGGCATGGCTTCCAGTATGACAACGACGGCGACCTCTGGCCCTGGCCTTTTATGTTTTATTGCAACAGAGAAGAAGTGGATATTTACAATGACGCCTGCGAATTAGACCTGGAAGAAGTATACGATCAGCCCACCTCCTGGAAAAACATTTTGGAACAAACCAAAAGGAGCGTTAATGAACGGAACTCCAACCAAACCCCGCAGTATAGAATCGAATAGATTATCGAGAAGATGCCATAACCGCTTTGCGGCGTTCCATCCAACTTGATCCCAACCAAACCGAAGCGCTTTACGTGCTGGGACTTGGTATATGCAGAGCAAGGCAACTACGATAAAGCAGAAGACGCATTTATAGATTTGATTGAAAAAGACCCCCTCGATGCGGATGCCTGGTACGAGTTGGGATTCCTCTATTATGACGCGGGCTTCACAGAGGATGCCGATTTATGTTTAGCCGTTATTCAGGAAATTGATCCGGATTATCCGTTTAATAGTTACGAGGATTAGCGGAATAGAAGGCTACCGCAGAGTTAAACGGGAAAGGAGTACGCAGGCGAATTTTAACTCTGCGCAACTCTGCGATTAACCCTTTACCTCTGGTTCAAAAGGCATATACCGCTTCAACAGCGCCTTGGCCGCCTCCAGCAAGCCCATTCGGGAGAGAAACGCGGCCTGCGTATCGCGCACCAATAAATTGCCCGCATACCTTTTGGCGGCAGCGGTGTAAATCAGTGCCGCATCGTAAAAGAAACCCGCTTCTTCGAGTGAGAAGGCTTCCATCAAGGCTTGTTCAGCGGGGCGGCGCTTTGAAAATCCTTCAGGTTGCGAAGGTCGGCCAAGACCTTGCCTGGCGGCAGGCGGTCATATACAAACGTCATTTTTGCCGATTTTCCGCGCCGGTTTTATCCTCTGAGCATCCATTCGTAAGCAGCGCCGGGTTCGAGCGCCAGTTGCGCCAAATTGAGCCAAATAACGCTATCGCGCGTGAGGGCCATCGCGAGGACTTATCCGTCGGCTTTTGGCGCTTGAGCTGGAACCGGTTGCCTTCGCCCGGCGGGCCCGACCAGCGAAATGCACGGGTAAGGCGCCTAAAATCCCCTGATAAAGCAGGCTGGATTGAATGGGGTATGTTTTTTCGGAAAAACCGCCAATGCCCGCTTTTGCTTTTTCCATATACCGGCGGTGATTTTTTTCTAATTCTTTCTCATTTTTGGTTTCTTTCATGCTGCCCGAAAGGAATTTAGAAAAACGCCCCATAAAGCCCATATTAGAGCCGCTACTTGATTGCTGGCCCAACTCACGCAAACTGTACATTGCTTACTGCCTTTTATCAGGAATATTTCGCCATTCTGCAGCAGTTTGACGGTAGCGCCCGACTGGCATCGGATTTTGCCGTTGGAAGACAAACGCATGCCGGGGTATACATTTTGCGCTTTGCTCTCTTGCGGCGCGTAATAAAGGGCTTTACCGGATACGGATTGAACCACGATATCGTCTTGGGCCATCGCCAACTGGCCAATAAAAGGCCGATAAACAGGAGAAAAAGATGTTTTCTCATAGTGTAAGAGGTTTTTGATGATTTAACTGGTTGTTTTGTACTGTGGTATTATTCCTTTTTTTTCTTTTCGGAAGATTCTGGGTAGCTTGTTAATCAATCGTTGGTGGCGGCGTTTTGAAAAGGATTCGTAACTCAATAATACATCGTAGTATATCGCCAATCCGATCGTGCCGTAGGTGAAATCCAGTTTTATCCTAAAGGCGTAAAACAAAAGCGAAATGATAAAAAACAGCAAGATCAATTCGATGACTTGTATGGCACGCGTAACGGGGTGGTAAATGCGTGGATACCGGTCTTCCACCCAATCGACCAGCAGTACATTAAAATAACAGCAAAGTAAGGCAAGCGCAAAACTTAGCCACCTGGGCACTTTATTGATAAACTTGCCATCGAGGATCATTTGAATGATATTGGCGTGGATAGCAATGCCATACATATCGGGATCGGTGCGGCCGGTGTAACGCGGATTCAGCGGCGTATAGAATTTGTCGAGCAGGGGGCAATCACCTCCCTCTGTGCTGCTATAGCCCATTAATACGATTTTACCGCTCAGCAAGGGCGCCAGGTCGATCGTCGTATCGAGTATGGTTTCCGGTTCAAACAGGATGTAGCTGTTGGCCGTAGAGGTATAGTGTATGGCTTCCAGGTCTTTTTCCCGTTTTAGCAGTTTTTCAACGACTGCGGGGTCGTACAACCTGGCTATCTCTGTGGCAAAGCTGTATGCCTGGCCTTCTGCGGTTTCTTCGGCAGGACTAAAATAGCGGATGGTTCTGGTTTCCGTACTTGGAAAATTGACGTAGCCGGTGCGGGCGTATTGGTTGAAAAATGAATCAACCCCGCTAATCGCTTGAAATTGGTCAATATCTTCCCGGTAATTTTCCAACTCGGAAGCCAATATCAGGTTTTCGCATTTTATAATACTCGCCAGCAAAAGCGAATCAACGGCGGGGTCTTTGCGCCTTGAAAATAATACATCGAGGCCTATGGCTTTGGGTTTTGCGGCATTTATGCGGTCCAGCATTTGCGCAATTTGGGCGCGATCGGGCTGTCCGGTATTCACGATCACGATGCGGCCCTCCATCTTGATTTGCTCATTGCGCATACGCGAATACACAATATCCGTGATCTCGTAATCCTTGATACCGTGACTAAATGGATTGAGAAAATGCAGATTCAAGCTAATCAGCGATAATAGCCAGATCAGTATAAAAACATATATGGTTATGATTGCGGCGTAAGGCTGAAAGAGTTTTCTCCACATCTTAATCTGTTATCTTCTTGTTCTGTCTCGCTCGCTGTTTCTGTTCTTGTTCTTGTAAAGTTTAACCGGCAAAGTTAATGAACCGACAGACAACGACAAAGCTTACTGTGCCTGTTCCAAATAATTCCCCCACCGTTCCAGTTTCCCGGCGGCATTGAGTATAAAGATCATTTTTTTATTTTTTATACACCATAATTTCACCCCGGGGTGTTTCGATCGTATGGCCGGGTTCGCCGTAGGCCTCTATGATGGCGGCGCGATCGGCGCCCAGGCCGATTTGACGGGCTGTTTTTCCCGGATAACCGGCGCTGGTCAGGTGAAGATAGGTGGTTTTTTTAGTGAGGTTGTTTTCGCTGACAAATAGCCGGGAGTTGGGGCCCAGTTTGGGGTTTTGGTAAAAATACAACTGGTTCGCCAGGGTAATGGTTTTGGAATCGTCCACATTGCCTTCTTCCGCGACACGGGCCAGGGCTTTTTCATCAATGCGCTCGGGTTTGTCGGGCTCTGCACTATCGGTTGTTTCGGTTTCGATGGTTTCGCCGAGTAAAATGCGAAGGTTATGTGCTGCGAGGGGGCTGCCGGCAGCCGCTGCCGCTTGGAAGGTAGCTTGCGCTTTTTCTACCTGACTTTCGAGCGCGTCTACAATACCGGTGAGGACGTCGGCGTCAAGCGCAGTTTTGGGATAATTGTGCTTCAACGCGGCTTGACGGGCCTCCACCCCGGCGTAAAACCGGGCGCGGTTGTAGTCTTTCAGCAGGGCATAAGCGCAGGCTTTGTTGAGATAGGCCGGCGCGTATTGGGGATCCATACTGATGGCCGCATCAAAATGCAGGAGGGCCTGGCGCAGCAAGCTATCCCGGTTGGGCGCCGCCAATACATTCCTGGTCGCCGTGGACGTCAGGTCGAGTTCTACGGGAAACCTGTATTTCAACTCTGCCGGACCGAAATACTGCATGGCATCGAGCACGGCTGTCACCCCCAGGTTGTTATAGATTTCCCTGCTTTGGTATACCATCAATACGTAGTAGTAAAATGCATAAGCATCGGTGTAATTGCCGATGGCCGTGAGCAGGTTGGCCATGTCGAAAACTTCTACGAGTTGGGCCATCTTTTCTGCTGAGCGGCGCCCCATAGACTGCCGGTCGCTCAGCGAAGGGTATTTTTCCGTTCTACCTACCGGCATATTGTAAGCCTGGTAAAGCTTTGCAAGCACATCGGGGCCTTTGTCAAATAGGCCGTAGCCGGCCGAGTACACCAGAAAACCTCCCAGGTAGTCGGCTTCGGTTTCTTTGGCGGCGTAATCTACAAGGCTGTCGAGTCGCAGCCCGATGTCGAGGTCTATGTTGTTTTCAACAAATCCTTTGCGCCAGCCGTGTTTTTCGTAGTAGTGCGTCAATTCGTGGGCGAGCAACATGGCCAGGGCAGCGTCAGATTGGTTGCCAAAGCTGTTGCATACTTCGAAGGCTTTTTCCTCGAGGATGATCTCGTGTTTGGCATAGTCCATGGCGGCCATTCGATTCACCTCTTTGAGAAGGGCAAATGAAGGCACGGGATAGCGAGAATCACCGCGCGCCTGTACCAGCCGGTTGTATACCGAAAGGGCTTTTTGTATTGCGGCGTTTCTTTTCCCAGCGTTACAGCCGACCTGATTGCATTGGGTTTTTGCGCCAGGGGAAGCGTGGCGAAACTCCGGTCCTGCGCACAAAGGCTGGTTATTCCCAGGCTGAAGACCAGAAAATTGGCAAATCTACTTCGATTTCTGGGTAATGTTAATTTTACCGGTTAAGCCTTTAAAATACTATGGCAAAATGAATTAATTCCCTAAATTTATTACAAAATTAAGCCGAAAGCTTAAAATTATTAGATAAACTAAACCCAGTGATGAGAAACCTCCTTTTCCTGATTGCCTTTTTAGCGTTTCAATCGCTTACGGCACAGGATCTACATGTACACTACAATGCCTACTCCGATTCTGTTTATTATGTGCAAAATGGCAAGTCTATCGACCGGCCGCTGGTGCGCAAAGGGCAAAATGTGATTCTCCACATCGACAATTTTAACAATTACCTCTACGGCGTCACGATCAAAACGGACAAGAGCCGGCAGTCCCTGATGCCGCAAGGGCTCGAATCGGGCAGTTTCTCGCAGGATGCCACATCCAACCCGCTTAGCCTGATTGTTGGCGCCATCAGCGGCTCTGGAGGAGTGAGCTTTCCTGGGCTTCCGCTGGGCGATGGCAGTTCCGGGTTTGCTACGGATGACAAAGCCGAAGCCGAACAGCAGCTGCTTATCAAAGAATTGCGGCAGTTGGAATCTACTTTCCGCAAAACGCAGGATGTATTAAAGGTGCTGGACGAGGATATGTCCAGCGTGCAGAAAAAACTGCAAACTACCGTCGAAAGCCGGCAAATCCAGGTGTTAGCCTCCGATGCTATCAGGCAGGTCAGGTACAACCCGCAATTGGAACCCCGCCAGATCAAACAACTTTCCCTGGAATACATGGCCCATGTGTTTGGAGATGCCGATCCCAAAAACTCGGCTTGAGCGATTTACTCCACAAATCTACTGCCGATGGATCCCTGACCGAACTCAGACAGGAATACGACCAAAACCTGGGTATCTACGCCGACAAGCTCGATATGCTGAAGGTGAGCAGCATAGCGCTCCAGGATCCCCAATTCAACTTTGCTGCCGATGAACTGGATCCCTTTCGCACGGCCGCCCGGAAATTTGTGTCTAATGCAGAAAAAAAGCTGCAAACCTACCAGGCTAATTCGGTTATGCTCGATACAACGCTTGCCAACGTCAAAAATCTGGATTTGAACACGCTAATGGAATTGCGCACTGATTATATCGTGATGATGGAACACGATTTTTCTCACGTCTCCCGGCATAAGGTGGATGGCGATAAGCAGGACCTTCGCATTACTTTTACCCCTATAGATTCTGTGAATATTACCGGCGTAGCCACCAAACAAGTGGCGCCGATAGAGTTGATCGTTTACGGCGGGCTTCAGGTGAAAGGCGGGCTGGGGCTTAGCTTTGGCGGCTTTTTTGAACGTCCGCTCGATTATTTCGTGCGCGACAGCCTCATCTACAGCAGTGAGAAAGACGCCTTCAGTCCTATATTGACTTCTTTTGTACACCTATACAGCCAGGGTCGCGGCGCTGCTTCCCTGGGCGGTTCTTTCGGCGTGGGCATTCCTATCGGCGGCGGCAACGGCTTCGAATCGCTGACTTTCTTTTTGGGCCCCAGCCTGGTGGTAGGCCGCAACCAAGAGGTTACGATTAGCACCGGCCTTATGGGCGGCAAAGTGACGCAGCTATCCGGCGGATATGCCGTCGGCGAGCGCTTCGAAGCCGACGCCGGTTTGCTGCAAACCGATTCGGTATATAAAATGGGCTATTTCCTGGGCGTCTCGTTTAATCTCATCGGAGGGCGGTAGAGACATTGATTTTATAGTTTAGCGATTGGGTTTAGTGCATTCGCAGTTTAGCGATTGGGTTTAGTTTCTAAATATACGGAATGTTCCGTTGCCGTCACCACCTGTGGCGCTCCCTGGCCGTCACCCCCTGGTGGTGCTTCCCGGCCGTTGGCAATGGGTTCATTAATGTAAAATTCCCGCGCGGGGGGATTTTCTACGCGCAAAATGGAGCGGTAATGGGTACATGTCAATTCGCCACGCAGCGCGTGACGAATTGGGAAGACGATATAAAACTGCCGGAAATATTTGAGATTCGGTAACTATTTAGGTTAACAGCCTAACCTGGAAATTGCCAACCCAAACCCCTAACCCCTAAAGGGCAATGTCGTTGACTTAAGGAATTCATGCGGCTCTCCGGTAGTTTTTGAAGGTTTGATATTTTCCTTTTAATCGTCGGATAGTTTTGGGTCTTGGGTACTTTCTACCCGGTCTAATTGGCTCTAAGTGACGCAAAAAAAGTTTTTTTAAATCATCAAAAATTGCTCCTGGTTTTTGGGTTGTAAATAAGGTGAGGAGTCGCGGTTTTAGGAGTCCAATTGAAACATTTTGATTTATAGCTACGGTGGTTTCCCTGTTGGCATTGATCTGTTCAAGTTCTTGTGTACATTCTTTGCAAATCAGGTTATGAAGGTTTGATGCGATTATGGTGGCAAAAAAATCCTGATAAATGGCTTGGGGTTTATGTCCTGAAAACACCTCGATTTGAAGTTTATTCTTGATTTGATCGAACCTGGTTTCATCTCCCCAACGATAATTATAGAGTTCTTTGAAACAACTATGCGGGTATTTTCTGAGGTCAAGCAGGCTGGTAATGAGTATTTCCGGTTCTGTTTGACCGATGTCAACGCGCACCAAGCGTACCCGTACAGTTGTCTTTGTATCTACTGAATATCCCTGTCGCTGCATGGCCTGTCGCGCATTGTCCGGAATGGGAAATTTACCATCTGCTTTTTGCCGCTGACTACAAATTTTTCACCACGTGATTGAAGTCTACTTTGCAGCGCATCAAGTGCAAAATGCTTGAATATCACTTCAATACTTGCAAAATAACGATCATATAAACGCAGATCTTTTTCGGTCGCGTTCTCCAAAACGCTTGTGCGAAAACGCCCTCACCTACGCAATACGGTTGTAGTTGAGCTTGCGTACAATAGCCGTTGAGCACATCCAATTCGATGCCTGCACGTGCCATCGGCATGCGCATATGCTGGTTGGATTGGCTGCCGAACTCTTTTTCCACCTCAACATCCTTAAACAGATATATGGATGAACCATCAACAGCTTTGAGGAAATAACCTTTCCATGTACATAAAGTACGACGATCGGCATAGACCAAGTCGACAAGATGCCGATGCCAATCCCGAAAAAATACCCACAAAACCCGATACCGTGCTTTACTGAACGCCCCCTTTGTACAGGGGCTTGCTCCTAAGCGAGAAAAGTATTCGTTCAGTTCGATACTCAAAGAACGTTTGGACTGACTAATCAAAAAAAACACAAGTTGTTAAAATCCAGCGTGCGTCGACGCCTGAACGACTGTGCCCTGACAAAATACTTCTCTCGGTTTACAAGTGCGGTTTGAACAAAGAACTTCATCCCTGATAAAATGTTTTTTACTTTTGTATGCATGGCGAGTGTGTTTAATATTTTTGAATGTTTGACAACCCAAAATAGGATTCACCTCTTTTTTTCCTTAAGTCAACGACGTTGCCCTAAAGGGGAACCCCTCTGGTAAACGGGGTGTTCTTGATAGCGGGAAGACTCCCCTTAGTGGCCGGGGTATCAGAAGTAAAGGCCACAGCGCTTATTTTGGCGTTAATTTATACCTGCTAGATAATTACTAGATTTGTTTCATTACCGCCTTTTCCAAATTCCCTGTAAATTCGTAATTCGTAATTCCACACTCGTAATTAAATGAAAACACTGCTACCCCTTTGGCTATGCATTTTGGCTGCGCTGCCGGCCCTCTCGCCCACCGCGTCCATGCCCCGTGCCGGACAGGACTACGCCCTGCTCTTTGCCGTCAACGACTACCGCTCGGATAAACTCACCGACCTGAGCAACCCCATCAAAAATGCGGGAGACATTGCGGAAGAACTCGAAACGCGCTACGGCTTTGAAGCGGAAGTAGTGCCCAACCCTACCTACGACGACATCGACAAAAAGATAAAGGAATACGAAAACCACTTCGCTCGCAATACCGGCGGGCGCTACCCGGAAAACGGGCAATTGCTCATCTTCTTCAGCGGCCACGGCTCAGAGCGCTACAACGTGGGCTACTTCACACCGCTGATGCCGACCCCCGACAACCTCGCCCGCAGCGGACTCGACTACAACTACTGGCGCAACCGCATCGACGCCATCAACTGCCGCCACATTCTGGTGGCCATCGACGCCTGCCACAGCGCCACCTTCGACCCCGACTGGACGAACCGTCCTGATCGCCATTTCTCCCGCCCCGGCGAGTTGAGCGACAAAGAAAAAGTGATCCAGAATCACAGCAAATACAAATCCCGCTTTTTCTTCACCTCCGACGGCAAAGGCGACCAGACCCCCGACCGCTCGAGTTTTGCCAACAAAATACTGGAAGGCCTGCGCACCCACAGCAGTCCCCAGGGTTTTCTCACCTCCAGCGAGCTCTTTGCCTCCTACATAGAAAAGGCCTTCCCCACGCCCGGCGGGGGCGACTTCGGCGCCTCGGAAGGCGGCGCCAGTTTCCTGTTTTTCCACGAAGCCAAAGGCCCGGCCGTGGATCTCAAGACCTCAGAGCAGCGCCGCCGCGACCTGGGAAAAAATGCCATCGACAACGCCGGAACTACTTCGCAATCGAGCACCACCGCTGGTAACCCCGACATCGCCGCGCACTATGATTTCGTCAAAATCGAAGGCGGTACCTTTCAAATGGGCGATATTATGGGGGACGAGGAACTAGACAATGGAAACGCTGCACCAGGTAACGGTAAGCACTTTCTACCTGTCTCCATACGAGGTGACTTTCGAAGAATACGACCGCTACTGCGAAGCCACCGGCAAATATAAAACCGATGATCAGGGCTTGGGCCGGGGCAAACTCCCGGTGATCAATGTGAACTGGTACGATGCGGTGGAATACTGCAATTGGCGCAGTCAACAGGCCAAGTTGAAACCGGTATATGCTATTAACGGCGAAAACGTGAGCGCCGACTGGAGCGCCAACGGCTACCGCCTGCCAACCGAAGCTGAATGGGAATACGCTGCACGTGCAGTGAACGGCAAAGGCGGCGGCAAAGTGCGCTTTGGCAACGGCAAGGATGTCGCTGATCCGGAGGAGATTAATGTCAATGGGAGTAAAGACTATAAAAAGCCTTATTTCGTAGTCGGCAAATATCGCAAAAAAACCACCCCCGTAGGCAACTTTACACCCAACAGCCTGGGCTTATACGACATGAGCGGCAACGTATGGGAGTGGTGTTGGGACTGGTACGACGCTTATCCCACAGGCTCACAAACAGATCCTAAAGGCGCTGTCAATGGCTCATACCGGGTTTACCGTGGCGGGTCGTGGCGCGACTACCCCGTCCGCGCACGTTGCGCTTGCCGGAGACGCGGCACCCCGGACTACCTCGACCGCGACCTCGGCTTCCGCCTTGCCAGGGCGGCTCGTTAGTTTTTGGTTTTTTTACCTTTTTACCTTGTTCGGCTGGGGTATACCCGGTTCAGACCTTATAAGGTTTCCAAAACCTTATAAGGTCTTACGGGGCAAAGTTGTCAGAATCACGGGTGATTTCAAATCACCTCCTGAATTGTCTCCGCAGTTTTTCCTTTCCGTGGAATCCGGCTAATCTGTGAAATCGTACGTTTGGCAAGTCAAAAAAAAGTTACGTGTTTTGATGAGTAAAGAAGAGGAGGAACAGAAAAAGACTGATGTGTAATAGGGCCAATAAGCCCGTCACGGATGTTAGTCCCTGTTCCTCCACTCATCACAGAAACTGGACAGTTCATTAGGCTCAAAGCCTGCGTTACGATGATGGTTGCCAGTGATGAGTTCCTTCTCAATTACATTCATCACAAAATTAGTAAAATCATGCAAGCACAGTCACACATTTACGTTGGAATTGACGTATCGAAAGATGAACTGGTAATTTCTTACAGGGATGAAAAGGGTTGGGCAAAAGCTCGTGTACCCAATACTTTAACCGACATCAATAATTGGATTAATACCTTTGGGATTCAAGACAAGCATTTTATCCTGGAGGCAACCGGCCCCTATTCTGAGCGGCTTATCCATGTGTTGAACGCAGCGGATGCTCTTTTCTCATTAGTCAATCCTGGTCAAAGTCGGGCTATGGCCAAGGTACTGTTGAAAAGCAACAAAAATGATGACCAGGATGCACAAACCCTGAGCATTTTGGGACAAAAGCTGGAATTAAAGGCCTATAAAATGCCCAGTGCCGAACAAAAAAAACGCTTGCAAGCCTTTTCAGCCCTGGCTTCCCTTCAAAAGCAAGAACGACAACTCAAAAACCAGTTACATGCCTTTTCTTACCATGTACTCCCTAACAATGTTGTTGTGCAAGCCCTCGAGCAAGTCCTCCTTAGCGTCCAACAGGCTATTCATGACCTTGAAAATGAACTTAAACCGCAACAAAGCCAGCAGGAAACCCATCAATTGATACAATACATCACTTCCATTAACAGTGTCGGACTTAAAACCGCTCAAGCTATCATTGTACTATTCGACAATTTTAAGCATTTTAAATCGGCCAAATCTTTCGCCAAATTCATTGGACTATCTCCATCTGAATTTACCTCAGGCTCCTCAGTAAGGGGGCGGCGATCTATCACCAAAAATGGCAGTAGCAAAATACGTGCACTTCTGTTCAATTGCGCCCGTTGATTGCCATACGATACAACCCCCAATGTAAAGCACTCTTCGAGCGACTTATTCAAAAGGGCAAAAATGGAAAAGTTGCCCTCACCGCTGTTATGCACAAATTGGCCAGACTAATTTTTGGAGTCGTCCGATCCGGTAGGTTATATGATCCGGATTTTGTTAAAATCTAACAAAAAGTCTGTAAAATAATCACTAGGTAATCACAGTTCATCCGTGATTCAAACACCCGAGCCTGGTTGTCAGAATCACGGATTACGCGGATTGGAAGGATTCCACGGAAAGAAATAAAAGAGATTTTTTATCTTAGCACGAGCATATGTTTTCGCAACTGTTTAGGTTAACAGCCTAACCTGGAAATTGCCAACCCAAACCCCTAACCCCTAAAGGGGAACCCCTCTGGTAAACGGGGTTTTCTTGATAGCGGGAAGACTCCCCTTTAGGGGCCGGGGGTGTCATAAGTAAAGGCCTTTGCGCTTATTTTGGCGTTAAGTTATCCCGGCTAAATAATTACTATTTTTTTATTAAACAAAACACCACCCCTCATGAAACCCATGCTGACCCTGGTTTGCCTTGCCCTAATGCTGGCCACTCCAACGCTTGCACAGGAAAACCTCACCGCCGACACCGAATTTTTCAAACAAAAATCACAGGATTACCAGCGCTGGATGGAGCAAAACGGCCTCGGGCGGTATTTGAAAGTGCAGGACTTGCGCGTAGAACCCGAACTCGTGCGGCTTTATCTCGGGTTTCACAGCCACAACATCGACAGCATCGTCGGTATTTGGCACCAGATGAAAGCTGCGCATGAATCGAGTCCCGGGCTGACATTCGAGGAATCGCTGTTGTCCCGCATGGCAAGTCTCATGGGACTGGGTGAAGATGAAGCGGTCATTGAGATTTACGACACCTACGACATGGTCAAAGAGCCCTTTTTTCGGGGTATTTATTTTGATAAAAATCGCATTCAGGTAGAAGAAAATAACCCGAAAGGAGAAAAAAACCGCTACATCTCCGTCAATCCTTCGGATATAAAAACCAACAAAAAATCGGAGAAAATAGCCCTCACTAAAAAATACACCAAGGAGTACGTTTTTGAGCAGATCATGCAATTTGCCCGGCAGAAATACAGCAAGTCGCCCTGCGATGAGCGCAAACCGGCCATCCATCCCAAACTCCACGAAGACCACCTTCGCTTTGAAGTGAGCGACCTGTGCCGGGAAGTCGTTAAAGATGCCGAAAACCCCACGATATGCCGCTGGCTGCGAACCCTCGGCCTCAGCGACGACTGCAACTGGACCACCCGCGAGTTGCTGAGCTTTAACTTCGTGTACTTGCCTACTACAGACGGCTTTACCCTGCACCTTGTATTGGACGGGCGCGTAGGCAGCGGCTACTACAAGACCGTCAAGCGCTCCGGCTACATGGATATGGATCTCGATTTTAAAGAAGAATTGGAAGATTACGCCGATCAGATTTCCCTGGAAATCAAAAAATTCCTAACCCGCTAATCTCATGAGACGAGATCAACCAGTTGATTGCCAAAGGCAAATTGGAGGACGCCCTCAGCCGCCTTGGCGCCGCCGCCCAGTCCCTGTCGGCACACGAGGCAGCCGATGCCGTCACCGTGCTGGAGGCCCGTCTGGCCGACAACCGGCAAAAAGCCATCCTTGATACCCACGACCCCGATGAAATTTCTCGCGAGCGCAACAGCATATCGGTTGCCGCCCTGCAAATCCTGAAAAAACTACCCGACGAGCCGCCGGCCCAGGCGCCGCCGGCGAAGGGCCTCACCGAGCAGTCCATGAAGGCGCACATCATGGCGCTCACTTTTGTGGTGAAAGGCGGCGTTCTCTTGTGGTTGTTCAACCACTGGCAATCCGGCGGCTTCAGCGAAGACCAGTTTTACGGCACGCTCACGCTGCTCATCCCCGTCCTAGCGGCTTACGGCGCAGTGATGTTCCAGGATTTTTTAGACCATCGCCATCATCAGCTTTCGGCTCCGCAGGCCCACCCCCGTATACGCCGCAGCGTGCAGTGGACAATTTACGGGGTTATCCTGGGCTACGGCCTGGCTTTATGCATCGCCATCGGCGCCAAAGCGCAGGGGAGTATAGCGAGTTATGCCGGTTTTTCGGGACTGCTGGCGTTAATCGAGAGCGGCCTGGGCATTTACCTGGCGCGAATTGTGAGGACGTTTTTTCCGGAGAAGAATAAAGATTGAGAAAGGCATAGATTCCGGCAGCTAAAAAAGCAGCCGGTACGATGTCAGTTTATGTCATTGATGCGATAATAAATTCGTAGACGCGATTAATCGCGTCTCTACGGAATTTATTTATCGTCCCCAGGGGCATTGCGGAGAACGCCAAACGTTCTCCTTACGGCAGTATCTGCAATTTCGCAAACTTCAGCATAATCTTTTTCTGCTGGGCATCGCTGAGATCCTTGAATTCAATCGTGGCTATGCGGTTGTCCTTGCCGCCGTCGATATTGAGCACCTTGCCTTCGCCGAATTTGAGGTGGAGTACCCGCATGCCGGTCTGGATGCTTTCGCTGGGGCTCGGCTTAAACGTGGCCGGGTCGACCGCAGGGCCGCTGGTGGCGGCGGGGCGGCGGGCAAAATTGCCCATCACTTTTGAGGTGGGGGTGCCTACCGTAGCTTCTTCCGTCACCGTGCGGCCGCCGCGGGGCGACATCGAAGAAGTGCTTTCCAGCACGTCGCGGGGTATTTCTTCGAGAAAGCGGCTGGGCTCGTTAAAACGCATTTGCCCGAAGCGGTAACGGCTGTTGGAGTAGGTAAGCGTGAGGAACTGCTCGGCGCGGGTGATGGCCACATAAAAAAGGCGCCGTTCTTCGTCGAGTCCTTCGGGGTTATCCATGGCCATGTAGGAGGGGGGAAGAGTTTTTCTTCCATGCCCACTACAAACACCGATTTAAATTCAAGGCCTTTAGCCGAGTGCGTCGACATGAGCGTGATGAAATCGGGGTCGGGTTCGGACTGGTCGAGGTCGGTGAGCAGGGCGATATTCTGGAGGTAGGCGGCCAGCGACTTATCGGTGGTAGATTCGGTTTCGAGGTCTTCTTCCACAAAAGCCTTGATGCCGTCGAGCAGCGCGTTGGCGTTTTCGAGGCGGGCCATGCCTTCTACCGTGGTGTCTTCTTTGAGGTGGCTGAGCAATCCCGAACCTTTGGCGATATAAGTAGCCACTTCGTGGGCGTTGCCGTTGAGTTCGGTAGCTTTTTGTATCAGGGCGACAAACTCGCCGATGGCGTTTTTAGCGCGGGTGGAAGCTTCTACTTTGAGCAGGTTATCCCACATCGTGGTTTCTGTAGTGCCGGCCATCTCGCTGAGCTTGTCGAGGGTAGTGTCGCCGATGCCGCGGCGGGGGTAGTTGAGTACGCGGCGCAGGGCTTCTTCGTCTTTGGGGTTCACTACCAGTCGCAGGTAGGCCAGCAGGTCTTTGACTTCCTTGCGCTGGTAAAACGACAGTCCGCCGAAAACGCGGTAAGAGAGGTTGTAGCGTCGCAGGTATTCTTCAAAAATGCGCGATTGGGCGTTGGTGCGGTACAGGATAGCGATATCGCCGTTGCGGAGGTGGTAGCGGTTTTTTTGTTCCACAATCGTATCGGCCACGCGCTGGCCCTCTTCGGCATCCGTCATGGTTTTGATCAGCTTGATCTTTTGCCCGAGGCCTTTATCCGACCAGATTTTTTTGGATCTGGCGTTTGTTGAAGTGGATCCCTCGTTGGCGGCTTGCACGATGTGTTCGGTAGAGCGGTAGTTTTCTTCCAGCTTAAAAACGTTGATGCCGAAGGGGTTGAAATCCTTTTCGAAGTCGAGGATATTCTGGATGGTTGCTCCCCGGAAGGCATAAATACTCTGCGCGTCGTCGCCCACCACACAGATGTTGCGTGGGCCCTCGTAGTGCACCAACTTGCGAATGATGGCGTATTGCAAGGTGGTTGGTATCTTGAAACTCGTCTACCAGCAGGTATTTGAATGCGTCGGTATTTATCCAGCACCTCGGGGTTCTTTTGCCACAGTTCGTAGAGGCGGTACAAGAGGTCGTCGAAATCCATGGCGCCGGCGCGTTTGCAACGGTCGCCGTATTTGCAGGTAAATGGCGCTGATCTGGGGCATATTGGCCTGCCGATCCTGCATGCTCAGCGTTTCGTTTTCGGCGTATAGGCGGGGAGTGATCAGGCTGCTTTTGGCCGAAGAAATGCGGCTGCGGATAGTATTGACGTTGTAGACGGTTTTGTCGAGGTTCATCTCTTTGATGATGGCGCTCAGTACGCTTTTGGTATCGTCGGTATCGTAGATGGTAAAATTGGGGGGATATCCGATTTTATCGGCTTCTACGCGCAGGATGCGGGCAAAAATAGAGTGGAAAGTACCGGCCCACACTTTGTCTGATTTGTCGCCCACGATTTTTTCGATGCGTTCCTTCATCTCCTTGGCGGCCTTATTGGTGAAGGTGAGGGCCAGGATTTCCCAGGGCGCCACGCCTTTTTCGATAAGGTGGGCGATGCGGTAAGTGAGTACGCGCGTTTTGCCCGAGCCGGGGCCTGCTACAACCAGTACGGGGCCGTCGGTATTTTCTACCGCTTGCCGTTGTACGTCGTTGAGTTGAGAGAGGTAGTCGGACATGAGTGTTGTCGGTTGTCGGTTGTCAGTTATCGGTTATCGGTTGAAAAGAACTGACAACCGACAACTATTTGCTTACAAATAACACCAGAAAGTTACAACTTCTGTATTAAAAAACAAGTATTACTTACCGGGTTTGTGTTTCGAGTACCTCCCAATATTCGAGGGCGCGCCGGGTATGGGGTATACAGATAGAGCCGCCCACCAGGTTGGCGATAGAAAATACTTCAAATAATTCGTCGCGTGTGACGCCTTGTTCGTAGCAAGCGCCGAGGTGATATCGGATGCAGTCGTCGCAGCGCAGCACCATGGATGCTACCAAACCCATCAGTTCCTTGGTTTTGCGATTGAGTGCGCCATCTTCGTAGGCATTGGTGTCGAGGTTAAAAAAGCGCTTGAGCACTTTGTTGTCATGCGCCAACAATTTTTCGTTCATGCGAGCGCGATACTCGTTGAAAGCTTTTACTTGAGACATGATGAACCGGTTTTGTTGTGGGGTAAAGATAGGAAATTCTTTGTACCGGTCTGACGGTTTCAAACCGTCTGACCGGTACAAAAAAAGCCGTCTCTTTTTGAGACGGCCTCGATCCTGTATGAGAAACCCTTTACAAACCTTGGTTAAAAAGCTGCGGAAAGCACAGCGGTAGCAGACACAGGGCGCGCTTTGGGCTGGGTGGCCGGTTGGGCGTCTGGCTGCTGCGTGGGCAGACAATCGCCTGCTCCTTGAAGCAGGTGAATAACCTGCACAATTCTCATAGTATTGCTTCCGCAATCGTCAGTAACGAGCCAGTGGCGGTTTAGAATGCAGCGCCGGCCGGCCGAAATAAATTCGTCGGTCCACGTGGCGCTATAGCCGCAGGCTTCGTGGAGTGAATATTGATCGTTAAACGTATCGGGATTGCCATCGCGGTCAATCACCGGATAGCCGATATGGTCGGGGTGGGCCTCCGAGATGTCGGAGACGGCAGGCGCCTCGATCCCGTCGCGATTGGCGGGAAACAGCACTTGCGTAATGGAGGGGCGTTCGTAAGTTATATACTGGGTGAATTGGGAGAATTCGCCTGTTTCGTCGCTGGCTGTCCACAAGCGGCATGTGACGCCGGTGGCGTTGGTGAGCAGGCGGAACTGCGACAGCTCAACGGCAGTGGATTGATCGGCGGAGGCGCTGACTTGCAGCGTCAACTGATCGCCAGGGTGGAGTAGGGGCGAAAAAAAACGATCGTCAACCTCTTCAGGGCTATCGGCAACAAGTACTTGCTGTCCGTTTACCAGCACTGAAAAAAGATTGGAGCCCCCAACAACCCTCCAGCCAAACACTGCATAACCTTCCGCGGGTATGGCTAAACGCCATTGAACCGTACTTCCGGCATCCACGCTGACCAGAGCGCTATTGGCCCCTTCAACCAATAGCCCGTCGGGAGCTCCGGTGACATCTACCCCACCGTCACCATTTATCCTAAGCGCTTCCCAGCGGGAAGGCGCAAAATATCCTGTGAATCCTTCCTGGGCGCAACCCAGGGTGAAAAAATCGTCATTGTATGCCAATTGCACCTCACGGCCACAAGGACTGTAAACCTCTGGCTGTGTCAGTGGTGAATTACTGCTTAATTCCAGGCAATTCAAACTGAGGTGCCGGCCGTTGAATATGGGGGGACAAAGTGCCGGGTTAGTTAGACTGGGTTGTTGTGAACTATATGTAGGAGCTTGGTGTAATACCGGATTGATTGCCGACAAAGACACCGGTATTGCCGTTATTGTGGCGGCAATACAATATATCATTAGAGGCAACTTGCCGTTTTTTCGGCTTAAGTCAATCGCGTTCATAGGGATGTGTTTTTCAAAGCGCCAGGCTGATAGCAATCGTGGCAGGTATCAGGTGCTATGCAAATGCAGCACTGTTACCAGCACATCAAACTATCTAAGTCGTACAATCGGAAAAATTACCGGTGAGTAATGAAATCCAGGCGTGAGAAAAACACTGCGCGAAAGCAAACGAATTGCCTTTTGAGTTGCGTACGTCATGGGATTATGCGGTTTAAGGGAAAATGAATTCTTCTTTTTCGGTTTATTCTCGGAAGTAGCTATTCGTTACATCCAGCTAATAACTTGATCCCTATTTTTATTCAAATAGAGATACAGACAGTACAAATATAGTATGTTTTTTAATGTGTGTTATACCTCAAAAGGGGTATTTTTAATATTTTGAATTTTTATTTTTTATAAAATATTGATAATGAATAAATTGAAATATTTGAACTTTTTTATTTTTTTACTATTTAGTTAGGGAATAAAATACAAGCTGAAACGCGGTCAGAAGAGTAACGCATCGGCATACGGACGGATAATTAAAATAACCAAATAAAGTCGCTAATAATGAAGGTAAAGCAGAAGATTTGGAAACAATTCCTGCCTTTGGATTTGGAAACCGTATGGGCCTTTTTCTCCCGCCCCGAAAACCTGGATACGATCACTCCGGAGGATATGTCGTTCGAGATCTTGTCAGATATCAGCCAAATGGAGATGTATCCCGGTATGATTGTGCAATACCGGGTGATGCCTTTCCCCGGGGTGAAGTTGAATTGGGTTACGGAGATCACGCATGTGGCCGATCGACAGCATTTTATCGATGAGCAACGCTTCGGCCCCTATGCCTTCTGGCACCACCAACACCATTTTGAAGCCGTAGACGGCGGGGTGATGATGACGGATATTTTACACTATAAGGTACCCTTCGGCATCATCGGCACTTTGGCTGATAGACTACTGGTGGAAAATCGAATTGAGCAGATCTTTAATTACCGCAAGAAGGCGGTAGCCAAGGTGTTTAACCTGGAAATGGCAACGTAAGAGTGTGGGAGTGTGAGAGGGTGAGAGAGTGGGATGTCTCTCCCTCCCACACTCTCACACTCTCTCCCTCTCTCTCAGTGGCGCCACGTACATCGCTACGTCATCGACAGTAACGGGGTCGGCGCCGAGAATGAGGAGGCGTTCCACCACATTGCGAAGTTCCCTGATGTTGCCGGTCCACTCCAACTGCTGTAGGGCCTTAATAGCTTCGGCTGTCATTTTGCGGGGTGGTACGCCGTATTCGGCGCAGATCTGGCCGATGAAGTGGGTAATCAATGCGGGGATATCGTCGCGGCGGTCGCGCAGGGCCGGCGATTGGATGATAATTACCGCCAGCCGGTGGTAGAGGTCCTCTCGGAAACGCCCGGCCTCGATTTCTGTGCGCAGGTCTTTGTTGGTAGCTGCTACTACGCGTACATCCACCTTAATATCTTTATCACCGCCTACGCGGGCTATTTTTTGTTCCTGGAGGGCTCTGAGCACCTTGGCCTGGGCCGAGAGGCTCATGTCGCCGATTTCATCCAAAAATAAAGTGCCATTGTGGGCTTGTTCAAACTTGCCGATGCGCTGTTTCACCGCGGAGGTAAAGGCGCCTTTCGTGGCCGAAGAGCTCGCTTTCGATGAGTTCGGAGGGGATGGCGGCGCAGTTTACTTCCACGATAGGGCCGTTGGCGCGGTGGCTTTGGCGTGAATCCAGCGGGCGATGAGTTCTTTGCCGGCGCCGTTGGGGCCGGTGACGAGTACGCGGGCATCGGTGGGGGCTACGCGTTCTATCGTGTTGCGCACTTGTTGCATGGCTGCCGAATCGCCGATGATGTCCTGCACTTTTGCGGCGGTCACCTGCCGGCGCAGTATTTTGGTTTCAGTGACGAGTCCGGCTTTGTCGATGGCATTGCGCAGCGTGATGAGGAGGCGGTTGAGGTCGGGCGGCTTTGAGATAAAATCGAAGGCGCCGCGTTTGACGGCCTCCACGGCGGTATCGATGGTGGCGTGGCCGGAGATCATCACCACGGGTAAATCGGGATTGAGCTCTTGTATGCGGTCGAGGGCCTCCATGCCGTCCATCTTGGGCATCTTGATGTCGAGCAGCACCACGTCAAATTCGCTTTTGCGCAGCTTCGACAGGCATTCTACGCCGTCGGCGGCTTCTTCTACTTCAAATTTTTCAAATTCGAGAATTTCACGCAGGGTGCGCCTGATGCTACCCTCATCGTCTGCTATCAGGATTTTTGACATGGTATACCGGCTATTTATTACCAAAATAACAAATATGTGTATACGGATTTTTGCGGGGAAAGTTGCAGTTATTCTTTGTTTTCTGTTTATGGATTACCAACTGCCAGGCTGAGCCAGGTTGGCAGTTGTGCTTTTCTTAGTCTGACGGCTTTGAGCCGTCTGACTAAGCTCCGGAACTGAGAACCGACAACCGACAACAGATAACTACCCGGCCAACCCGCGCACCGCCATCCAGGCCAGGAGGCCGGCGCCGATGGGCAGACTATCTTCGTCGATATCGAAAGTATCGGTATGGAGCAGCGATGTAATGCCGCGGGCGGTATTGCGGGTCCCCAGGCGGTAGAAGCAGCCGGGAATCACCTGCGAAAAATAGGCAAAATCTTCGGAGGTAAGGCGGATGGGGAGGTCTACCACATTATCAGCGCCGAGGTACTCCACGGCATTTTGGCGGGCCTTTTCGGTAAGGGCTTCATCGTTAAACAGGGTGGGGTAGCCCACTTCGATGCGCAGTTCGCAGGCGCCGCCCATGCTTTCGGCGATGCCTTCGGCGATGCGTTGCATGCGGCGGTGGGCTTCAAAGCGCCAGTTTTCCTGCATGGTGCGGAAGGTGCCCATTAATTTTGCTTCGTTGGTATCACGTTGGTGGCGCCGCCTGTTGAAGCGATATGGCCGAAAGTAAGTACCGAAGGAACGGTGGGGTCGGCATAGCGGCTCACGATTTGCTGAAGCGCCGTGATAATATGTGCGGTGATCAACACGGGGTCTACGCATTCGTGGGGCATGGCGCCGTGGCCGCCCTTGCCTTTTATGGTCAGATAGATCTCATCGGAGGAGGCCATGTACATACCGGCCCGGAAGCCCACTTTGCCGGCTTCGAGCAGGGGGAATACGTGTTGGCCAAAAATGGCAGTGGGTTTGGGGTTTTCGAGTGCGCCGGCTTTGATCATCAGGGAGGCGCCGCCGGGCAGGCGTTCTTCAGCGGGCTGGAACAGCAGTTTGACCGTACCGCTCCACTGATCGCGCAGCTCGTGCAGGGATGCGGGCGGCGCCCAACAAGCAGGTGGTGTGCACGTCGTGGCCGCAGGCGTGCATCACGCCGGGGCGTTGCGAGCAATAGGGCACTTCGTTGGTCTCCTGGATGGGCAGGGCGTCCATGTCGCCGCGCAAGGCTACCACGCCTTTCTCCGGGTTGCGCCCTTCGATAAGGGCTACGATACCATGACCGGCCACGTCTTTTTGAAATGAAATACCCCACTCCGACAATTGCCGGGCGACAAAAGCAGCCGTCTCCGCTTCTTCAAAAGATAACTCGGGATATTGATGCAGATGCCGCCGCATTTGTACAAGGTCCGCATGGTATTGCGCCGCTAACTGCTTGATTTGCTGTGATATTGGGTTCATGTTTTTTAGAATGGTTTAGCGCCTTCGGCTGTTTAGCGATAGGGTTTAGTGCATTCGCAGTTTAGCTCTCTCTCCCTCTCTCCCTCTCACCCTCCCACACTCCCATCCCGGCGGAACAGTTGAAACACGCCGACGCCGACGGCAGTGAGTATCAATCCCGCCCAGGCCTGGCTGGGTTGTTCGATGAGCGTGTTGATCACAAAAGCCACCGAGATGAGCACAAAGATAGCGGGAACCACCGGATAAGCCCATACGCGGTAGGGGCGTTCTGTTTGGGGTTGTTTGCGGCGCAGCACAAAAACGCTGGCGCCGGCTAATGCCATAAACGCTATATCCATAAACGTCACATAAGTGATTAGATTTTGGAAAGTACCCCAAAAAAGTAGCAACACGATTGCCCAGGCGGCCTGAACGATCATGGCATTGGCGGGGGTTTTGAAGCGGGGGTGCACTTTCGCCAGTCCCCTGAAGAATACGCCGTCTTGCGCCATGGCGAAATAGATGCGCGGCGCCGACATAGTGTAGATGCCTATTGTGCCGAAAATAGAAATGGCAATAGCGGCTGCTACCAGTTTGCCGCCAAAAGGCAGCAGGGTTTCTACCGCTTCGCCGGCCACCGTTTCCGAGCCGGCAATGGCTTCAAGAGGCAGCAGGCGCATATAGGCGAAATTGGTGAGCACGTAGGTGATCGTGACGATAAGAGCGCCCAGCATCATGGCCCGGGGCACGGTGCGGGGAGCATCTATGGCTTCGCCCGACAAGTAGGAGGCGTGGTGCCAGCCACCTGTGGACCATAATACGCCGATGAGGGCCAGTAGCAAGGCAGATCCCAGGTTTACCGGGGTGTGATCCTGGAGGGCAAATGTCATCCCTGAGGTATCAACTTTACCCCAAAAAATACCTGCTATGATAATTCCGGCAATAGCCAGCAACTTGAGCCCGGTGAATAAATTGGCAAAACGTTGACTCCCCTGCACGCCCAGCATATTGATGGCCGTGAGGCCTGCCACCACTACAATGGCGGTAATTATCCGGGCAGTTTCATCCAGCGGCAGAAAATAAGTGAGATACTTGGTGAGTCCGGCGCCCAACGCCGCCAGTGCTCCTGTGTTCACTACAAGCAGGATGACCCAGCCGTAAAGAAACCCCGCCAGGTCGCCGTAGGCTTCTTTTAGATACACATATACGCCGCCCGATTTGGGAAACATACCGCCCAATTCGGCAAAGGTAAGCGCGCCGGTGAGCGCGATGAGTCCGCCGATGGCTCATACCAATAGGATAAAGCCGTGGTGGGGCAGGTCGGTGGCGATTTTGCTGGGTGTAAGGAAAATGCCCGAGCCGATGCAACTGCCTACGGCTATCATGGTAAGGCCGTAGAGGTTGAGTTTGCGTTGTAGTTGGGTCATGCCTGGTGTTTTTTTTATCCTTCCACTTCTTCCCGCCAAAGCAAAGCTGCCAGGCGTTCCATGCCCGATTTCAGGTAGCGGCGGTAGGTGCTGAAGGACATATTGAGGAAGTCGGCGGTTTTTTCCTGGCTACCGACGGGATTTATGAAGGTGCGGTATAAAATGCGATGGTATTTGCCGTCTACCGGGGATTCTTCGATTTCTTTGAGGGCGAGGTCTATTTTGGCTTTGAGTTGGGCGATACGGTCGGCCACCGCCGCATTAGGGCCGGTTTCGCTCACCACGAGGCGGGAGCGGGTGAGGGGATTGTCGCTCAGCTCATCGCGGTTGTGATAGCTTTTGAGTGCTTCGCCTACGAAGTTTTCGAAATCGGGTTCGCTGAGCACCATCACCTGTAGTTGGGGTGGATCGGGCGAGGGTTCGGCGCCGGCCCGTATGTCAATTTCGCGTTTGCCCAGCAGGTCGAGCCAGGACAATACGGGGCGTTTGCGCCAGTCGTGTGTACCCAGCCAAAAGGAATTTGGTTGCTGACAAAGTCAAATTCGGGTAATTCCTGTAGGTCGCCATAGTGCATGATTTGTTTCCAGAATTCCGGAAACGATACATTGAGCATACTCACGGCCAGCGAAGGAGAAAAATAATATTGCACGATGGCGAGGAAGATACTGCTCTGCAACGAAGAAGGTTGTTGATGGGTATCATTGGCCATCCACATGCGGAATAGCGCCCATTGTTCGCCGCTTCGCAATTGCAGGCGCCGGCGGTAGGTGTCGAGCAGGAGTTGTACGGGCGGATCATCGCCTACGGGTTGATCTGTGGGCCATTCGTGCAAGTTTAGTTTGAGTACGAATGCGGCGGGATGTTTTTGGGCATCGCGCCACACCCACGCCTGGGCAGCAGCGGGTTGTTGCACCCAAAAGCGGAAAGCCTGCAGGCTCTCTTCACCCTCCTGAGCGGTGATCATAGCCTCTATTGTGGGTATATCATCAGGCAAAAGCTTGTCCATCCAGAAAGTGCCGCTTTCCTGCCAGTCGAAAAAAGGGCGTACTACGGGGTTCGTGCGGTGCAGGTAGATTAGTTCGAAGAGATATTTGCGTTGCACTTCGCCCACTGTTTCGCGCATTTTCCGGATCAGAAAGTCGCGCACTTTTCCATGTAAGTCGGCGTACCAGTCGGGGTGGCGCCAGCGCAGGTCGGCTACCAGGGTTTCGCGCACGAGGTCGTGGGGAAACAAGCCCTCTTTGCTGTTTTCGATAAAAGACAACTGCCGCAGCCAATCGAACAAAATGCCGGCGCTGCTCAGCCCCATTACTTCTTCGAGTAGCGACTCGGTGGTGAGGCGGGCCATGGCGCAGATCTCCAATGCCGATTTATGGGCGGGGCCGGGCACCTGCTGTAAAAACAATTCGAGCAGAGCTCGTACGATATCGGGCGATTCGTCGGGGTTGAAGGTGCGGTTGGGGTGTTGTTCAAAGAGATCGGCTACGACGGAAAGCGCCAGGGGGTGACCGTGGGTGAAGTCCAGAACGGCTTCGATGCTATCGGGCGGCACCTGGCGTTGTTGCAGGTAGGCAAGGCTCTCTTCCGAGGTAAAATTGCGCAGTTGGGTGGTTTTCATCAGCAGCTTCCAGCCCGGATCGGCCTGCCAGTTCATGGAGGGGGCATTGCGGCTGCATATGAGGGTAAATACGTTGGCGGGCAGTTGGGGCAAAAAATCGGTGCGCACCCAATCATCGATGGGCGACAATTTCTCGTAGGTATCGATGAAAAGTATCGTTCGCTGTTCACTCTGTGCAATTGCTTCGAAGGGGTCGCCCTCGGGGGGCAATTGCAGGCTGTTGCGCAAGTGTTCCATCAGACTGACGGGATGCGCTTCTGTGTCGCGGCCATCGAGATGCAAGTACGGGATTTGCCGCTCTTCGCAGCTATCTTTCAGGCGTTTGAGGAGGGTGGTTTTGCCTTGCCCTCCCGGACCGTATATATATAGCAGGTACTGGACGGGCTGGGGTGTAAAGGCCATTTGTTCGAATAGCCCGATCTCCTGCGTTCGGCCTACAAAGGACTTCCGTCGAGCGTTTTCCAGCAGGTCTGATAAACGGGCACACATGGCACTAATTGGGTTTTTCTGGATACCAAGGCAAGGTAGGAAAAAAAAGTTTTCTGTTGTGGTTATCGGTAATTGGTTATGGTTTGATGTTTGATGTGATGTTTGAATTTTTTGCGTTTATAAACATCAAATCAAACATTCAACATCAATAATCAAACATCCTTTAGCAGATCCGCGGCAATTGCTCGCCGGGCAGCATACCTACAACGCGGCGACCGCCGATGCGGCTGCGCACCACCTGGCCTGGGTGGTCGGTAGTCACCTCGCCGATGATCGCGGCGAAGCGCCCTTTTTCCTGGTTTTGCAATTGGGCGAGGGCGGCGTCGGCGTCGGCGGCGGCTACGAAGGCCAGGAAGATGCCCTCGTTGGCTACATAGAGCGGGTCGAGGCCCAGCATTTCGCAGGCGCTGTCTACTTGTTCGAGCACGGGGATGGCGGTCTGGTCCAGGCTCACACCGAGTCGGGTTTGGCGGGCTATTTCGTTGAGCACGGTTGCCACGCCGCCGCGTGTGGGGTCGCGCAGAAACCGTAGTTGCGTGCCGAAGGCGTCGAGTAGTCCGGCGACGAGGTGGTTGAGGTTAGTGGTATCGCTGACGATATCGGTTTCGAATTCGAGGCCCTGCCGCACCGACATGATGGCGATGCCGTGGGTAGCTACGTAGCCGCTTACTATGATTTTATCGCCGGCTTTGATATGCGAGTGGTGACTGGCGGCTTGGGGGTGCGCTGTGCCGAGGCCGGTGGTATTGATAAAAATTTTGTCGCCTTTGCCCTTCTCCACCACTTTGGTATCGCCGGTGACTACCTCCACGCCGGCATCGGTGCATGCTTGCCGGATGGCCAGCAAAATCTCCCAGAGTTCGTCCATCATCAGTCCTTCTTCGAGGATAAATCCGAGGGAGAGGTAGCGGGGTACGGCGCCGCACATGCCAGGTCGTTCACGGTGCCGTTGATGGCCAGGTCGCCGATATTGCCGCCCGGAAAAAGGTGGGTGACACTACAAAGCTATCGGTTGTAAAAGCGGTGGGGCCGTTGAGGTGCAAAAAAGCGCCGTCGTGCTGGTCGCGCAGCCATTCGTTGTCGAGTATTTTAAAAATACCCTGGTCCAGCAGCTTATGGGTAAGTATACCACCGCTGCCGTGCCCCAGTATGATGCGGTCGAAGTCGAGCTGGGGTAGTGGGCAATCGAGTTGGAAGCTGCGCTTGGGAGGGGGCATGGTTATGGCTGTTGTAAGTTGTCGGTTGTAGGTTGTCCGGGTTCTAATTCATCGATTTCGCCGATTTGCTGGAGGTAGGAGAACGTTTTGAGCGCTTCTTCTTCATCCACAATGCTGATGGCCACACCGACGTGTACCAGCACGTAATCGCCGATTTGGGCTTCGGGCAGCATGGCGAGGTTGACCTCTTTGTGGATGCCGCCGAAAGACACCTTAGCCACCCGGAATGTATCGTCGAGTTGGGCGGTGATAGCTTCTATTTTACCCGGAATAGCCAGACACATGGTAGTGGTTTTTTTGATGTTTTGTAGGGGCGCAAAATTTTGCGTCTTTACAAATGGCATATGCCAATTGACCGAAAGATACGCATTCGTCGTTGGGCGAAAGCTGCTTATGGAAAAAAAGTTGGTGGGTAGCGCCCAATTCCCGGATGATCAGATCGGTAAGCAATGCATTCTGGAATACGCCTCCGCTAAAAGCCAGGCGTTGCACGCCCAGGTGTTCGCACAATTCCTGCAGGCTTTTTGCCAGGCTCCAGTGGAAGCGGGCGGCGACAAAACCTGCGGATTTACCCCTGCGCAGATCTTCGAGGATATCGCTGATGAGCAATTGAAGGTCGAACGAGTGGTTTCGGTAGAAGCGATAAGGGGTTTTCATCAGTCCCTTTTGCTTGTAATAGTCATTTGCCAGCGTTTCGAGGCGCATGGCGGCTTCGCCTTCGAAGGAAGAAACGGATTGTAATCCCAACAGGGCGGCTACGGCATCAAAGAGCCGGCCTGCGCTGGAGGTATACAATGCGGGCTCCTGGGCCAGCATTTTTAAATAAATATTCCATTCTTTTTCGTCAAAAGCAGGGCGCAAGCGGCGGAGTGCTTCGGGATGCAGGCCGGCCAGCGCCAATGCCGACAGCCGGGGTTCTTTCGACATTTTGTCGCCCAGCAGGTGCGGGAAATAGCTCAGATGGGCCACTCTTTTCATCGTGTGGCGGCTGTATAGGAAAAACTCTCCGCCCCATATCCTGTTGTCGGCGCCCCAGCCCGTGCCATCCCAGATGACGCCCAATACGGGTTCGCGGGCATCCAGTAAGTCGTTTTCGGCCAGTACCGCCGCAAAATGCGCCTGGTGGTGCTGGATTCCCATTACGGGTATATTTAGTTTTTGGGCGGTTTCTTCGCCTGCCTGGGTAGAAAAATAGCGGGGATGCAGGTCGACGAGTACCTGGCGGGGTTGGGCCTGCAGCATACCGCACAGGTGATTAAGCGTGTGCTTGTACTGGCGTTGCGTATCAAAATTGTCAAGGTCGCCCAGGTATTGGCTCACGTATACGTTGCCCTGGTGAAGCAGGGAAAAGTACTTTTCATATCGGCGCCCATAGCCAGCAAGGAGTCGGCATGGCCGTCGAGTGACGATCCGATAAAGGTTGGGGCGTAACCTCGCGAGCGGCGAATTACTATGCGTTGACCGGCCTCGGGGGTAAAACGCACCACACTGTCGTCCTGGGGGGTAGTAATTGCTCTGTCATTTGTAATAAAAAAATCGGCTAACGGGGCCAGGCTGGTCAAGGCGTCCTGGTCGTCGTAATAGATAGGCGAGCCGCTGATATTGCCGCTGGTGGCTATAAGCGGCCGGCGGAATTGTTGCGACAGCCATTCGAACAGGGGGGTATAAGGGCGCATAGCGCCAATTTGGCTGAGTTGCGGGGCTATCAGATCGGTTTGTATACCACTGGCGGGTTTTTCCAGTAAAGTGAGTAAAAGGATGGGGCTTTCTATACTCAAGAAAGCCCCTTTGTCGTGGGGACTGAGGATTACATCACCCGCAAGGGTTTCTATATCGGGATAGAGTAAAGCAAAAGGTTTAGAGGGCCGGTGTTTGCGGTCGCGCAGCGTTTGGATGGCGCTGCGGTTTGTGGCATCGGCCACCAGCAGATAGCCGCCGATGCCTTTGACGGCTAAAATGCGGCCCTCGAGTAGCAAATCGCTCGCCCGGCTGATGATATCTTCGGGGTCAAGGCTTAAGGAGTTGCCCTGGCGATCTGATAACTGGAGATGCACCGCGCAGGCGGGACAACTATTGGTTTGCGAAAAATAGCGCCTGTCGAGCGGGTCGGTATATTCCTGCCGGCAATCGGGGCACATATCAAAAACCTCCATGGTGGTAAACTCGCGGTCGTAGGGCAGCTTGCGTATTATCGAATAGCGCGGGCCGCAAAAAGTGCAGGTAGTAAACGCGTAGTGAAAGCGGCGGTTGCCGCCCTCGTGGAGTTCGCGGCGGCAGTTGTCGCAAAGCCCCATATCGGGAGTGAGCAGTAGTTTGGGCTGCCCGGCCTGCCGGCTGGGTTGTATAGTAAAATCGGAAAAAGTCTGTTCGGGGAGGGGGGTATTTATAAAATGAGTAATAACGGAGCAATAGGGCGCCTCGTCTACAAGTCGCCGGCAGAATTCGTCGAGTGAAGCGGTTTCACTGGCAGCTGTGATATGCACGCCGTCTACGCCGTTACTCACCCAGCCTTTGATCCCCATTTCGTGGGCCAGGCGGTACACGAAAGGCCGAAACCCTACGCCCTGCACTTGACCTTCGATATGGAGATGGTGGGTTGGCATATCAGTGAATGTGCTGGTAATCGCGAAAATGGGCAAACTGCGTTTTTAGCCAATCGTACCATTTATCCATCCCTTGGCCGTGGAGTGCCGACACCTCAAAAAAGCGTAGCTGCGGATTTACCTGCAGGGCGTACGATTTAGCTTTTTCCACATCAAAAGGCACGTAGGGCAGCAGGTCTATTTTATTAATAATACACAAATTGGCCGAGAAAAACATATCGGGGTATTTGATCGGCTTGTCGTCGCCTTCGGTGACGCTGATGATCACCACGCGACCGCCTTCGCCGAGGTCGAAGAGGGCGGGGCAGACCAGGTTGCCCACATTTTCGATCATCAGCAGCGAGTCGTTGGGCGGGTCGAGTTGGCGCACGGCTTTGAGCACCATGTCGGAATCGAGGTGGCAGCCTTTGCCCGTATTGATTTGCACCACGGGGGCGCCGGTTTGGGCTATGCGGTCGGCGTCGTGGGTGGTTTGCTGGTCGCCTTCGATGACGGCGATGGGCATAACCTGCTTCAGGTCGTTGATCGTGCGTTCAAGCAGGGCGGTTTTCCCCGATCCCGGCGAGCTCACCAGGTTGAGGGCGAGGATGCGTTTGGCTTCAAAATAACCTCTGTTGCGTTGGGCGAGCAGGTTGTTTTTTTGTAAAATATCCTGCTCGAGTTCTATCGTCACGGGTTGGTGGGAATGCCCATTGTGATTATGCTCCTCCACGAGGAGATGATACTGAAGAGCACTAAAAGGTGCGTGGCTATGAATACCTCCACCTATACGTGTAATTGTAACCGCGTCGGCGGGTTGGTTGCATCCGCAGGTGCTGCACATGATTGATGGCTTTTGTTTAGGAAACAGTGAGCGCTTTCACTTTCAATTCGCGCCCTTGAATAATTTCGTTCAAATAATTATTGCATTTGGGGCAGGGGTCATACAACTGGTGCATGTCGAACAACTCGCCGCAGTCGAGGCAGCGCGCTTTGCCGGGTACGTAGTGAATATCCCTTTTTGCCCGGGCCAACACCGTATTTTTAATGGCCGTATCCCAGGCGAAAAGCAGGGCGTCGGTCTCTATTCCTGCGAGTTCGCCGATTTCCAGTTCGATGCGATCCACCTTATGTGCGTTTGCCTTTTGCACTGTGGAAGCAGCGATATCAACGATGCCTAATACGATCGATAACTCATGCATGCTGCGATCTACTACTTGTCTGAATGGTCCGCTTTCTTTTCGGCGCGATTGAAATACAAGGCAGCCTTCATCAGGGTAACACCTAATAATACGATAGCGACTACCGGCACGGTGTGTTCGGGTGAAAATACGTAGTGGCGGATATCATCCCAGGAAAAGTGACCATGTCCGGCATGAGCAGAAGCGAACATAGGTACTGCGAGTAAGAGGGCAACCAACAGGCCTTTAGTTAAGCGGATCATATCGGATTTTTTTATTTATTAGAAAGATACAAAAATAGATTGAAGGTAAAGTTAGGCGCACTGCCACCGAAGGGATATGACAAAAATCATCCGGCACAAATGACAATTGTCTTGGGAATAAATGGGGGTAATATTTTACTTGTATCGAATTTGGACAGTTTTTTATTTTAAATTTCATCAAACCACCAACACATGGCTGCTCCGGAAAATAAACGCCCAACCTATTACGAGGAATTGCGGCAAAGAGGTTACTCCCGCCGGGACTTCATGAAGTTTTGCACGATGATGGCCGCCTACCTGGGCTTAGAAGCCACGGGTACTGCGCAAATCGCCAACACGCTGCTCAAAACACCTCGTATACCCGTCATCTGGCTACACTTTCAGGAGTGCACCTGCTGTAGTGAATCCTTCATTCGCTCTTCGCACCCTATTGTAGCCGACATTCTACTGGACAAACTGTCGCTCGACTACACAGAGACGCTGATGGCTGCATCGGGCCATGCTGCCGAAGCCGCCAAAGAAAAAACGATGAAAGATTACTACGGCGAATACGTGTTGTGTGTGGAAGGGTCGGTACCGGTTGATAACGACGGAGTGTATTGCTGCATTGGCGGCAAATCGGCCATCCAGGTGTTGGAAGAAGCTGCTGCCGGCGCCAAGGCTATCATTGCCTGGGGCAGTTGCGCATGTAATGGTTGTGTGCAGGCTGCGTATCCCAATCCTACGGGCGCCACGCCTATTCACAAATTAGTAAAAGGCAAACCTATTATAAAAGTGCCGGGATGCCCGCCTATCGGCGAAGTCATGGCCGGTGTACTGGTGCACATCATCACTTTCGGGCGTTTGCCCGAACTCGACAAAGTGGGCCGGCCGAAAGCATTTTATTCCAAACGCGTACACGACAGTTGCTATCGCCGCCCCTATTACGATGCGGGTTTATTTGTAGAAAGCTTCGACGACGAAAACGCGAAAAAAGGCTACTGCCTCTATAAAGTAGGGTGCAAGGGCCCGATGACGTACAATTCTTGCGGTATTATCAAATGGAATGACGGGGTGAGTTATCCTATCCAGTCGGGCCACGGCTGCATCGGTTGCAGCGAGGCCAACTTCTGGGACAACGGGCCTTTGTATCGCCAGATGGCTTCCTTCCCCGGTTTCGGCATTGAAAGCAACGCCGACAAAGTGGGCATGGTGGCCGCGGGTGTAACAGCCGCCGGTATTGCCGTCCACGCTATCGCTACCAACGTGAGAAAGAAAAAACTGGTAGACGACCTGGTGGCAGAGGGCAAGGAGTCGGAGAAGGAGTTGAAATCTTAGCAGTCAGCAGTCAGCAGTCAGCAGTCAGTCGCTAAGACCTGACCGCTAAGACCTGACCGCTAAAACCTGACCGCTAAAACCTAAAAAAAAGAACAATGAGTCAGAGAATAGTCATAGACCCTATCACCCGCATCGAGGGTCACCTTCGCGTAGAAGCAGAAATCAAGGATGGAAAGGTGGCGCAGGCCTATAGTTCGGGCACTATGGTGCGGTTACTGGAAGAAATCTTGAAGGGGCGCGATCCACGCGACGCCTGGGCTTTTGTGGGGCGCGTGTGCGGCGTGTGCACCAGCGTGCACTCGCTGGCCTCGGTGCGTTCGGTAGAAGATGCGCTGGACATCGTAATTCCCCCTAATGCGGAACTGGTGCGCAACATCATGTTTTGCACCCAGTACATGCACGACCACGTAGTGCATTTTTACCATTTGCACGCTCTCGACTGGGTGGATATCGTAAGTGCATTGAGCGCCGATCCGAAAAAAACTTCGGAGATAGCCCAGAGCATTTCGAATTATCCGAAGAGCTCGCCGGGGTATTTCAGCGATCTGATCGCCAGGCTCAAAAAGTTTGTAGACAGCGGCCAGTTGGGCATTTTTGCCAACGGCTATTGGGGGCACCCGGCTTACAAACTTCCGCCCGAAATAAATCTGATAGGCGTAGCGCACTACCTCGAAGCCCTCGAATGGCAGAAAGAGGTTGTGAAGATCCACACCATCTTTGGCGGCAAAAACCCGCACCCCAACTACCTGGTGGGCGGTATGGCCTGCTCTATCGGCCTCGACGAGTCGAGTGTAATCAATGCCGAACGCCTGGCTTATGTGAGCGACCTGCTGCATCAGGCCAAGACCTTTATCGAGCAGGTGTACATCCCCGATTTGCTGGCTATTGCGCCCTATTACCTCGATTGGGCCAGTATCGGCGGCGGACTGGGCAACTACCTAAGCTACGGCGACCTGCCCACCAACGGCTACAGAGACCCGCTAAGCTATAAATTCCCTGCGGGCGCTATTTTGAATAAAGACATCAGCAAAGTTTATGAAGTCGACCTTCGCAACGACGCCGAAGTCCAGGAATTCGTGACCCATTCGTGGTACGATTATGCCGAAGGCAACGAAAAAGGCCTGCACCCCTGGAAGGGCGAATCAAAAATCAATTACACAGGGCCTAAGCCGCCGTATGAATACCTCGATGTAGAGCAGAAGTACAGCTACCTCAAAACACCGCGCTGGAAAGGCCACGCGATGGAGGTAGGGCCGCTGTCGAGGATGCTGGTGGGTTATGCCAAGGGTATTCCCGAATACAAAGATATCGTAGACAAAACGCTGGCCAAATTGGGTGCGCCTATTACAGCCTTGTTCTCCACGCTGGGCAGAACGGCGGCTCGCGGCCTCGAAAGCGTATTGGTGGCCCAATGGGCGCTGGAGTTTTACGATCAGCTTATCGCAAATATCCGCAACGGTGACTCGCGTATGGCCAATACCGAAAAATTCAACCCCGACCGCTGGGAAAAACAAGCGCAGGGGGTTGGCCATTCGGAAGCGCCGCGCGGCGCACTGGCCCACTGGATAGTTATTGAAGACAAGAAAATTAAAAATTATCAATTGGTGGTTCCTACTACCTGGAATGCTTCTCCGCGCGACTTCGAAGGGAAAATGTCGGCTTATGAATCCTCGCTGATGGACAATACGCCGGTTGCCAATCCCGACCAGCCCGTAGAGATTCTCCGCACGATTCACTCGTTCGACCCCTGCCTGGCTTGCTCCGTCCACTTGTATGACGAAGAAGGCAAGCATTTGAGCAGGGTGAAGGTTCTTTGAAAGAGTTGTCGGTTGTCGGTTGTCTGTTATCCGTTAGTAGAAACTCGAACCGACAACCGATAACAGATAACAGATAACCTTCAGGCTCATATCTTCATAATACAACAATATGCCATGAAAAAGAAAGGTCATTACTTGCGAAGAGTGTTCGTATGGCAGCTTCCGGTGCGGGTATACCACTGGCTCAACGCATTGGTGATTGTGGCTTTATGCGCCACGGGCTACCTGATTGGCAGTCCGCCGGCAATCATGTCCAATGTGGAGGCGTCCCATCGTTATTTATTTGGAATCATCAGGTTTATACACTTTGTGGCTGCATATATATTCTTCTTCAATTTCATTTTCCGCATTTACTGGGGTTTTGTAGGCAACAAATACGCCGACTGGAAAAATTTTATTCCAACCAATAAAAAATATTTCCAGCAAATGTGGGAGGTATTGAAACTGGATATATTCATGATGAAAGGGAAAGAGAATCCGTCTATCGGGCACAATGCGCTTGCGGGGTTTACTTATTTTCTCACCTTCATCGCTTTTCTCATTCAATGCATCACCGGTTTCGGTTTATATGCATCCATGACAGACTGGTGGTTTGCCGATATGTTTGTATGGGTGTCTAATGTCTTTGGCGGCGATTTTGCGCTGCGCAACTGGCACCACGCAGCTATGTGGTTTTTCATCCTTTTTGCCATGGTACACGTATACCTGGTATTCTACCACGATTATGTAGAAGGCCGCGGCGAGATTTCCTCGATGGGAGGTGGATGGAAGTTTATCGAGGAGGAAGTGTTTGAGGAGGAGAAGGCGTGATTTGAGTTGTCGGTTGTCGGTTATCGGTTCTCTGTTAAAGTATAATTAGTCAAGATATGAAGCCAGGAACTGATAACAGACAACTGACAACCGACAACAGAGAACAATGAAAAAATCCATCTTAGTAATGGGCCTGGGCAACCTCGTAATGGGCGATGAAGGGCTCGGCGTAGCTTTTGCCCGGGCCATGGAAAAAGAAGACCTGCCCGAATACGTCACCGTGATGGATGGCGGCACGGGGGGCTTTCACCTCATGGGGCACCTGGAGGCGCACCCCAAGGTAATACTCGTAGACGCCACCATGGATGGCGGCGTGCCGGGCACTATTCGACTCATTCGGCCGCGGTTTTCTTCCGATTTTCCCAAAGCTATCAGTACCCACGATATAGGCCTAAAAGACCTGATAGAGGGCATGCTGATATTGGGTAAAATGCCGGATATCTACTTGTTTGTGGTAACTATTGAAACCATTCAGCCCCTTTACGTGGGTTTGACCCCGGAGATCGAGGCTGTCATTCCAAAGGTGATCCAGGAGGTGAAACAGTTGATTACGCAATTAATGTCAGAATAATCTTCGTTAAAGGGAACTAAAATATTTTGCCGGGCGTATATAATTTTATTCACTCATCCGGTTGTTGTTATGCTCGCTAAAGGTATACGCCTATACAGAAACTCGTTTGCCGGTTTGTCGCGCGATATATGGCTGCTGGCGGCAGTTACGCTGCTCAACCGCGCGGGCACGATGGTCATACCTTTTATGACCGTATTTCTTACCTACCAAAAAGATTTTACCCTACAGCAGGCAGGCTGGGTAATGACCAGCTTCGGCCTTGGTTCTGTATTGGGTTCCTATACCGGCGGTTGGCTTAGTGACCGCTATAACTTTTCTAAAGTACAATTCTGGACCTTGTTGCTCAGCGGCATTATGTTTATCGTACTGCAAACGGTAGACGGGGTGTGGCATATGTGTATAGCTGTCTTTGTACTCAGTGCGATTGCCGATGCGTTCCGGCCGGCCAACATGGCGGCGGTGGCTACCTACAGCACACCTGAAACTCGCACCCGCTCGCTTTCGCTCAATCGGCAGGCGGTCAACCTGGGCTTTGCCATCGGCCCTGCCGTAGGTGGTTGGCTGGCGGCTACAAAAGGGTATAACTGGCTTTTTTGGGTAGACGGACTCACTTGTATCGCCGCAGCTTTCCTGTTGCGTATTTTGTTGACTCCAAAAGCAAGGCAAGCAGAGCTTGAAAAACCCGCAGCACAAAATACCGCTGTGCTCATATCGGCATACAGAGACTGGCACTACCTGGCGTTTATGGTCATTACCATGTTTTCGGCTATTGCCTTTATGCAATTGTTTTATACCTACCCGGTATTTCTCAAATCGGAATACCACTTCATCGAGGTGTATATCGGTTAGCTAATGGCGCACAACGGGCTGCTCATTGCGGTCACCGAAATGCCGCTGGTCGACACGCTCGAAAACCGATTTGGCCTGCCTGTAATGATCGGGGTGGGGTATTTTATGGTAGCGGCTTCTTTCCTCATTTTCAATATATTTGCGGGCGGCGCGCTGATACCATTGATATCTATGGTTGTGGTCACGTTGGGTGAGATGTTGTATCTACCATTCACCAACTCACTGGCGATGAGCAGGCCGCAAGCCGCCAACCGGGGGCAATATATGGCGGTGTATACGATGTCGTTTTCGATAGCCCACGTGGTAGCCCCCATGCTTGGCCTGCAGATAGCTGGTCATTGGGGCTACGAAGCGCTGTGGTACGTCACCGCCGGTTTCTGTTTGGTGGCTTTTGTCGGCTTGTGGCTTTTGCGCGGACCATTGGCCACGTCCCGGTGGGCAGCGAAATTGGTTTAATTTGCTGATGAGTTAATTTGCTGATGTGCTAATAATTAATACATTGAAATAAGTAGTAAAATTAGCAAATTAGCACATCAGCACATCAACACATCAGCACATCAGCAAATTAGAAATGATCGGCACCGATATATACCAGGCGGCGGAATTGCTCCGAGCGGGGCAACTGGTGGCCATACCTACCGAGACGGTGTATGGCCTGGCGGGCAACGCCCTCGACGAAGCGGCTGTGACCAATATTTTTGCTGTAAAGCAGCGGCCTGCGTTTGATCCCCTGATTGTACACGTGGCTAATATGAAGGCATTGGAGGAATATTGCCTCGATATCCCCGCTGATGCCCGGCGATTGGCCGAGGTTTTTATGCCGGGACCGCTTACCCTGTTATTACCCAAAAAAAGATATCATACCAGATCTCGTTACGGCGGGATCTCCGCTCGTCGCCCTGCGCATGCCTGCACATCCCCTCCCGAATGCATTACTCTCGCTACCGCCCCTTCCGCTCGCTGCACCGAGCCCCACCCCTTTCGGCTATATCGGTCCAACCACTGCCCGGCACGTGGCCGACCAACTGGGCGACAAGATCCCCTACATCCTTGATGGCGGGTCTTGCGAGGTAGGACTGGAAAGCACCATAGTCGGGTGGGATGAAACCGGCCGTGCGGTCGTATATCGAAAAGGCGGCGTAGCGGTAGAAGCCATAGAAGCATTTATCGGTGCGGTAGAAGTACGCCTGCATTCCAGTTCCAACCCCCTGGCGCCGGGCATGCTCAAAAGCCACTATGCCCCACGCGTGCCTTTGCTATTGGGCGATATTCAAACTTTGATGCAAACACATCAAAATAAACGCCGGGCCATCTTGTCTTTTTCTCAATTTTTTCGTGACATAAACCCCGATTTTCAGGTAGCTCTTTCACCCAAGGGCGATATCCGCGAAGCGGCCCGCAGCCTCTTTGGCGCCATGCGTTATCTCGACAGCCTGCCTGTGGATTGTATCCTCGCCGAGTTGCTCCCCGAGGAAGACCTTGGCCGCGCGGTGAATGACCGGCTGCGGCGGGCAGCGGCGGGGGGAGAGTGAGAGGGGGAGAGTGAGAGGGGGAGAGGGGGAGAGAGGGGAGAACTAAACCCAATCGCTAAACCCAATCGCTAAACCCAATCGCTAAACCCAATCGCTAAACCCTACTAAACCTAATATTTACTACTTTTGTCCAAATAAAAAGCAAAATGAGGATAGCATTACTTTTATCGTTGTTATTGCTTACGACCTGGAGTTGCAAGCAGGAGCCCGACGGGGCGTATAAGGAAAAAGCTGCTGAGCCGGAGCGGATACACCAGTCGATACGCGATATCACGGACGTCATCGTGCACGACATCTTTTCGCCACCGGTGGCCAGCCGCATCTATGCTTATACCAGCATAGCGGCATACGAAGCGTTAGCGCCCGGTTATCCCGACTACCAGTCGCTGGGCGGCCAACTCAACGACCTGGGACCCTTGCCGCAGCCGGAAGCCGGAAAAAGCTATTGTTACCCGCTGGCTAGTGTGGTGGCCACACTCACGGTAGGCAAGGCGCTCATATTTTCGGAAGAAAAGATTGAAGAAAAATACGAAAAAAGGCTGGCCGAATTCAAAAAGATGGGCGTACCCAGAGAAGAATTTGACCGTTCGGTAGCTTATGGTGAGGCGGTGGCCAAACACATTTTGGACTGGGCCGGTAAAGATAATTACAAGCAAACCCGCACCTTCCCTAAATACACCATTACAGGCCAGGAAGACAAGTGGGAGCCTACCCCGCCCGACTATATGGATGCCATGGAGCCGCATTGGAATAAGATCAGGACTTTTGCCATAGATTCTGCGCAGCAATTCAGGCAAGCCCCCCCTACGCCATATAGCACCGATAAGAATAGCCAGTTTATGAAAGAGACGATGGAAGTGTACAACGCCTTTCGAGTTGATACGGCAGAACGCACAGCCATTGCCAAATTCTGGGATTGCAACCCTTACGTCTCCCACCACGCCGGCCACGTGATGTTTGCTACCAAAAAAATAACGCCCGGGGGACACTGGCTCAACATAGTGGCCATTGCCTGTCAAAAATCCGATACAGATATCATGACCAGCGCACAGGCGTATGCCCTTACCGCTATCGCTATTGCCGATGGTGTTATCGGTTGTTGGGATGAAAAATTCCGCAGCCAGACGGTACGACCTGAAACGGTAATCAACAAATACATCGACGAAGAGTGGAGGCCCTTGTTGCAAACGCCGCCATTCCCCGAATACATCAGCGGACACAGTACGATATCGAGGGCGGCGGCCACGGTGTTGACGAATATTTTTGGCGACAACTTTTCCTTTACCGACGATACCGAAGAACCTTTCGGTATGCCGGCCCGCTCGTTTACTTCGTTTTACCAGGCTTCAGATGAAGCATCCTTAAGTCGCATGTACGGCGGCATCCACTTTATGCCGGGGCTCAATAATGGCATCAAATTGGGCGGAGAAACTGGGCAGTGGGTGCTCGATCACGTCAAAACAAAAAAATAAAGATTACCCCAAGCCGGTCATACACCTGAAACCATGCCTACCTTAAAGCAGTGGGGGCTCTTTTTGGGTCCCCTGATTTTTATAGCGCTCCTATTATTGCCTGTACCACAGGGGTTAAGCCCCGAAGCCTGGAAAGTAATAGCCATGGCTGTGCTGATGCTTAGCTGGTGGATCACCGGGGCTGTCCCCATTGCCGTGGCAGCTTTGTTACCTATGGTTTGTCTCCCTTTGTTGAAGGTATCTACGCTCAAAGAAGCTACGACTCCGTATGCTAATCCGGTGGTATATTTATTCATGGGGGGATTCATGTTGGCCGTAGCTATGGAAAAGTGGAATCTGCACCGGCGCATTGCCTTAAACATCGTACAACGCACGGGGGTGAATGCCAATGGCATCATTCTGGGTTTTATGCTGGCCACTGGTTTTGTAAGCATGTGGATAAGCAACACGGCCACCGCAGTGATGATGCTTCCTATTGCGGCTTCGGTAATAGACTTACTTACCCGGGAGCTCTCGGGATATTCGGAAAAGGGGCTCCGCAATTTTTCTGTAAGCATGATGCTGGGTATTGCCTACAGCGCCAGTATCGGCGGTATGGCTACGCTCATCGGTACGCCGCCCAATGTGGTGTTTAAGGGTTACATGGTATCAGCTTTTGATTACGAAGTGAGCTTTTCCAACTGGATGATAGTTAGTTTCCCTTTTTCCTTATTACTAATGTTTTGTGCATACTGGCTGATAACCAGGATGTTATACCCCAATCGGTTGGGGCATTTTGACCACGCCATAGAACTCATAGCGGAAGAAACCCATAAACTGGGAAAGATGTCGCCGGGCGAGCGTGCCACACTCTGGGTTTTCATTTCGGCAGCCGGCTTGTGGATCTTCCAAACGCTTATTAACAAATGGATACCCGGTTTGGGATTGAGCGATGAAATTATTGCGTTGTTGGCGGCCATTGCACTGTTTATTTTGCCTTCTGAAGGCTGGAAAGGCAAACCCGTACTGGAATGGAGCGACACAGAAAAACTGCCCTGGGGCATTTTACTATTGTTTGGCGGGGGCTTGAGCCTGGCCGGGGCACTAGAAAATACGGGTGTGGTCAAATTAATCGGCCAGCAATTTGAAGGCATTCAAAACGCCGATTTTCTCATCGTGTTGGGATTATCCATAGTAGCGGTTTATCTTACGGAAATCATGTCAAATGTAGCGCTTGTCACCGTCATGCTACCTGTAGTAGGCGCTGTAGCGGTAGGGGCGGGTATCAACCCGATCCTGATGTGTATGCCTGTGACGTTGGCCGCGAGTTGCGCATTCATGTTGCCCATGTCAACGCCGCCTAATGCCATCGTTTTTGCCAGCGGCCATCTCACTATTTCTCAAATGGCGCGGGCAGGGTTTTGGCTCAATATCATAGCCATTCTGCTCATCAGCTTGTTGTGCTATTTTGCCATTCCGCTTGTCTTTGATCACCCCGTGAAGTAGCCTGATATGGAAAAGCGGGTCGATTGCGCGCAAGAAATTAGCGTATAGCGAAATTATTTTTATTTTGCGTGCACTTAAAACCTGAGCCCTGATGGAACAGACCTCCTTCTTCTTCTTTTTTGTGGCGCCGGCTCCCGTTGTTGTTGTGGGGCTCATTTACTATTGCCGTTTTATTTAGCCTGGCGGAGACTTATCAGTGGGTGGCTATGCCCCCTGTAGTAGCGGCGGTGCTGCGCTGGATATTCCTCGGCTTTGTCTGCCTGTGGGCATACCGGCGGGGTAGTCTTACCACCTGGATATTGGTGAGCATGCTGATTGGCGCCGAAGTGGGCCACGATTTCCCCGAGTTTGCGCAGTATTTGAAAATAGTGAGCAAGATCTTTTTAAAGCTCATCAAAACCATTGTGGCGCCCCTGCTTTTTGGCACGCTGGTAGTGGGCATTGCGGGGCATGCCGACCTCAAACAGGTGGGGCGCATGGGCTGGAAATCGCTGCTGTATTTTGAAGTGGTTACCACAGTAGCTTTGTTTATAGGGTTGATTGCCATCAATGTCAGCAAAGCGGGAGTAGGTATCAAGCTGCCGCCGGCAGCCGAAGCGGAGCAGGTGACTGTAACCAAGCAGGGTTGGGAAGACATCATCCTGCACATCTTTCCCGAAAATATTGCCAAATCCATATTTGAAGGTCAGATTCTGCAAATCGTTGTTTTCAGCGTGTTATTCGGCATCGGCTTGGCCATGCTCAAAGGCGAGCCGCGCAAAAACATGCTCAATTTTGCCGAGGGCTTGTCGGAGGTGATGTTCAAATTTACGGCCATCGTGATGTACTTTGCCCCCTTTGCCGTAGGCGCAGCTATTGCTTATACCGTGGGCCACATGGGACTGGGCATCCTGGTCAACCTTTTTAAACTACTGGCCACGCTTTATGTCGCGTTGCTCGCCTTTATGTTGTTGGTATTATAAAGCCATTGCGGAGCCCGTATCCATTGCATTTGCCACTACCAGTTCGGAGGCGGCCTTGCCAAAGGCGTTGCAGTCCATGGAAGAATTTGGCGTACCCCGCAAAATTGCCGCTTTTGTACTGCCTACCGGTTATAGTTTTAACCTCGACGGCACCACGCTGTATCTCTCGCTGGCTACGATCTTTGTGGCTCAGGCGTCGGGCATTCACCTGAGTTGGGGGAGCAGTTGCTCATCGTATTTACCCTCATGCTCACCAGCAAAGGGGTGGCGGGCGTGCCCCGGGCCTCGCTGGTCATACTCATGGGGACGGCCGTATCTTTCGGTTTGCCGGTTGAACCCATCTTTATCATCCTGGGGATCGACGAATTGATGGACATGGCGCACGGCTACCAACGTCATCGGCAATTGCCTCGCGACGACCGTAGTGTCGCGTTGGGAGGGTGAAGGCGACTTCTAGTCGATTAATTCCGACCTTAAGAATAGAATAACACTTCTGTCAGCGTTTTATTTGCAACTTGCTGTTTATTACAAAAAACGGAAAGCCCCCGGCGCGAATAACAACATGACGTCCAGCGACTTGCAAACGGATTTGTGGAACCGCATTCAGGCCGGCGATAAAAGCGCACTGAAAGCCCTTTTTGAGCTGCACTATAATGGCATTTGCCAGACCATCCACCGCTATGTGGCCGACCATGCCCTGGTGGAAGATCTGGCCCAGGAGGTGTTTGTCCGCTTTTGGGAAAAAAGGCAACAGATCACAATTGCCGTTTCGGTGCAGGCCTATTTACGCCGAATGGCCGTAAATGAAGCCCTGGGCTGGCTTCGCCGCAACAAACGCTGGGAAGAAGAAGAATTCCATCCCGAAATGAGCGCCGCACTCGATTACAGTGCCGAAGAACAATATATGCATGGCGAAATGGAACGCAGCATCGCAAACGCCATCGATGCCCTGCCGCCCAAGTGCCGCACGGTATTCCAACTCAGCCGCTTCGAAGAACTCACCTACCAGGAAATCGCCGACCAAATGGGGATTTCTATTAAAACCGTGGAAAACCAAATGGGCAAAGCCCTCCGCCTCCTGCGCGAACGGCTGAAGGCGTATCTGGAAGTGGAGAATTAAGTTTAGAAGGGTTTAGTGCATTCGGCAGTTTAGCGATAGGGTTTAGTTGTCACCTTGTCACCTTGTCACCACCTGAGCCAGTTCGTGGCCGTCACCTCCTTTTACATTTCCTTTACATCCTTTTACCCCCCATTTTCACACCTTGTTGCCGCCGGGCCTATTTTCGCCTCATTATTCACCAAAAACAAATTGCCATGATTCAAAAAACGCGTCTTTTTGCGCTGCTGCTCTTTTGTGGTGCACTGACCAGCCAGGGTTTTAGCCAGGAAAAATTTACCGCCTGTACCGCCGCTTTTTTAGACAATAAAATGATCGTGGATGAATATACGCCTGATGGAAAGTGTGTTATTTCAGCCGGCGCTACAGGCAAACTCACAGTATGTACGGCAGATCTGTCGCCCGAAAGAAGTATTCCAGTGGAGCAGATTTATTTTAAAATAGCAGTGAGAGATCAAAACACCAAAACGCTGTATATGTATTCCGATAAAAAATACAAGCAGGTCGATATGCAGGAAGTACTCTCCCATTGCAAAAAAGGAGACCATATCGTGCTTATTACGCTGGACGACGATTATGCCGTTCCGCACAACGAAATATTGGTGGAATGAGTCGGTAGGCTTATCTTTACAGGAATGAAATTTATGTATGTAAATAAGAAGGCAGCTTTTGCGCTGCATCTGCTGGGTATGATGGCGATAGCCCTGCCTTTGTTGGCCGGCAGTAGCGAAGGCCCTGGCTATCACCGGCATTCCGAAAAGGTGAACCTGGCCATGCGAAGGGTGGCACACCTGCTAATGGAAGAGGCAGGCGATACGACTACCCGAATCCCTCCTGTTGTGTTTACCGGTGATGCCACCTGGCAGGTACGATTGGAGCACGCATTCAACTATGATCGATTGCCGGCCTTATTGCATCAATCTTTCGAACTGCATCAAATCAACATGGCCTATGACGTGGCCGTCCTGGATTGCCCCAGTGGCGAGCTCCAATTGGGGTATAATTATATCGATTTTGTAGAAAATGGTACTGTGCCATGCGGCGGACGCGATGTGCAGGCGGGGTGTTATGTCATCCAGGTCACGCTAATCGAATCGCCGACCAGAACAAGCTCCTTCCTATACTGGTGGCTATTGGTGGGCGGCAGTTTGCTTGCCGGGTTTGTTTACCTGCTTAACAAACGCCCCTTCCTGCCTGTGGCAACGGCAGTTGCAGACGCCCCTGCTGCCGGCGAATCGCCACTAATTCCTTTTGGGCATTCATCCCTGGCGGTGCAAGAGCAGGCACTGATTGCCGGCGCAGTCCGCCATTCGCTTACTTATCGGGAAGCCAAATTGCTGCGCTTGTTTGCCACCCATCCCAACCAACTGCTAGAGCGGGATGTTATTCTGGAGCAGGTGTGGCAAGACGAAGGCATTATGGTGGGGCGCAGCCTCGATGTATTTGTGTCGCGACTGCGAAAAATGCTGCGCGACGACCCTACGGTTCGGCTGGTTGCTGTGCATGGGGTAGGGTATAGATTGGAAATAATCTGAAACAATTGGCGCGGACATCTGTTACACCCCAAATAACATTATTACACATGAAAACTTATTTCACCGCGCTTATGCTTATTTCATTTTTGACTTCTTGCTTTAATCAAAATACCTCGCTTCAAATGCCGGAAAATACCGCACCTACCGCATCGTTTTACGATTTCAAAATGCCGGCCCTCGAAGGCAATGAGGTCGTTGATTTTCAACAATTCAAAGGCAAAAAAGTCGTATTGCTGAATGTAGCCTCCAAATGCGGCTATACGCCCCAATACGCCGATTGGGAAGCTTTTTATAAAAATAATAAAGACAAAGTTGTCGTGCTGGGATTTCCCGCCAATAACTTTATGCGCCAGGAACCCGGCTCCGATGAGGAGATCGCCGCTTTTTGCGAGCGCAATTACGGGGTCACTTTCCCTATGTTCAAAAAAATCGAAGTTAAAGGCAAAGAACAGCATCCACTGTATAAGTGGCTATCGGATAAAAATCTGAACGGCTGGAACGATAAAGAACCGAGCTGGAATTTCTGCAAGTACGTAGTGGACGAAGAAGGCAAACTCACGCACTTCTTCCCCTCCGGCGTCAAACCCGACGATGCGCGTTTAAACAAGCCATCGGACTTTGATGATTTTTGTGCTGATTAGTTAATGTGCTGATTTGCTGATGGGTTACTGTGCTGATAACAAATAAAGTATCAGCAAATTAGCAAATCAGCACATCAGCACATCAGCACATCAGCACATCAGCACATCTCCACCAGCATTCCTTCCTTCAGTGCAAACGAAGAAACCGTCAGTTGGTGAATGTCAGCCATGCGAAGCACGTAGTCTATGAGTATCATGGCCACTACGATCATGTCTGCCCGGTCTTCGGGGATACCTTCAATATGGTGGCGCTCCACTACACTGGCGTTGAGCAATTGGTAGTAAAGCGGGAAGAAATCCGCTAACGGAATAATTGCGCTATTGGGCGTAGGTTTGGAGGTAGCCAGCAGGGTTTCGAGCACATCGAAAGTACCTGCCGCCCCGATAAGGTACTGCACGGGATGCCGCCTCAACGCCTGTTGCAAGGGCGCCAATTGTTGATCGAGAAAATGCTGTACAGCCGCTATCTCAGATGCCAGTATGGGTTCGTGATGGTGGTAATGGTGGTAAAGCACGGCTACGCCTACGGGAAAGCTTTGAGACCATAGCATCTGTCCTTTTCGCTGATAATAAATTCCACGCTACCGCCTCCGATATCCATGATCAGCATAGGCTCGGGGGTAGGAGGGATAGCCTGCAACACGCCGAGGTGGATCAACCGGGCTTCTTCGATGCCGGTAATGAGTTGCACATCGATGCCCGTCATCTCTTTCACCTGCCTGATAAAATCGGGGCCGTTGGCAGCGGTGCGCAAGGCCGCCGTGCCTGAGGCGCGCACTTTACCCCCCATATTCTTCCAGTCTTTCGTGCATAAAACGCACCGCAGCCAATGCCCGGCCAAAGGCAGCCGGGCTTATCTCGTCGATACCTTTTTCGGCAAGCCTCACGAACTCGCGATAGCGATAGAGGTGGCGATAGCCTCCCAATCCATCCGGCTCGGCAATCAGGATGTGAAATGTATTGGTGCCCAAATCGATAACCGCCATGCGGTTTGTGGTGTGGTTCTATTATGTAGGCGCGCATCGTTTCGCCATGCATGCCCTAATTTAACAATACGTAATCTTGACCACCAGGGATTTATTTTTCGGGGCAAAAGAACTGACATAATAACTGGGTATACTTTCGGCAAAATAATTGTCGGTATACACGATAAACAAATCGGAAACGGGCCGGAAGCGCCATTGAAAACGGGAATTGATATTCACATTATTGGTTTGGGTGTTGTATTGTAAAAAAGTACTAAAGAAAATACTTCTTGAAAACGACAATTCGGCGCGAGGGCCTATCAACCAGAAGTGGCTGCTGTTGTGGGGCTGGGGCATGCGCAGGTTGTTGTAAGTCATAGCCAGTGAAATTACACCGATGGGCTGAACGCGGTAACCCATCTCGGCAAAAACTGCCAACTGGTTGCCTTTGTAAAACTCACCGCCTTCTATTTCAAACTCAAAAGAAAAATCGTAGCGCTGGCTCGATTCAAAACCGGCATACCAGCGATTGAACACGTAACTGCCCGCAGGAAGGGGGCTATAGCCATTTTGTATGTCGGGGTCGGGGTTGAGATAGGGGTTTGTAGGGTCGTAATCGCTATCTTGTAAAAAACTATAAATGGTAGCTATGGCGATACCGCCCTCGCTTTGGTCTTGCAGCGTGATGCCGGCAATCAATGCATTGCTGTGGTCGAGGGGGCGGCCCGCCAGGTCGAATGTATAATTGCCTTCAAAGTTGAGGCTCAGGGCGTTTACCGTTTTGGCTATCCTGCCGCCGGGATTGTAGATGCCGCCGGTATGGAAAAAAGTACTCTGCACGCCGGGGCGGGGCACAAATCCGGATTCGGCCCGGTATCCTTCGCCGATATACTGGTAGGCGCCCCGGGCGAAAAAGTGGGGGGAGTTAAACCCGATAAACTGGGCCGCGCTCATGGGGTTTTTTAACTGTTCTGGTGAAAATGAGCGGTGTACATAAGATTCGGCCTCCCATCTATTGTCTTCCGAATACAAATTAAATTCCATACCGGCCACGCGGTTATAGCGTTGGTACCCCTCGCGTTGCTGAGAGGTGAGGCCATCCAGGAAATTTTCTTTATTGACAAAAAAGCCGCCCAATACCGATCGTTTAAACATCTTGCGTTGCGCTGTCGCAAATGTATAATTGGCGGTAGGCAGTACCTCGTCATTGCCGAAATTCACCTTCCGGGTTTGCATATTGAGCAATCCAACGCGCCAATTGTCGTTGATTTTTCCGCTGAGGCGGGCGCCGGCCAGAATGGGCACCCGTTCGTTGAGACCGGTATTGGGGTTGTAGGCGATGCCTATTCGGCGCGAAAAGAAGGGGCGTGCATCGGGGAAGCCGTAAAAACCGAATAGGTCGTTGTTTTCGAGAAAAAACTGGCGGCGTTCGGGGAAAAACAATTCAAAGCGGCTGAGATTGGTCACCTGCCGGTCTACTTCCACCTGCGAAAAATCGGGATTAACGGTCAGGTCGAGGTTGAGTGAGGGCGTGATGCCCACCTTGGCGTCGAGGCCGGCGCTGGCGGTCCAGTCCGAATGGGTGGGCTGTCTCTGCAAATTGGTTTCATCGCGGGGGTAGTCTTCGGCCCAGCCCATATTGATATACGGGATGACGGCTACATTCATCCCCGGCTTCGGGGGCGGGTCTTGCCAGATGAGCTGGCCCATATAAGCCATATTGTTGGGCGCAAAATTGCGGGGTACTGGCAGCCAGGTGGAAATTTCGTTTCGCTTCAGGCACATTCGCGCAAAATTGGCGCGCCAGGTATTTGTGCCGGGGGTTAGCTTATACCGCAGTGTTTTAAACGGTATTGCTATTTCCGCTTCCCAGCGGTCGTCGTAGCGGATTACCTCCGAATACCAGCGGTTGTCCCAGTAATTGGTGATGCCTTCTCCGTTTTCGATCAGGCTTTCGCGTTGAACGTTCATGGGCGACACGGCGAAGTGAAACCCGTTGAGGCCGTCTTTGAAGGGGTCGAGGTTGACCGTCAGTACGTCGCTGGAGCCGCCTTCGAAATCGCGTTTGAGCGAAGAGATGGTGATTTCATTGCTGGGTTGGTAACATACGGCGCTCACATACAGGTAATTGTCGTCAAAAGTAAGTTTGACGATCGTTTGTAGCGAGGCGTAAGTCGTGTCGAAAGGTTTGTTTAAAAAAAAGCGGGTAGCTTCTTCTGCGTCCTGCCACGCCGCTTCGTCGAGTAGCCCGTCAATTTTAATAGGCGCCGCAGCTTTTTTGATGTGTACTTCATATTTGTCTTGAGGCGGTTTGCCGTTTTGGGCATTCGTATACAAGCTGAGGCAAACCATTACCAGGCATAACCAGACGGTCGTTTTTTTCATGGTGTCAACAGTTGGATGAAAAAGGCGTATGAATTCAAAGGTATGGATTTGTTGACATTGTGGTATTCAAATCGCCAATTTTCAGGCGCTTTGCGTTATATTTAGGCCTCCTAATGGATTAACTGAAACCCGGAAAAGATGTTTGCTGAAGAAATGTTATCCCTTTTGTTGCGACCCAAACAGCCTGCCTCGCAATATACCGAGCTCAATGTGAGCCGTATTCTGAAAACACTCCATACGCTGGAGCTTCGCATCCTGGAGCGCTTCCCCGGTTCGGGCATAAGCCAGGTATGCGCCGAATTGAGGCTGGTGGGAGCCGAAGTAGAACAACTCATCGAACGAATGCGGCAGCCTATCTGGATTGTGCGTATTGTTGTTTTTGCAGGCATAGGCGCATTGCTGGCACTGGTTATTTTCACCGTGCGCTGGTCGATGCAAATCTCCGCCGAGGTATCTGGTATCACCGAGCTCATCCAAAGCCTCGAATCCGCAATCAATGAGATTATCTTTTTGGCCATTGCTATCTTTTTTCTCGGCTCGCTCGAAACGCGCATCAAAAGGTATATCGCACTGCGCACGCTGCACCGCTTGCGCAGTATCGCCCACGTGATCGATATGCACCAACTCACTAAGGACCCCGTGCATATGCTGGGCGCCGCCCCTTCTAAGGTGTACGATCCCAAGCGCTTTGAAAGCGCTTTTGAACTCAATAGGTACCTCGATTATTGCTCTGAATTACTCTCTATTACCAGCAAATTGGCAGCTATTCAGGCCCAATATCTCAACGATTCTGTGGTGCTCAATGCCGTCAACGATATCGAAAACCTGTCGGGCGGCCTCTCCAACAAAATCTGGCAGAAAATTATGATGCTGGATATGCTGACGCTGGAGGAGGGAGAGGGAGAGAGAGAGGGAGGAGGGAGAGGGGGAGAGGGGGAGAGGGGGCGATGGGGAGAGGGGGCGATGGGGCAGGATGACAAACAGTGAACAGTGAACAGTGAACAGTGAACTGTGAACTGCTCTTGATCTGTTCACAGTTCACAGAATGCGAAAAAAAATTTGCATCATAAAACAATTCAACGTATGTTTGCGTTATATTTCAAAACACACAAAAATGTACGCCAAAACAGCGGAGTTTGACGCAGCACAACAACAGATGGCCCAATACGCCAAGGTATTGTCACACCCCGCGCGGCTGGCCATCGTGCAATTACTGGCACGGCGGCAGGAATGCATCGTAGGCGATATCGCGCAGGAATTTCCCTTCCTGAGTCGCACCACCGTTTCCCAACATTTGCAAGAGCTAAAAAACGCCGGCATCATCAACGGCGAAATCGATGGCGTAAAAATTTGCTATTGCCTCAATTACGACGCCATCCAGGCGGTCAACAACTTGTTCAAGTCCTTTTTTAAGGATGTCGGACAAGGAAAATGCTGCGGTTAGCAAAAGAGCTACACCCCACCGCCGACCGCCGACTGCCGACTGCTAATTCAACATATGTTTACGTTATACTTAAAAAATCTCAGCATGAAAAACGAACAAGATCTCAAGGAATTGGTCAAAGAAAAATATGGCCAGATTGCGCAACAGAGCAAAGCGCAAAACGAAAGCTCGTGTTGTGGCTCCACATGTTGTGGCGGCGGAGTAGACTACACCATTTTCTCCGACAGCTACGACAATCTCAGCGGTTATGAGCCCGATGCCGACCTGGGCCTGGGTTGCGGCCTGCCTACCGAATTTGCCAAAATCAACGAGGGTGACACCGTAGTCGACCTCGGTTCGGGCGCCGGCAACGATTGCTTTGTAGCCCGCGCCATCACCGGCCCCTCCGGAAAAGTCATCGGCATCGATATGACCGATGCCATGATCGAAAAAGCCCGCCAGAACGCCCAAAAACTGGGCTACAATAACGTGGAATTTCACCTCGGCGATATCGAAGACATGCCCCTGCCCAGCCACATCGCCGACGTAGTGGTGAGCAACTGCGTGCTCAACCTGGTGCCCAATAAAACCGCAGCGTTGTCGGAAACCTTCCGCATCCTGAAACCCGGCGGCCATTTCAGCATTTCCGACGTGGTGCTGCAAGGCGATTTGCCCGAAGGACTGCGCGAAGAAGCCGAGATGTATGCCGGCTGCGTATCGGGCGCTATGCAAAAGGAAGACTACCTGCGGCTAATTGCTGAAACGGGTTTTACCAATATTCAGGTACAAAAAGAAAAAGCCATAACTTTGCCGCTGGAAATACTGGAGCAATACCTCGGCGCCGAACTCGCCGCCCGCTTTAATGAGAGCGATACGGGCATTTTCAGTATAACGGTTTATGCCGAGAAAGCCGGGTAAAGGCGAGGGGGGGAAGGGGCGAGGGGGAGATTGTTGTTCGCCCCCTCTCCAAGTCGCCCCCTCTCCAAGTCGCCAAGTCTTATGATACATACAGTAGAGATCAAGTTATTCTCCGACCAGGCAGCCGACGAGGCCGTCGTGCGCAGTGAGGCCATACGCCGCAGCGGCATTGCGCCGGCGCGCGTGCGGGAGGTGCGGGTTGTCAAGCGTTCCATTGACGCCCGGGGTTCGCGGCCTTTTTTTCTGATCAAGGCCGAAGTTTATGTAGATGAAGAATTTCATGCCGAACCCGCTTTGTTGGGCAGTTTCCGCGACGTCAGCGGGGCGCCCGAAGTCATCATTGTCGGCGCAGGGCCCGCGGGCTATTTTGCCGCCCTCGAACTCATCGAACTCGGCCTCAAACCAGTGGTGCTCGACCGCGGCAAAGACGTACAAACGCGCCGCCGCGACCTGCGGGCCATTCAACAATTCGGCGAAGTCAACCCCCATTCCAACTATTGTTTCGGTGAAGGTGGCGCAGGTACGTATTCCGACGGCAAGTTATATACCCGCTCGCACAAGCGCGGCGACATATACAAGGCCATGCGCCTGCTGGTAGAACACGGCGCAAAAAGCGATATCCTCATCGACGCCCACCCGCATATCGGTTCCAACAAATTGCCGCAGCTCGTGGCCAACATCCGGCAGACCATACTGCACTATGGCGGCGAAGTACACTTTGATGCCCACGTAACCGATCTGATCTTGCAAAAAGGCCGCGTAATCGGCGTGGTAATCAATGATCAACTGGAACGGATGGGGCAAGCCGTGGTGCTGGCTACCGGCCATTCGGCGCGCGACATATACGCATTGCTGCACCGCCGGGGCATTCGCCTCGAAGCCAAACCCTATGCGCTGGGCGTGCGCATAGAACACCCCCAATCGCTCATCGACCGCATCCAATACCGGCAGTCGCCCCGCGAAAAAGACCTGCCCGCCTCCAGCTACCGGCTCGCCTGCCAGGTGGACGGCCACGGCGTCTTTTCGTTTTGTATGTGCCCGGGAGGATTGGTCGTGCCCGCCGCCACCGCCCCCGGCGAAATCGTAGTCAACGGCATGTCGATGTCGAAACGCGATTCTCCGTTTGCCAATTCGGGCACCGTGGTCTCCGTTGAGCTCGACGACCTGGCGCCCTTCTCTTCTCACGGCGTTTTTGCCGGCCTCGAGTTCCAGAAGCAGGTGGAACAAGCCATGTTTCAATACGGCCAGGGCGGCCAACAGGCGCCGGCACAGCGACTTACCGATTTTGTAAAAGGCAAACTCTCCGATAACCTGCCCCCCACTTCCTATATCCCCGGGCTTTTAAGCGCTCCGCTCCACGAACTACTTCCGGCTTCTATTTACCGGCGACTACGAGAAGGAGTCGTTCAGTTTGGTAAAATGATGAAAGGTTATTACACCGAAGACGCCAACGTAATTGGCACGGAAAGCCGTACCAGCTCTCCCGTGCGCATTCCGCGCGACAAAGACAGCCTCATGCACGAAGACATCGCAGGCCTTTTTCCCAGCGGCGAAGGCGCCGGTTACGCCGGCGGCATCATCTCAGCCGCCATGGACGGCCAGAATGTGGCCAGGGCCGTTGCCCGCTACTTGTTGATGTGCTAATGTGCTGATGTGCTAATGTGCTGATGTGCTAATGTGCTAATGTGCTAATGTGCTGATATTATTTATAAACCTATAAACCTATAAACTATCAGCACATCAGCACATCAACCCATCAGCAAATCAAAATTTCGTATCTTCACCTTCCTAATCAGACAACCGGCAATGAAACATCTCTTCGATTTGGTGGGCAGGATATTTTTGTCATTCATTTTCCTCTTTGAGGCTTACGACTCCATAAAATTTTTTAACGACACCAAAGTAACTATGACCTCTTATGGGTTAACTTGGCGGCAGGATATGTTGCTGTACGGGGCTATTTTTGTGCTTATTTTGGGAGGATCGCTCATCCTTACGGGTTACCGGTCCAGCTTTGGCGCCATCTTGTTGTTGTTGTACTGGGTGCCGGCCACCTTCATCATACATTCATTTTGGAACGATCCTATCGAGTTGCAACGCCAACAGTCGATAGAATTTATGAAAAACATCGCCATCACCGGGGGGCTTATCATGGTAATGGTAAACGGCAGCGGGAGATATAGCATCAAAAGATTGTTTGCCACGGCCCGCGTACCCGGCGCCGACTGACAGGCAGCGTTTTGAAGGAATGGCGACTCCTAACTAACAATCAACCAACTTAAACAACTATGCACCGCCTGATTTTTACCTCAGCACTGTTATTGCACACAGTATTGGCCGGCGCGCAAATGTGGCTCGAAATCGGCCCCCGCGCAGGTATCAACGTAAACGGCTATCTCAACAGCAACATTGCCAATGATGATGCCCACGATTTCAGCCTGGAGAAGGCATTGTCTTACGGCCTGGTTGCCGGCATCAATATCGGGGATCACCACGGCCTCAACGTAGAATGGATGTTTGCCGATAATATCCAGAAGATCACTTACTACGGCGATACCTCCGGCAATGTGATCAACAAAATCAAGTGGAAAACACGGGAAATCAACGTATTATATCGGTTTTATTCCAACGGCGGCGCTTATGTGGAATTGGGCCCCAAGTTTTCGCACGTTCGCGAACTCGTCCAGACCTACGATAACGACCCCCTGCCTATAGACGGCGAATACGAAGACAACTTCATCTCGGGTGTTTTTGGCGTAGGAGGCTTCCTCGCCGCCAATGAAGTGATGACCCTCAAAATAGGCCTTCGCGCCGCCTACGGGCTCACCGATCTGGTTTCGGCTAAAGGAAAAGAAGCCGGATTTCCCACGTATTACGCGCCTTATGAAGCTTATAAACCCACCAAACCATTTCGCGTAGGCATTTCGCTCGAAATGACGTTTGGAGTGGGCGGCATAGCCAAAACCCAATGCGGGCAGCGCAGTTTGATTTTTGGCACGAGATACCGCCGGTAGGGGTAATAGCAGTTAGGGCTTAGCAGTCAGGGCTTAGCAGTCAGGGCTTAGCGGTTAGCGGTTAATCGCTAAGCCCTAAGCCCTGACTGCTAAGCCCTAAATAAAACGTTTACCCAAATCAGAGAAACCAATTAAACCCCAACCCCTTCTAACCGTCAAAGCCAAAAATCAGCATAATGAAAAAACAGTTACTCGGCTTCCTTGCGTGCATAGGAGCGTTTGCCCTAAACGCCCAGCAAACGCCTACCTGGTCGGCGGATATTGCCTGCATTGTGTATTCGCATTGCACTTCCTGCCACAACCCCAATGGCATTGGGCCGTTTTCGCTCAATAGCTATGACGATGCGTACGGGTATCGCTATGCTTTGCAAGGCGCCACCACGAGCCGCTACATGCCGCCCTGGCCGCCCGATCCCAGCTTCAACTCCCTGGCGCACGAGCGATTGCTGAGTGACGATGAGATCGCGCTGATCGACGCCTGGGTAAACGGCGGCGCTCCGCGCGGCAATGCTTCGGAGGAACCCGATCCGCCGCAGATCAACTCGCCGGCAGAAATTTCTTCGCCTACATGGACCGGGGCGATTCCCGCGTATACCGTGCCGGCCATTTCTAACGACCTGTACCGGTGTTTTGTGATCCCCACCAATTTTACGACTGATAAATTTATCACAGGTTTTGAAGTGTTGCCGGGCAACAGAGAAATCGTACACCACGTACTCGTATTTCAGGATACGACCAATCAAGCGCTGATTTTGGATGCGAACGACCCCGGGCCAGGCTATAGCAGCTTTGGAGGTGTGGGTATACAAGACGCGAAATTATTAGGTGGGTGGGTGCCGGGCGCTTCCGCCAAATTTACGCCCAACAATATGGGTATCAAATTGCCCAAAAACGCCAAAATTATCCTGCAGATACACTATCCGCAGGGTAGTACGGGGCAGGTTGATAGTACGCGATTGAACTTGCTGTTATCCAACGGCCCCATGCGCAATTTGAGCATTGAAGCAGCCCTCAACCACATCACTTCTTTGACCAACGGGCCGCTGTATATTCCGGCCAATACGACAAAAACCTTTCACTCCCAATACACGATCCCGGTAGGGGTGACCGTGCTGGGCATAGGCCCGCATGCGCATCTCATCTGCGAGTCGATGCGGTCGTTTGCGGTGTTGCCCAATGGCGACACGCTTAACTTGATCAATATTCCCCATTGGGATTTTCACTGGCAAGGCTTTTACGACTTCCGCCAGCCGCTGTTTCTGCCCGCAGGTACGGTATTGCACGGCTATGCCACCTACAATAACACGGCAAGTAATCCGAATAATCCTAACAGTCCGCCACAAGCAGTGTTCCTGGGCGAGGCCACCACTGACGAGATGATGTTGTGTTACTTCACGTATACTTTCCACTTCCCGAGCGATGAGAATATCGTGATAGATGACAGCGACCATCCCGACCACTACCTCGATTGTACGACTTCAACGGTCATTACTTCAAATGAGGAAGCTATTGAATTGCAGGCTATCAGGATGTATCCCAATCCGGCAAGCGACGAACTAACCATCGAATACGATGGCGCCGGCCAGGCTATATTTGAATTGTACGACATGCTGGGCCGCCCCGTGGCAAGTGTAAAAGTATCTGATAACCAACAGAGTATTAATACTGCGCAGCTGACGAAGGGAATGTACTATGCCGCGATAAAAACCAACGGTAGATTGGTACAGGTGGGAAAGGTAGTTATTCAGGAGTAGCAGTTAGCGGTTAGCAATCAGCTGTCAGCCAATTGCTAACCGCTGATTGCTAAAACCTAAGTGCTAAATATTACTTATCAAACGGAATCACCAGTTCCTGACCCGGATGGATTACATCGGGATCTTTCAGGACGGCGGAGTTCGCGTTAAAGATCAGCATATATTTCATCGGATCGTCGAAGTAGTGCTTGGCGATTTTCGAAAGCGACTCTCCTTTTTCCACCACGTGTTTGTGGTAGTAATCGGTATTCGACACTTTGATGTCGGCCACGAGGTCGGTAGGCATGTTGCCCATATTGGCAGCCTTGATCTGGTCCCAAATCTTGTCTTTTTCGTATTGGGTAACGGTAGTGCCTCCGATTTTCAGCTTGCCGTCTTCTTCTTTGACATAGCCGTCTTTTACGCCGAATTTCATACTTAGGTCAAGTACCGGACGATACTTATCTTGTAGTGACATATCTATTGATTTTTGGTTTGAAAATAAATTACAACGTCTTTGGGACTCTGTTATCCTTAAAAGGTAACAGCCATTAGATTTTTAAAGATAAAAAAATAAGCTAAGTATTTGTAAATAATGAGATCCAAATTTGAAAAACAAGCGTTAATAAGTGGATTATCGGCTGAACAACGTATTTTGGGTAATCACACACAAGTGGCTTACAATGAATCTATCCAAATCTTTTTTTGCCCTTATGGGCGCTTTGTTGTTAAATGTGGCACTTCAGGCGCAAACCATGAAGATCGCCCTGGTCAAATACAGTGGCGGCGGCGACTGGTATTCGGTGGTTGACGCCCTGCAAAACCTGGCGAGGTATTGCAACAGCCAGTTGGGCACCAATTTCGACGATGATTACGCCACGGTAGACGTGGGCAGCGCCGAGATTTTTAACCACCCTTTCCTGTTTATGACGGGGCACGGCAACGTAGTATTCAGCGATGCGGAGGCTGAAAACCTGCGCACCTATCTCGAAGGCGGCGGCTTTTTGTTTGTTGACGACGACTACGGCATGGACCCCTATATCCGGGTGGCACTCAAAAAGGTGTTTCCCGACAAACAACTCATCGAGCTGCCTTACCAGCATCCCGTTTACCATCAAAAATTCGATTTTAACGACGGTATTCCCAAAGTACACCAACACGAAGGCAAGGGCCCCCGCACCTACGGTATTTTTATCGAAGGCCGCCTGGCCTGCCTTTATGCGGCAGAAAGCAATATCAGCGACGGCTGGGAATCGTATGAGGTGCATAAAGACCCCGAGCCGCTGCGACAGCAGGCCCTGCGCATGGGCGCCAATATCGTCCAGTTTGCTTTTTCCCAATAGCCGCGAAATATATTCGGCGGTCGGCGGCCAGTTCAAAAAAGTCGTACAGTCGTACAGTCGTACAGTCATACAGTCGTACAGTCGTACAGTCCCAACTCAGGGCGAACCCTGCCCCCACCCCCTCACGCCGAGGGTGCAGGCAAGTTTTTTGTCGACATGAGGATAGCTCGGCGTGGTGAGATAGCTAAACACTTCGGTAGAGAATACTATGGTGATGACCGACCACACGCCTTGCATGGTTATTTGATAGGAATAGCTCATCGGCGGAGCGCCGGGTAAATCCCCCAGATAATCTATAGTCAGGTCGCAACCGAAGCTCATTAATTTGCTTTGCAAAATCATTGGCACTGGCGCTTCGCTATACGGCGGGTCAAACACGACCTCCAGCACTTCGTTGTCGGATTGACACCAGGTATTGTAGTTGAATTCGAAACCGGGATTGTCATAGGCGCACCAACCGTCGAGGTCGTAGGCAATAGATAGATAGAGCGGCTGACAAGGCTCGAATGCAATGGGCGCACATGCAAAAAAGCCCGCACATCCCAACAAAATGGGTAGGTAGTATATCGTTTTCATTTGGACATGGATTAATTACTCCGCTAAGTTAAATGCTCGGTAAGAATTAAACCACCCCATGCCCCAACTTGCCCCAAAATACCCCATCTTCCCGACCTCCGTTGTCGGTACGGGACTCCTTTCAGTCGCTCCCTCGCCCGGTCGACACCTCTTGCCCAGTCGCGAGTCGTACAGTCGTAAAGTCCCAAAGTCGCCCCCTCGCCAAGTCTCCCCCTCTTACGACAGTCTGGGCAACAACCCCAGATCTCTCAGCATGCCGGCCATATCCCATAAATGGGCGCCGCGGGTAATCAAGCCATCATTTATATGTAAAAAAGATACGCCCTGAATAGACACTTTTTTTCCGGTAGGCGGAATATTGATGATAGGGCCGGTTTGATGGCCTTCTGCTCTCCAATACAAAGCAAGCCGGTCGCCGTTTTGTACAAAATCGATAAGGGAAAGGTGCAGATCAGGAAATCCCACAAAAACTTGTCGAGCATTCGCGCCACGCTGTCACGGCCATACAATTCGCCTGCTTCAGAGCTTTCCACCCCCGAATAGTCGTCGGCGTAGTAGCTCAGAATAAGTTGCTTGTCGTGCGAATTCCAGGATGCCATGATCTGATCGATAAATGCAGTGACTGCGGCGGTATTATTCATCATATTTATCTGTTTGTTGATGCAAATATAGGGAAGGTACTTATTCAATGTCCCGTTCAATAAATGTTCAGCTTTTGCTCAAATGTAACAAAAGTTGATCTACGACTTTTCGCACGCCGGTGGTGGCTTTTTCGGCAATTACCTCCAAATTGGCCGATTGTCTCAACTCATAGTTGATAGCAGGCCTGGGGTCGACGTAATATACCCGGGCGTGCGGCGGCGCAAATGCTACCAGTCCGGCAGCAGGGTATACTTGCATAGAAGTGCCCACAATAATGACGTAATCGGCCTTGGATACCTCAGCCGCCGCATCCATGAGCAGAGGCACTTCTTCGCCAAACCAGACGATATGCGGCCGCAGTTGGCTGCCCAACTCGCAGGTGTCGCCCAGTATGATGTCTTTTTCCCATTGGTAAATCAACGAGGGGTCTTTGGTACTGCGCACTTTGCGCAACTCGCCGTGCAGGTGTATGATGTGGCTGCTACCCGCCCGGTCGTGCAAGTCGTCTACGTTTTGGGTCACTATGCATACTTCGAAGTGGGGTTCTAATTCCAATAAGGCAAAGTGCGCCTCGTTGGGCTCTACTTCGGCCAACTGCCGGCGGCGCTGGTTGTAAAATTCGAGCACTAATGCCGGGTTTTTGCGCCAGCCCTGGGGCGAGGCCACTTCCATGACGTCGTGGTTTTCCCACAAGCCGTCGGCATCGCGGAAGGTTTTGATGCCACTCTCCGCACTGATTCCCGCTCCGGTTAAGACTACTAGTTTTTCCATGTTGATTTGGTTTATAGGTTTATGCGACTGAAAGGAGTCCCGTACTGACCGAAGAGAAGTCGGGAGGTTTATAGGTTTATGGGTTTGTTTCGTACAGTCGTAAAGTCGTAAAGTCTCGTTTCGACTCCGCTCAAGCCGGCTGCCCCCTCACATTCCGGAATGCCAGGCCCAGGTGATCAATGATATCCGTAGCTACGAGGGCCTCGTGGCCCAGTTTTTCGGCTGCCAGGTCGCCGGCGAGACCGTGGGTGAATACGCCCAGTAAGGCCGTTTCAAAAGGCGAATAGCCCTGGGCCAGCAGTCCGGTGATCAAGCCGGTGAGCACGTCGCCGCTGCCGCCGGTAGCCATGCCGGGGTTGCCTGTGGAGTTGAAATAGCAGGCGCCATCGGGGCAGGCGATACAGGTATAGGCGCCTTTTAGCACAATATAAATGCCCAGCTCCTGCAGGCATTGCGCTCGAAACTATTGGCGCTGGGACCGAACAGGCGTTCAAATTCGCCGGGGTGCGGCGTTAAGATGCTGTTGGGCGGCACGAGCGACAGGCGTTCGGGCCATTTGGCCAGGATGTTGAGCGCGTCGGCGTCGATGACCAGGGGGCCGCGGTATTGCTCCAGCAACTGCCAGATGGCATCCACGGTGCTGCGCCGCTGGTCGAGTCCGCAACCCAGTCCGACGGCCTTGTAAGGCTTCATTTCGGGCGTTTCCGAAAAATAATACCGGTGCGGGTCTACGCTCATCATCGCTTCGGGCACGCTCATTTGCATGATCTCGTAGGCGCAGCGCGGCGCGTGCACGGTAACCAGCCCTGCGCCGCTGCGCAGACAAGCCCTTGCCGAGAGTATGGCCGCGCCTACTTTGCCGTAGCTACCCGCCACGAGCAGCGCATGGCCGAAAGTGCCTTTGTGGTCGTGCTTATGGCGGTGATGTAACAAACAAGTCACGTCGCTTTTTTCAATATAGTGAAATGGGGTTTCGGTTTTTTCTATAAACGATTTCGACAAGCCGATACTCGTGAAGGTCCATTGGCCGACGGCATCCTGGTTTTCGGGAAAAAGGAAAGCGAGTTTGGGCATTTCAAAACTAAAAGTAAAATCGGCATGGATACAGGCGCCGGTAGTGGGGGTATCGGCCATCAAACCCGAGGGGATGTCTACCGACACGATAGTAGCATCCTGCCCATTGAGGTATTCGATCAGTCCGGCCCAATACCCTTCAACAGGGCGATTGAGGCCCGAGCCGAAGATAGCATCGATAATGATGGCATGAGACGGCAGGGTAGGGAAGGGGGCGTCCTCTTTCAGCACTTTGCGCGTCAGATCGGGCAGGCGGTACCAGTTCGACTGGAAGTCGGCGCTGGTATCGGATCCGGTTGCGCAGCGGTATACCGTCACGTTATAAAAACTGCGGTGTAGCAGTCGGGCAATCGCCAGTCCGTCGCCGCCGTTATTGCCGGGGCCGCAGAATACCGCAATAGGTGCGTCTTCATTGGAAAATTGCCTCAAAAACCAATCGGTAAACAAACGCGAAGCCCGCTCCATGAGGTCGATGGAGGCTATGGGTTCGTGGGTGATAGTGTAGGCGTCGAGTTCGCGTACCTGCCTGGCGCTGAGTATTTTCATACAGAAAAATATATTTTTTTATTATTAAACAATCAACATTGCGCATGGAGTTCTAAATTGGGTGGAAATTGTGCGCATGAGAAGGTTAAAGCCGGGAGAGATTTTACTTTCCGAAATGATAATTTACTTGTTGCTCTGGATGTTTAACGACTACCTGGCTACTATCCTCAGCCTGGTTTTCGGCACAATTTGCTTTCTCATTTTAATGATTTCCCTCATAGTAGAATGGATAGAACGCTCCAAAGTACCGCGCTGGTATTTTTGGTTTATGCTCATGTCTACGCTGGCGCCGATCATCACGGCGCTGCTGTTTGTAGCCATTAACGGGGGTATACCCTGGATGAAAGAGTAGTTGATGTGCTGATGAGTTAATGTGCTGATGCGAACGAAGTGAGTCCCGTACCGACTGGAAGGAGGTCGGGGTGCTGATAATATATTAATAATCAGCAAATTAGCAAATTAGCAAATCAGCAAATCAGCAAATCAGCACATCAACCTCGGTACTGCACCACCGTCCTCACCTGCGCTTCTGCGAATCGGTCTATGATTTCCTCATCCATCAGGAGGACGGCGTCGTCGTAATTGTCGAAAAAGAGGTGTTCTACCAGGATTGCAGGCATAGCGGTTTTGGTGAGCACATAAAAGCGGGCTTCCTTGTCGTAGTCGCCGTCGGAATTATCGGAGCGCATCGTAACGCGATCGCCTAACAGGTCTTTTACGTTTTTCCAATGCAAGTCGGCTACCGTATCGGAGGCGGTTTGGCCGGGCGAGGTATACACTTCGAATCCGCGGGCCTGTCCGCCGCCGGCATTAGCGTGATTGGAGATATAGAGTCCTTCTTTAAAATTTTTGTGGTACCAGTTAGCCAGCTCCACGCGGTACTCGAGCGACGTGTCGAGGTATTCGTGGCTGACAATGAGATGGGGGATGCCCAGTTGCCCCAATTTAAAAGCCACGCGATTGGTAAGCGTGCGATTCCACACCCCTTCGAAGAACCAGCGGCCTTTGTGGAAAGCGCCTTTGGTGTGTTCGTATTGCTTACTGGGAGCGGTTACGTAGTGTCCGTTTTTATCGAGGCTGCCGTGGCCGGCATCGAGGAATATGCAGAGATCTTTCATGAAATGAATTTTGGGATAAAGATAATAGGTTATGCGCAGTTTGAGCGGTGAAAATAATTGCTATTTATTGTAACTTAACTATTAAACAATCGTTAAGCATGCTTGGTGATTTTGTGTAATATTACTTTTTTTGTTGTATAATTGTATGTTCGTACAACTGCCTCCCCCTTTTTTGAGCTGAGAGATTTATTCGTCCAAGCAAATAAACTGTGTATTTGCACTTCGACGGTATTTTATTCTTATTTACTTGCCTGGCTATCCAATCTGCTTGTGATTAATTGTATCTGATAATAAAACATTAAATTCTTGTTAGAATGAAAGCACTTTTTACATTTTCAAAACGATGGGTAGGACTGCTCATACTCGCCTTTATGGCGTTGCAGGCTTCCGCCCAAAACACTTGTGCATCCCCTGCATTAATTGCCTCAGTGCCGTTCTCCAGTGGTGCACAAACTACATGCGGTACTGTGAATGACTACGCTGCAGGATTTTCTACCTGTGTAAGCAGCAGCTATGGTGCCGGGGAAGATTATGTGTACTCGATCACCATTACGACAGCGCCAGTCACTTATAATTTGGCTTTGGGCGGAGCAGCTACCTGGAAGATTGCCTCTGTACATTCAGCCTGTCCGCCTGCTGGTGCTAACTGCGTTGGCGGAGTTGCGACAAGTAGTGGTACAACCGCATCGGGTAATGTTACCTTCCCCACGAATGGCACCTACTTCATCATCATAGATACCTGGCCATTACCTGACTGTGGTGCCTTTACACTAGACATTACGCTGCCGCCACCGCCTCCGGCCAACGACAACTGCGCAGGTGCATTGTCTGTGGCCGTTAACCCTGATCTCAATTGCACAAGTGTGACAATGGGCACAGTAAACGCTGCCACTGCTTCAACCGGCCCTACCAGCTCTTGCGGCACTTATGATGACGATGTGTGGTTCTCTTTTGTAGCTACGGCCAGCACACACTCGATTGAGTTGTTGAATATAACAGGTTCTACTACTGACCTTACCCACCAGGTACTCAGCAGTTGTGGCGCTGCCACTGCATTGGTCTGCAGCGACCCCAACACCAGCACGGTATCAGCGCTGACTCCGGGGCAAACATACTTCATCCGGGTAGCCACCTGGACTTCCACAGCTGGACAGACTTCTTCCTTCAGCGTATGCGTAAAAACACTGCCACCGCCACCGGCCAACGACGACTGCGCAGGCGCTGTTTCGCTCACGGTCAATGCTGATTTCGCTTGTGGAGTTGCTACATCAGGAACGACCGTCAGCAACACAGTCAACTGAAACCGCTCCAAGCTGCTCTGCAACAGGCGTTAACGACGACGTTTGGTACTCCTTCACCGCTACGGGCACTGCGCATCAGGTCAGAATTACGGGAGCTACCAATACAACTGCAGTCGCAGTATATACGGGTAGTTGCGGCGCTTTGACACAGATCACCAGCGCTTGTGCTTCTACTGTATCAGGCACTGCCAATCTCAACCTTACCGGACTGACCGCCGGAACGACCTACCGCGTAAGAGTATACACTACTTCCACTGTTGTGGGTACGGCTGCTAGTTTTACCATTTGCGTAGGCACCCCGCCGCCGCCACCGGCCAATGACAACTGCGCGGGTGCATTGTCTGTGGCCGTTAACCCTGATCTCAATTGTACGAGTGTGACAATGGGCACAGTAGCCTCTGCTACTGCTTCAACTGGCCCTACCAGCTCTTGCGGTACTTATGATGACGATGTGTGGTTCTCTTTTGAGCTACGGCCAGCTCACACTTGATTGAGTTGTTGAATATAACAGGTTCTACTTCTGACCTTACCCATCAGGTACTCAGCAGTTGTGGCGCTGCCACTGCTCTGGTCTGCAGCGACCCCAACACCAGCACGGTATCAGCGCTGACTCCGGGGCAAACATACTTCATCCGGGTAGCCACCTGGACTTCCACCACTGGACAGACTTCTTCCTTTAGCGTATGCGTAAAAACACTGCCGCCGCCACCGGCCAACGACGAGTGCGCCGGCGCCATTCCGCTTACAGTAGGCGCCTCGTGCAGCTTTGCGCAATACACCAACGCCGGAGCAACCGGCTCCGTAGGGCCTCCTGCACCAGGCTGTTCCCTCTACTCAGGCGGTGATGTCTGGTTCTCAGCAGTTGTCCCTGCAACAGGACAGCTCATCATAGATACCAACACAGGCTCCGTCACAGACGGCGGTATGGCCATTTATTCGGGCAACTGCGGCGCCCTGACGCTTATTGAGTGCGATGACGACGACAGTTCCAACGGCTTTATGCCTTTTATTGACAAAACAGCTCTCACGCCCGGCTCCACCATTTACATCCGCTTCTGGGAATATGGAAATGATAACAATGGCACCTTCAACATTTGCGTGTGGGCTCCTGCACCACCCTGCAACGCTCCTGGTACACCTTCGGCTTCCAACGTATCGACTACAAGTGCTACAGTTAGCTGGGGGGCTGCTATGGGCGCTACGAGCTACCGCTACTCCTATGGTACAGCCGGCCATGTATGCGGGACTGGCTCACTCACAACAGCCAGCACCTCCGTTAACCTGAGCGGCCTGTCGCCTAATACGACTTACACTTTCTGCGTGCGCACGGAAGCATGCGGCGGCGGCGCCTCCAGCAGCTACGTAAGTAGCACATTTACCACAGCTCCGCTGCCCAACGACAACTGCGCAGGCGCTCAAACCATCACCTGCGGCAGCACGATCAACGGCAGCACCGTAGGCGCATCTTCTGATGCAGCGCTTGGTTCTTGCGGAATCGGCACCGGTGGCACACCGACCAACGGCGTTTGGTACAAACTCGTGGGCAACGGCGCCCAGGTCACAGCAAGCCTTTGCGGCTCGGCTTATGACACCAAACTTCATGTATATACCGGCACTTGCGCGGGCTTGACTTGTCTGGTAAGCAACGATGATAACAACGCCTGCGGCTCGGGAAGTACCCGTTCGCAAGTAATTTTTAATGCCAATGTAGGTACAGATTATTACATTTTGGTGAACGGCTTCAGCAACAGTACCGGCGCCTTCAGCCTGAGCCTCACCTGCCTGTGCGGTCCGGCACTTGGCGCACCGTGGACGGTGACCAACATCGGCGCCAGCAACGGCGGCGCTATCGAAAACGTATGCGACGGCACGATCGACGTGAAAGCCACCAACTACGGTTCGCCCACCAACGACGTACAAACCTACGCCTGGCAGCAACTGTGCGGCAACGGCTTTATCAAGGCAAAATTGAATAACGTAACCAACGGCGGCTGGGGCGGCATCATGTTCCGCGAAAACAACGCCGGCGGTTCCAAAAAGATTGCGCTGCGCAGCCAGTTGACCAGCACCGTAGTACGCGACCTTCGCGCTTCAACCAACGGCGCGGCCCAGCAACAGCAGTTCCCGCGCCCGAATACGCCGCAGTGGCTGCGTCTGACGCGCACCGGCAACGTGTTCCTCGGAGAAACGTCGGTGGACGGCGTAAACTGGGATTTCACGTTTTCGACTACCATGATACTGCCCAGCTGCATCGAAGTGGGCCTGTTTGCTCAAAGTATCAATGTAAATACGACCACTACAGCCGTATTCAGCAATATCATGGGCGTTGCGCTTACGCCGCCGGTTATTCCGCTGGTACAAGGTAACAACGATACGGAAGTAGAAAGTATCGGCTTCAGCCTGTTCCCCAACCCGGCCAAGGACGAGGTGAATATCAAGCTGCCGAGCTACATCGGCAAGCAGGTGCAGATCGTGGTATACAACAACGTAGGCCAGGCCGTGATCGTTCGCGACATCGACGAGGTACAAGACGCCATCGAGCGCCTGCCGCTGACCGAACTGGCCAACGGCGTTTACTTTGTAACGGTGCGCTCAGAAGGCATGCCGATGCAGACACAGAAACTCATAGTAGGATCTCCGAGACCGTGATGGGGAGGGAGAGAGTGAGGGAGTGAGAGAGAGGGAGAGATTTCTGGGAAAATTAGTAGAGACGCGATGCATCGCGTCTCTACTAATTTTACACACCCTGTCACCTTGTCACCCTGTCACCTTGTCACCCTGTCACCTTGTCACCCTGTCACCCTGTCACCCTGTCACCTTGTCACCCTGTCACCCTGTCACCCTGTCACCCTGTCACCTTGTCACCCTGTCACCCTGTCACCCTGTCACCCTGTCACCCTGTCACCCTGTCACCCTGTCACCTCCTAATTTTTTTGCCAATAAATGAAACATTATTATATTGCGTTCGTAATCCTATACTATTGGATTTATTCCCCCCTCTTCTTGGCTATTCAGGAGTTAATACATGCCATCATTACTAGTCGCAGTAGAAAATAATGTTATGCTCGTGCTCGTATGAACGGGCATGGAATGACCGGGATTTTTCAAATGTTTATTCATACAAAAACAACAATGCGTATTATGAAAGCACTTTACAAATTAACTTTAACAGCCTGTCTGGCGCTGCTGCTGTCCTTCACAGCATGGCAGGCTGCTGCACAGTGCGGCAATGACAATACCCAGTTTGGAACAAGTACGATTACTTGTGGAGAACCTCCCACAGTGCTTACTACCTGCATCTATGGTGGTGAATACCGTCTGGTAACCGTTACGATGGGCAATACCTACACGTTCTCTACTTGCGGAGATACTGATTTTGACACCCAGATCACGCTCTTCAACGATGCAGGCGGGGCTTACTTAGCTTACAACGATGACGGCTGCGGTGCGCAGTCAACAGTGACCTGGACAGCTACCTTTACAGGTTCTGTACGCGTATTAGTGGATCAATACAACTGTACCTCCAATACTACTTGTATGACGCTTAATGCAAGTTGTACAGCTCCGGGTAGCGGCAGCGGATGTACTACGGCCTCTTATGGGTTGTATCCGTCTTCTACCTATACGCCTACATGTAACGGTATCGGAGGCACCATTACAACGATTGGGTATGCCGGTGAATATTCCAATGTAAACGTTGTTTCAGGGACTGCTTATACTTTCAGCAGCTCTATCGGCACGGATTATATCACTATTGCCGGCTCGGCCGGTTCGCCGGTGTATGCCCACGGCACGACCCCTGTAAACTGGACTTCCACCATTACCGGAGTAGTGCGCTTTTATACGCATACTAATTCAGCCTGTGGCGAAAGCACCACTTCCCGCAGTCGGATTGTGTCTTGTGGCAGCGGTGGCGGGCCTGACCCCTGCGCGAGCATCACCACCCTTACCTGCGGTCAATCAACCACGGCTTCCAGCACCGGCTCGGGCGCATGGAGCCCTGGTTCCTGCGGATTTACCACCCCCGGCCAGGAAAAAGTGTACAGCTTTACGGCTACTACATCGGGAATGCATACCCTGGTAGTAACTTCCACCAATAGTTCTTATTCCGATTATTTCTACAAAGCCGCTTCGGGCGGATGTAATAGCAGCGGTTGGACGTGTATAGATGATATTTTCAGCGCTCAATCGATTACTTTTGGTCCTTTGACTGCCGGCACTACTTATTATATTTTATACGATCCGGAAAGCACCGGTACGGTAACCCAGACTTTCCGCATCGACTGCCCGGTACTGCCCTGCAATACGCCGGGAGCGCCTTCGGCTTCCAACGTATCTACTACGACCGCTACGGTAAGCTGGGGTGCTGCCGGCGGAGCTACGAGCTACGACTGGACGGTTGGTACCGGCGCAAGCTGTCCTACCGGCACAGGCGGCAATACAGCGGCAACCTCTGTCAACCTGCCCAACCTTACGCCTAATACCACCTATCGCTTCTGCGTGCGCACCAGCGCCTGCGGCGGTGGCGGCCCCAGCGACTATGTGAGCACTACCTTTACTACTGCTCCGCTGGCCAACGATAACTGCTCGGGCGCCCAAACGGTGACTTGCGGCAGCACGATCAACGGCAGCACGGTAGGCGCTGCTTCTGATTCAGGCCAGGGCTCCTGCGGCTCGGGCGGCACGCCCGGCAACGGCGTCTGGTACAAACTCGTGGGCAACGGCGCCCAGGTGACGCTCAACCTGTGCGGTTCTGCTTACGATACCAAAGTACATGTGTACAGCGGCTCTTGCGGTAACTTAAGCTGTGTGGGCAGCAACGACGACAGCCCCACTTGCGGAACTACACGCTCGCACTTTGTCTTTAACGCCTCAGTTGGCGTTGACTATTACATACTGGTGAGCGGCTTCAGCAGCTCTACCGGCGCCTTCAGCATGAGCATCAGTTGTCTGTGCGGCCCGGCCCTGGGCGCACCCTGGACGGTGACCAATATCGGCGCCAGCAACGGCGGCGCTATTGAAAACGTATGCGACGGCACAATCGACGTGAGCGCCACCAACTACGGCTCGCCCACCAACGACGTACAAACCTACGCCTGGCAGCAACTGTGCGGCAACGGCTTTATCAAAGCCAAGCTCAACAACGTAACCAACGGCGGCTGGGGCGGCATCATGTTCCGCGAAAACAATGCCGGCGGTTCCAAAAAGATTGCGTTGCGCAGCCAGTTGACGAATGCCGTGGTCCGCGACTTGCGCGCCTCTACCAACGGCGTAATGCAGCAGCAGATGTTTCCAAAACCGAATGCTCCGCAGTGGTTGCGTCTGACGCGCACGGGCAACGTATTTTTGGGAGAAACGTCTTTGGATGGCGTGAACTGGGACTTCACGTTCTCTACAACTTTGGTACTGCCCAGCTGCATCGAAGTGGGCCTGTTTGCACAAAGTATCAATGTAAATACGACTACTACAGCCGTATTTAGCAATATCATGGGCGTTGCGCTTACGCCGCCGATTATTCCGCTGGTACAAGGTAACAACGATACGGAAGTAGAAAGCATCGGCTTCAGCCTGTTCCCCAACCCGGCCAAGGACGAGGTGAATATCAAGCTGCCCAGCTACATCGGCAAGCAGGTGCAAATCGCGGTATACAACAACGTAGGCCAGGCGGTTATCGTTCGCGATATCGACGAGGTACAGGATGCCATCGAGCGCCTGCCCTTGAACGAACTGGCCAACGGCGTTTACTTTGTAACGGTGCGCTCTGAAGGCGTGCCGATGCAGACACAGAAATTGATCATCGGATCTCCGAGACCGTGATGGGGAGGGAGAGAGTGAGGGAGTGAGAGAGGGAGAGATACCTGGAAAATTAGTAGAGACGCGATTCATCGCGTCTCTGCTAATTTTACATACCTTGTCACCTTGTCACCCTGTCACCCTGTCACCCTGTCACCCTGTCACCCTGTCACCCTGTCTACTAATTCAGTTGTTATTTCTTGCTTGATACGCGTATTATTCTTAAAATTGCACCATTCTTACCACTACCACAATATGTAACGCATCAGACGCAGGGCGTCAGCGTTAGAGTTTTTTTTACATACTACTGCTTCTTAATTCAAGCATAATATTTCGTAATACGCTTAATGGCTCATGCCTGATAGCTCTATTGGCATTATTTGCGAATCCTAATTCACACATTATGAATCGAACTCAACCTAATTCAAAAACACCGCGCCTTCGGCAAATGAGCCTGTTCGGCTTGTTGTTCATGGCGCCTTTTTGGCTTGCTGCGCAGTGCGGAGCGCCTGTAGCCGGTTCCCAAACGGTAACCGGGACTAACTCAGCTACCATCTGTTGGACCTCTGCACAGAGCGACGTGGCCAACCACAAGTGGAATGTAAAAGTCAATGACCTTACATCCGGAGTTGCAGCTGTATTAGATGTAGAAGTGAGCCCTGGCAGCGCCGGGCTGACAATCACGCCCGGTGTCAATGGGCCTGCGCCTATTCAGGCTTGCCTGGCAGTAAATTTGCCCAAAGCAGGCACCCAATATCAGGCACAGGTGGCCGAACAATGCGACGGCCCCGTGGCCGGCCTTTCCGCAGCCACTACCATGCCGCCTTTTACTACCAATGCCGCTGCGCCGGAAACGCCGGCTATGCCGACGCAATTCAAAACCATTAATCAGACGGTAACCCACACGGCTACGTTTAACGACATCCAGTTAGACCCCACGCCATTGGTGGGCATGCCTTCCCGCTTACAATTTACCCGCGATTTATTGGATGACGTGGGTGATTTTGCCAGTCCCAATACGGGACAGGAGATACTGTTCAGCATCATTGAAAATTTGTTGGGGCTTGATATCCCGGATTGGGTTCAGACGGCTGGGAGTTCGCTGGGTATTCCGGGGGTTATCGAATTTAGCATTTCACCTACGCTGCAATTTGGCGTAACAGCCGATTATGGAGGATATATCGGCCTCGGCAGTGTAGGTACGGCAGATGTGAATGTAACCTATCCGGTAAACGTCACCTTGCGCGCGCCGGCCGATCAACAATTTGGCTGCGGCGACAAAATTGTGGTAGAAACGGCTGCGCAAAGGGGTAGCGGAGCGCAAGTGGCGATTACCCCCGCATTTTATGAAACCGAAATGGGCCCGATTCTCGATAACGTAAGCTTTACCCTTCGCATAGGCTTAACAGCTAGTATTGAAATTGGCTGTGTTCCCTATGTAGGTTGCGCTTATTCCAACGACTGGAACCTGCTGGACGAGCTGGGGATTCCCGGAGGCGAGTTGTTCGATATTCCCATCCCTATCGGTGGGCCTTTACCTCCATTTATCAGCGTTTGCGAAGATCCTTTTAGTAACAGTGCCAATATGGGAACATTGCTGAACTGTGCGGCGGGAACCAGCATTTTGGAAGACATCGTAGATCTGATAAGTTTGAATCCAGGTGCAGGGCTTGTGTTAGATGCCATGTTTGAAGGGTCTCCTACAATGGTGGAAGTCAATAATCCTGATATCACAACAGGTGTTCCCGTGACCATTCCTGAATTCAGCGGTACATTTAAGAAAGTTACCTCGGGCAATTTGACCCAGTCTTTCAACGGCAATAGTGTGATCGTACAGGCAAGCGGAGGCGAATTTGAAGAATTGGCCCGGCTAAGACTGGATTTGATTTCGCTCATCGACTTTTCCGGTTATCCCACGTCTGTTAGCCTTGGCGGCGGACTCGGCGAAGTGGATTTTGGCGATTTAAACCTCAACCTCACCACCGACCTGGATCTGAATTATACCTTCGACCCGACTTTCCGGGCGAATATCAACCTGGGACAGCCCATGAACTGGAGAGTGTTCAACCCCATGACCAACAGCACGGTGAGCACCGGCAACAGCCAGATTGTGCCCAATGTATTGATGGGTCACCACATCGAAGTCAATATTCCGGATAATTTTGAGTCGACCGCCACGATCAACGAGGAATTTTTGATGAATGCCAATTTTACAACGCTCAATAAGCTGCATTACAATAACAGCCTGAGTATAGAGCTGTTCCAGATTAACTGTTGTGATGATGCTGTAAATTTTTCGCTCATTCCTGAATTCCAGATCGTAGAAACCGAAATGCCCGGTTCGCCCAAAACGATCGAAGACCACACCCTGGCCTGGGGGCAAAATAGTTTCAGCAAACCCACGCAGTCGTTTAATATCGTACCCGATCAAACGAATCCCGTAGTAGTTTGCAAGCCGCACACCGTAATACTCAACCAATGGGGAACGGCATCTATTTCACCCGCAGATGTATTCAATCAAACTGCCAGCTACGATTTGCCCTCTACCGGTACGGGCCAGTTGAAAACGGTATCGGTATCGCCGAATACCTTCAATTGCGCTAATATCAATGGGGTTGTAGCCACGCTTACGGTTGAAGACCGCAACTGTAACCAGTCGACCTGCACGGCCAATGTAACGGTGATCGATAATAGCGCTCCACAAATGGATTGTCCCGATGATTTTGTGATAGAAAACGACCTGGGACAATGCGGGGCCGTAGTACCCGTACCCGTGCCGGCGGTATTCGACAACTGTAGTTATAGTCTGCTGGCGCGATACCAGGAAGTAGACGAAAACAACAACGCCATCGGCCCCTGGTCGGCCTGGGTAGCTAATCCCACCGGCTATTATGCGGTAGGCCGCTGGAAAATCCAATGGCAGGCCAAAGACCCCTCGACAAACGAGCAGAACTGCATCTTCTACTTTGACGTGATAGACACAGAAAAACCGGTTATCCAGTGTTTTAATCCGACGTATGTTTTCAACGGCCAGCCCCATTTGGACCTGGTGCTTTCCGATTTCACCTCGGCTACCGACAACTGCCAGATGGCAAGTCTTGGTATCAACCTGGATAAAATTTACTGCGCGCAACTCGGCGACGTGCTGACTATCACGGCTACGGCGGTTGATATTTATAATAATACGATCACTTGCCTCAGCACCCTCACCATCGACGGCCTTCCCTGTGGATGGAGCCAGCAACCCGACGGCATAGGCTGCGACGACGGCAATAACGTCACGTATAACGTACCTACCCAGGTATTTACCGTAAATAGCGAAGATTGTTTTTATGCATCGCCTTTCAGCAGCGATGAAATGGCTTTTGTCCAGCGCACGCTTTGCGGCAACGGCAGCCTCACCGCTGAGGTAACCAACATCTTTGGCAACGCTTTCGGCTGGGCCGGCATCGTTATGCGCGAAAGCAATGCTGCGGGCGCCAAAAAAGTACAGCTCTCTACCAACCTGGGCAGCAGCCTTAGCCGCCGCGAAGTGCGATTTGCTACCAATGGCCCGGCGCAGCCGCAGCAATTCCCCGGCCAGGGGCGTTCCTGGCTGCGATTGGTGCGCAACGGCAACCAGTTTGTAGGGTATACCTCTTCCAATGGCATCCAGTGGTATCAGGTAATGGCCGCAACGGTCAGCATGAACAGTTGTATTCAAATGGGATTGGTCGTTACCAATTACGAACAGGTCAGCGTAGTGTCGTCAACCTTCGCCAATGTGGGGTATTCCGGCGCCAGCAGCCTGGGCTCAAGTGGTGGCGGCGGGACTTTCCTGGCCGCTGCGCCTGCTAATACGGAAGTAGAATTATTCCCCAACCCAACCATGGATGAGGTGAATATCAATTTGCCGGGTTATGAAGGCAAATCCGTGCATATTACGGTATACAACAATATAGGACAGGCCGTAATTTTCCGCGAAATCGATGAGGTGCAAGACGCCGCAGAGCGCCTGCAACTGGCCGGTTTGGCTAGCGGAGTTTACTTCGTAACGGTTCGCTGTGAAGGCCTCCCGGCCCAAACGCGGAAGCTGATTGTAGAATCTCCAAGACCGTGATGGAGAGTGTGAGAGTGTGAGAGAGTGAGAGGGAGGGAATCAAAGATCTCTCCCTCCCTCCCTCACTCCCTCCCTCATTCTTCTTCTTCCGTGCCCATCGCGCCTTCGTTGTGCAGGCGGTTGAACAGGTCATTCACCCGGTACATCTCGTCAATCGTGTCGTCGAGATACAGGGCGATTTCGGGCATGCGGCGCACGTGTTTGCGCAGGCGGTGCGAGAGCGACTGGCGCAGGCGCACCAACTGGTCTTCCATCTCCAGGATGACCGTTTGTTTATCTTCGGTATTGTATACGCTGAGATAGATCTTGGCAATATTCAGATCGGGCGACATTTTTACTCCTGTTACCGATACCAATACGGACGTGCCGTAAATAAACCCTCCTTCTTCCTGCAACACCATGCTGAAATTGCGCTTCACCATTTCAGCTACTTGCTTTTGTCTGATTGTTTCCATTGCTGTAATTAAAAAGGCCGGGACTGCCCCGGGAGCGCAAAGTTACCAGAATTCAATGGATGAGTCAAGTAGTTTTTCTCTGTTCTCTGTTCTCTGTTCTCTGTTCTCTGTTCTCTGTTCTCTGTTCTCTGTTCTCTGTTCTCTGTTCTCTGTTCTCTGTTAAGTATAACTCACAAAGATAAGGAACGGACAACCGACAACGGAGAACAGAGAACGGATAACAGACAACAGATAACCGGGATTTTTCCTATTTTTGCCTAAAACCCGATTACCGCATGCCCTCCACCCTCCTCGAAAGTCCTATTGAATACCTGAAAGGCGTCGGGCCTTCACGGGGGAGCTATTCCGGAAAGAACTCGATATCCATACTTTCGAGGATTTATTGTTCCAATTTCCATTTCGCTACATCGACAAAACCCAGTTTCACCGCATCGCCGATCTGAATGAAGATAGCGGCGTAGTGCAACTGCGCGGCATATTGCGCCGCCTTAGCGTAGTGGGCGATGGCCGCAAAAAACGCCTCACAGGGGTGTTTCGCGATGAGTCGGGCGCCATCGAACTGGTGTGGTTTACGGGCATCAACTGGCTGGAAAAAGCGCTGGTCGTGGGTACGGAATACGTCGTTTTCGGCAAGGTGAATGCTTTCAGGGACCAGCTCAACATAGCCCACCCCGAAATGGAAGTGGCCGCTGCCGACAACACCCAGAAATCGACCACCTTCGTGCCGGTATACCCCAGCACCGAAAAGCTCAACGCCAAGGGCCTCGATGCAAAGGCACGACGCCGGCTGATGAACATCTTGCTGGAGCGCCTCGGTCCGCAAGATCTACCCGAAAATATGCCCGCCGGTATTTTACAGCAATACCGCTTTCCCTCCCGGTTTCAGGCCTTGCGCAGCATACATTTTCCACAAAACCAGCAAGAACTCGACGCCGCCCGCAACCGGCTGAAATTCGAAGAGCTATTCTTTTTGCAATTGCGCCTACTCCAACTCAAGCGCAGGCGCAAAACAGAAGTAAGGGGGTATGTTTTTGATAAAATTGGCGAGCAGTTTAATTTATTTTTTAACGAAAAACTGCCCTTCGAACTCACCAACGCCCAAAAGCGGGTGATCAAAGAAATCCGCCGCGATTTCGCCACCGGCATCCAGATGAACCGCCTGCTGCAGGGCGACGTGGGCAGCGGCAAAACCATCGTAGCCCTGATGTGCGCCCTCATGGCTATCGACAACGGTTTCCAGGCCTGCATCATGGCGCCCACCGAAATCCTGGCCCAGCAGCACTACAACGCCATCAGCGAATACCTGGACGGCATGGACATCGGCGTGGCCTTCCTGTCGGGCAACGTAAAAGGCAAAAAGCGCAGCCAATTGCTCAAAGAATTGGAAGCCGGCGATATACACCTGCTCATCGGCACGCATGCCCTTATCGAAGACCCCGTGGTGTTTAAAAACCTGGGCCTGGCCATCACCGACGAGCAACACCGCTTCGGCGTAGCCCAGCGCGCCCGCCTCTGGGCCAAAAGCAAACCCTATCCGCCGCACGTACTCGTAATGACGGCCACGCCCATCCCGCGCACGCTGGCCATGACCCTCTACGGCGACCTCGACGTGTCGGTCATCGACGAACTGCCGCCCGGGCGCAAGGATATCGTCACTACGCACCGCACCGAACACCACCGCATGCGCGTGATCGGATTTATGCGCGAAGAGATCGCCAAAGGCCGGCAGATTTATGTGGTGTACCCGCTTATCGAAGAATCTGAAAAACTCGACCTGCAAAATCTGCAAGAGGGCTACGAGGCCCTGCAGCGCGAATTCCCGCCGCCCGAGTACCAGATCAGCATCGTGCACGGCAGGATGAAATCCGCCGACAAAGACTTCGAAATGCAGCGCTTTGTGAGCGGGGCTACCCAGATTATGGTGGCTACCACGGTGATCGAAGTGGGCGTGAATGTGCCCAATGCCTCGGTGATGGTGATCGAAAATACCGAGCGCTTCGGCCTTTCGCAGCTCCACCAGTTGCGGGGCCGCGTGGGCAGGGGCGCCGAGCAGTCGTTTTGTGTGTTGTTGTCGAGCTACAAGCTGAGCGCCGATAGTCGCGAGCGCATCCAGATTATGTGCAGTACCAATAACGGCTTTGATATCGCCGAAGCCGACCTGCGCCTGCGCGGTCCCGGCGACCTCGAAGGCACCCAGCAAAGCGGCGCGCTCAACCTGCGCATCGCCGACCTTGCCAAAGACGGCCGCATCCTCCAGGCCGCCCGCGAAACCGCTACGCTCATCCTCGACGCCGACCCCCAACTCGCCCTGCCCGAACATCAGGTACTACGCGATTTCCTGGAACAAACAAAAAAACGCTTTTCGGCCTGGAATAGGATTAGTTAGTAATGACGAATGACGAATGACGAATGACGAATGACGAATGACGAATGACGAATGACGAATGACGAATTTTTTTATTAATCAATTGATAATTAGACAATTGAAAATCATTCGTAATTCGTAATTCCGTAATTCGTAATTCAGGATGAATCCCGTCTATACTTGTAGCGTAGTTGGTCGGAAAATTGCAGGGATTTATCCGATTTTTGATAAAAGGTATTTACTTACTAAACAATGTTCAGTAAATTGCGTTCGTTTAGAAACGTAGAGAGCAATATTTTGCGTCTGTACGATTAAAAGTACAAAATGGGTATCGCTGAAAGAAAAGAGCGGGAAAAGCAGGAAAAGCGCGATCTGATCGTAGACGCAGCGGCGCGGATCTTTGCCGAAGAAGGCTACGAACGCACCTCTATGCGCGGTATTGCAGAACGCATCGAATACAGCCCGGCTACGATCTACCTGTATTTCAAGGACAAAGACGAGCTCCTGCATGCCGTGCACGAGTTGGGATTTGGCCTGCTGATGAAGGAAATGTCCAAAGTGGCCGCCGTGGCCGACCCCTTGGAGCGACTGCGGCTCATCTCCCTGGAATACGTGCGTTTCTGCTTCGAACACCCCCAGTACTACAACCTGATGTTCAACTCGCTCGAACCGCTCAATTATTACGAAGACCACTGCAATTGGGATACAGGCCGCAAAGCCTTCGATTTCCTGCAGTACGCCATCGAAGACTGTATGCAAAAAGGGCTGATTGTGGAGCAAGAACCCAAGGCGCTCACCTTTTTCTGCTGGTCTTTTGTACACGGTATGGTGTCGCTGTATACCCGCAACCGACTGCGCGCACTCGACCTCAGCGACGAGGAAAGCCGCGCACTCATTTTCACCGGCGTAAATACCTGGCTTGATTTGATGAAGAAGTAATTCCACCCTTCGCCTGCCGGCGAATAGGGGGAGTATCATCATATAACTAAACAATGTTCATTTAATTAACGTTTGTTATGAAATCGCACCCAATTTTTGTAAGCCTGACAGTCCTGATGATCTGGGCATTGGCTGTACAACAAACCCCGGCGCAAAGCGCCATTCTCGACGCCTACATCCGCGAAGGACTCGGACAAAACGAGCGCATCAAACAACAAATCTACCTGGGCCAACAGCGCCGGCACGCGCTGGAAGAAGCCAAAGGACTCGGCCTGCCTTCGGTATCGCTCAACGGCTCCTATACACTCGCCGCCGGCGGCCGCACTATCAGCATTCCGGTAGGCGATATGCTCAACCCCGTCTATTCAACCCTCAACGAATTGACGGGCACCAACGCCTTCCCGCAATTGGAAAACGTGAACGAACAACTCAATCCCAACAATTTTTACGACCTCAAACTTCGCGCGGCGTACCCGCTCTATAACCCCGATGTTCGCTACAACAAACAACTCAAAGAACAAATGACCAATATGAGCGAACTCGATATTGCGGTAGCGCAAAAATCACTCACCGAAGAACTCCGGGTGGCTTATTTCAACTACCTGCAGGCACAACAGGCCGTTTCCATCTATAGGGAAGCCATGGGACTACTGCAGGAAAGCCGTCGCGTCAACCAAAAACTATTCGACAACGGCGTGGCCAATTACACGGTAGTTACCCGTGCCGCCAACGAGATCACAAAGATGGAAGCCCAGATCGCGGAGGCCGAGAACAATGTCCGCAATGCCGCCTCGTATTTCAATTTTCTGCTCAACCGGCCACTCGATTCCGCTATCGAAGCCGATCCGACGTTTACCGACATCAACTATCCCTTTCCACAGCAGGTGACGGGCACGCCCGGCAGTCGCGAAGAATTGCGCCAACTCGCGCTGGTCAACGCTATGCAGGAGACCAACCTGAAATGGAAGCAAACGTATAAGCTGCCCAGAGTTAACGCCTTCTTCGATGCCGGCTCCCAGGGCTTCGATTTTGAAGTGGGCAACGGATCGCTTTATCTGTTAGGCGGTTTGTCTATCGAACTGCCCCTCTACAGCGGCAATACCAACGTGGCTAAAGTGAAACAAGCCCAAATGGAAGTGGCCGCCGCCTCTTCCCAACAGGCCTTCGTAGCCGGCCAGCTCAACCTGCAGTGGGAGAACAGCCTGCGCTCTTACCAATCGGCGCTGGAGGTTTTTTATAGTACCAAAAGCCAGGTGGAATCCGCTGCGCGCTATTACCGCGATATCGAAAAGCGCTACCGCGAAGGACAAGCCCTGTATATCGAATTCCTCGACGCCCGCAACGAACTTACCCAGGCCCGCTTGCAGCAATCGCTGTATCTGCTCAAAGTATGGTCGAACTGGGCCGGCATGGAACGCGCAAAATAATGTTTAATGCTTGATGTTGAATGTTTGATAGAAAAGCGCTAAACCTTACTAAACAATTATTAGATCGTTCACCAATAATACTAACAACCATGAAAAAGTTGGTTTCCATTATAGTCCCCCTTATCGCCGTGGGACTCCTCTTTCTGATCACGATGTGCGGCAACCACTCCAATGCCGAAGAAAATACCCCGCTGCCGGCCAAGCAGGAAGAAATTGCCGTGCGGGTAGTAGCCGCCGAAATGCAAACCCTGTCGGAACCGGTAACCGCTTCCGGACTGGTGAGCTCGGCTACAGAAGCGCGGCTTTCTTTTAAAACCGGCGGCGTGATCGATCAGTTATTCGCAGAAGAAGGCGCCCAGGTGAAAAAAGGCCAGTTGCTGGCCCGCCTCAACCTCACCGAGATCAACGCAGGCGTCACGCAAGCCCGCGAAGGCGTGGCCAAAGCCGAGCGCGACCTCAAACGCGCGCAAAACCTGTATAAAGACTCGGTAGCCACCCTCGAACAGGTGCAAAACGCCACTACAGCCCTCAACCTCGCCAAAGAACAACTGTCGATTGTACAGTTCAACCAGGCGTATTCCGAGATCAGGGCGCCCATCAGCGGCGTAATCCTGATGAAGTTGATGAACGAAGGCGAAGTGGCAGGCCCCGGTACACCTGTCTATGTGATGCACGCCGGCGCGGGCGACTGGGTAGTGCGCGCAGGGGTGACCGACAAAGATTTTGTGCGCTTGCGCAATGGCCAGCGCGCCCAAATCACCTTCGACGCTTATCCCGGGCAGACCTTTACCGGTACGCTCAGCCAAATTCCACAAAGCGCAGATCCCGCTACGGGCTTGTACCCGGTAGAATTTAGCTTTAATCCGGGCGGTAAGCGGTTTAGCTACGGCATGTTTGCCACCGTGCGCCTCGAAGGCGCCCAGGGCAGCTCGTACGTCAGCGTGCCCGTCGACGCCATCGTGGAAGGCAACGGCCTCAACGCCTTTGTCTTTGTGGCCGATGGCGACAAGGCCAAAAAGATACCGGTGCGTATCGCTTTCCTGCGCAACGACAAAGCCATGCTGGCCTCGGGACTCAAAGCCGGCGACAAAGTGATTACCGAAGGCTCTGCCTACCTCAGCGCCGACGCCCGTATCCACATTATTAATAATTGACCAACGCCAAACGACACCCATCATGAAAATCGCGGAATTTTCTGTCAAAAACTACCAGTTTACCCTGGTCGTCTTCCTGGGCGTGCTGGCGCTGGGTATCTTCTCGCTGTTTAGCATGCCCAAAGGCGAAGACCCCGAACCCGTCTTCCCTGGCTTCCTCGTGGCAGCCGTGTATCCGGGCGCTACCCCCGCCGATATCGAAGAGCAGGTGGTAGACCCCATGGAAAAGAAGTTCAACGAACTCGAAAACGTAAAGGATATTATCACCGATATCAGCGACGGACTGGCCGTGATTCGCGTAGAATACGAATACGGCGTCGATACCGACGAAAAATATCAAGAGGTGATTCGCGAAGTAAACGCCATACAGAAAGACCTGCCCCAGGATATTTACCGCATCGACGTAGAAAAGCTGAGTCCCAACAACGTCAACATTTTCCAGGTAGCGCTGATCAGCGAAACGGCTTCTTACAAGCAGCTCAAAGAAGAAGCCGAAGAATTGTCGACGGAGCTGGAAAAGATCAAATCGCTGAAGAATGTGGAGATATACGGCTTTCCCGAACAGCAGGTGCGCATCGCGCTGAATGCGGAAAAGATGGCGCAGCAACGCATCCCGGTCAACGCCGTAATGGGGGCCCTGCAAAGCGAAAACCTGACGATCCCCGGCGGCAGCCTCAACCTGAATACCCGCAAGTTTAACGTAAAAACCAGCGGCAACTACAAGTCGATCGAAGAAATCAGCAACACGATCGTTTACGCCGCCAATGGGCAGGTGGTATACCTCAAAGACATCGCCGACGTGCGCATGGATTACGAGCAGGAAAAACACCTCACCCGCATCAACGGCCACCGCGCCGTATTTGTCACCGCCGCCCAGAAAAAAGGGCAGAATATTTTCAGCGTGCGCGACCAGGTGTTGCCGGTGCTGGAAAAATTTGAACAACAAATGCCGGCCAATATCGACTACTACAAAATCTTTGACCAAAGCGCCAGCGTGGAAAAACGCCTGGGGCGCTTCGCCAAAGATTTTGCCATCGCTATTCTGCTGGTGCTCATCACGCTATTGCCCTTGGGCATTCGCGCCTCGCTGGTGGTGATGATCTCTATCCCGCTGTCGATTGCTATAGGCCTCACCATGCTCAACGCATTTGGGTATACCCTCAACCAGCTGAGTATCGTAGGGCTTATCGTGGCGCTGGGCATCCTGGTAGACGACAGCATTGTGGTGGTGGAAAATATCGAACGGCATATGCGTTTGGGATTGTCGCGACGAGAAGCCGCCATCGCAGCCACCCGGCAGATCGGCAAAGCCGTTATGGGTTGTACCGCCACACTGGTATTGGCATTCCTGCCGTTGATTTACTTGCCGGAAAGCTCGGGCGACTTCATCCGCAGCTTGCCCATGGCGGTAGTCACTACCATCCTGGCCTCGCTGTTGGTATCGATCACCATTGTGCCCTTCCTGTCGAGCCGCCTGCTCAGCGACAAAGAACACGCCGAAGGCAACCTGGTTTACCGCGCGTTTAAAAGGCATCAGCATGAGTTACAGCAAATTGCTGACCGTATCGCTGCGCCACCCCTGGATGACGTTGGCCGTGGCAGGCTCTATTTTTGCGGGTTCGGTGATGCTGGTGCCCGTAGTCGGCTTCAGTCTTTTTCCGGCATCCGAGCGCCCGATGTTCATGGTCAATGTGGAAACCCCCGACGGCAGCAATATGTACGAAACCGACCGGGTGGTGAGGCACGTAGAAAGCGTATTGGGCCGGCAGGAGCAGGTAAAATCGTATGCTTCCAACGTAGGCCAGGGACATCCGCAGGTTTACTACAACGTATTCCCCAACAAAGGGGCCGAAAATACCGGACAGATATTTGTGCAATTATACGAGATGGATCCCGATGAAAAAGAAGCCTTTATCGATGAATTGCGCGACAGCTTCCGCTTGTTTCCCAACTCAAAAATAGTGGTGCAAAACTTCGAGCAGGGGCCTCCAATAGAAGCGCCTGTCGCGATACGCATCTTTGGCGAAAACCTCGATTCGCTGCGCACTGTGGCCGGAGATGTCGAAAACCTGATTGCCGCTACACCGGGCGCTATTTATGTGACCAATCCGCTAAAAACCCAGAAAACCGACCTGGCCGTTCGCATCAACAAAGAAAAAGCTGCGGCGCTGGGCGTACCCGTAGCCGAAATCGATCGCACCGTGCGCATGGGCATTGCCGGGCTCGACCTGGGCGTCTTCCGCGACGACCAGGGCGAAGAATACACCATGCTGCTGACCCTGCCCAAGCAATCGGCCACCCCCGACCTCGGCGTCTTCGACAGGCTCTACGTAAATAACCTGGCAGGCACGGCCATCCCGGTCCGCCAAGTGGCCGACGTAGAACTCGAAACCGCCGCCAATACGATCCGCCACTACAACAAAGAGCGCTACGTGACCATTACCGCCCTGGTGCAATCGGGTTACCTCACCGGCGATATCAACGCGGAGCTGCAGCAAAAACTACAGGACTTCAAATTCCCGGGAGGGTTCAATTACGTAGTAGCCGGCGAAGTAGAAAGCCAGCAGGAGAGTTTTTCGGGCATCGGCCTAATCATCCTGATCACCATATTCGGATTGATCGGCGTATTAATCCTCGAATTTAAAACATTCAAAAGCACCCTTATCGTATTGTCGGTAATCCCGCTGGGCATCATCGGGGCCATCCTCATGCTGTTGCTCACCGGCAATACGCTGTCGTTTACCGCTGTGGTAGGCCTGATCGCCCTGGCGGGCATCGAGGTCAAAAACTCGATATTGCTGGTGGACTTCACCAACCAACTGCGCGAACAAGGCAAAGGCCTCGACGAAGCCATCCAGGAAGCCGGCGAAATCCGCTTTGTACCCATCGTGCTGACCTCGCTCACGGCCATCGGCGGCCTCATCCCGCTGGTGTTGGAGTATAGTCCGTTGTACTCTCCGCTTGCCCTGGTGCTCATCGGCGGCCTCATCAGTTCTACACTGTTGTCGCGCCTCGTTACGCCGGTGTTGTACAAGTTGCTTCCGCCCAGTCTGGAGGGAGAGAGGGTGTGACTTTGGGACTTTGGGACTTTACGACTGTACGACTGTACGACTCGCGACTGGGCCAGGAGGTCATCTCTTTCATTGATAATTCAGGATGTGACTTCAAGTCACTTCCTGAATTGGCTGGTCGTTTCGACTCCGCTCAATGACCGGCTTTGTCGTTCGTTGAGCGGAGTCGAAACGAACAGGCCCCGGCTTCGCTCAACCGGTGGCTGGGATTACCTTTGAAAACAACGATGACCGGGGATCGCTCCTTCGCGATGGGTATGAATCCGCATCGCTACGGAGCGCATAGCGCCCTGTCAAACCCGCAGGGTATCTGTACTCATAACAAATGGGCGTTGATGGCCTTGGAAAGACCTTGCAAGGTTTTCAAGAGACGGTTCTGAGAAAACCTTGCAAGGTCTGAACCGGGGATAGCATGGTTTAAAAGGATACAAATCAGGATTTAAGCCGTTCCAAAAGCCACTGCCGTTTGCGGTGGAGTTCTTCGGCGAGTTCTTTTTCGCTGGGCAAAATAAAGCGGTATTTGGAGGCGAAAAGTTGTTCGCTGCCTTGCAGCACGGAGTATCGCGCTACGGTTTCGTCTTTATCTTCGCAAAGGATAATTCCGACTGTCGGGTTGTCATCTGGGTTGCGCTTGAGGTCGTCGAACATACGCACGTACATATCCATTTGACCTACATCCTGGTGGCTGAGTTTGCCGGATTTGAGGTCGAGCAATACGAAGCACTTGAGGAGGTAGTTATAGAACACCAGATCGACATAAAAATGGCTGGTTTCGGTGCTGATGCGAAATTGCCGGCCCACAAAGGAGAAGCCTTTGCCAAGTTCGAGCAGGAAGTGCTGCAGGTTGTCGACCAGCGCCGCTTCGAGTGTTTTTTCCGCAGTCCATGTGGTCTCGGGCAGGTTCAGGAATTCGAGTACATAAGGGTCTTTCACAAAATCGGCCGGACGGATGCGCTCGGGCTCGGCTGGTGGTAGTTGGCCTTGCGTTGCCAGCAGGCGCTCGTAGTAATGGGAGCTGATGTTGCGTTCTAGCTGGCGGGTGCTCCATTGCTGCTCTGCTGCTTCGCGGAGGTAATAGGTGCGGGCTTCCAGCTTGTCGATGCGCATAATGAGCCGGTAATGCGACCATGTCAATTTCTACGCAGTGTGTAGAGTTTTTCTTCGCTTGGGAAAGTGAGATAGAATTGCCTGAAATTCCAGAGATTGGCGATGGCAAAACCTTTTCCGAATTCGGCGCCAAGAGTGATTGACAATTCGCGGATCAGAAAGGCTCCGTAATCGGCTCGTTTTTGTCCTTTTTGTTCTTCTTCTACAATTCGCCGTCCGACCCGCCAGTAAGTTTCCACCATAATAAAAGTGGCGGCAGCATAGGTTTTCTGCCGGGCTTGTTGCAGCATATCCCTGATGTCTTGTATAAAGGTGGGATTGAGTGTGTTTTCATTGGTATTCATGCCCTGGTGTTTTGTGTGTAATAGAAAGAGTTCGGGCTATAACTATTATGCCGTGTATTGATTGTTTATTGATGCAATATTAAAGAAGGTGTGTTTAAACATGCTAGTGATGGGGCATTTTTTTTGGAGAGATTACTGGATTTTTTTCATTTCCTATGTCATACCAGCAGGGTATCTGTACACATAATGATCGCGCTTGGATGTACGGGTGAACGGTGATGGCCATGGAAAGACCTTGCAAGGTTTTCAAGGGACGATTCTGAGAAAACCTTGCAAGGTCTGGATAAGGAACGAGGATTTCGGCTACTTACCTGCGGGCTGGGAGTTTCACTCCAATTTAGCTAATTCGCCTTTAACTTGTGATAAGCCATGCCAATATTGTTGATTATTTGGATATTCGTTTGTCAACTCGACCCAAAGTGTTTCCGCCTGTTTAAAATATAGCTTTGCTTTTTCTTTATCTTTAAGTTTTTTAACACTAAAAATCCCCAGCCCAGTGTATGACCCCGCCAACCTATTTTTTACAACCATATTTTCGGGATAGGCAGAATAGAGTTCTTTAAATACGTTATTACTTCTTTCAAAAAAAAGCATAGCTCGAAATAGGCCCCCCATGATATCGTGATTAATACCGAGTTGATAGTATGAATCAGCCAAGTTTTTTTTATATTCTACATTTTGCGGATAGGAAGTAATGAGATCTTCAGTAATTGCCGAGTAAGTTTCAGTACAAAACAGTGCTTTTGTCATCTGGCCAAGTCTCAAGTATATATTACCAAGCCATGCGTAAGATAATGCCAAGTAGTTATTATACACTGCATTCTGCGAATAGGTAGTGCAGAGTTCTTTAAACAATTGATTCCCTTTTTCAAAATAAGTCAAAGCTTGATTCAAATGGTTAAGTGCGCTATGTACTTCTCCCAATTTGCTATAAGAAATAGCCAAATCTATTTTTAGGACTAAATCCAAAGAATCGATAGCATATAGTTCCTGTAATAAGGAGTCATATTTCTCAAAATTAACCAAAGCTTTAAATAGTTGATTATTCAATTTATACGTATCGCCAAGAGATTGGAATGAAAATGCGCATCGACGTTTAAAATCTTTATTTTGTGGAAAGGTGACATAGAGTTCTTCTGCCAAAATATTAGATTTGTTTAAATAAATTATAGCGCTATCTAAATCACTCATTAAAAAGTAAACATTGCCGATGTATCCATAAGAGGTTGCCAAGAGGTTTTTTAAATCCACATTTCGTGGATCGGTTAAGTAAAGTTCTTTTGCTAAGTTATTCGAATTTATATTATAAACCAGTGCTTGCTTGAAATCCCCTTTTTTTCTATAGGTTAGACCAAGATTAGCAAAAGAAATAGCTAATGTTTGTGTAAATTCTCTATTCTGCGGAAAGGTTGTGCAGAGTTCTTTTGCAATAATATTGAATTTTTCAAAAAAAATAATGGCGCTATCTAACGTACCTATTTCACTATGTATATGGCCAAGGTATTGATATGAATTAGCTAATCCATATTTGTAATCCATATTTTTCGGATAGTTAGTATATAGTTCGTTAATTATTTTATTTTGATCATAAAAAAAATCCAAAGCTTGGGGTAAATTACCCAACTTACTGTGCAAATGACCAAGTCTTTCATAAGAAACAGCGAGTTCGTATTTATACTGACTATTATCGGAATTATTGTAATGCAGTTTTTTAAGTCTGTCGGAGCTTTGCCTATAAAGGTTTAGCGCAGTTGTCAAACTTTCTGTTTCTTCGTAAAGTTGGCCTAATTGGTAGTATGCAATTCCTATACGTACTCCCTCTATTTCCAAGTTATTAATAATAATATGATACAAAGCCATCGCTTTATCATAGCGGTGATTTTCTTTGTAAAACCAGGCCGCATTCCAAAGTATCTCAAAGTCAGCAGAATCCAGCCGCAGCAACTGGTCGTACTGCGCTTCCGCTTTTGCGGGGTCAAAATCTGCACTATACATATCCGCCAACAATTTCAGGTTGGCGATTTGGCTGCGTTTTTCCGTCTCGAGGGCGGCGCGTTGGGCGTCCAATTCCTTCTGGGCTTCGCCGATGCGTTTTTCTTCTTTGATAATCTCCTCTGTGCGTTTGGCGGGGTTGATACTTTCGAGTCTGGCGATGGCCTGGTCGATGTGGCCGGCTTTGTAGAGTTCCAGGGCTTCTTGGTAGATGGGGCTCACATCGTCAAAATTTACCCGCGCGAATTTGTCGGCCAACTGGTCAAGCTGCTGTTGCTGCTGGTCGTATTGCTTTTGCAGGCTTTCGTATTTTTCTTCGTATTCCTGCTGGTTGAGTTGGGCCTTTTGGAGCTTGTCGCGCAGGTTTTTTTTCTCGCGTTCAAAACCGGCCAGCAGGGCCTTGTCGGAGATGTCGTAGTATTCGCGGCGGGCCGCGTCGAGTTTGCCGGCGGGCGCTACGATGATGTCTACGCCTAAGCGCTCGTCGCTACTGAGTTTGACTTGCTCGATTTCTTTTTTGTTGACGAGTTCGTAGCCGCTTTTTTGCACGTCTTCCAGGAATACCCAGTCGCCGGCTTTTTGCGGGGGAAGCTGAGGGTAAATAAGCCGTCGTTATCGGATATGACGGGGTTGGCTTCCCCAAAAACGACCTGCGCTGCCGGCACTGGTTTTTTGCCGGAGTTTTGTTCGCGCACCATGCCGCGCTGGGTTTTTGGGCTTGCGTGGTCAGGGTAACCAGGAAGAGGAAGAGGGTTAGAGCGGTGTTTTTCACGGTAGTACAGGGTTGTTTTGGGGAAAGATCGGGGATTTTATTGAATTATTCACGCTCATAGGCGTCTCGAAATGTGATTTTTGTGCGAACGAGGTGTCATGTGCACGAGGCAGGAGTGCAGGTGACATCTCGCGCTGGGGTAGCAAGGAGATAACACCTTTCTCGTGCCTCGAAAGATGTCACTCTCCTTGCGGCATCAAGTTGTTTATGGCTGGTTTGTTCTCTGTTCTCTGTTCTCTGTTCTCTGTTCTCTGTTCTCTGTTCTCTGTTCTCTGTTCTCTGTTCTCTGTTCTCTGTTCTCTGTTCACTGTAACTGCCAAAGGTAACATCAAAGATAAGATGGAGAACGGAGAACGGACAACCGATAACAGAGAACCTTACTACTCCAACTGAAACCGCACCGGCAGGTTAAACTGTACCTTCACATTGTGGCCCATTTGCCGACCCGGGCGCCAGCGGATATTTTGCTCCTGCATCAGTTGCACTACGCGCAGTGCTTCTTTTCCACATTGTCCGCCGATGTCGCGGATCACGGTGGGCTCGATGATGGCGCCGTCTTTGTCTACGATAAACCGCACTACCACAGTACCCTGAATGGTTGCATCGCGGGCAATAGCGGGGTAGCGGATATGCTGTTTTATAAATTCCATCAGCTTAGCGTCAGCACATTTTTTTCTTTGCGCATAAGTGCCTTCGTCGCAGCCCGGGAATAGCGGCATCTCTTCTACTACTACCCAGGGCGCGTCGTCTTTTACGGGCGGCGGCGGCGGGATGTCGGGTATCACGGCAGGCCCGGTTTCAGCTGCCGGCGGCGCTACCACGGCGTCGTTGACGTCGAGATTGGGCATGAGGAAGTCGATTGCAGGAACGTCTTCGAGTTTGGTCGTTTCAATTTTCTGAGGGATTACCGGCGGCGGCAGCTCTTTTTTTGGTGGCAATACAGGGGGCGTGATCATGATGTCGGGCGTTTCGAGCGGCAATAGCGATACCGACAACTCAGACTTGCTGAATGTGGTCCAATTGAAAAACAATACCGCTAATGCCAATGCAGCGGCCACGCCGCCCGCCAGTATGGTACCCCGCCAACGGAATACGTCCACGTCCACATATTTAGTTCGAGAGCCGCCGCCGGCTATGGCCAACTGCTGCTCCAGCAAATGCCGGCCAGCCAGACTCAATTGCCGGCGCGTCAGTAAAATACTCGTTGCGATGAGGGCAAAGATTGCCAGGGCGCCGCAAAGTACTTGCAGCCCAGAGAATGCTACGGTCATCATAGTCGCTGGATTTTGTGTGGAGAAAATAGGTTTAGTGCCTTCGCAGTTTAGCTAAACCCAATCGCTAAACCCAACCGCTAAACCCGCCGAAGGCGCTAAACCTACAATCAAAGATGCCCAGCACCATTCTCTTGGTGTGCGAGGCATCAAAAAATTCGATACACCAAACTCAATCCCACATTCGAAGTATTAAAACCGGCGGTGGCGCCCCACAAATCCCGGGCGGGTTGGCCGTTCCTCGGGCCCTGGTATTGGTAGGTGGCCTGAACCGAGGCCGACACTTGGAATTGCAAGTAGCAAGGCTCCGCAAAGTGAAATTGCGCGCCCAGCATATACCCCGGGCCGGCGCTGGCAAATAACTGGTGGGAGGCGTTGTTTTCATATTGCACGTGAAACGTCAATTCAGGGCCGTGCACCAGCCAGAGTTTGCCGGCGATGGGGCGCCTTTTTTCGATGCCGCATGTTGCGGTGAGACGGGTACTCTCGCCGGACTGGTCTTCGCGGGCTGTGGCCAACAGGGCCAGGGTGCGGAGGCTCAGATAGCGCTGCTCGCGCAATTGTTTTTTATACAAAAACCCATATTCAAATAAGCCGCTGACGGATAAGCCCACTTCGCGCGGCGCGGCTTCCGTTGTTTTTGGGGTGTAAATGATTCCCCCATCTGTAATCAACACGATTGAATCGGCAACTATGGTGGTGCGGCCGTTGAATTGGAGCTTTTGGGCAATCCCTTTGGGTAATAAAAATGCCAGTAAGGCAAGCAGCATGAGATTTGTTTTTAGCAGCATAGCGTAGGTGTTTATTTTATAAAAAAAAATTGATTGCCCAAAAATCACCCAAACCCCAATGCCATGACGCCAACAGAAAGCCAACAAAAGTCAACAGAACGTTAAACCTCCCAATAAGGGGCCAACTGCCCCGCTTGCGGTATTATCAGATTCATCAGGAACTAGAGCATACTTGCGAATGTTAGAATTAATCAATAAATTGGGTTGACTTTTTAACATAATCGTTAATGATGACTAAAAACATTGATGTCAGAAAGTATAAGCTAATTCAAGAGATCATCAAAATTGAAAACGAAGATGATTTGGTTGAACTGGAAGGGCAAATTGAGCTTCTTCAGCATAAGGGCGCTATCAAATTGATGAAGGCAATAAGGCCATTGCAAAAGGATGTCTCGCTAGAGGATTTGATAAAGGAACAACATTATCATCCCGTCGGAAAAGAAGAATTCTTCCGCAAGACCAGTGAACTTGAATTGGAAGAATCCCTTGAAGAATTACTGTCAATGCTTGATTAATAATGAATTATCTGCTTGATACTAATATTGTTGTAACCTATTTGAGAAACACGGAGGTGACCAGGCGTTTAGAAGATCAACTAAACCTCCTATCGGGAGAAAACAATCTTGTCGTATCTGTCGTATCACTGGGTGAAATCAGGTCAATCGCAAGAAGGAACAATTGGGGCGAAAAGAAATTAATGCAATTGGAAAATATTGTCAAAGGGTTCCTGATTGCAGATATTCATATGAAGGAAATTATTGAAAAGTATGCTGAAATTGATGCTTATAGCCAAGGCAAATTGAAAGGCGAAGGCACTACTTTTTCTTCAAGGAATATGGGGAAAAATGATCTTTGGATAGCTGCTACGGCTTCTGTTTTTGATCTGGAGCTGTTGACTACAGACAAGGACTTTGATCATCTTAATTCCAAATATCTGAAAATGAGGGTGATAGATCTATCGAAGATCTGAATCGTATGACATCCCTCGCATTGCCAATCTCCACAAAAGTCAACAGAACGTTAAACCTCCCAATAAGGGGCGAACGCCCCGCTTTCAGTCGTATTTTGCAGTATGAGCGTCAGATTGCATATCGCGGTGATTGTTGTGGTGAGCCTGTCTTTGCTGGGCTTGGTGTGGATACAATACCACTTGCTGAGCGCGGGATTAGTGTTGGAGAAGAAAAAACTCGACAAGCAACTTGCCGCCGCGCTGGAAGAAGTAAGCCAGGAATTGGACCGCCAGGAACTGCTGCGCGGGCAGATTATCGATCTGTACCGCAAGCAAGGCCGCAAACTATCAATGCCCGAATATAACCTACCCGATATGGCGAGAGATACGCTGTCCAGACTTATCAACAGGGCCGTGCGCGACAAAGCCGTGTATGCCGGCCTTTCTTTTGGCATTTTTGCACCCCATGCAGCTAAGCCTTTTCTGAGCGACCCGGCATTTGACGCCAAAGCCAACCGCTACGAACAATACCGGCTCCCCCTGCGCGGCAAGTGGCTGGAAGAATGCCATTGCGAACTACTGCTACAGGTCAACGTGCAACACTCGTTCCAATACCTGCTTAGGCAAATGGGCCTTCAGATCGCGCTTTCTATCGCCTTTGTGATGCTGCTGGCGGCCTCCATGTTGTTTTTGCTGGCACAATTGCGCAAGTTGCGTTTCCTCGACGAGGCAAAAAACGAGTTTATCAACAACCTGACCCACGAGCTGAAAACGCCCCTGTTTTCGATAAAACTCCTGACAGGTCTGCTCCGCAAATCAACCGCCGAAGGCGACGCCCCAAAATCAACCGCCCTGCTCGACCTCACCGAACAGGAAACGGCCAAGCTGCAAACCCACGTGGAAAAGGTGCTGGAATTGGCATCCCTGGAACACGGTAATTATCAACTCTCGAAAAAACAGGTAGATATGAAGGTTTTGCTTGCCGAATTGGCCGCTACCTACGCCGCTGCCGCCGAAGCCATTGGCGGTAGCCTCACCGCAGAATGGCCACCGTCACTGCCCGGTATTTATGCCGACGAAGTACACCTGCGCAATGCCCTCTCCAATCTGCTCGACAACGCCCTGAAATACGGCGGAGAAAAAACCCCGCATCTCACTGCTGGCCTCGCAACAAAACGGCTGCCTGCGAGTCGAGGTACGCGACGAAGGCCCCGGCATCCCCCCCCAATACCAGTCCCGCTTGTTCGATAAGTTTTACCGGGTACCCCAAGGCGATGCACCCCGCGTCAAAGGTTTCGGATTGGGCCTGAGCTATGTGAAGCAAATCGCTATAGCCCATGGCGGCAACGTGGAAATGCGTAGCATCCCCCTCGCGGCAGCGCGTTTGTCTTCTCCATACCCACGGGGAGAGTGGGGGAGAGAGCGAGAGACAGCTAAACCCAATCGCTAAACTGCGAATGCACTAAACCCAATCGCTAAACAACCATAACTATGCCCAAGATCCTCCTCGTCGAAGACGACAAAACGCTGGGATACGTACTCCAGGCCTACCTCGAAATGAAGGAATTTCAGGTAACACTTGCCAGTGACGGCAAACGGGGCCTTACATTGTTTAAAAAGCACCCTTTCGATCTGTGCATCCTCGATGTGATGATGCCGGAGATGGACGGCTTCACGCTGGGGGCAGAAATCCGCCGCCTCGAACCCGGCATGCCGCTGTTGTTTCTCACAGCGCGTTCGCTAAAAGTCGACAAACTCAGGGGGTTTCACCTGGGCGCCGACGACTACCTCGTCAAACCCGTCGATGAAGAAGAACTCACCGCCCGCATCCATGCCGTGTTGCGGCGCAGCCGGCAATCCGCACAGCCCGAAGCCGAATACCTGGCTATCGGCGCCTATCATTTCGATGTGCGCAACCAAAAGCTGATTTTCGGCGGCGAAGAACAACTCCTCACCGAACGCGAAGCGCAGCTGCTGCGATTGCTGTGCGAACACCGGGGGCGACTGCTGCCGCGACAGTTGGTGCTAAAAATGTTGTGGAACCAAAGCGATTATTTTACGCGCAGGAGTATGGATGTTTTTATTTCCCGCTTGCGCAAATACCTGAGCGGCGATGCGGCTATTCATATCGAAAATGTGTACGGCAGCGGATTTATCCTCCGCATCGGCGCCGAAGGCGCCGGCGCCGTTATTATTTCTCCGTGAAAACCTGCGAAAGCACCCTGGCTTTGCGCAGCCGCTTTTCGATGTGTTGTATGATTTTGCCGGCTACGTCGACCCCCGTGATGGTTTCGATGCCTTCCAATCCGGGGGAGGCGTTGACTTCCATGATCAGCGGGCCGCGCCGGGAGCGCAGCAGATCCACGCCCGCCACGTCGATGCCCAGCGCTTTGACGGATTTTTTTACCAAATCTTCTTCCAGCGCGCTCAGCGCGGTGGGCGTAGCCGTGGCCCCGCGGTGCAGGTTGGAGCGAAAATCGCCGTTGGCTGCCTGCCTGCACATGACCGCCACTACTTCTCCGGCCACCACAAATGCGCGTACATCGACACCCGCCGATTCGCGGATGAATTCCTGCACGATAACCCTTGAGCCGAGGCGGATCATGGCCTCGATGGTACTGGTTGCCTGGTGGTAGTTTTCGGCAAGCAAAACGCCGATGCCGTGGGTGCTTTGCAACAATTTGATCACCACCGGCATGCCGCCCACCGCGTATAACAATTCGGGCAGACTTTCGGGCTGGTTGACCAACACGGTTCGCGGCACGGGTATCCCCGCCTGCGTCAGCCGCTGCAGGCAGCGCAATTTGTCGCGCGACTGCAACAAGGCCCCGCTGCTCGCAGTGGAATACACTCCCATCATTTCGAATTGCTGGATTACCGAGGCGCCTTGCTCGGTAATAGAGGCGCCTATACGGGGAATGATCGCCTGGAGCGACTGCAATTCCTCGCCTTCGTAAATCACCGCCGGGCGCTCGTCGAGCCGGAGTTGGCAAAATGTAGGATCATATAAAAACATGCGATGCCCCCGCATTTGCCCCGCCTTCAAGAGCTGCTGCGTGGAGTACAATTGGTGCCCTCGCGATAGTATGCCGATGTTCATGTTGCACGCGGTTCTATGTTCCAATGCCATACTATTCTTCGGTACAAATTTACAATTTCTTATTATTGAAATAGCTATATTGGCGGTTGTCTGTTCTCTGTTATCCGTTGTCCGTTCTCTGTTATCCGTTGTCGGTTATCCGTTTCATTATCTTTGCCAGTTATACTTTTACAGAGAACAGAGAACAGAGAACAGAGAACAGAGAACAGAGAACAGAGAACAGAGAACATGCAAACAACACTCAACAACCGCCGCACCATCAACGCCTGGGCCTTATTCGACTGGGCCAACTCGGCTTTTGCCCTGGTCATCGCGGTGGCTATTTTCCCCGCCTATTTTACGCAGGTGACCGACGACGAGGTGAGGGTGCTGGGCATCCACATGTCAAATAGTTCTTTGTATGCTTACGCTATTTCGGCGGCATACCTGGTCATCACCCTGTTGTCGCCGCTGCTTTCGGGCATAGCCGATTACGGCGGAAAAAGGAAAACCTTTCTCAAGTTTTTTACCACTATTGGCGCGCTGGCCTGCATTTCGCTTTATTTTTTTAAAGGCATGGGACAACTGGAATTGGGGGTTATTGCCTTTATTTTGGGTGTAATAGGATTTGCAGGAGGGTTGGTGTTTTACAATTCGTACCTGCCCGTCATCGCCAGCGAAGACCAGTATGACAGGGTGAGCGCCAGAGGGTTCTCCTTCGGATATATCGGCAGCGTATTGTTGCTATTGATCAATTTGCTGGTCATCAGTAAACCCACCTGGTTTGGATTGCCCGAAGAAGGCAGCATGGCCGTTCGCCTTGCTTTTGTGATGGTGGGTTTGTGGTGGCTGGTATTCGCGGCTATTTCATTCCGTCGCCTGCCCCGCGATGCCGAGGGCCGTTCGCAGACTAAACTCATTACGAAGGGCATTGAGGAATTGCGCAAAGTGTGGCGCACGGTGCGCCACCAACGCTATATCAAAGCTTTTTTGCTTTCGTTTTTTTGCTATAGCGCCGGCGTGCAAACGGTGCTGTATCTCGCCGCCACTTTTGCAGAAAAAGAATTGCAATTCGATGCCGGACAGCTTATCGGCGTGATTCTCCTCCTCCAAATCGTAGCTATCGGCGGCGCATACCTGTTTGCCCGCGTATCGGCCTGGAAAGGCAACAAAGCTTCCCTGATGGTTATGTTGATTATCTGGACGAGCATCTGCTTTTGCGCCTATTTTGTGCAAACGGATATGCAGTTTTATATCATCGCCGCTTCTGTAGGCACGGTGATGGGCGGTATTCAGTCGCTCTCCCGCTCTACGTATTCTAAATTATTACCCGAAAAAACACCCGATACAACTTCCTATTTCAGCTTTTACGACGTGCTCGAAAAAACGGCCATTATTATCGGCACGTTTAGCTTCGGCTTTATCGAACAACTCACCGGCTCTATGCGCCTGAGCGTACTGCTGCTCGGCGTGTTTTTCATAGCAGGTCTATTAGCGCTCATCCGCGTGAAGGTGGAACCGGCAGCGATAGGGTAGGTGTAGAGACGCGATGCATCGCGTCTCTACACCTACCCTATCGCTACTCCGTCAACTCGTCACGGCCTCCTCCACGACACTCCGCAGCCCAAACGCGAACCCTTCCGCCTTCACCTTCTCGATCAGCATAGGCAGCACGATTTGGTAATCGCCTACGATGCCGAAATCGGCGGTATTAAACATATTGGAGCCGGGGTCGCGGTCGATGGCCAGCACTTTTTCCGAGTCTTTCATGCCGCTGGTGTGCTGGATGGCGCCGGAGATGGCCACAGCCACGTACACCTTGGGTCGCACGGTTTTGCCCGATTGACCGATCTGGCGACTATATGGCGCGAAGCCCCGGTCGACGGCCTGCCGGCTGGCGCCCCAGTCGGCTTTGAATCCCCTGACTTTGAGCGACTCGGCGAGTTCTTTGATGAGTTTGAAGTCGTCGATTTCGCCGCAAGGCCTGCCCCCGCAGATGATGATGTCGGCGCTGAACAGACTCTGACTTCCGCTTTCGTTGCGCTGGGTATCGAGGATGTCGACGATGAAGTCTTTTGAGCTGAGTTCAGCTTTGAATTCGGTGATTTTCCCTGCCGGCTGTGATCGACGGGCAAGGCTTCGAAGGTGCCGGGGCGGGCCGTGGCCATCTGCGGACACCAGAAGCCGATGATGGTGGCCAGCTTGCTCTCGCCGTAGGTGGGCCTGATGGCTTCCAAACACGGATAGAGGATGGCTTTTTGCTTTTTATTTACAAAATCGCCTATTTTCAGAATGGTGCAGTCGGCCGTCACCCCCGCTTTGACGCGGCTACCCAGCCGGGGCGCCAGCTCGCGGCCCGAGGTGGTGGCGCCAAATAGGGCAATCTCAGGATTACGCGCTTTGATGATCTGCGAGATGACTGCCGTAAAGGGAAGCGTGGAGTATTCCTTCAACCTCGGATCGTTTACTACAATCACTTCGTCGGCCCCGTGGGCGATGACCTGTTTGGCAAAGGACGTCACGTTATCGCCGATCAACACAGAAGTGACGGTCGTTTGGAGTTCATCGGCCAGGCGACGGGCGGGGTTGAGTATTTCAAACGATGAATGCGCCACGTGGTCGTCGTTCATTTCTATCCAGGTCAGGATGCCCTTGGCGCCTTTCCGGAAATCGACGCGGGGGTAGGCGGCGTATTTGGCTTTTTGTTCTTCCGTTTCGGGTTCGTCTTCGTCTTCCGTGTCTTCCTGATCGGCGGCATCATGGGCTGCCGAGGGCGGTACGTAGTTTTCGTCGAATACCGGCGCCAATTCGACAAACAGGGCCTCCGGGGTTTTTCCCTGGAGCATCGTCACCGGCGGACGGCTTCTTTTGATATTTACAACTTTGGAGACAAGTGTCGGAGAGCCGCCAAGGCCAACTTCGGCAGGCGCCAGCCCTATATCGTCGAGGGTGTAGGTCTCTATCTGCGCTTCGCGCGCACGGATAGCGTCGCTGAGCGAGGGCCGCCGCGCATGGATGGCCGTGGGCGCTACCGAGATGATGCAGGGCACAGGCACCCGCAGCCGCTGGTGGCCGCCTTCTATCATGCGCACCACTTCTACGTAGTCGCCGTGGTAGTCCACTTCTTCTACAAAAGTAGCCTGCGGAATATCGAGGTTTTCACCCACCTGCGAAGGCACGTGAGCCGTATCGCCGTCGCTGGTTTGCCTGCCGGCGAAGATGATAAACGGGTCTTTGCTGTCCGGCGGCAATAGTTTGGTTTTGAGCAGCGTAGACAAGGCAAGGCCGGTGGCAAAGGTGTCGGAGCCGCCCAGGCGTTTGTCGGAGAGCAATACCGCCCGGTCGTAACCCAGTGAAATAGCCTTGCGCAGCGATTGCTCAAAACTACCCGGCCCCATCGACACTACGATCAATTCGGCGTCGGGTACCCTGGCTTTGATTTCAAGGCCCTGTTCGAGGCCGAAGGTGCAGTCTACGTTGATCATTGATTTGGCCCGGGTGCGGTCCATCAACCCGTCGGCGCCCATGCGCATCTCCGATGGCAGGGGCACTTGTTTCATCAGACTAATTATTTTCAGTGCCATAACTCGCTACATATTTACGTATTCCGGACCGTCGCCGCCGTAGGGAGGGGTCCAGGTCACGTTGTGGAATGGGTCTTTAATATCGCAGGTTTTGCAGTGTACGCAGTTGGAGGGGTGGAGCACCAGGCTTTTGCGGCCGTTCTTTAGCTCGGTGACGATCTCGAAGACATTCGCCGGACAGAACCCCTGACAGGGTGCGTTGTATTTTTCGATGCATTCCTGGCAAGTGGCCAGATTGGGCACCACAATATGTGAGGGCTGCTCTTCATCGTGTTTGGTACCCGAATAAAATACGTTGGTCTCCTTGTCGAAGGTGGTTTTTTTGTCAAAAGCCAATTGCCCGTTGTACTTCGAGTTGAACGTTGACCCGTTGAGGTGTTGGAGCAGGTGGTAGTGTTTGTAGTCTTCTGCCATCTCCAATTTCCCGCTAAGGGAAAAACCCCGCCCGCCGGTCACCAATTGCGTGCCGAATTGCATCATACCGGCAATCAGATTCGACTTAAAGCCCTGCCTGAAATTGCGCACGGGATAAAGCGCTTTGTAGATCGGACTTTGCCGGAATAATTCTTCGTAGTGCCGGAGTTGTTGTTGAGAGGTATCGTTTTTTTGCAAGGCTTCAAAAGCCGTTTTGGCAGCCAGCATGCCCGAATAGATAGCCAGGTGGATGCCTTTCAGGCTGGGCATGGCCACGAGCCCCGCCGAGTCGCCCACGATCATCACGTTGTCGTGGTACAGTTGTGGAATGGCGTAATAGCCGCCTTCGGGGATCGTTTTGGCGCCGTAGCGCAAGATTTTGCCGCCTTGCAGCAGTTTTGCTACGAAGGGGTGTTTTTTATAAATTTGAAAAGCGTGGTGCGGGTCGAAAGTGGGGTCGGCATAATCGAGGCCCACGGCGAGTCCCAGCGCCACCACGGTTTTGCTCATGCCGTAAATAAACGCGCCGCCGAATTGGTCGATAGAAAGCGGGTAGCCCATGCTGTGGGCCACGTAGCCGGGTTCTATGCGGCCTTCGGGGATTTCCCAGACTTCCTTGACGCCCAGCGAATAGATCTGCGGATTCCGGTCTTTGTCGAGGTTAAACTGCCGTACCAGGGTTTTGGTCAGGCTGCCCCTGGTACCTTCTGCAAGGATCGTCAGGCGTGCGCGTACGTCGGTGGGCGGCTGGTAGTTGGGCATGGGTTCGCCGTGTTTGTCTATGCCCGAAGCGGCGGTGCGCACACCGGTCACTTTGCCGTTGTCGTACAATAATTCAGCGGCGCTAAAGCCGGGGAATATTTGCACACCTTTTTTCTCGGCGATATCGGCCAGCCAGCGCGTTATTTTGCCCAGCGAGGCCACGTAGTTGCCCTTGTTGTCAAAGTAGGGCAGCGTCACCGGCGAGGCAAAATAGCTTTGGCGGGTAAAATACATGACCTCTTCTTTTGCCACAGGCGCTTCAAAGGGCATATCTTTTTCGGCAATGTCGGGCAAAAGCTCGCGTAGCGCCCTTTGGGTCGATTACGGCGCCCGATAGGATGTGGTTGCCGATGGCAGCGCCTTTTCGAGGAGCATGATTTTTACCGGGAGTGGTTGGGTAAGATCTGCAAGGTGAATCGCGGTAGCTAATCCGGCGGGGCCCCCGCCAATAATCAGGATGTCGGTGTCGACGGTTTTTATTTCTCTCATAACCACGTGTATTCTTACCCCAGGCGGGGCAGTTGAAAACGCTACATGGTCAATTGAGAAAACAACAAGGACAATATAAGATTTTTTTGACGCTAAATTGATGCCAACCGAATAATGTTTCGGGGATGACAAAAATGATATTCCTGATGACATTACGCGGTTACCGAGTGAAGAGCTGAACTGCTGAGCACTGCTGAACTGCTGGTCTGACTGCTGACTGCTGAGTGCTGACTGCTGAGTGCTGACTGCTGACTGCCATTAATTGTCCTTAATCACCCGATTGGCATTCCTATTAAAATTATCCTGCACGCCTGTACCGTCGAAATAATTGCCGTCGATATCGTTGGGCGCGTCGCGGTATAATTCGCGCATCCACTGGGGGTTGTTGACTTCGCCCACCACGTCGGAGTGGAGCAGTATGAAATCTTCTGCCGCCAGTGAGGGGTTGTAAAAGATAAACCGCACATTATTCTGTCGCGTTTGCGGGATTTCGTTATACGACCATACCTCGTAGGGTGGGGCGGAGGGTTCGGTCTCCCGGCGTTCGATATCGTTGGGTTGGCCGTATTTGATATACACGTATCCGCGGTCGGTTTCAAAGCCGTAGCGGAACCCCGAGTGGAACTCCCTGTCGACTGCCCGGGCCACTTCCATAAACTTTTCGTAGGCAAATTGAGGCGCCGTGGGGCTTTTTTGCAGCCAGTAGCTCAGCAGATACATGCGCTGGGCGTTGATGGAGTCATTTTTGAGCATCAGGTTGACCACCTCTACGTCGTTGGGCGGTAGCAGCGGAGTGATGGCCCGCAGGCTATAATCCAGGGCTTTTTTGTCGAGGCGGCTCACAAATTCATCGGCGATGTTAACCCCGCTCAGGTCAATTTGCTGGGCATTGAGGTAGGGGTTGCTGCGCTGGAAAAACACCGATTTGCGGCTCAGCAATTGCTTGGTTTTGTTGCGCACCTCTACCACCAGGGTGTAATTGCCCGATGGCAGAGTTGCGATGTCCATCTGCATTAGTATGGGGTTAAGCGCGCTTGGCTTTTGGCGTTTGTGGCCGATCACCATAATCTTGGCGTTGCCGTCTTCAATAAAATAACTCACCGCATAATCCTCGGCAATGGCTTTGTCGGCCTGGTATATTTCGTTGTAGAAAGCCAGCGTGGAGGCGTATTTGCCGTAAAAATTGTGGGGCAGCGGCTCCATGTACAGTCCGTTTTTGACGAACGGCCCCGTGCCCTCGTCTTTGTGTACGGCTGCCAATAACTGGATATCGGATTGCATCAGCGCCTCACCGTCGTAGGCTACGGTACACTGCGTGCTGTATTCTTTTACATTCTCGGGGTTGTTCACATCCTTCACGCTCACCAATAATTGGTAAGTGCCGTCGGCAAGGGTGTATCTTTTAAGTCGATAAAATCAAGCAAACGCGGCGTGACCGGACTGTTGAGCTGGAATTTATCGAACTTCACGATTTCTTCGCCTTTCTTGAAGACGAGTAGTACTTCCACTCCCGCCTGTCCCAGCGAATCGTTCACCGGCACAAAGGTGACCGACTTCCCGGCGATATGCAGGTAGACTTCTATGTAATGCTGGTTTATGCCTTTGAATGTGGCATAAGACAAGCCGGCATCTATGGCCGTTGCACCCAGCGCCCAGCCCAAGAGCGGCAACAATAACAGCAGGCGAAGATTTTTCATCGGATGATTGTACTTTATTGTGAAATAAGAAACACCCATTATACAAAGATACCCCAATTGGACATCATAATCCAGTGGGGCGCAAAAGTATTCGGCCGACAAAAAAGGGGAAAAGTCAGGTTTCAGCTATCAGCAATCAGGGCTTAGGGCTTAGGGCTTAGGGCAGCAGTTAGTTTGTCTGATCCTGACTGCTAAGCCCTAGGCCCTAAGCCCTAACTGCTGATCAGCAATACCGCTCAATCGCCATCTCGAGGTTGGCGGCGATGATCTCTGCCGAACGGCCTTCGATATGGTGGCGCTCGAGGAAGTGCACCAACTGGCCGTCCTTAAACAGGGCGATAGAAGGCGAAGAAGGCGGGTAGGGGAGCATGTATTCGCGGGCGCGGGCCGTAGCGGGGCCGTCTACACCGGCAAAAACCGTCACCAGGCGGTCGGGGCGCTTTTCGCTGCGCGCAACGGCCAACTTGCCGCCGGGGCGCGCGTTGGCGGCCGCGCAGCCGCAAACCGAATTCACTACTACCATCACCGTGCCTTCTTTGGCCGAAAGCGCCTCGTCTACCAATTCGGGAGAGTGCAGGCTTTCAAAGCCGTAATCGGTCAGGTCTTTTGCCATTGGTTTGGTCAACTCTGCAGGATACATATGCGTGGTCCGTTTTTTTTATGCAAATTTAGACTAATTCTCTACTCGTCGTATGAATATACAAGCGAAGGAGGTTATTGGTTTAAAAAAATAATAAATTAGCAGTCAGGTCTTAGGTTTTAGGTCTTAGCGACTGACCGCTAACTGCTAACTGCTATGAAAACAACCCTGTTTACCACATTTTGCCTGCTGATTTGCCTCGCACAGGCAACCGCCCAAAGAACCGTCTCCGGCCTCTGGTCGGGCGTACTTACCACCGGCGGACTCGAATTCACCACAGGTTACCGCTTCGAGTTGTGGCTCCAACAAAAAGGCAAACACATCCGCGGTAAATCGTACCTGCACCTGGGCAAAGGCCAGGTCGTAGAGATGTCCCTCAAAGGCACCATGTACCACGACCGCTCAATGTATATCAACGAATTCGAATTCATAGGCAAAGAAGGCCAGGCCGACCCTCCCTTCTTCCGCACCTACCAGATCATGCACCACAACGGCATTTGGGACACCAACCTCCAAGGCTATTGGCAGGAAATTACCCCCCAGGTTTTCTCCGACAAACGCCAACTCGGCAAATTATTACTCAAAAAAGCAGACGGATCAAAGGCCTAGATATCAGGAGGGTACTGTTGTCGGTTATCTGTTGTCAGTTGTCTGTTTGTTTGTTAGTAATTATTATTAATTTTACATACATCTATAATCAACCTCGAATAATCGCAAGACAAACCGATAACTGATAACAGATAACAGAGAACTAAACCCAATCGCTAAACTGCGAATGCACTAAACCCTACTAAACCAAAACACTACACCAATGGGCGAAACGAACAACACTGGAAAATGGGACAAAGTCATCAGTTTTATTGCTGATGAAAAATGCCTTTTATTGATTGGCCCCGAAATACAGCAAACCGAAGGCAAATCGCAAAGCCTCTTATTCAGGGAAAAACTGTATGCCAATTACGAAGATCAAATTGCGCACTACCACCAGCAGGATGGGTTGTTTTTATTTAAAAATGACTACGTCAAAGCCGAAATTTCTCAGGACTTGAAGCAGTTGTACACCTCAACGCCCTACGATGAAACGGTGTATAAAACTATCGCCCAGATCCCCTTTCACCTCGTCATTTCTATCAACCCCGAGGCCTATCTCAGCGATGTGTGCTTCAAATACAATATCCGGCACCGCTTTTCTTATTTTAAAAGTAAGGAAAAGCTGTGGGACAAATTGAGCGGCCTACCCGCGACTTCCCGCTGCTTTACAACCTTTGTGGCAGCATCAAAGACGACGAATCGCTCATCCTCGATTACGAAGACCTGTTGAGCCTGATCGGCTCGGCCCTGGGCATTCCGGGGCTGCCCGAAGAACTGCGCACCGCCCTCGACAAGATCCGCACTTATGTCTTCCTGGGTTTTTCTTTCGAAAAATGGTATACCCAGCTGTTATTGCGCATCATTTGCGGCGACAAAAAGTACCCGAAATATTCGATTCATCACCGCTTTGGCGACGATGATACCAAAAATTTCCTCATGCACCAATTCCAGATCGAATTCCTCGAAGACGATTTTCGCTTCCTCGACCAGATCATGGAATCGTGCAAGGAAAAAGCCAAAGACCCGGCGAATGCCCACCTGTACCGCCCCCTGTCTGATCCTGCTTCAGCGGACGAGGTAGAGATTATTAGGTTTATAAGTAACAATGACCTCGACAAAGCCGTCAGCAAGCTGGTCAGCATGGCTGCAGGCTCGGCCGTAGCCGCCGATGCAGCCGCCGTGTCGAGCCGCTATTACCAATGGCGCGACGACAAAGCCGGCGGCAAAATTGACAGCCGCGACCTGGTGGTCACTTTCAACCAGGTGGTCGATGCGATTCTGAAAACAGCCAAAGAAATAGCCAAAACCAAAGCGCCATGAACAACGAAACACGCCGCTACCCCGGGGTGAGGCAGTTCGAAACACGGGAGGCCAGACTGTTTTTTGGGCGCGACCGCGATATTCGCGACCTGTACGAACTAATTTGCCTGGAAAAGGTGCTGGTTTTGTTCGGCAAATCGGGCTACGGCAAAAGCTCGCTGCTCAATGCCGGCCTTATTCCCAAAATTCAGGAGGAAAAAATAACCGTCGTCGACGAATCCGGCGAAGAACAACAAGCCTCTTACTTCCCCATTGTCATTCGCATGGGGAGTTTTATGGCTAAAAGCAATGCCACACTCAAAACACCTATCGACAAAACGCTCTACGAACTCGAAACCAGGCTGGATGCTTCGCCCCAAACTGCTTTCCTCGACGAGGCGTACAAAAAATACCACTGGTCAAGGTCTCTATGGTATCATTTTAAACGAAGACAAGGCGCCAATCCGGTAAATATCATCCTGATCTTCGACCAGTTTGAAGAGTTTTTTTCTTATCCCACGGCTCAACAACTCACCTTTCGCGAAGAACTGGCCGACTTGCTATACACCCGCGTGCCCCAATTCCTCAGAGATGAATTCAAAATCTGACCCCGAACAGAAAAACGAGCTCATCCGCCCGATGGACGTCAAAGCGGTCTTTGCCATTCGCTCCGACCGCATCGCCTACCTCGATACGATGAAGGTGGAGCTGCCCTCCATTTTGCACAAACGTTACGAACTTAAAGCGCTGGGCCGCGAACAAGCCAGAGAGGCCATCGTACAGCCTGCCGGACTACCCCAAAACGATTTTATTTCCAAAACTTTTACATACACCCCGCAGGCGCAGGAGATCATCCTCAACGAATTGTCGCAAACCGACCAGTCGGCCCGCGAAGGTATCGAGTCTTTCCAACTCCAAATCCTCTGCCAGTATATTGAAGGACAGATCATCGAAGGCTGCATCGAAGACCGCGACGGCGACGGCACCCCCGACGTCTTCCCCGAAGATCTGCCCGATATCGCCAATATTTACGAACAGTACTACAACCAGCTAATCGACAAAATACAACCCGATTGCAAGCGGGCCGCCCAGATACTCATCGAAGAAAAGGTGTTGTACGAAGACCCAGTCTCCAAAGAAAACCGCCGATTGAGTATCGACGGCAGGATTTTGATGCAACAACCCAATGTAGACCTGGCTCTCCTCAACCAATTGGTCGACAGCTTTTTGCTTAGGCGCGAACCCAACTCAATGGGCGACTACAACTACGAGATCAGCCACGATACACTGGTGTCGCCCATCCTGAAAGCCAAAAAAGAACGCCTCGAACAAGAAACCCTGCTGGCCCAGGAAACCCGGCAAAAAGAAGAAGAACAACGCAGAAAAAAAGAAATCGAAGAACTGATCGCCCAACAGGAAAAGGAACGGGCCGATAAAGAAAAAGCAGAAGCACTGGCGCGCAGGCTGCGTATCAGGCTTATTATCTCGCGCATTACTATGATTACGTCTTTTTTGCTACTCGCCACCACGTATTGGTGGTACAAAGACGCCAGTGAGAAAGAATTAAAACTTCAAAAATCACTGGACAAAGTACGCTTGCAAACCGATATTATCGAGGATCAGCTCCGAAAGATCAAGGATGCAGCCATGGTACAAGACCTCAAGGATTACCGCAACCTGGTGGAACGCGGAACGAGTTTTGAAAAAACAAAAGACTACAATTTCGCCGCTGAAATGTATCGCCAAGCTATCGAAACAACCAACACAGGAAAAGGCGATAGCGTCGAATTGACCAAAAAAATAACTTTTGCCGAAGCCCAATACAAGAAGGTACTCCAATTCAATGAATTGATCAAAGCCGGCGATTTGGCCGGCGCCGAAAAAAACTGGCTATTGGCAATCCGAAAATACGATGAGGCCTACCGCCTCAATATTGACAGAGAAACCGCCGAATTTAAAAAACGTGAAATCAAAGGCATTTTATACGCCGGTTTTCTCAAAGACCTCGAAAGAGCCACCGTTTTTCTGGAAAAAGGAAAAGACTGTGAATGGACCAGGCGCACGATCACTCAGGAAATAATGCCTTCGTGGCCCTATATCTCCGATATGACTACCGAGAAAGAGAAACAAACGCTGGAGCAATTAAAAATAAGTTGTCCCAACTAATCACCCCGATCTATATGGCAAGGATAATCAAAGTCGCTATTCAGTTGAGCCTGCTTACCTGGCTGTGGGTAGGGGCGCCGGCTAAACTCGCTGCCCAGCAGTTGAATGATTGTTATGAACATTTTATCAAGCAGGGCGCCGAAGCCCTTGAAGATAAATCCTACGATCTCGCTATCGACCGCTTTGAGGCCGCCCGCGCCTGCCTCCACGATGGCGAATCCAGTTTTGAAATTGACAACTTTATCAAAACCGCACGCCGGGAACTCAACGACGCCCTATCGGATGCAAAAATAAACTCGGAAGTAATACGCATTACCGCCGAAGCCCTCAAAGCACAACCCTACGACGTTACGCTCGCCCTCAGCCTGGCACACGAGGCTTGCCAGCTCTCCGGAAATAAAAACGAACTCGCCGTTGATGTCCGAAAAACTATCCTGGAAACGGCAGAAAACCAGTATTATTCCAGCACCCTGCGCCCCGGCGGCCTGGTAAGCAGCCTGGCCGTTTCATCCGATGAAAAATACCTGGCAGTCGGCTTGCACAACGGCGAAATCAAAAGAGTGAAGCTCAATGGAGGTCCTAATGAGGAATGGGAGCAAATTGGAAAAAGTACGACCAGAAACAATGCCGGATCCAATTATATTAATTCACTGGCGTATGCGCCCAACGGAGAGGCTGTGCTGACCGCCGCCGCCGATTCTACGGTCGTCTTGTGGCCGCTTAATACCGCAAAGCCCCCGAAGCAGGTAGGCCTTTATTATGACAGGGTGACAGACGTCGCTTTTTCACCCACAGGTGATACTATAGCCACTTCCTCAGGGTATTACATGGCGCTTTGGCAATTTAAATACGATAGCATTTTAGTACGCTTGTCGTTTATCAAATGCCGTGATATTATCCGTCGCATCGCTTATTCGCCCGACGGCCGGTTTGTACTGGGCACCGGCAACGACCACCAGGTGTATTGGTGGGATACCGGCAAAACAGAACCTGTTATTCTGGCCGGCCATAATTCAGAAGTGACCAGCATTGCGATTTCCCGTGATGGTGAATTTTTTTGTACCGGCAGCGCCGATGGAGAAGCCATCATCTGGCGTACGGATACCAAGCAGATAGTCAGGCGTTTGAAAGGCCACCAGAGTGGAGTGAGTTGTATCGCTTTTGACCCCGGAAACGAGTACCTGCTCACCGGTAGTTTTGACAAAACAGTCAGACTGTGGGATGTAGAAGGTAATCTGGTGAAGGTACTCAAGGGCCACCAGACCAATGTTACGGCCGTCGCTTTTGTCAACCGGGGCAAAACTATTGTCAGCGCCGGCTATGAAGACCAAATACGTTTGTGGCAACTCGATGCCGAGACCCTATCGCAAGCTTATCCTCATACCGCTGCGCTCTATTCGGCCTGCTTTTCTCCCGACGGCCGATTAGTACTCACCGGTAGCTTTGACAAAACAGCAAGGCTCTGGCAGCGCGATAACGGCCGCCTCTTACATCGATTTTCATACAACGACATGGTGCGATCGGTGGCCTTTCACCCCAACGGCAGATTAATGGGCATCGGTGTCTGGGATGGGAATGTAAGCCTGCGCGACACCAATGGGCAACTGGTTAATACGATTTTCGGTCGCGCTTCTTCGGTTACCGGAGTTAATTTTTCGAATAAATCTAACTTGTTCCTCAGTTCACACCGCGGCCGCACATCCATCTTATGGAATCTTCCTGATGAGGTAATAGCTGAACTGAATTACCACACGGCATTGGTACCTGCCGCCGATTTTTCGTTTGACGACAAATATGTAATCAGCGGAAGTTGGGATAGTACGCTGGTCGCCTTTCACATAGGTCAGCGCGATACGATCACCTTGCACACAAAAAGTTATGTGACCAGCCTCGACGTGTCTCCCGACAAACCAGAGGTAGTTGCTACCCTGGGCGACAACACGATCATTCTTTGGAATTATATCAAAAGAACATGGACGGCCTGGCCTACGCCAACTTTCCAAACCACGATCGCTTTTTCTCCCGACGGCCGGCAAATAGCAACGGGTGATAATTATGGCAACGTCACGCTGTGGTCGCCGCAGGGAGATTCACTATTCTCTTTTAAAGCCCATTCGCAGGTATTTAGTGTCTGCTTTTCTCCCGACAGTAAGCAACTACTCACTGCCGGCAACGACAATATGGCCCTGCTATGGAACCTCAAAGGCGAATTGATACGGGTGTACGGCGGCCACAACGGCCCGATTAATGCAATGGCCGTATCACCCGACGGTCAATTTATCGCTACCGGGGGGTACGACGGCAACGTGATCACCTGGAATAGGAACCGCCAGATTACCGCCATCCATTCCTTCGGCACATATCCCATTACCCAACTGGCCGTAGCGCCCGACCAGAGCGTCATTGTCGTTACCAATGACCAGCATCGGCTGTTGTTGCGGAATATGAAAAATAAAAATGCCGACTTAATCACCGCCGAAGTGCCTGTCGACCTGGTAGCCTTTTCTCCCGACGGTCAAACTATTGCCGGTGCGTCGGAAGGAGGACAATGCTGGCTTTTTGATAAAAATGGCAAAGTACTGAAGCAACTACTCAAACTGGAAGAGTATTCTATTCGAGCCCTCTATTTCGCCGGAAATAATAGCACGCTTGAAATTGGGCAGAACGACCGCGTTTTGCGCTACGACCTCGCCTCGGGCACTGCCACGGAAATTATTTTTAATGGAGAATATTTAGGACAGAATTTTGCCGTAACGACTACCGGCGATAAAACTGCTTGCTCCTACAACTGGGATAACATTATCAGGCTATTTGATAATCAGGGCAATGTAAAAGAAATCAATGTTATCCTCCCGCTATCCCTGGCTTTTGACCCCGCCGGCACCCACCTGCTTTGCGCTACAGACGAAGGCAAAACCTTGCTATATGACGCAAGTTCTTCCAACCAAAGTAAAATGGTTTTGGAAAATTTTAATCTCGGAAATTACGAAAGAGCAGCAGGCGTAGCTTTTTTGGGCAATAGCGATACGGTAGTGGTATGCGGTATCTACAGCGGACCTGTATTCTACCGCAGTTATGTAAAAACGTTGCAAAAAGGTGCGAATTCATTCATACAACAATTGTCCCTCGACCAACGGCAGGCTTACAATATTAAACTCGATTTTTCCGACTGTTATACGTCTAATAATATCGAGTTGTTGAAAGACTGTGCCCGGTATTTGAAGTGTATAACCGCGAGCGCACTCCAACTACGACAGAAAATTATGCAAATCAAACCGTCTCCACAGCATAAAGTGGACTTGGCGCTGTCATATTCTACTAAACTCGCCGAGATTACGGAACCCGCTGATCTGGTGAGTGGTCAGCAAACGGTCGTACAACTCCTGCTCGAAGCTTATGCCGAAAGCCCCCGCATTCCATCCTATCGCCGCACCTTGCACCTGGCCTACAGCAACCTGTCGTGGTATCAAATCCTTAACGGGCAATTTGCCGAAGCATTGAAATCGGTGGAAGCCGGCCTGGCTGTGCCCGGCCTCGAAGATATTGACAGGCAACTCATCCACACTAATCTGGCCTTGTCGCTGCTTTGCCTGGGCGACAAAGCACACATAGAACGCGCCAAAGCAGTCTATCGCGAATGGAAAGATAAAGACTGGCTGGTTGATTTTCGGTTTTTAACTTTTGCAGAAGCCTTTGAAGATGATTTTAACAATGTCAATATCAAGCAACTGACTGACAAAGACCCCGCCCTGAAAGCCCGCGTCGATGATGTTCGCAAAAATATTCTCGGATTTATTGACTAAATATAGGCATACCGCACTTCCGACAAGAATAATCCCTCGGGCGGCACGCTCAGGCTTTTGCCCAGGCGTGTCTGATTTTCCAGCGCTTCTTTTACCGCGTCGAGGCCGTATTGCCCCGTGCCTACCGACAGGCACATGCCCACGATGAGCCGCACCATGCCCCGCAAAAAACGGTCGGAGGCTATATGAAAACGCAATAGGTGTTTTTCTTCGTCCCGTACCCATTCTGCCTGTCGCAAATCACAACGCATGGTTTTTACGTCGGTATCACTTTTACAAAAAGGGTAAAAAATATCGTAATGCAGCAATAGCGCCGCCGCCGCCTGCATGGCGCCCAGGTCGATTTTATCGGCAAAAGGGTAGTAATAACTGGTCTGCTGCTTAAACGGGTCTTTTCGCAAGGTAATATAGTAGTCGTACGCCCTGTGTACGGCATCAAACCGGGCATGGGCCTCGTCGGCAACGGGAATAAAGCGATATATGGCTATATCTGCCGGCAATATGCGATTGAGCCGCGATAGAAATGACGCCGGAAAATCACCCTCCTGATCAAAATGAAAGTAGTACTGACTGGCATGTACGCCTGCATCCGTGCGACCACACCCCGTGATCTCTACCGGCCGTCCCAATATCAAGGCCATTTTGCCGGCTACCGTCTCCTGCACACTCGCACTGTGCGGCTGCTGCTGCCAACCGTGGTAGGCCGCCCCGTTGTATGCCATCTCTGCGAAATATCTCATCGTTTTTGCTTCATTCCCCACAAAGATAATCTCTGTTCTCTGTTCTCTGTTCTCTGTTCTCTGTTCTCTGTTTAAGATTAACTAACAAAAATAAAAAAGAAGTAACTATTTAGATTAGCAGCTTAACCTCGAAATTGCCAACCCAAACCCCTAACCCCTAAAGGGGAATCCCTCTGGCAAACGGGGTTTTCTTGATAGCGTGAAGACTCCCCTTTAGGGGCCGGGGGTGTCATAAGTAAAGGTCTTTGCGCTTATTTTGGCGTTAAGTTATACCTGCTAAATAATTACAAAAAGTACGGATAACAGAGAACGGAGAACCGACAACGGATAACAGAGAACGGAAATTTTTTGAAAAAAAATTTCCCCACCAGTAGGGGTGCCCCCCATGCCTCCGCATCATAAGCTTGGAAAAGGGAAACAACGCGATGGAAGAACCTATACACATCCAATGGATGGCCAAATACCTCTCCGTTATGTCGGCGCAGGAAAAGTCTGCGCTTATGGCGTGGGTCGCGGAACATGAAGACCATCGCAAAGTTCTTTGAAGAGACGATTCAATTGTGGCGCGCTACGGAAGCCGTACACCAGCCGCCATTCCAGGCCGATACCCAGGCTGCCTGGCAGCGAATGGAAACCAGGCTGGACGAGCCTGCTTCAAGCAGTTCATCGACTGGCGGCAGGCATTTGTCTATTCCCGCTTGGTGGTTACGCGCTGCTGCCGTAATTTTGATAGCGATTGGCATAGGGTACTGGTGGTACTACACCGGCTCCGCACCTCAGACTTATGCAGTGCATACACCGGCCGGCCGGCAAATGCAATACCAACTGCCCGACGGCAGCCAGGTATGGCTCAATGAAAATACCCATTTGACTTTTATCGACTCGGCAGGACTTCGCTACGCGACACTCGAAGGGGAAGCCTTTTTTGAGGTCAAACGCATGGAAGACAAGCCTTTTGTGATTAGCAGCGGCGACGCGCGCACTACCGTGTTGGGTACTTCTTTTAATGTGCGCGCTTACCCCGGGGAGGGTAATGTGGAAGTAACGGTGGCTACCGGCAAAGTACAGGTGGCCAGCGCCAAAGATGACCGTAAGCTGGTGGTGCTCGAACCCGGCGCAACGGGTTTGCTCGACAAATCTAAAGGTACCCTCCAAAAGAAAGCGGTCGCCTCCGTTAATACCACGGCATGGAAAAACCAACGCCTCGATTTTGACGGCGTCGCCCTTAGCGAGGTACTTGTTGCCCTCGAACGCTACTTCCACGTGCAAACCCGTGTAGACAATGAAACCATTCTCAGGTGCCAGTTTCATGGAAGCTACGACAAGCCCCAACTCGATCACTTACTACCGAAGTGCTCAGCGTGTCAATGGAATTAGAGGTTTCGCGTAGCGGCGATACCATTGTTTTGAGCGGAGCAGGTTGCGAATAGCCCCGCCTTCACCCGAATCCTGTTGCTATGAAAAAAATGTACCGGCATATTCCTGTTGTTGGGCTGGACGGTCGCCATGAGCGCCCAACCCTCCAGGCAAAGGGTTTCGCTCAATTACACCAACGAACCGCTGGGCTACGTATTGATGCCATCAGTGCGAATTATCGCGTCAATTTTAGCTACAGCAGCAACTTTGTGCCCGTGCAACAAAAGGTGACGGTGTCGGTCGTCAACCAACCCCTTTCGGTAGCGCTCGACAATATGCTGAAAGAAACGGCAGTCGACTATGTGGAAGTGGGTCAACAAGTGGTGCTGCGAACCGATAAGCAGAAGAAAGCCCAACTCAGCCAACTCCAGACACTGCCGGGCAAAGTGCGTCAAACCAGTCCGATCTATCCCGAACGCAATACTTCGCCAAATGGACGCCGAAAACGGGAAGTGCGGGAAGTGCCGGCCATTGAGGGACAGCGTATTGCCAGTTTGCCGGGAGGCAATAGCATCCTGACTATGCACGACGCCTCGCTTCGCTCGCTGGTGCAACCCATATCGCAGGCCGAAACAGCGGCAGATGAAACCAGTCGCCGTCTCGCGCAGATATCGCTGTTGCCTTTCCTGAATAATGTAGCAAACCGCAAACGGAATATGACCAACACGCTGTCGCTCAACCTGCTCTGGGGCGATAACGGCGGTGTGGAAGGCCTCGAAGTCGGCGGATTTGTCAATCGCATCCGCAACGACGTTAAAGGCGTTCAGGTGGCAGGTTTTGCCAATCTGGTCGATAACGACGTGTCGGGCACCCAACTCAGCGGCTTGTTTAATATCAACCACGGCAAGCTTGTCGGCTTACAGGCCGCCGGCGTATTTAATCACAGCGGCGAGGCTAAAGCTATTCAGGCCGCCGGCGTATACAATATTGCCCAGGGCGACGTAAAAGGGGTGCAGGTTGCCGGCGTATTCAATATGACGCAGGGATATATCGATGGCGTACAGGCATCTATGCTGTTCAACCTGGCGCGCGATAAGGCGAAAACGCAAACCGCCGGCCTGTTTAATATCGCCGGCGATGTAGAGTGGGGGCAAATGGCGCTGCTTTTTAATAAAGGAAAAAGGTAGACGGCTTTCAATTTGCCCTTGTCAATATTGCCGATACGATTTGCGGTACGCCTTTTGGCTTCCTCAATCTGGTGAAAAAAGGATACAACCGGCTTGAAATTGCAGGCGCCGAAACAATGTACGGCAACCTGTCGGCCAAATTGGGCACGCATAAGCTCTACAACATTTTTCAACTGGCAGCCCGCTGGGACGACGACAACAAAAACGGCGAAAGCAAAATGAGCTGGGCACTGGGTTATGGCCTCGGTACAGCCCTCCGCCTGCATCCGCGCAGCCTGCTTAATTTTGAGGTCGTAACTATGCACATCAATGAACGCGAGGTGTGGACCAGGGAGCTCCACCTGCTCAATCAAGTGCGCGCTACATTCGATTGGCAAATCGGCAAAAAAACGAGTTGCTTCGCCGGCCCCGTCCTCAATATTATGGTATCCAAAAAAGTCGACGCCGAAAGCGGCGTCTACGGCTCCCAACTTACGCCCCGTCCTTTCTATGAAAGCACATCGGCCTCCGGCAACAACCTGAAAATGTGGGTAGGCCTCACTGCCGGCCTAAGGTTTTAATGTGTGAACTGTGAACTGTGAACAGTGAACCGATCAGGGAGCAGTTCACAGTTCACAGTTCACAGTTCACTTTCACAAAATACTCATTATGAAAAAAGTAATCATCCTTCTGTTCCTCGGTTTCTGGTTGCAGGCAAATGCGCAGGCACAACATGAAACCTTATTTAACAACGCCCGTGTAAAAGGCGGCTTTGCCGCGCCCATAGTCGAAATAGGTATTAACAACCAGATCAGCACCTCGGTAGGCGGCGGCGGCGGATTGGTTATCGGCAGCGCATTTGTGGGCGGCTATGGCATGGGCAGTGTAGATTTTAACAAGCTCTTCGAAGACGGCGATGTAAAAGTGGCGGAAATTGGCCACGGCGGCTTCTGGCTGGGCGGTACTTTCCGACCTCATAAGGTTATTCACCTCTACGGCAGCACCCGTATTGGCTGGGGCGGACTCGACATAGAACTCGAAAACGACGTCCAGGATGTCGACCGAATCTTCGTGTTTACTCCCGAGCTCGGCGTCGAACTCAACGTCACCCGCTGGTTTCGAGTAGCAGGCACCGCCGGTTACCGCCTGGTTAACGGCTCCAATGAAACCCGCGGCTATTCCGACGAGGACTTTAGCGGCTGGTTTACCGGCCTTACTTTCCGCATCGGATGGTTCGGCTCGCGCCGCTGGTAAAATTTAATGTGCTGATGTGCTGATGGGTTAATGTGCTGATGGGTTAATGTGCTAATTTGCTGATGGGTTAATGTGCTGATAATTAATTAAATAATAACTAATATTAATTAGCACATTAGCAAATCAGCAAATCAGCAAATCAGCAAATCAGCAAATCAGCAAATCAGCAAATCAGCAAATCAGCAAATCAGCAAATCAGCAAATCAGCAAATCAGCAAATCAAAAAAATCAATCCATTATGAAACGTATCCAATGGCTATTTTTAGCCTTCATTAGTGTGTTTGCGTTGACGCTCAGCCCGGGCTGTTTTATCGATGTAGACGACGACGATAACATCTTCGGGTGTTTAAACGGCAGTGGGCCCATTGTCAGCGAAACAATTACCGTACCCGACTTTACCGGGATTGACGTAAGGATGTCCGCCAGGGTATTTGTCCGCCAGGGCGACGATTTTGAGGTGACCGTAGAAGGTAAACAAAATATTATTGACGAACTGGAACGCGACGTACATAATGGCGTGTGGAAAATTGAAATCGACCGCTGTGTGCGCGACGTGGGTGATCTCACTATTTTTATTACCATGCCAGACATTACGAGCCTCAAAATGTCGGGCTCGGGTGATATCGTTAGTGAAAACACCTTATTAGTCAATGATATTGAGCTTGAGATCTCCGGTTCGGGCGATATAGACCTTTCGCTGGAAGCCGACAAGATCAATTCGCGAATTTCCGGTTCGGGCGACCTGATACTCGAAGGGTTTGCCGACGAACTAGACCTTACTATTTCCGGCTCGGGCGATCTCAGGGCTTTCGGCTTCACCTTGCGCACCGCCGATATCAATATCAGCGGCAGTGGAGATGCAGAAGTATTTGTAAACGAGTTGCTTATCGTAAGAATAAGTGGTAGCGGCGACGTATTCTTCAAAGGCGATCCAATTCTGGATGTCACCATCACCGGCTCGGGTCGCGTGGTTGATGCAAATTAAACAGGCAATTTGTTAAACATACCCACTCAAAAGGGCGTTTCGATAATAAGAAACGCCCTTTTGTTTTTTGCAGAATACGGCCGGTAAAAAAGCGGAATTACAAGCAATAAAGCCTAAATTTAGGGCGCTAAACAAACGCGCAATAGCTATACTTTAACCAAATAAAGTGCATCCGAATGGATCCCTTAAAGCAACAATTTGCAGAAAAAGCTGCCGACCTGCGCAACAAGGTCAAAGCCATGCTCAAAGAACACGGCGAAACGGTAGTTGAATCGGTCACACTCGACCAGATTTACGGCGGCGCCCGCAATATCCGTATGATGGTATGGGAAACTTCCGAACTCGACCCAATGGAAGGCATCCGTTTTAGAGGATATTCCATTACCCAACTCAAAGAATTATTGCCTAAAAGCCCCGGAGGCTCAGAACCCAAACCCGAAGGGCTTTTCTGGCTGATGATGGTGGGCGAAATCCCTACTGCGGAGCAAGCCGATTGGCTGTCTGCCGAATGGCGCAAACGCAGCCAGGTGCCCGACCACGTATTTGCCATGCTCGACAGCCTGCCGGTTGACACGCACCCCATGACGCAGTTTATCGCTGCCATCTCCGCCATGCAAACGTCGAGTAATTTTGCCAAGCGCTACGACGAAGGGCTCAACAAAGCAGATTATTGGGAACCCACTTACGAGGATACTATGAACCTGCTGGCAGGACTGCCGCGGGTGGCTGCTTATATTTACCGGCGTTCTTTCCACGACGGCAAGCATATCGCTCCCGATCCTTCGCTCGACTGGGGCGCCAACTATGCCCACATGCTGGGTGTGCCCGGTGAGGAATTCAAAGAGCTCATGCGGCTTTATCTCACCATCCACGCCGACCACGAAGGAGGTAACGCCTCTGCGCATACGATGCACCTCGTAGGTTCTACCTTGAGCGATGTATACCTTTCCTTTGCCGCCGCTATGGGCGCCCTGGCAGGCCCCCTGCACGGGCTCGCCAACCAGGAAGTGATCCGTTGGATTTTCAATATGCTCGACGAACTGGGCACGCGTACCCCCACGGATGAACAATTGGCCGAATACGTGCGCAATACGCTGGCTAGCGGGCAGGTCATTCCGGGTTACGGCCATGCCGTGCTGCGCCGCCCCGACCCGCGGTTTATGGCGCAAAAAGAATTTGCCGAAGCCCATATTCCCAATAGCGATATCGTGCGCGTGGTATGGCAAGTTTTTGAAATAGTGCCGCCTATTCTCGAAAGCCTGGGCAAAGTCAAAAACCCATGGCCCAATGTAGATGCACACTCGGGGGCGCTACTTGTACATTACGGCCTTACCGAATACGACTATTATACGGTGATGTTCGGCGTATCACGCGCCTTGGGCGTGTTGGCCGCTACCTGTTGGGCGCGTGCCATGGGTTTGCCCCTCGAACGCCCCAAGTCGATTACAACCGAATGGGCACAACAGTTTTTAGCCAAAAAACAACAGCAAACTGCCGTCTCGTAATCGCGTCGTATTTTTAGAATAGCGAAAAAAAAGAGCGATCATTCGCCACTTAACAAAAATATTTATTTTTGAGCGGCCTAACTTGGGCCGCTATCATTTTATTTGTCACGACACTATCCAAATTGTTGATATGCTTTTTCCATCTAACCTGCTTTATACTGAAGATCACGAGTGGATTCGCGCCGAAGAAGGCAGCCAGATCGCGTATGTAGGTATTACCGATTTTGCCCAGCATGAACTGGACGAGCTGGTGTATATCGAAGTAGAAACCGTGGGCGACACCCTTTCCGCCGGCGAAATATTCGGCACGGTTGAAGCCGTAAAAACCACTTCCGATCTATTAATGCCCGTGTCCGGCAAAATTTTGGAATTCAACTCCAAACTAGCCGAATCAGGCGGCGACGACCCCACACTGGTCAATCGCGACCCTTATGGAGATGGCTGGATCGTGAAAATTGAAATGACAGACCGCGCTGAATTGACGGCATTGCTCGATGCTGCCGCCTATGAAGCCATGGTAAAATAATTTTTTTTGCCGCATACGCCAAAAAGCAAAAACGGCACATCTATTACATTGATATTATCTATTACCCACAAATTTTGTCCATATGCTGTCTAACTTGAGCTTCGAAATTACCGGGACAACTTTCATGGTTGGCGTAATGTTAGCGATATTTCTCATTGCAGTTGTAATCCTGTACATGAAATCGCATTTCAACAAATTCGCCAAAGCGCATGAGGATGGTCTGCATTCAGATAGGCCGAGTGGCTTTCAGCTGGACTCAAGAAACAAGTATCCCGAAGCGGATATTTTCCGCTGGAGGGTTACTTTTCTCAATTTGGGTCGCATGCTGGCACTAGCGCTTACTGTAATGGCTTCGCGTGGACGAAGTATGATAAAACGGTTGACGTTTCTCAATACCTCGAAACACTGGAAGAAGAAATCGAGGTAGAACCCCCTCGCACTTCTGAACCGCCGCCACCACCGCCGCCACCACCACCTCCTGTCATTCAGGCAGTTCCCGATGAACTTATCGTGGAAGATCAACCTGACTTTGTAAGCCAGGAGATCACCCAGGAAACGGAAATTGTGGCGCCTCCCGCGCCCAAACACGAAGCGCCGCCGCCGCCACCACCGCCGCCGCCACCACCTGCAAAGGATGAAGAGGAGATTTTCCGCGTGGTAGAAGAAATGCCTCGATTCCCTGGTTGCGAAGACCAGCCGACGGCCGATGATAAGAAAAAATGCGCCGATAAAAAGATGCTTGAATTTATTTATAAAAATATCAAGTATCCCGCTATCGCTCGCGAAAACGGCGTAGAAGGTACGGCTGTAGTTACTTTTGTTGTCGAAAAGGACGGTACCGTTACCGACGTCAAAGTGGTGCGCGATATCGGCGCCCAATGCGGCCAGGAAGCGATGCGCGTAGTCAATATGATGAACACGGAAGGCATCAAGTGGCTGCCAGGCAAACAACGCGGACGCCCGGTACGCGTGCAGTTCAACCTGCCCGTCCGCTTTAAGTTGGAATAATATATTCTAATATACGCGATAAAACAGGAGTCATCCCGGAGTCCAATCCGAGGTGACTCCTGTTTTTATATATGCAACTTTTGCCGCAAGTCGACGTTTTTATACACAGCAATATGCTTTTTTGCTTTTACTCAAATGTTACCCGCATGAAACGCTTTTTGATCTTACTCGCCTTGTGGGGAGGTGTAACCGGCGCCCTTTTTGCCCAGGATGCCAGGCTGGCACAGCAGTATTTTCAGGATGGCGAATACGAAAAAGCCGCCGTCTTGTTCGAGAAATTATTTAGGGTCAACGAGCAAAATGACTATTTTTTTAACAGCTACATCGATTGCCTGATTGAATTGTCGTCCTATGATAAGGCCGAACAGGAATTGGTCAAACAAATCAGGAAAGATCCCGCCAACGGCAGCCTGTACGTAACCTATGGCAAACTCCTGGAAAGACAAGATCGCCAGGAGGAAGCCGACAAGCAGTATCTGTTCGCCATCGAGCGTCTCACCCCCGATCAGTATTCTATCATCAGGCTGGCCAATATGTTTGCCAACCAGATGAAATACGACCAGGCTATAGCTTCTTACGAAAAAGGTGCGGTATTGTTAAAAGATAACCAACTCTTTGCTTACAACCTGGGCGACCTGTACCGCCGCAAAGGCGATATACCCCGTATGGTGGAACAGTACCTCAATAGCCTCGACGATAGCCCCGAACGGCTCAATAACCTCAAAACTATCTTCCAGCGCTACCTGATGCCCGAAGATTTCAAAGAATTACAAGCGCAACTCTATACCCGGTTGCAAACTGACGAAAACGCCGTTCAATACGTCGAACTACTCACCTGGGTTTTTATTCAGCGCAAAGACTACAAAAACGCTTTCCGCCAGGCCCGCGCCCTCGATCGTCGACTGGATGAAAACGGCGGACGGGTGTTCCGCCTGG
>JADKAE010000001.1 GCA_016715405.1 Saprospiraceae bacterium | reverse complement strand
AAGTGGCCGCCAAAGAAGGTGTGAGCCCCGATCATATTCTGCTTACTGTGGGTTCAACGGAAGGGTTGAAAATCACGTCATTGGCGCTGGGTTTGCACGAAGGCGAAGTCATCGCCGGATCGCCCACCTTCGAGGCGATGTTGTTTTACGCGGAGGCTTTCGGCGGCTATATCAACCGGGTGCCCAACCTATCGGACGAACACCTCTCCTCGACCTCGACGAGATGGCGCGCCGCGTGACGGCCACTACCCGGCTGGTGTTTGTGTGCAATCCCAATAACCCCACCGGGGATTTTGCCCGCTGCCAAACTCAGGGATTTCTGCGAATCTGTGTCAAAACAAACGGTGGTCTTCTCCGACGAGGCCTACTTCGACTACGTAACCGAGACGGGGGTATCCCAGTATGGTTGAGTTGGTCAAAAAGGCGCCAACGTGATCGTCTCGCGTACCTTCTCCAAAGTCTACGGTATGGCGGGCATCCGTATCGGCTACCTCGTTGCCCGGCCCGACCTCATACGCCGCATCGAAGCTGTGCAGGTGGACACGCCCAATATCCTGGCTCTGAACGCCGCCAACGTCGCACTCGATGACCAGGAATTTTACCGCCACAGCCTGCGGATGAACGCCGAAGGCAAAGCGCTGATCTGCCAAACACTCGACAAGCTGAAATTACCTTACGTGCCCAGCCATGCCAACTTTGTCTTTTTCAAAACCGGCCGGCCTATTGCTGAGGTGATCAAAGATATGCGGGCCCAGGGCGTCGAGGTGGGCCGTCCTTTCCCGCCCCTTACCGATTGGTGCCGGGTGAGTACGGGCAAGATGGAGGATATGGAGGTGCTGAAGAAGGGGTTGACGGCGGTTTTTGATGTTTGATGTTTGATGCTGGATGTTTGATGCTGGATGTTTGATTATTTTTAAAACAGATATTTATGAGGTGTTTCGCCATATTAGTGCTCATCAGTGTGTTATTTTCATCGAATATGATAGCTCAAACGGGGGATTATGACCCGGAGGCTCGGTTGAAAGAGCTGGGTATTACCTTGCCGACGCCGTCGGCGCCGGTGGCCAACTACGTGAATGCAGTGCGGGTGGGCAACCTGTTGTTTCTTGCCGGCAAAGGCCCTTCGAAACCCGAAGGGGGCTACGTGACCGGCAAGGTAGGCGTTGACCTCACCATCGAGCAGGGCTACGATGCAGCTCGCCTCACGGGCATAGCGCAGTTGGCCGTGCTGAAAGCTGAATTGGGCGATTTGAAAAAAGTAAAGCGCATCGTAAAAGTATTGGGCATGGTCAATTGCGCGCCCGACTTCGCCAACCAACCCGAAGTGATCAATGGATATTCGGATCTCATGGTACAGGTCTTCGGCGACCGCGGCAAACACGCCCGCTCGGCAGTAGGCATGATTGCTCTGCCCCGCCACATAGCAGTGGAAGTAGAGATGATTGTGGAAGTGGAGTAACGTACCGGCTGCATCAACTCCCGGAAATTGTCGTACCGTACCGGCTGCTTTAGTACGACTTTTGCACAGCACGACACCTTTCCAATAGTTGGATGTAGAGATAATGGGTTGGTTTTAGATTAAGCTGGGGCGAACTACGTAATTTTGGAGGTAACAAATACATGGGGTATGAATATCTTGGTACGCCTCCCCCTTATAGTAGAGCGCTATGCTCCGTTTTTTTCAGACTTGTTTAGCGAAGCAGGCTACCGCTACTTTCGTAAATACCTATGCGGAGTGCTAGTCAGCGATAATAAAACGCTGGAAGGGATCAATCGTCTGTTTGTAGTAGAACGGCGGAATCAAAGTAGTTTTAACCGCTTTTTGAAGCGTCACAATTTTGATTTGGAAGCATTCAATAAGCGCCGAATAGAGCTGATGCAGCACACAGAAGCTACCCGTTTCAAAAGCTCGACAGGCGACAGCGGCGTGCTTACCATAGACGATACGCTGATGAGTCACTACGGTTCCCATTTCGAGCATATCCAATATTTATGGGATCATGTGGAGGAGCATTACACATTTGCTCACAACCTGGTTACTCTTTATTACAGCGATGATCACACAGACTATCCCGTAGCACACGATCTTTGGATACCGCCTGATTGGGAAGCCGTTGCCGAGAAGATGCGAGAGTTAAACTTGGCAGTCAACGAAAAAATGGGTGGAACGCCATGAACAGGTCAGTAAATGGCGCCATTATATGCACGATCGCTTCAGAGGGTGTCAATTCAAAGAACCGGCACTCAATCAAGTGTATCAGTCCAAAATATATCGCGCCCTGGAATTATTGCGTCGCTTTAAGGGCCAGTGGCCCCAGGTGGACTTGCCTGTAGCAATGGATCACGGATACACCAGTGGGCAGTCGTGCAAAATCATCGGTGAGGATTTAAAAATGGCCTATGTTGGCAGCTTAGCCGATTACCAGATGGTGATATTATCAGGTTCGGAAAAGCTCACTTTAGGCGATTTTGTTAAACGCCTCAAGCAGCAGCAATGCGATGGACAAAAACATTTTTATAAAACCACGGTGCATTACAAAGGCAGGCAAGACACTTACTGGGCTTATTGCGCTACCCACCGCATACAAGGTTTTGAAAAACAGCGATTGATCATATCTTTCAATAAAGAAGACTTAAGTGATAAACCCACTTTTAGTATAAGTAATCGAACCCACTGGCATGCCAGCGGGATACTACGCATCCGCCGCCATCGGTGGCCTGTCGAAACTTTCCATCAAGAGAGCAAAGCCGAGGGATTGGATAAGTATCAACTGCGGGACTTCGAGGCCATCAAGACACATATTGCCTTTGTCTCCACAGCCTACACGATGCTAAAACGCGCCATCCACGACGATGAACTCCTGTCACAGTTTCGACACTGGTTCAATATCACAGAGCCTCCTGGTTCACTCCCATGGCTGCGAAGATTGATTCAACTGGAAGGACTATTGACCCTCGTAGAATTCGTATACCTCCAAGTCTGTATGGGACAATCCCTACATGATGTCCTATGCCAGTTGATGCAACCCGCTGCCAGTTAAGGTGACGACGAACAAGTATCCCATTGCCTTGGATGCTTCCTTTGGCTTGTGTTTGCCAAAGACTGGGTTTGTTTTGGAATGGTAGGAATAAACTCCTATTGTTTATTCACATTATGACCTTTTTTGGGGAATAATGAGTCCTTTACAGCAGCTGTGCAAAAGTCGTACTTTAGCTGCCGGAAAACCCTGCTTAAATCATAATCTCACTAACCAACTCCTCCTTACAATAACTGAATGGCCATAAATGCCATGTATCAATGAAGCCGGCCTTAACAGGATTCTGCAGAATATACCGGGTTATATTTAGCCATTCTTTTTCATTTCGCACAAAATGGTCATAGCTGTCTTTGACCCACAATTTTCCCGAGCGCCCCAATAATTTGTTGATAGCATGAGAAGAACCACCCTTGATCAGCTGCATAATATCATCTAATTGCACATAATGGGCCGGGGCCTCTTCGGGCCACGACTCGGGTGTTTCGCCCAATTGAGGCGCCATGCTGAATTGCACATGAACGTGGTTAGGCATAATGGTATATACTTGTAAATCATAGTGTGTACCATCATATTGCTGCAACTTGGCAGCAACTATTTCGGCAACTTCGGGTAGTCGCAAATAACACGCGCCATACGGCTTCTTATCAAGCTGGTGATCATATTTGCCAAAATTTCGCTTGCGGGCATCTCTTATCCGACTCTCATAATCAGCAGGAAATTCTTTTTAGGCGTTTGGACTCAATTTCTAATTCCTCTTTCAAAGCCTTTACAATGTTTTGCGGTAGCGAATCGGCAAGTCGGAAGGTGACAAAAAATGTGGCGCCAAGCGGTGCGAGATGCGGTAGGCGGTTGTGATAAATTGTTTTCATTTGCGGTTTATTTTGGTTAAAATAATTGGTATGGGATTTTAGGGGGGGGGATTTTTCGGCAGCTAAAGCAGCCGGTACGGTGCTATGTGTTCTATTTGAATTTGGCAGCTAAAGCAGTTTGTATGACGTACGTAAGTTAAGAATTTGCATTAATATGAATTACATTCACAAAGCTCATTTTCTCGTCAAGTCGCGTATATTTGTTCGTTGTCACAAACCCCGCACAGTTCATGAAAGACCTCCACGACCTCGATTGGGATACCATTTTGGAATATATCGAATCCGAACAAGCGGTCTTGCTGATCGGACCCGAAGTGATGCATTTTGACGGCCAGCCTATGAACAAAGCCTGGCGCGGACAGATATGGGATAAATTCCGCGCCAAAATTGCCTACTATTACGAACAGGACGGCTTGTTTTTATTTTCCAATAAAATAGCCAAAAACGACGCGGCTCGTTTTGTGCGCAAATTTGTGAACGAACGCGAACCCGAAGAAGTCATTTACCAAAAATAGCCCAGATCAAATTTCCGCTGGTGGTATCCATCAATCCTGACACGTATTTGTCGGATGTGGCGCACAAATTCGGCGTGCGGCATCGCTTTAGTTATTTTAAAGCCGCAGCAAAGCCACCGACGACGTAGAAGAACCCCAAAAAGAATTGCCGCTCTTTTACAACCTCTGCGGCGTAGTCAACGACGACGAGTCGATCATCCTCGATTACGAAGACCTCTTCCGCCTCATTGCTTCATCGGTGAGCGCACCGGGGCTGCCGCCCAAGCTTCAGACCGCGCTCGACAAGGTGCGCCTGTTTTTGTTCATCGGCTTTCAGTTTGAAAACTGGCATACGCAACTGCTGCTGCGCCTGCTCTGCGGCCACGAACAAACCGAAAAATACGCCGCCAGCCGCCAGCATGTGGAAGAGGATACCCGCGATTTTTTGCTGCACCAGTTTCAAATAGAATTTTTGGAGAAAGACCAGTCGTTTCTCGACGCCCTGCACGAAAAATGTAGCTCGCGCAACCTGCTGCGCACCCTAGCCAACCCCGCCTCCGCCGAAGAAATCGATATTATCAAGCTGATCCAGACGGGCAAGGACCTGGCGGCGCCCCTCGAGGTGCTGCGCCGGCAGACTGATAACACGCCCTTGGCCCAGGAGGCTACCCTGCTGATGGGGCGCTACAATAGCCTGATGGAAGAAAAAAACAAAGGCGTGATGGATAGCCGCGATTACTTTGTGGAGTACAACCGGCTCATCGATTCTATTTTGACCACCGCCCGACAAGCCGCTGCCGTATGAGTGGATTACTGTACCGATATCCAGGCGTAAAGCCGTTTGAGACCTCGCAGGCCGGCCAGTTCTTTGGGCGAAACCGCGACATCAAGGACCTCTACGAGCTCATCCTGCTCGAAAAACTCGTGGTGCTCTTTGGCAAGTCGGGTTACGGCAAAAGCTCACTGCTCAACGCAGGCATTATTCCCCGTATGGTGGATACCCGCGCCCCGATGAACAGGCAGTTTGTACCTTTGGTAGTGCGCATGCGCTCGTACATTGCCGGCGAAAATACCGATCCGGTGGGTATCGTACTGGACAAGCTGAAGGAATCGCTCAAATACGCCAATCCGCGCCATCCCCTGTTGAACTCCAAACCTCTGACGCTTTGGGAAGCCTTTAAAACCCAGCAGAGCTACCACGGCGCCCCCAACCGGTTTGTGATCATCTTCGACCAGTTTGAAGAGTTTTTACCTATCCGCAAGACCAGCAGTCGCGCTTTCGCGAGCAGTTGGCCGAATTGCTGTATACCGAAATCCCACAGTCCATCCGCGACCGCTGGGACGAACTGAGCGATGACGACAAAGAATTCCTGTCCGGGGAATTCAATGTGCGGGCCGTCATCGCCATCCGCGAAGACCGGCTGAGCTGGCTCAACAGCCTGAAAACCGAATTGCCGGCCATCCTGCACAAGCGTTTTGAACTAAAAGGATTTACCGACGAGCAGGCCCGCGAAGCCATCGTGCAACCCGCGGCACTACCCCAGGAAATGGGCTTTTTGTGCCATTCCTTTAGCTATAGCGACGAGGCGCTGCAAACGCTGCTTTCGGAACTAAAAAAAGGAGGAGGAGACCAACACGAAACTGCGCGCAACCAGGGGCGTATAGAAGCTTTTTTGCTGCAAATATGTTGCGAAAGCATCGAACGACAACTCATCGAACGCGCCAAACAGGGTAACCGGGACACCGAAGTGGGTCCCAAAGACCTGCCCCGGTTTGATCGCATTTACGAAGAATATTACCACAACAAAATAATGGAGTTGCCGCCGGGGGAGCGCGATGAGGCTCGCCTCCTTATCGAAGACGAGCTGGTGAGCCTCAACGAAGCTACCGGCGTCGTATTCCGCCTCAACGCCGACGGCCGCAAACTGACGGCCAAACCCGGCGTGACCGAAGCACTGCTTAAAAAGCTGACCCACAACTTCTTGTTACGCGCCGAACCCAACACCACGGGCGGCTTCAACTACGAAATTAGTCACGATACCCTGGTGGCGCCCGTGCTCAAAGCCCGCGAGCAACGGCTGGCCGAAGAGCGCCGCCATGCCGAAGCCGCCGCTTCTGAAGCCCGGGAGCGCGAACTGGCCCACGAACGCCAACGTCGCCGCAGGGCCAACATGATTGCCGTCGGTGGCGTTTTGCTGGCCCTGATTGCTACCGGCGCCTCGATATACGCCTGGCAGGCTAACAACAAAGCGCAGCGCCTGGCACATACCAGCCAACTCGTGTCGCGAGCATTACAGCTAGCAGACAATGATGCTACGGCGGCTTTTCAGATAATCAACCAAGCCCTGGCCTTATCGCCCGACCACAAAACAGCCCTCCAGGCACGCCATGATATTTACGCTGAAAACGAATTTTATGACCGGGTAATCAATTGTAGCGAGGTAGAAAAAGCTATACCCTCTCCCGATGGAAGCTTAATACTCGCAATAGCCGGCAGACAGGCCATTTTGTACGATACGACAGGCAAGGAAATGAAGCGATTTGACCATCCGTCCAGAGTGATTGATGCCGCTTTTTATGCCGGATCGCAGCGCATACTTACAGCAAGTCTAAACGATACTGCATACTTGTGGAACAAGGAGGGCCAACAACTACTACAAATACATTTTGGGCACATTGACCCATTACAAAGCATTGCTTGCTCATCTAACGGGAGCGTCATCGCCCTGGGAGGCGCAAATGGCTTTATTGGGATGTATAACGCAAAAGGGGAACTGCAAAAAAGCTGGAAGGCACACGAGGAAGATATCACGGATATGGTCTTTTCTCCAAAAGGAGACGCAGTATTAACGGCTTCAAAAGACAAAAAGGCGCACTTGTGGCAACTCGACAATTATAAACGCCTGCAATCGTATCTGTTGGACGATTGGATTTTAGCCGTGGATATCAGTCCGGGCGGCGATACCATTTTAACCGCCGACAGAGACGGTTTGGCGAGTTTATGGCGAAAAAACGGCGAGTTGCTGGCAGCTTGGGTGGCCCATGACCGCCGCATCAATAGCGCTTGTTTTTCTCCGGATGGGTTATATATACTGACAGCCAGCGACGACCAAAAGATCAAACTTTGGGACGGCTCGGGGCGCCAGCAAAAAATATACCGGGGGCACGAAGGTTTTGTGTATTACGCGGCTTTTTTTCCGGATGGCAATAGTTTTCTCAGCGCCGGCGAAGACCAAACTATCAAGCGATGGAAAACCTATTCCAAGTTGGCCGGTCGATTTTCTACCGGCAGCGATCAATCTTTATCGATTATGCATCTTTCTCCGGATGGCAAATATATTATTACTGCTGCTGGCAGCGCCATTCAGGCGATTGCCGGCAAGGATTACGATACTGAAGATAATATGTGGGAATCCATACTGGATTTGCACAATTTTGCACAACCTCAATCTGCGTTTATCTGGGATACAGCGGGCAATCTGTTGCATACGCTGAGCGGCCACGATAATTTTATAGAAGATATAGCAGTTTCAAATGACGGCAGTCTGATTGCCACCGGAAGCAACAAGCTAATATTATGGAATATAAACGGCTCTGAAAAAGAGGTGCTGAAAAGCCCCCAAGGCTCCATTTTTGCTTTGGCGATAGCGCCCGACAACCGGTTCATTGCTTTCTCTCAAAGTGATTCAACCGTAGTGTGCCGAAACCCGGATGGAAAGGAATTCTATCTCCCTCACCCCGGTCTGGTATCCGACCTGTGCTTTTCGCCCGACGGCAAGCGCCTGCTCACCGGCTGTTACGACGATAACCTCAGGATATGGGATATCTCGGGCAAACACCCGAGTGTAATGCAAACCATGAGCGGTAAAGAAGGCCGCATCGAGTCGGTAGCCTGGTCACCCGACGGGCGTTACGTGGCAATGGGCGAAAGCGGGTTAAAAGCCAAATTAACGGTGTTTAATGTCGAAGGGAACCAGATGTTTGAACGCATTTTTTCTGCTGAAAATAAAACCGGCGGGCGTGCAGTCAACTGCATCACTTTTTCTCCCGACAGCAGACTGGTCGCGGCCGGCGCAGAGGGCGGCGTGGCGCGGATATTTAACCTTTCCGGCGCTGATATACAACGCCTTGAAGATTTCAACGATGAAGCTATCAATGGCGTCGCTTTTTCTCCCGACGGTCGCTGGCTATGGGTAGGCAGCCGTGATGGAGTAGTGCATAAATTTGGAAGGCTGGCGTATTAATCAGCTTTTTGCGCGCTGCTCGGCCATCCATACCTTATACACCCACTCTTTGTCGGTTTTTCGCGAGCAATTGACACACAGATTGTTGATGGGGTGTTCGCTCCAGGTGTATATGAGTTCCTCGTCTGTGTAAGACTCCCCATTGAGCTGGTAGGCATAGATCGAACTGTAGTAGGCAGCCTGCCAGTAGTGTACGCCGAAGCGCCTTTCGTATTCAATGGCTTTTGCTACGCGTTCTCCCCCATCGGGCATCCGATCCAGATAATGGGGGCTGTAAATGGTGTGGATAAACATCCAGAGGGAGGATTCAAAGTCGTTGAAAGCCATAAACTCGGTGGGCTCGGGGTCGTTTTTAACCACATTGGTACAAAAGCGGAACGATTCACAAGCCCAGGGTTTGTTTTTTCTGATAATACCAAAATAATTATGAGCGCGGTTGCAGAGGTAGGATGTACCCCAAAAGGTCTCTCTCGAAGATTTGGCCGCCAGCGACCTCCAGTCAGCAAGATATTTGTACCCGTAATATTTGCAGGTTTCAGAAATGTCGTAGTAAAAGGCATCTTGCAATTTTACCAGCAAGTCTGCCGGTACGGCTTCACCACGAGGGTCGTAGAGGAAATAGCGACCTGTTTCCTGCACATACCCTACCATGGTGGGGTTGTCGTGCGCTAATCGCCACAAAACCATTTGTACGCTATCGCCTCGCAGGGCCTGGCTTTTGGGCGGTTCCAGTTCGTATGCGAAGATACGGGCAGTGGTTATTGCAACGGCAATTACACCCAGTGCAATGCGAAAAAAGGGAGAACGGGTCAGTCGTAGATTTGGTGACATGCACAAAGAAGTTTTATCAATAAACAGGATCAATGCCTTCCGGATCGAGCGGTCCGCCGTAATTATAAGCCGCTTCGTTGCGTATGCGCAATTCGGTAGCTGGTACGGGTAGCTGTGCCGGCGTGCCGGTTTGCAGGCCTCCCAGTGCCTCTACATTTATATAATCTTGCCGGGCCCCCATGCGCCTGCGGTCAAACCAAAGGCTCATAGGCGCTGTGCCCAGCAGTTCTATGGCGCGCTCGTAAGCGATAGCCTGTTCCACAATAGCCGCACCGGCGCCGGCATTGAGCGGGGCCAGGTGGCCGCGTGTGGTGCGGGTACCGGCATTGATGATAGCTACGGCTTCGGCGTTGCGTTGCAGGCGCAGCAGCGCTTCGGCGCGCAGCAGCGCATTGTCGGCAGCCAGGAAGGCCGGCATGGGCCCGCCCGAAAAGCCGTCGCCGGCAAAGCCGGGATCGCTGATGTTTCGGTTGTGTTTGTAATGGGAATAATGCCACTCGCCTCTTTCGGCGGGGAAATTATTTACCGGCAAAAATACAAAATCCGACAATAGTCGCGTATCTGTCGAGGTAGCCATGGGGTTGGCCAGTGGCGGTTCGCCCAGGGCCCATACTTCGGGATACCGGGCCGGCTGGCTCGGGTCGAAAGCAGCTATCAGTCGCTGATCTACTCTTGCCCAAAAAGGCCCCTGACCCGCCTCGGCAAATACAAAGCGCTGGTAACTCGTCCAAAATTTTCCATCGGCTTCGGGCGAAAAATTGAAATCTATACCTTTTTCGGCATGGGTCAGCACAGCGGACCAGTCCACATCGGCTGCTTCAGCCTGGGTGCGCGGCCATTGCGCCAAAAACCGTGCCGCATAGGAATGGCAGAGTTGCCCAAATTGCTCGTCACCAAAAATAAGCCCGTTGAAGTAATTGTGCACAAAATTGTCGCCAACAGCATCAGCTAGTTCGATGGCTGTTTCTAATTCCGCGACAGCGGCATCAACCATACCGGTGTATGGCGTGAAGGGAATCTGCGCCGACAGGTCGGTGTCGGTGTCGGCCAGCAGCGATTTGTCGAAGATGAGTCCGAGATAACCCCAACTCACCCCCCTCAGAAAGTGCGCGGCAGCGCGTACCGCTTCGTCTTGTGGGCCGCCGTTGTCAATAGATACGCCGCGGTCGAGTGCCGCCAGGACGTCGTTGGCGCTGGAGACAGCCGACAAGCAGCCGTACCAGGGGTCTTCCGACACTTGACGGTAGTCGGGCTCTTCGGTGCTCCGGTTGTTGTAGGGCGCGCGGGGTTCTTCGCCCAAGCGCTGCGCCCCAAAGTTGCCCCACGACATGCCGTGGGCATCGGCGCTTACGGATAGCGCCACCACAGGGTGTTCTCCATGAACAGCCTGCCACCAACTCACATACCCGCCACCCAGCACGGAAATGAGATCAGCGCCGCTGGCCAGTACCAACTCGCGGTCGGGGTTGTTGTCGTTAAAAGTATCCAGGTCTTTGCATCCGGCAACGATTAACAGGAAAAAGCCGGCTATATAAGTAAATGCTTTGCGCATGGACATGACATTTAGAAAGTGAGTTGAAGACTAAAAGTATAGGTGCGCGCCAGGGGATAGTTGAACGCATCGATGGCAAACAGGCTGGGGTCGCCCCCGGGGGTGCGCGTGTCGCTACCCCGTTCATCCTGGAATCGATTGGTCAACAGGTTTTCGTCGCGGGGTGCAGCGCTCACATCGGGGTGGAATCCTGAGTAATCCGTCCAGGTCAGCAGGTTTCTGCCGGTGAGGCTGAGGCGCATACCTTTGACGAAATTGCGGAACAAGCCCTGGCGGAATGTATACGACAAGGAGGCCTCCCGCAACATGACAAAAGAACCGTCTTCTACAAAATGGTTATTGGCCACCAAGACGTTATACAGACCGTTGCTGCCAAAAAAGCCGCCGGCGACGCCAGGGTAATTGCTCACGTCGGCGTGGCGCTGGTCGCGGTACAGCCCAGTGTTTGGTCATGTTGTAAATATCGCCACCCTTTTTCAAGTCTACAAGGGCGTACAATTCCAGGCCTTTAAACCCGATCACATGGGAAAAACCCATCCGGAAATCGGGGTTGATATCGCCGATGACCTGCACAAGGGGGTTGCCGTTGGCGTCGCGTAGTTTGTATGGCAATTCGTCTGGGGTGCCGATGGCGTCTTTGTGTACTACATAACCCACGTCATTGATCGTATAATCCCCCGGATCGATGCCTTCCTGGTCTTCCAGTTGGTCGAGGCTGGTGGCAAAGACTTCGCCCACCATCGCGCCGAGCGAAGCGCCCTCTTCGATCAGGAACAGGGAAGATTGCTGAATACCCGGCCCGGTGGTATAGGCGGGCACGTCGAGTTGGCTGATCGTTTGTTTTACGCGATCGAAAGTTGCGGTCAGTTCCCAGCGAAAATCGGGTATTTTGATGCGGAAGAGTTTTTTGAAATCGGTGGTCAGCGCGGCTTCGTAGACTTCGGCTTCTACCGTGCCGGCGTTGCGCCATTGGCCCGCAAAGCCGGAAGCGCCGGATAGCGGGGTGAGCAGGATCTGGTCTTCTGTAGTGATCTGCACATAACTCGCGTCGAGGTCGAAGGCGCGCAGGAAGGTGATATGCCCGCCCACTTCCATTTCCGTGGAGAGGGAGGGGCGCAGGGCGTCGTTGCCCAGCGTATTTTTCACGAGCACGCCGTTGAGGAGTTCAAACGTTTCAAACCGCTGCTCAAAGGCGGGGCGGATACCCGATGTGCCGGTAGAAGCGCGCAGTTTGAGTTCCTGGATGCCGCGTATTTTGAGGTCTTGTGTAATGCGATAGGCGCCGCTGGCGCGGTAGTAATTGGCCCAGCGTTGATCGGGGCCGAATAGGGAAGAACCTTCCCGCCGCCAGAGCCCGCTGAAGATGTATTTTTGTTTGTAATCGGCGTCGGCCACCAGGAAGCCGCTGTAAGCCACCACTTCCTGCGATTCGGAGGCGATAAACACGTTGCTGCGGGCATTGTCGAGCGAGCGAAGGCCCGCCACGGCCAGGTTTTCGCCGATGCCTTCATTGTACTGCGCCGTGAGGTCTTCGTACAACAGAATACCGCTGACGGCAGTGTTAAATCCGGAAAACGACTTGCGCACGGTGGCGTTGAATCGTGATATCAGCGAATTGGCGGTGCGCAGGCTGCGCTGTATGCCACCGCCGGCGCTGTTTTGCACGCCGTAGGTAGCCAAGGGGCCGAACAGGCCCGGTACGTTTATGCTCAGGTATCCTTTGTCGACAAAATGCTCGTATTGATTGGTCGAGTGGTCGAGGGCGGCCTGGTAGGCCAGCGTAAGCCAGGAAGCCGGAAAATACTGCACGCCGATGCTACCCAGCAGTCGGGTGCGGTTGACGCGTTGCCGGGAATGGGCGCGGTCGTAAAGCGGATTGGTGGTGCTGAGCCCGGTGTTGTCGATATCCCAGTCATAAATAGATCGGTCTTCCTCGTTAAACGCATCGAGGTCGAATATAGGCGTGAGAAATAACGCGGTAGCCAGGTAGCTGGAGGGGCCGTTGGAGGTAGGCGGCAGCCAGTCTTGCTCCGATGCGCTATACATCGAACTCACCTGCAGGGCCAGCTTGTCGCTGAGCTGGTGGTCTACGTTTACCCTGAAATTATGCCGGGTATAGCCGTCGTATTGTTGTATGATACCTTCATCGCGCAGTCGTTGCCCTGAAGCCAGGAAATTGGTGCGCCCCGACTTGCCCTCCACTGCCACGTAGTGCGACTGGAAGGCGCCTTTTTGGAAAAGGATTTCTTCCTGGTAGTCGTGCAGGTTGGGCAGGGGCGTATCGTGCAGGTCGTCGGCCACGGGGTTGCCCAGCACGGGCTGGGGACCTGCGGGGTCCAGGATTTCGCGGTTGGTAAACCGGTTGATATCGTAGCGTTTCACCTCCTGCGAATACCCTGCTTCGGCGCGGTACGTGACCCGCGTATCGCCCACGCTGAGGTTTTTGCCCCGGCGGGTAAAAATCTGGATAACGCCGTTGGCGGCCTGGGAGCCGTAATACGACGCGCCTGCCGAGCCTTTGAGTATTTCAATTCGTTCGACGTCTTCGGGGTTAATATCCGACAGGTTGCCGCCGTTGAGGAAAATGCCATCTACGATGATCAGCGGTTGTTGGCCGTTGGAGATGGCATCGGCGGCGCGGATCTGGAAAAACACCCCCTGCCCGGGTTGGCCGCCCACCCGGTTGACGCGTAGTCCGGCTACCTTGCCCTGAAACCCTTCGCCCAGGATGGGACTAGGCGCGGTTTGCAGCATATTTTCGCTGATCTGCCCAACTGCGTAGCTCATTATTTTTTGAGAACGTCCCGCAGCCGTGCCGGTCACGATCACCTCTTCCAATTGTACGGCGAGGGGGTGAAGCAAGGCATTGACGCGGGTGAGGCCGTTGACAGCCACCTCCATAGTCTCGTAGCCCGTAAAGGAAAAAATGAGGGTATCGCCGGCGTATGTGGTGAAGTAGTTTTGCTGCACGTTCACCTCGTAATCGCCGTTGTCGTTGGTGACGGCGCCGTTGCCGGTGCGCTTCACCACTACATTTACACCTTGGAGGGGTTTGGCGTCTTCTGAGGAGAGCACCCTGCCCTTCACGGCTATGGTTTGGGCGGCGAGGGGGAGCGTAAAGAGGAAAAACAAACAGGTTATACCTGAAAAGCGGGTAAGCATGTACGAGTTGGATTGGATAGCTAATTGTTTGTAAATCAACAGGATGTTTTTAACCGCAGAGTTAAAGGAGTTTTGCGCAGAGTTCCGCAGAGTCAACATCACGCTCTGCGTAACTCCTTTCAACTCCGTTTAACTCTGCGGTAAAAAAAAACTCATTCAGTCCAAAACTTTCAATTCCAAAGATTGCGCCAGCGGCGTAGACAAACAGCCCCAGTTTTTAGCAGGATTGTACACCAACACCACATATTTCCCGGCATGGCCGTGGGTAACATTCAATTTGAATTGTGCTGCTTCCTGCAACTCCTCCACTCCTGGGGCGAGTACCCATTCATTGGCTCCTTCGGGGAGGAGGTACAGTGAAAACCGGTATTCCGGGTCGGTATAGTTGTATTTGATCGTTAATTCGTCGCCCACGTAGACCGGTTGTTCGCCGGCGATAGTCGTTTCGCGTTTGTACTTGCAGGGATTAAAATCAGAAACGGGCAGTTGGGGCGCCTGGTAAACGGGTATTGCTTCGGGATCTTTATTGTTCGGTGTTAGCGTGCCGCTCAATGATGTATTTGCTGGGATAACTGTTTCTTTTACGCCCCGCAGGCCATCGTACTCGGCAGGTTTTTGTTCGGCGGCGGGTTTGAGTTCATCGCTGTAAGCCATGATGGCCTCGTAGCCGTAGAGCGGGCCTTTGCCCACCACATACCCCGCTTTGCGTGCGCCGTTGGGGGATTTAACGACTACTTCGATATAAGTATCTTCCGCCGTCAACTCTTGGAGGAGTTCTTTGACCAAAACGCCGCGTTTGCTGCCTTCCACCAGCAGACGGAGTTGGCTGGGCGATTTGCCGGCCCACACCGTATAAGGGCAGCCGTCGGCCTGGCAGCAGCGGGGATTCATCCAGGAAACGTAGGCCGGCTTATCTGCGGCGGCGGTCAGGTATACGAGTTGCAGATCCTGTACCTGATTGCAATTAGGGTCGGAGGCGTTTACATTCACCAACTCGATATCCTGTTGCAAAAGCGCCTCGTCAAAACTGGCGTCAACTTCGGCGGGTTTGGCTTGCAGAACTTCCTTGCGGGGTTCCGTATCGTAGGCCGACACCTTCTCCGTTTTTGGGACAATCCCCTGGGCATTGCCCCTCACGTCCAGTGTTTCATAATTTTCTGCTTTGATCCAGAACGAACCCACCGGCATGCCTGCGCTATTCGCATTGGGGCGGATATAGGTAATCACCTGGATGGTGTGGATACCCCGCTGGAGGTCTTTTTCGTCGAGGGGAATATCAAAATTGGCGGCTACGCCCGGAATCAGCGGCACCGGCGCCGGGTTGATATCGCGGTAACCGGGATGGATGTAGCGCACCTGGGCAAAAGGCTCGTAGGCGCTACAGGGGGAATTATTTTCCAAAACGATGGTTCCTTTGATGGAATTGCCATAGCGCACAGCTTTGGCCTGGGCTGCACAGGTGTCGGGGTAAACTGATTTGGGGGTTTGGACGGCGGCCTTTTCGGTTTTTACATCGGTAATTGCCTGGTCGTTTCCTACGGTAACCGGCGTACCCAGGTAGTGATATACCGGGCTGGGGCAGTATTGTTCGCGAGCTGATACCCTTATCTGGTAAGTGCCGGGAAGCAATGCGCAGAGCGGTTCGGTGCGGGTAGCGTTGCCTTGTGCAGGTTGGTTGAGTCCGTCGGCACGAAGGGAGGTCCAGTTGTTATTGCCCTGGCGGTATTCCACGCTAAATTCCCAGTTTCTGCCTTTGCAGTTGGTACAAACGACCTGCACGGCGGGATAATTGCCATCGCCACAATAGCCGGAAGATTCGAGTTGAACCGTAATATCGGGGTTTTGGCAGGGCGTTTTTGCGGTAGCAGCTTCTTTTCCCGGTTTGGCTTCTGCCATCTGTTTGGGCTTGGCGTTGTCTTTCCATTCGTAGCGATAGCCTTCTTTGACAGGTTTGGATGTAAATTTGGAAGAAAATGCTTTTGGCGTGCGATAATCTACGCCTATCGTATAAAAATGCAACGGCTTGAGGCCGCGTATCAGTAAGGTATCTTCCTGGCGGTTGCGCATTTCGTGAAGTCCTTTCACCATAATCTGGTATCCATCAGCGGAAAAAGTCGGTCCCTGGTCTTTGATCCACACCGAGGCCTCCAATGAGGTAGCCTTACTGTGGGTAAAATAAAACACCATCATTACAACCCCGCTGTCAGCTGTAGGCAGCATAGAGGTCTGAAAAGCGGGGGCTTCTTTGTCAAACAAACCCTTCAAGCCTTCATTTTGCGCTTGCAGGGGCATCAAACCGGGCAAAAATGCCAGGACTAATAAACAAGACATCAGTTTTTTCATGCGCTTGATTAAGTTTAAAATAAAAATAGGAGTTGCTATAGTGGGCTTTGGCAATTGACGAGAGATAGAATTGGTCGTCTGTGAGTGTAGGGCTCAAAATTACATATAATTCCTGACCACTAACGTTAAACCGCTTCACTTTTGTACCCATAAGTGACCCCGCCCGCTATTTTTCGTCAAAATCCCAACAAATCGTAGATAAATCAAATATTAAAATGCTACTTTTGTCGAGCCTAAATCATGATCTCCTATTGCCTTCGGGTCTTTCGAAGCTTTTATTCGAAATGACTACCACTTCAGACGACTTTCTGCTTATCAAGTAACAGCGGCATTTGTTATTAACATGTCGCATAACCGGTTTTGCTGCATATGATGTAGTGAAGCCAATTTCGAATGAATTAAGTGCTATGGGTTGCAGAAACCGTTTTTTTCTCTTTTCCTCGCTACTTTTCCTGTGTTTGTCTTCGCAAAGCATAGCCCAGTCGCCTATTATTTTGCCCGATTGCGGCGTTTCCTATATCGATCCGCAGGACGGCAGTCCCAATACGATGCCTGCGCTGGATACCCTGGTGTATGAATCGTATTTTACCGACGGACAGACCCTTCGCCGCTATTTTATCGATATCAACGCCTTTGGCGGCTTGCAGGCCGACCGGGCCAAGGTTTACGCCATTATGCCCGACAGCAGCCTCAAATTGATGGGCGGCATGGCTTTTGGCAATTGCGTGGGTTGTCTCGACGGATTTGCGCTGGTAGACGACAATATCCTGGCCGTGCAGGGTGTGAGCGATGTGAACACGATGAATATGTGGCTGGCTTCGTTCAATCAGCCGGCTTTTGCCCTTACCGGCAACCTGCAGTCGCTCACAGGCGTTGGCCGGCTCAGCGGCCGCCTTCCATTTTGCGCCATCGGCTGGCGCGTGGAATACAGCGTTTTCAGCGACCCCAATACTTCCTCTACCGAATTTTCTACCCATATTTTATGCATACAGACACAAAGCATGTGTCCGCTTACTTTTGGTATTGACATCGATTGTCAAAACGATAGCCTTTATTTGTTTGCCAATGTGCCGGCCAACTGCCTGATGGGACCGGCGCAAGCGCAATGGTCGAACGCGGGCGGCGTGGCGGCAACTACCGCCAACGCCGCCTTGCCCTTAACACCCGCCAATCTGGGCATGTATTACCTCACGTTTAGCGATGATTGTTGCACGCTTCAGGATTCCGTATGGGTGCAAAATCCCGATTTGCCAGGCGGGGCCGGACATATCGGTTTGCAACCAGGAGCCCGTGATCCTGGCCGGTACCGGAGGCGCAGGGCATTTTTGGGAAAAAGCCGGCGGCGCGGTTATCAACGATTCACTGGTGACGATACCGGCAGCCCAGGAAACCGACGCCGGACTGTATATCCTGCACGCCTTTAATGCCGAAGGCTGCGAGGATACCGATACGCTGCTCGTAGAGGTTCATACGCCGCCCTTGCCCGACGTGGCGGTGAATACCCCCTGTCTGGGCGATACTTTATTTTTGGGTGTAAATAACGACACGGCCTTTGTAACCTTAAAATGGCAGGACCCGCAGGGAACTGTGCTGGGCCAAACTTTTATACCCAATTTTCAATCCGGCCAAATCGGCACGTACACCCTTACTGCAACCGATGCTTTTGGCTGCGCCATTCAGCAAGAAGTTTTGATTAGCGGCAGCGAGCCGCCCGAAGTGGAATACGTTGTTGAAGAAAGCTGCGATAGTTCGCGCATTTACATTTATCCGCCCGATTATCAATACACCTGGGAAACCGGACTTATCGGCCCGGTATTTGCCACGGCCACCGGCGGTAGTTTCGCCGTAACCGTCACCGACCCCCTGGGTTGCTCGTCGGTATTGCAAATCGAAGCGCCCCTGCCCGAAGGCCCGGAAATTTCGCTGGAAGTAGAGCAGCCGTTTTGTCCCGGCGATTACGGAGAAATCACCATCGTAGCAGAAAACGACGACCAGCCCCTGATTTTTTCCATCGACGGCGGCCAGACCTACAGCCTGTCGCCGCATTTCGACAAGCTATCGTACGGCACTTACCAAGTAGCCGTACTCGACGACCTGGGCTGTTTACAGCAATTTGAAATAATAATAGAAACCCCCGACACCATGGGCGTGTCGCTGGGCATCGACTACCTCGAAATGCGCCCCAATACCCCCGTCAGCCTGCAAGCCCAAACCGTGGGACAGATACAAACATACCAGTGGCTGCCCGAAGCGATCAATACCGGAACCGCCACCACAGATTTTATAGCGACGAACAGCATGGACGTGCGGATTATCGTAGAAGACGACAAGGGCTGCCTGGCCTCCGACGGCTTTCACCTCGAAATAGTACTTGGCGACATATACGTGCCCAACGCCTTTTCACCCAACAGCGACGGCATCAACGACCGGTTTACCTTTTACAGCGACAACGGCTCGGGAGAGATCATTACCGCCCTGCGCATCTTCGACCGATGGGGCGACTTGTTATTTGAAGCAAAAGACATCGCGCTGAACGACGAGAGCAAGGGATGGGACGGCCAGTCAAGGGGCAAACCCGCCAATCCCGGTATTTATACGTATCATGGCATTATTCGCTTTGGCAACGGCGCCATCCGCCACCTGAAAGGCGATGTACTGCTCATCCGATAAACCCAACCACAGCTTATGAGAATTTGTATCCTTGCACTGCTTGCCGCGGTCATTTTATCGGCGCCACTCGCCGCCCAGCGTTTTGAGGCGGGCATGGTTACGTCGTATGGCCGTGCACATACCTCCTTTCGGGGCGACCTGGCGCAGATGGTGGGTTTTTCTGAAATCGAAATCACGCAAGAACAGGTAGATACCGCGTTGGCCCGTTTTGACCTCAGCGCGCCCCGCTGGCTTCGCGAATTATTCCCCGGCGTGCGCATCGAAGTGGCGGGCGACATATCGCGCAAACAAACCCGCAACGTGAAAACCGTTCGCTTTTTTGCCCGTTACGACTGGCTCGGCGGTAGCTTTTCGGTATCCGACCCGCGCCTGAGCACCCCGCAGGAATCTCGAAAACTGGGCAACCAGATCAAATCCGTGCGCCTGTCGCTGGCCGGCAAATCGGAAGAACTCGCGGAACACCTGGCCGCCATGGCCATAGCCGACGAAACGCGCATCAAACCGTTTTTTGCCAACCGCTACGACCTCGACGTATACATAGACCTGAAACGATTGATCTACCCCGACCAGGTGCTACTGGAATGGGGCCGCAACAAAAACAGTACCATCGACGCCTCGCTTTGCTCCGGCATACGCTTCACCGCCGACCCCTCGCCGGTAGTCGACCTGGGAAATACCTTGTTTATTAGTGAAAAATTGGACAACCTCATGGAAGGCGGACTCTTGAATCCAGTAGAAAACACGACCGATCAGATAGCCGTAGCCATACAGAACGTCGTTTTCGGCAAATTCCGCGACCCCGCGTGGTGCCTTCACTCGGTTGGTTTTTGCGGGGTGAAGTGCCCATCAATTTCGGCGGCGACTTTTCGGTATTGCTCGGCGGCGAATTCAGCATCAACAAACACACCTCGATCAAAGGAACGAAACCCATGACCAGCGCTTACGGCTATGCCGGCGTGCGCTGGAAAGTGGCAGGCGGCGGGCGCAACAACCGCAGAAGATAATTGATTTGTCAAATCTTTTAATTCCCTGTATTATGGAAAAGGTTTTTACCATCCTGTACCTTACAACCCTGACCCTACTACCTTTTTCCCTTATCGGCCAGTCGCAGCAGACGCAAGTAGCGCCGTATTACAAAACCACTAACGCAGATCGTTTCTGGCTTAATCTGGAAGACGCCCAGCTCGACATAGGCTTGCAAACCGTGACCATGTTTGCGCTCGACGACCGTGCCAGCCTCTCGGCCAACCCCCATTTTGAGGCCATGTGGAACCTGGTACGCCTTGGCGCCACCCTCGAATCGCTGTTGCGCGGCGAAGAAGAGGTGCTCAACGACGTAGATATGAACAAAAAATTCGGCCGCAACGGCTATAACAAAACCGTGCTCATGCTTTTTGCGCGGTATGGTTTTGGAGAATCCTCCGACGTCAAATTGCAGCGCCACTTCTTCGAATTAGGCGTCAGCCCCGGCTTTTTCAAGCAGGGCAAAAAAGGCACGCACATCCACCTCGATTTTCGCTCCAATATAGCCCGCACGCCCTACGGCGCCGGCGGGGGTAGCATCGACCGTACGTTTGATTACGAAATTTTCGGCGGCGCCCGCATTGGCTTCGACTGGAGTTTCAGCCGCTCAGAAAGCGAGTCGGGCTTTTTTGTCCACCTCAACGATGAGCTCAAGCGCATAGCCTACGAAAACGACTTTACCGCCTCCGAGCTCATTATGCTCGAAGACCTGGCAGAATCCAGCCGGGTTTTATTACCGGAAGACGTGGGTGGCCGCGCTTTCCACTTCGGCCCCATCGCCGGCGCGCGCCTCAGCAAACGCGTGGTGAAACACACCCGGCTTTTATCACCGGACAGGGCTTTTACGACGTGATGGACCTCGTGGCACGCAATAAAAGCGGCGAAAATAAACGCAGCCAGCACCAGATCAACCTGCAATTCGGCTTTAATGTCACGATCGGCGCGGAGGGGAAGACGGCGGTGAGGAGCTTTTTTGAGGGAGGAATTGGGGATTTGGTCCCTACTTCAGCCCCAGTATCCATTCTTGACCGGTGTTTGTATCAAGCAGAGAGATCCGTTGATATTCCACCATGGAATCAGGTCTTACAATAGTCCGCGCGATTTGCGTGGTTTAGGTTGAGTGAATAACCCCGAGACCCAAACTTCATGGAAATCGGGATGAAATTGATCACACTCAGCATTTTTGCTGAGATGCTCGAAAAGTTTCCATCGTGAAGGTCTTTGTAGCCAACCTTTTCGTCATACGGTGTATTTTCTATTTTGAGATAAAAATTTGAGTATCTTTTTTTTAGCATAAAAATCGTCGACTACAAAGTTGATTATGCCGCCCCATTTTTTTAGGCAATCGACAATTTACCCCAGGTGAAAATCAAATTGCAACATAAAAAAGTAAAAATACTCCAATCGAGGTATTGACTCGAAAGATAAATAGCATTAGTTTTGTAGCGTTATTTGTTAAGTGATAAAATAAGTACAATTACTTGCGGATTTCAATATTATAAGTTAAAAACAACAAATACCCCCATCAATTATTTTAAAGTCGAAAACGTTCATAGTTGTTACCTCCAAAAAAAACGCAGATGAATATGCACTCCAAAGCGGTATTTCCCGTAGCTATTCTCGCAATTATCATCGGTAGTCTCTCCGCTCAGGAATGGGACGGCCAAGGCACTCAGTTCAATGCCGAAAGCATACTTCGCAATCAAGTGGTGCTGCCCTTTATTTTTTTTCCGGTAATACAGCAATCGTTCCAATCTATCTCGTTTGCGAGCTATAAATATTTCCTCATTAAAAATAGAGCTATATGAAAAATGTACAGCTATTACCGTATTCCTGGCCTTTACCTATGTTATGATTGTTAGTCCTTCTTCTCTTTTTTCTCAAAATGCACCCGTAACTTGTGGAACACCGGAGCCGACATCGCCTCCCGAACCGCTACTGGAGAAAAATCATTGTTTTGATGTTGGGTTGATCCAACAAACTTGTACAAAAGTTTGGATTAGAGTCAACGTACACTTCTTTTTGGATGATAACTGCAATGGTACGCTTGATCCTTTAGGAATAGAAAATATTCCGATTGAAAAAGCTTACGAAGTTGCTGAAGACTGGGTAAACCGTGCAAATACACAACTTGGACCTGATATGTATAAACAATGGGCGCAAATTCCACTATGGGGTATAAATCAGGAAAAACCTGTGCAATGCATACCCATTCGATACGCTTTGTCGGGGGTATATATTCATTGCAATACACAGGCGCTCAACACGTCGGGACTTCAGGTGGCATGGTTTAGAGATAATTTCGGTATAAATACTGATTCCGAGTTTAATGCTTTTATTGTTGAATTGCCGGCAATTGCCTCCCAAAATCCGAGCGGAGCGGCTGATGGATATGGCGGTACATCGTTTACTTCAGAGATTTTTACTCGAAGTAATTTTAATCACGAGATGGGACATGTATTGACTTTACGCCATACATTCGACTTGGATGATTATTGTGATGATACACCCAACATTATATATAGGATAGACTATAACTGCGATGGAGATGTAACAGATGACTGGACTCTCTCCGGCGGTTTGAGCGAATTGGAGGTTCATCGTGGTATCTGGTGTCACCCCGACGATGTCAATTGTGGCTTGTCTTCTCAAATTACGAGTCCCTTGGATTACGATGGAGATGGAATAATCAACTACCAAAACCCGTGCAACCCGCAACAAAGTGAATTACCTCCGGGATCAAGTCTTCAGGGCTGCCTGCCTGAGCCGGGATGTAGTTGGGATTATCATACTAATAATATAATGCACTATTCACAGTACACCGACTGCTGCGGCGCTTTTACTGAAAACCAGATAACCCGCATGCTGGATTATTTGAGTACGCCCGAAGGCTGTTTATACAAAGAGGTTATCACTGATGATATCTGCCTTCCTCCGATGTCGAATTTGCATATTCTGCCCAATGAATCGGTCGACGACGACTGCGCGTTTTGCTTTCAAATAGGCGCAAGTATGCACGATGTGTACTATAAATTGGAATTTTTCACCGCCTCGGATGCTTTACAATATAGTACAGGTTGGGTAACGGGGCCTGCGCTGAAATACTGCATATCTCGTTCTGTAAAATACGCCACAGAGTACCGGCATGGTTTTGTGCCTGGTGTGTCCTATAAAGCTGTGCTTACAGTAGAAAATGTGTGTGGGGAAGAATCCAGCGAGGCGCTCACATTTACACTGCCGCCCCTGCCTGCACATGGTTGCGTGGTAGAGCCTACATCAGAAATAGCAATAGATAATTTATACCCCAATCCTTTCACCGATATGATCAGTATGGATTATAGCGCGGAAAGGGCAGGATACCTGAATATTTGGCTGGTTGCACAGAACAGCGGAGTGGCGGATATTTATTTAGGCAGTGAATATGTGAATGCCGCAGGTACATACTCAAAGACTTTATTTCCCCCTTCAAGCATTCCATCTGGGTTGTACTATTTGGCTCTCGATTTCGATGGACTGGTCGTCAGTAACTCAATCATAAAAAATTAAGCGCCATGAAAATTCCAATACAATTGGGGCTGGTTATCGCCCTGATATTTAGCGTACCAGACACGCTAGAGGCACAACTCACGCCTTATTTTGAAATGAGTTTGTATTTCGAAGATGCCATAGGCAACCGCGATACTGTCATTTTTGGTTATGATATCAACGCCAGCTCGGATATCGACCCGGAATGGGGCGAGGTAGAGCTAACTACGCCTTTTGATTCTGTTTTCGAGGTTAAAATTGGCTCATTTGATTATTTTTATAAAAACAAATTAACTAAGCGATTAATACAAGATACAGAGATAGTTGTTAATGATTCCTCTTGTTACATCGGTTCAACTGGGATAATTTATGTTTATGCCATTCATTACCCCATAAAAGTAAATTGGGATAAGAACCTATTGCTCAACAATGAGTGCTTCCGGGGTGCATTTATCGTAAATCATATTACTGATGAATTGGCCGGCCCTATCTCTCCTGACGAGATACCTCCGTTGTATTATTGTATGGCAGCGGTAGATAGCGGTTACTTTGATTTCACAGAAGAACCCTCTCCTGAGCAAATCAGGGTATACATTAATAAAGAAGTAGAAGGATTGGGCATTATGCCTATTCCAGGTCTTAGACTCATAGTAAACCCCTATTGGGCCTACACCCCCTGTTATTGGGTAACGGAAACTGAAAATACCAGGTATGTTGATGGAATAGCCATATACCCCAATCCTGTCAGCGGGTATTTTAAATTATCGGATTTATCGGGTGGTGGCATTACGGGCCCTTTATTCATCTATAATTCCACTGGTCAGATGGTCAAACACCATACTGCGGTTGGATTGGAGCAAGTTATAGATGTGAGCGGGTTGTCCGAGGGTAGGTATCATGTTGTGGTTTATATGGAGAAAAACCGAATTTGGAGGGGAGCATTTGTCAAGCAATAATCGGAGTTTTAACGCCCAGCCCAACTCAATGCCGCCCTGCGCATGCATGGCAAAAACAAATAGCGGGTGTGATCAAAGACTACTGCCAGGGCATAGAATACAAAGACGGCAAAGTAGAAGCCGTGTACGGCCAGGAAGGCCGCCTGACGGCTGTCTACGACCAGTACGGCGTAACGCTCACGAGCTTCCGGGCCGAGTACTGGCTAAAAGACCATCTCGGCAATACCCGCCTCGCCTTCGCCGATGAAAACCACAACGGAACCATCGAGGTATGGGATGATCCTTCAACGCCGGAGAATGAAGCGGAGATAACACAGGAAAATCATTACTATCCTTTTGGTATGAACCAGGAGGGGGCCCTGGTATGGCACAATAGGCCCGAGGAATGGGTATCAGTATAACGGCAAGGAACTTAACGAGGAGTTGGAGCTGGATTGGAATGATTACGGGGCGAGGTGGCAGGACCCGGCTACGGGGAGGTGGTGGCAGGTGGATCCGTTGGGGGAGGATTTCAAGACACATTCGGTTTACAATTATGCATTAAATAATCCGATATTATTAATTGATCCGGACGGAATGCGAGTAAGCATTGTAGGAGACAAAGAATATAGAACAAAGGTGTTTAACGCACTTATCAATTTAGCTCTTTCTTCAGGAGCCGGAGCTGAATTGGTAAATATGGCCTTTTCTTCAGAAAGTACTTTAGTGATAGGTAATACAATTAGTGAAATTGAAAATCAACTTGATGAATGGAATACAGAAGAAAGGGGTTATGCTACCCTGGCATTTGACCTAGATCAAGCAACTGCTGATCTTGATGCCGGCAATGGGAGAAATGGAAAAACATTGACTCAGACGGTAGAGACTAGTCTTGCTCATGAATTAGCCCATTTTTTATCCCCTCAAACCGGATATTTACTTGATAAAAATGGTTATCGCTCTGAAATAGCAGCGGAAGAAGTGCATGCAGTTGAAATGGAAAATCGCGTAAGAAAAGAAATGGGCTTACCTGAGCGAACTCATTATGGCGGAAGAAATGTCTACGGCAAAGAAGCCGTAGAATCAAAACAATATCCTGGTTATTACACACTTCGCAACAAAACAAATTATGCTCCTACTGGTTCAAAAGCACATCTTAATACTCCGTTGAATCATTCAGAAGTTCAGCTCCCTGATTATAAGTTCACACCTATGATTGTACTTAGAGGTGCATTAAAAAGACCTCTTCCCCAAACGGCATGGATAATTTTTAAAAAATGAGAACAGTATTGATTTTTGCAATAATATTCGGCCTTTCTCAATCATGTGGAGACAAGGTTCAAATTGGATCAAATACTTCGAAAGAATGGTATGATTCCACTCAGCTATTCATAAAACAAAAATGTCGTTCATATCAACTATTGACTGATACGTTTGATGTAAAATTTAAATATGATAATATTGTTTTTAAGAATACAATAGATTATATTTTTTACAGACTACGTTTTAGGGCTGATATTGAATTTGCGATTGATAGAATAATGAGTGATATGGAATTTCAAAAAATCAGGATAACCGAGTATTATAACTCAAGAACTTCAAAGGCGATAATTACGATTGAATCCCGAAAAAAAAACAATGAAGCTGAAGCTATTATTAATGAGTTGAATAATGATAATATTTCGATCAAAACTACTTTCAGTCTGGAACGAGCAGCTGATTCAGAAAACCTATGTACCATAGCCGCAAAGCACTCAATGATTACCAAATTCACAATAATTACGGACTTGTCACGATCCGGCCAATATACGACACGTTTAATGAGTTTCTACTGATACAGAATAGCTATGACCAATGCAGAAAGATGTATAATACGAATGGAAAGATCATATTGTATTATTCAGGGCTAGAAGTTTAGATCGGCAACCTGGAGCGCCTGAGCCGCAACGGTTTCATCGGCGGGCCTACCTGCGAGTGGGGTATGATAGACGACCTGACCTACAGCTACAACCCCCAGCGCACCCACCTGGTAGGCGTACAAGACAACGCCCCCCTGCCTGGCCGCGACAAAGGATTCAAACCCAAACCCGGCGCGGGCGCTTATCTGTACGACGACAACGGCAATATGACCTTCGATCCACATAAAGACATCACTATTACCTACAATTTTCTTAACTTACCCAGTCAGATCGTCAAAACCGGCACCGGAGGCGGCACCATGAGCCTCACCTACGACGCAGCGGGCCGCAAATGGCGAAAACAAGTAACGGGCGTGACCAAAGACTACTGCCAAGGCATAGAATACAAAGACGGCAAAGTAGAAGCCGTGTACGGCCAGGAAGGCCGCCTGACAGCAGTCTACGACCAGTACGGCGTGACGCTCACGCGCTTCCGGGCCGAATATTGGCTGAAAGACCACTTAGGCAATACCCGCCTCGCCTTCGCCGATGACAACCACAACGGAACCATCGAGGTATGGGATGACCCTTCGACGCCGGAGAATGAGGCGGAGATCGTTCAAGAAAACCACTATTATCCTTTCGGGATGAACCATGAAGGGCCCTGGTATGGCACAATAGGCCCGAGGAATGGGTATCAGTATAATGGCAAGGAACTGAATGAGGAGTTGGAGCTGGATTGGAATGATTACGGGGCGCGGTGGTATGATGCGAGTATTGGGCGGTGGAATGCGATTGATATTTATTGTGAAAAATATTATGAATTTAGTGTTTATCATTATTCGGGAAATAATCCAATTCGGTATATAGATATTGACGGCCTGTATTTTACAGGTGATCTTGATTTTTTATCACAGATAAAGGACAGGTTGGGTAAAGTAGATTCCGATGACGCAAGAAAATTTCTCAGTGTAATAGATAGACTCGAAAAATCAGAAGTAGAGTTTTACATTCTAAGAACAAATACAAGATCGACTGATGGTGTGGGGGGGGAAACATACTTTGACTTTGAAGAAAACAGAGTTGTTATTGATGTATATAATGCCGTAGGCGGCGATGAATTCAAATCAAGTGAAGAAGCTAGAGGTATCCATGAAATTGAGCATGCAAGACAATTTTTAGATGGTGAAATAGATTTTGAAACAAATATCAAAAAGGACAGATATGGAATTGGAGGATTCTCGTATGATAGGACTGACGAAGAAAATGCCTTCAAAACACAATCAATAATAAGTGACATTGAAAATGAAAAACCCCTCGATACAAAGAAAATGGCTAGTGAATTATACTCAAATAGAAAAGAGATGGGGGTAGTTACTTCTCCAGAAAAAACAAAAATATTTGAAAATATTGCTGCGAGACAGGGAAGAAAATATAAGTCTATATTTAATTACAAGGCTGGCAATAAAAAACAAAAAAAGCATTGAGTTTATGACAAAAGAATGCTATATAGTTTGCATGGTTATATTATTGACGACATTTTCTTGCAAAATGCACAATATTGCAGGAAAATATATGCCCAATAATACAAAATCAATTGATATAATGCTCAGCGAAACATTAATACTAAAAAAAAATCATCGTTTTCATTATAGTCGGATATGGGATTTAGGTCGATTTGTTGCAAAAGGAAGCTGGAAAATACAAGATTCAATCCTCGTATTACAAAGTGAAAAATCGGTTGAAGATTGTCTTACTGTTATAGAAATAGAAAATTCTAACAAGGTACAAGATTCAACTCAAATCGAAATAAGAGTAAAGAATTATCCACTATCATTTGCAACTGTCAAAGTAATAACACAGGTAGATTCTTATGTATTTGAAACTAATTCTGATGGTAAAATCACCATATTGCTACCGGATTATTGTGCTTTGTCAATTGATCATTCACCAGCGATAGTAGCAAATCCAATAGAATATACAATAAAAGGAAGACGCTTAAGAAAAATAGAATTAGTGTTGAGTGAGGATTGTGTAGGAAAACCTTTTTTCAGAATACCTTTCCTCTATAAAAAGGATTCTTTAAATCCCATGACGATTAATTCATCTATAATTTTTAACAAATTATACAAGCATAAAAAATAGAGTCTAATCGTCATAATAATTTGATAATCAATAAATTAAATTTGAATAAATAAAATAAATAGCGATTAGTTACATAGGCACTGATTACGACGACAACGGCAATATGACATTCGATCCGCATAAGGACATTACGGTCACCTATAATTTTCTTAAATTTGATCTTCACGCTATTGAAACGAGCACGGCGTGAAGATCAATCCAAACAGCAGGCTGATTTTGCCTGAAAAAACAGCCGAATGTCGGGGTACCCAGTCAGATCGTCAAAACCGGCGCCGGAGGCGGCACGATGAGCCTCACCTACGACGCGGCGGGACGAAAGTGGAGAAAACAAACAGTAGAGCCGCAAAATTTTGCGGCTCTACTGCCAGGGCATTGAATACAAAGACGGCAAAGTAGAAGCCGTGTACGGCCAGGAAGGCCGCCTGACAGCTGTGTACGACGAGTACGGCGTTACGCTCACACGCTTTAGGGCCGAGTATTGGCTCAAAGACCATCCCAACCCTGCGGGCAACACCCGCATCGGCTTCGACTGGAGTTTCAGCCGCTCGGAAAGCGAGTCGGGCTTTTTTGCCCACCTCAACGATGAGCTCAAACGCGTAGCTTACGAAAACGATTTTTCCGCCTCCCAGCTCATCATGCTCCAAGACCTGGCAGAATCCAGCCGGGTTTTATTACCCGAAGACGTGGGCGGCCGCGCTTTCCACTTCGGCCCCATCGCCGGCGCGCGCCTCAGCAAACGCGTAGTGAAACACACCCGGGCCTTTATCACCGGACAAGGCTTTTACGACGTGATGGACCTCGTGGCCCGCAACAAAAGCGGCGAAAACAAACGCAGCCAGCACCAGATCAACCTGCAATTCGGCTTTAATGTCACGATCGGCGCAGAAGGGAAAACGGCGGTGAGGAGCTTTTTTGATGAAGAGTTGGGGATTTGCCCCTACTCCAAGCCCAATATCCACTCTTGGCCGGTATAGGAGTCAAGTAGGGAAATACGTGCATACTCAACTAACGAATCTGGCTTTACATAAATGTATTCAATTCTGGTTGTTAGTAACATACCACTATCTTCCTTAGCAGCTGAAACATAAGTGTAACGCATATTATCACAAGGAGTTGCCCTAAGTGTGCTAATCTGATTCGTAATGATGTTAATAGCATGGATTCCATCATAATTGCTCCAGATTATGTTTTTATCATCCAGCCAATTTACAGAAGATGGAGGATTGTTTTCATCCAATTGAACGAGAGGAGTAAACTGCCAATTGTCAGGATTTACAATGCCAATGTAATAGTCGTTTTGGTAATAACCAGTTGCAGCTATAAGCTGGTTTTTATAATCTCCTAAACGTATTGAGATGGGAATGGTATCTATTATCTCACCAGCTGCATTAAAAATCAAATTGAGGTGTTCAGTAAAAGTATACTCCCAGTTGGCCTGAATTGTTTGTCCATTATTCATCCAAAAATAACTCCGCAGTCCAGTTAAAGCGTTTAGTGCCATTAGGCTATCGCCATTACTTTTAACTTTGAATAAGGAGAAATTGCCCTTTTTGAACAAAATCCAATCAGTAGCGCCCCATTGAGGATAGTCGATAGTTCTTTCGCTAGTAATCAATTGAATTTCCCCGGTACAAAGATTAGCAGTATTCATATACACATCTCCTGTCATGGAATATACATTCAAATATACAAACCTGTTAGGGTCAAAAGGACAATAATGTTGAGCTAACACCAACGGCCAGTGCCTGGTGGCATTAATATAACCCAAGCCGTTTATAGGTAATACGAAACACGTATCCGGCGGCGCCGGCGTCCAGGTGATTGTTGAATTGCATGGGTCGACAAAATCTTCCTCGGATTCCCACTGGCAGGAAACGTTACTTGTTAAGGCAAATGCAATTAGCAATATCCAGTTCAATGTGGTTTTCATAGCTTGATCCGGTAAAAGAAGATATTAAAGAGCCATATGGCAATATAAGGTATAAGACGGAGATAATCAAGTCATACCCTGATTACCTGGGATCGAAGCTACTCCAATGCCAAAAATCATCCGCCATCGCGGATAAAATCAATCCGATTTGGCTTGATCTTAGATCAAAAATTCCTGTATCTTCGCAGGCCATTAGGTATGATAATGGCACGCTAACAAAAAGGCCGAAGAAGCCGAAGAAACGCGCCGCAATGTGACCTCCGAGTTGCAACTGTCGGCCCGCCAATCGGTGAGCGGCCTCAAACAGGAAATCGCCCAACTGATCTCCTCCCGCGTTTTATCCGAGCCTTTGGCCGAAGTTTTTGCCGATAAAACCTTCCTGCAGCAAATCATCGAAACGATGGTGAAGCAATGGCACCCCGAAAGCGGCGCGGTAGACCTGACGCTGCTGCTGCCCGAAAGCGACCGCGAGAAGGTGGATGCCTATTTTACCTCGCATACGCGCCAACTGCTGCACAAAGGCCTGCAAATCCGGTTTGACAACCGCCTCATCGACGGCTTCCGCATCGGCCCCTCCGACGGCAGCTACGTGGTGTCTTTTACCGCCGAGGATTTTGAGCGCTTTTTCCGCGCTTACCTGCGGCCGCATACGGCTAAGATGCTTTACGGCAGTTAATTGAAATAAAAGGCACGCTACCTGATGATGTTGGAAAAAAGAGCATATTATTATCTCGTTGCAGGACTTCCCGAGTTGGTACTCGAACAGGCCAAACCGCCGTTTCCGGCAGAGGTCTTCCGCGAGGATCTTCAGGCTAACTTGCACCCCGACGACTTCCGGCAGATCGATTTGCTCTTCCTCCCTATCGACAACCGCAACCTGCTCGCCCTGCTCGCCAAAAAAAGCGAAGATTGGGACGAGCGCGGGGTCTTCCCCCTCGAATTCATGGAAGCCGACCTGCGCGAGCCGGAGCACCTGCCCGCCTATATGCGCGAGTTTATTACGGCTTACCAGCAGGACACCCCCCTCGTGGCCGGCATGAGTTGGGAAAACCAACTTACTCAGCGCTACTACGATCACCTCTTGAGCCATAGCGAAGGATTTTTGCACGATTGGGTCTCGTTTGAACGCGACCTTCGCAACATACTGGCGGCCCTCAGTGCCAGGCGCTTCGGCTATTCGCTGGAAGGCCAGCTCATCGGCGATTATCCGCTCGTCGATCACCTGCGCAGCAGCCACGCCCGCGATTTTGGCATGGCCGGGGAATACCCTATTATCGAACGATTACTACAACTGGAAGACGAGAACAACGCACTGGACCGCGAGATGGGCATAGACCGCCTTCGCTGGCAGTATATCGACGAGTTGAATACGTTCAATTATTTCACGGTGGAGGTCCTGCTGGGTTACCTGCTCAAACTGCAGATCATTGCCCGCTGGAGTCCGCTGGATAATGTACAGGGCCGCGAAAGTTTCGAGCGCCTGGTACACGAATTGGAACACAGTTTTGAATTTCCTAACGAGTTTGCTACCCTATGAGTAGGTCATCAAATTTTGCTACCGGACAAGTAGCCGGCATTATTGCCAACCTCGTTATAGTGCGCTATGAAGGCGCCGTAGCGCAAAATGAAGTGTGCTACATCCAGCACGAAAACGTGCGCCTGATGGCCGAAGTGATCAAGGTAAAAGGTGACCGGGCTTATGTGCAGGTATTCGAGAGCACCCGCGGATTGCGAGTCGGACTGCCTGTCGAATTTACCGGCCACATGCTGGAGGCTACCCTCGGCCCTGGTGTGCTGTCGTGCAATTACGACGGCCTTATGCACAACCTCAATACCATGACGGGGATTTTTCTTCGCAGGGGAGATTATACCTCCTCGCTTAGCGCGGAAAAGTCCTGGGATTTTAAACCCATCGCCTCCCCCGGAGAACAGGTGAGCGCCGGCGACTGGCTGGGCGAAGTGCCCGAAAACGCCGTGCCCCACCGCATCATGGTGCCCTTTACGATGGAGGGCAAGTATACCGTAAAATGGATAGCCGAAGCCGACGACCACGGCATCAATGATACGATAGCCATACTCACCGATGCCAACGGCCGCGAGTACAATATCACCATGGTGCAGCGCTGGCCGATCAAAAGAGCCATCAAGGCTTACCGCGAAAAACCGCGCCCGTTTAAACTCCTGGAAACCGGCGTGCGCACCATCGATACGCTTAACCCCATAGTAGAAGGCGGCACAGGCTTTGTCCCCGGGCCTTTCGGCAGCGGCAAAACCGTATTGCAGCAGGCTATGTCGAAGCAGGCCGAAGCCGACGTAGTGATCGTGGCCGCCTGCGGCGAACGCGCCAACGAAGTCGTGGACCTATTCGTAGAATTCCCCGAACTCGACGATCCCTGGACCGGCCGCAAGCTCATGGAGCGCACCGTGATCATCGCCAATACCTCGAATATGCCCGTGGCCGCCCGCGAAGCGTCGGTTTATACGGCTATGACCATCGCCGAATACTACCGGGCTATGGGCCTCAAAGTACTCATGCTGGCCGACTCCACCTCCCGCTGGGCGCAGGCCCTGCGCGAAATGTCGAACCGCCTCGAAGAATTGCCCGGCCCCGACGCCTTTCCGATGGACTTGTCGGCGATCATCTCTAACTTCTACGCCCGCGCAGGCATCGTATACCTCAACAACGGCAAAACCGGCTCTATCACCTTTATCGGCACCGTTTCGCCGGCGGGCGGTAACCTCAAAGAGCCCGTCACCGAGTCGACGCGCAAGGCGGCCCGCTGTTTTTACGCCTTGTCGCAGCAACGCGCCGACAGCAAGCGCTATCCCGCCATCGACCCTATCGACAGTTACTCGAAATACCTGGAATACCCCGAATTGCAACACTTCCTCAACGAAAATATAGCGCCCAACTGGGTCGATCAGGTGACACAGTTGAAAAACATCCTCATCCGGGGCAAAGAAGCCGCCGAACAGATCAATATCCTCGGCGACGACGGCGTGTCGGTTGACTATCACCTCACCTACTGGAAATCGGAGGTTGTGGATGGCGTCATCCTGCAACAGGACGCCTTCGACCCCGTAGACGCCCGCACGCCCATGGTGAGACAGCGCTATATGCTGGAAAAAGTCATGGAGGTGTGTAACTCCTCCTTGCAATTTGCAGGATACGAAGAAGTAAACCCATATTTCAAGCGCATTATCAACCAATTGCGCCAGATGAACTACCTGGAATTTGAATCGGCTGAATTCCGCAAGAATGAAGCTGCATTGATGGATATTTTGGCAGAAAGAAAAACGGCCTGATGGAGACGCAAGCATTTCAGCGAATTTATACAAAAATCGACCAGCTCACCAAAGCGACCTGTACGCTGCGCGCTGCAGGCGTGAGCTACGAAGAACTGGCGCTGGTAAACGGTCGCCTCGCCCAGGTGGTGAAGATCATCGGCGACGAGGTTACCCTCCAGGTTTTTGCCGGCACCGACGGTATCCCTACCGACGCCGAAGTGATCTTTTACGGCAAACCGCCTACCCTTCGGGTGAGCGACGAGCTCGGCGGGCGCTTTTTTAACGCCTACGGCAAACCTATCGACGGCGGTCCCGAAATTGACGGCGAAGAACGCGAAATCGGAGGCCCCTCGGTCAACCCCGTGCGCCGCCGGCAGCCTTCCGAACTCATTGCCACCGGTATGGCCGGCATCGACCTCAATAATACCCTGGTGACGGGACAGAAGATTCCCTTCTTTGCCGACCCCGACCAGCCGTACAACCAGGTGATGGCCATCGTGGCGATGCGCGCCAAAGCCGACAAGATTATCCTCGGCGGTATCGGCCTTACCAATGACGACTACCTGTTTTTTAAGCAGGTATTCGAAAGCGCTGGCGCCATGCACCGCATCGTCGGCTTTATCAATACCACCGAAGACCCGCCGGTAGAACGCCTGCTGGTGCCCGATATGGCGCTGACGGCAGCGGAGTATTACGCCATCGACCAAAACCAAAAAGTACTGGTACTGCTCACCGACATGACGCTTTACGCCGACGCGCTCAGTATTGTGTCGAACCGCATGGACCAGATCCCTTCCAAAGACTCTATGCCCGGCTCGCTTTACAGCGACCTGGCTAAGCTATACGAAAAAGCCGTGCAATTCGAAAGCGGCGGCTCGATCACCATTATCGCGGTAACGACCTTGTCGGGCGGCGACATTACCCACGCCATCCCCGACAACACGGGGTATATCACCGAAGGGCAGCTCTTCCTGCGGCGCGACACCGAAATCGGCAAAGTAATCGTCGACCCGTTCCGCAGCCTTTCGCGTCTGCGCCAGCTGGTTATCGGCAAAAAAACGCGCACCGACCACCCGCAGGTGATGAACGCCGCCATTCGCCTGGACGCCGACGCGGCCAATGCGCGTACCAAACTGGAAAACGGCTTCGACCTAACCGACTACGACGAGCGCACGCTGCATTTCGCACGCGAATACGCCGACAAAATACTCGCTATTGATGTCAACATCGATACCGAAGAAATGCTCACTACTACCTGGGAGTTGTTTGGCAGGCACTTCTCAAAATCGGAAGTGGGTATTAAACAAGAATTTGTAGACAAATACTGGCCTGAAAACTAGGCAGGTATGGCAATTAAATTTCAATACAACAAAACCGCACTTCAGGAGCTCAACAGGCAGTTGCGCATCCGGAAAAAGGCGTTGCCTACATTGAAAAACAAGGAAGCAGCCCTGCGCATTGAGGTCAAACGCGCCCGCGATGAAGCTACCGCCCGCGAAACGGCCCTCGCGAGCCGAATGGCTCACTACGAGGTGATGGTGCGGCTTTGGGAGGAATTCGACCCTTCGCTGGTAAAAGTTGAAAAGGTGGAAATGACCAGCCGGAAAATTGCCGGCGTACATATACCTGTGCTTTCGCAAATCAATTTTAAGCTGGCGCCTTTTAGCCTGTTAAACAACCCTCACTGGTACGCCGAAGGGGTGTCTATTTTAAAAGAACTCGCGCTGATCGCCATTGAAAAAAAGTTTTACTTGCGCACCATGCAATTACTCGACCGGGCCCGCAAGAAGACCACCCAGAAGGTAAACCTGTACGAAAAAGTGCAGATACCGGGTTATGAAATGGCCATTCTGAAAATCAAGCGCTTTTTGGAAGACGAAGAAAACCTGGCCAAATCGGCCCAGAAGATTGTCAAAAACCGGCTTTCCGCCGAGGCAAACGACAACGCGGTATGATTACTCCGATGCGCAAATACGCCTTTTTAGTCCACTATGCGGACTACAACGCCTTCCTCGAGGACTTGCGCGACCTGGGCGTGTTGCATGTCAAACCCAGGCTGGACGTCAATATAGCCGATATGGGCGAGCGCGCCCAGGAACGCAAAGAAATAGTCGCGACCATTCGCCTGCTCGAACGCAGGACAGCCCCGCAAATCAGCGACGGACAACCTCAACCCGAACCCAACGGCATTGCACTGGCCCGCGAAATCAGGGAATTACAGGAGGAAATCGACCGCGGCAAACACCAACTCAACCTATTCGACAAAGAAGCCGCCGCTTTGGCCAACTGGGGCGATTTTTCGCTCGAAACCATCGCCAATTTGTCGGCAGCCGGCTGGGAACTCCACTTCTACACTTGTCCCATTCGCAAATACCAAAGCCAATGGGAAAACGACTACTACCTGTCGGTCATTAGCCAAAATCCGCCCGACCTGTATTTCGTCGTGTTTACGCGTGCAGGAGAACCTGTTGAACTGGAGGCCGAAGAGTTGCCGCTGCCCACCCGCGACCCAGCAGGCTTGCGGCTCGCCCGCCTGCAAACAGAAGCGCGGTTGAATGAAATAGAACAAACCCTGGACCGCTACGCGGGGCTGTACTTGCCGTTACTAGCGCAGACCCAGGCGGGCATCGATGAAGCATCAGACTGGCAGCAGGTACTTGCCTTTACCAACTCTGCTGCCGAAGAACAGGTAAATGTGTTGGAAGGCTTTGTGCCCGTTACGAAAGAAAAGGCCTTAATAGAAGCTTGTGAGAGAAGAAAGATACTCTTCTTAGCCGACCGGCCTGCTGCGGATGAAACCCCACCGATATTGCTTGAAAACAAATCCTTTAGCAAGTTATTTGAGCCCATTGGCGGCTTGTATTCGCTGCCCGGTTACGGTGAACTCGACCTGACGCCCTTCTTTGCGCCGTTTTTTATGATGTTTTTCGGTTTTTGCCTCGGCGATGCCGGTTACGGTCTGGTGCTTTTACTGGGGGCCGCCTTGTACAAGCCAAAGGCGAGCAAAGACATGCGTCCCATTCTCACCTTATTGCAGTTTCTGAGCGTGGCTACTATATTTTTCGGACTGTTGGGCGGCACGGTATTCGGCGTCAGCCTGCTGGGCAAGGAATTTTCGTGGTTGGGCAAGATCCAGGAATTCATGCTCGACAGTAACCAGATCTTCACGCTGGCTTTGGCGCTGGGCGTGGTGCAAATTATTTTCGGGCTTTTCCTCCAGGGCATCAACCGCATGCGACAGTCGGGGTTCCTTGCTTCGCTGCCTCCGTTTGGATGGATCATATTGCTTTTAAGCCTGCTGGATATCGGCTATTTAAAATTAATGGGGCCCATTGCCACCTATACTTCGTGGTTGGGCGTAGCGCTCATCATGTTCTTCAGCGATATGCAATTGGGCGTATTGGGCCGTATTGGCAAGGGCTTATGGGATTTGTACGGAATCACAGGTTTTTTTGGCGACCTGCTCAGCTACATCCGGCTTTTCGCCCTCGGTATGTCGAGCGCCATTCTGGGATTTGTGATCAACACCATCTCCCTTCAGATCAAAGACAGCATTCCCATACTGGGACCCATTTTATTTGTCATATTTCTGATTGTGGGTCATGGCGCTAATATGCTGATAGCCATGTTGGGGTCGTTTGTACACCCTATGCGTTTGACTTTTGTAGAATTTTATAAAAATGCCGGATTTGCGGGCGGCGGCAAGCCTTACGCGCCTTTTTCCCGCAAGAAACAAGAAGCTAAACATCAAAATGCGACATAAATGAGTACAGCAATAATTCTGGCCTATATCGGCCTGGGGTTAATGGTCGGCTTATCGGGTGTGGGTAGCGCTATCGGCGTTTCCATCGGAGGTAATGCGACCATCGGCGCGTTGAAGAAAAACGACAGCGCATTCGGCAATTACATGTTGTTGAGTGCCTTGCCGGGCACACAAGGTTTGTATGGTTTTGCCGGATTTTTTATAGTCAACAGTTCCGGCGTAGTGGGTCCTGAAATGACCATGTTGCAAGGTATGGCTATAATGGCAGCGGGATTTATCCTTGGCCTGGTGGGCCTCATCTCAGCTATCCAACAGGGCAAGGTATGCGCCAACGGCATTGCAGGTATCGGCGCCGGGTACGATGTATTTGGCAAAACGATGGTATTAGCCGTATTCCCCGAGTTATATGCAATTGTAGCCTTTGCCACGACCTTCTTGATCAGTTCGGCGCTGTAAGCCGATTGTTTTTCGCCGGCTTCTGTGCACATTGAATAATAAAATTTTACATTTGGTTATTCAATATGCCTTGTATGAAGCCGGTCGCAATAGCAATTATTACCTTATGGGTAACTTTACCCTTAAGCGCGCAAACCAATTTATTGGTCACCAATCCCGACGCGGAAGCCGTCCTGTTGGGTAATTTTGATCCTGCCAATTATGTCCCCGCGGTGGTCATTCGACCCCGCGGCCATCGCGGCAGGCTTGGTAAGCGGCATTTCCGCAGATTCGCTGCACGCCTACCTCCTCCAAATGAGCGCTTTCGGCAACCGCAGTTCGGGCGCCGATACGCTCAGCGCCACCTTCGGCATGGGCGCCGCCCGACGCTGGGCTTTCCAGAAATTCCAATCCTTCAGCGCGCAGCAGGAAAACCGCCTGCTGGTGTCCTATTTTCAATTTGACCTTCCCATCTGCGGCATGGGCCGCCATAGCAACGTGATGGCCGTGTTGCCCGGCCAGGGGGCCCAATACGACGAAGTAGTGCTCGTAGAAGCCCACCTCGACAGCCGCTGTGAAGACGAGTGCGACCCCGATTGCATTGCCCACGGCATGGAAGACAACGGCAGCGGTAGCGCGCTGGTGTTGGAATTGGCACGCGTGATGAGCAATTATTCGTTTAACCGAACCATCGTCTTCCTGCTCACTACTGCCGAAGAGCAGGGACTCCTGGGCGCCGACGCCTTTGCCGACTATTGCGATATCAACGACATCAAACTCAAAGCCGTACTCAACAACGACATCGTGGGCGGCATTATCTGCGGCGCTACGGCGTCGCCGCCGGGTTGCCCGGGACTCAACGCCATAGACAGCATCAACGTACGCCTATACTCGCAAGGCACCACCAACTCGAGGAACAAACAACTGGCCCGATTCATCAAACTGGAATTCCAGGAAATGGCAGCGCCTCTGATGCCTGTAAAACCGGTTATCAATATCTTAACGCCCGAAGACCGCACTGGACGGGGCGGCGACCACATCCCTTTCCGCCAAAAAGGTTTTGCCGCCGTGCGCTTCACCTCCGCCAATGAACACGGCAACGGCAACCCGGACACGCCTGATTACCACGACCGCCAGCATACTATGGCAGACGTACTCGGCCTCGATACCGACAACGACGGCCTGCTCGATAGCTTTTTCGTCGATTTCAATTACCTGGCCCGCAACGGAGTCATCAACGGCAATGCCCTGGGAATGGCCGCCGCAGGCCCCGTTACGCCCACCAATTTTGAACTGCAAGCCATCGACAACGGCTTTCAAGTGTCTTTCGAAGATGTTTACAACTACGGCGTGTATCGCGTGGGTGTGCGCACCTTTTCGAGCCACGATTGGGATACTGTGTACACCATCTACAATAAAACCGATTCTATCTATGGCCTACCCCCCGGCGTCATTTATGTCTTATCGGTTGCTTCTGTTGACACGGATGGAGTAGAAAGTCTTTTTTCTATTGAAAAATTTGATAATTTTACTACCGATACCGAAGAGGCGCTGCAGGAGCAAAAAAACATTCAATTGCTCCAAAATCATCCCAACCCCTTCGACGAGGCCACCGTCATCAGCGTATTTGTCACACAAGCGATAAGCCACCAGGAGGCATCCATTGTAGTCTATTCCATGCAGGGAAAAGAACTGGCTCGTTTGCCAATTGCCTTACAACCCGGCTTAAACGAAGTGTTGTACGATTACAACCATCACAATTACGTACCCGGCACCTATGCCTACAGCCTCGTCATCGACGGCAAGGTCATAGCCACCCGGCAAATGGTTTACGCATATTGACACGATTTGCTTATGAAACGAACACCAACAAGCGCTTTTCTGCTCTTCTTCTTGCTGCTGGCCTGCCAGGCCTGCCAAACCACCCACTACTTTCTGGTGCGCCATGCCGAAAAACGCGATAGCAGCCCCGATACGCCGCTTTCAGAGGTTGGCTGGGATAGGGCGCTATCTCTTCGCAATCAATTGATCGGCAAACGAATAGATGCCATATTTTCTTCGAATTATACGCGTACCCGCCAAACGGCGCAGCCGCTTGCCGATGCATTGTCAACGCCGCTGTCGATTTATCAACCCGACACCACCGGATCACTGGCAACTGTATTGAAAAAAATGAACGGCAAAAACGTACTGGTGGTGGGCCATTCCAACACGATACCCCCCCTGGTTGCCGGACTTAGTGGGGAAACAGTCGCAATAGCCGACAACGACTACGACAACCTGTTCATCGTGCGCGTAAGAAAAACCTTTTTGGGACAAAAAGTTGACCTTACAAAAACCACCTACGGCAAACCATCTCCATAATAATCCACTTAATGTTACTCAATTATTATTTTCACCTAACCGACTTAAAAAATGAAATCACACCTGCTGTTAAGTTGTTTGACGCTGCTGTCGCTGAGCCTGAGCGCCCAGGAAGCAGCATTATGGCTGCGCTACCCGGCCATTTCTCCTGATGGAAAAACCATCGTGTTCTCCTACAAAGGCGATTTGTACAAAGTTGCCGCTGATGGTGGACCTGCCTCACCGCTGACCCTGCACGAAGGCCACGACGCCATGCCCGTGTGGTCGCCCGACGGCAAAAACATTGCCTTCGGCTCTGACCGCTACGGCAATTACGACGTGTTTGTGATGCCCGCTGCCGGAGGCCCGGCTACGCGGCTCACTTACCACTCTTCGGGCGACATGCCCTCGGATTTTAGTCCTGACGGCCAGTACGTGCTCTTCACCTCTTCGCGCCTCGATGCGGCGGCCAACCAGCAATTCCCCTCCGGTGTATTGCCCGAATTGTACCGCGTACCGATGAAAGGAGGCCGCGAAAAGCAGGTGATCACTACGCCGGCAGAGATGACGCGTTACAACAAAAAAGGCAGCGCCATAGTATACCAGGATCGCAAAGGCTACGAAGATGAATTCAGGAAACACCACACCTCTTCGGTGACACGCGACGTATGGATGTATGATTTTAATAAAAAAGAATACACCCAGCTTTCGACTTTTGAAGGCGAAGACCGCAACCCGGTTTTTGCCGCCAATCAGGAAGAAGTGTACTACCTGAGCGAAGAAAAGGGCAGTTTTAATATTTTTAAAATGAATATCAAAACGCCCGGCAAAAGCACGCAACTCACCACCTTCGACAAACACCCCGTGCGCTACCTGACCACAAGCAGCGACGGGCTGATGTGCTTTTCGTTTAACGGCGAACTCTACACGATGCGCGAAGGCCAAAAGCCGAAACTCCTTACCGTATTTATCGCCACAGACGAGCGCTATAATCCGGAGAAAATTGAAAAGATCAGCGGCAATGTATCCGAATTTGTGCTTTCTCCCAATGGCAAAGAAGTAGCCTTTATTGTTCGCGGCGAAGTATTTGCCAGTTCGGTAGACAAAGGCACCACCCGCCGCATCACCAATACGCCTGAACAGGAACGCTCTCTGAGCTTTAGTCCCGACGGCCGCTCGTTGTTGTACGCCAGCGAACGCAAAGGCAGTTGGAACGTTTATCGCACCAACCTGGCCCGCACCGAAGAGAGCTATTTCTTTAACGCTACACTGCTCAAAGAAGAAGCCGTGATAGCCACCGCCGCCGAAGAATTCCAGCCGGCCTGGTCGCCCGACGGCAAAGAAGTGGCCTATCTCGAAGAGCGAACCATACTCAAGGTTGTCAACACCGAAACGAAAAAAGTGCGCGAGATCATGGGCGCCGATAAAAACTACTCCTACTCCGACGGCGACCAATGGTACGAATGGTCGCCCGATGGGAAATGGTTTCTCGTAAACTTCCTCCAAAACCAACAGTGGATCAGCCAGGCCGGACTTGTAAGCGCCGCCGGCGGCCAGCCCATTACAAACCTCACCCAAAGCGGCTATAATAACAATAACCCCCGCTGGATGATGGACGGCAAAATGATGCTCTGGTTTTCCGACCGCGACGGTATGAAAAACGACGCCAGCTGGGGCGGCGAATACGATGTGTACGGCATGTTTTTTAACCAGGAAGACTACGACAGGTTTAAGTTGAGCAAGGAAGATTTTGATTTATTAAAAGAAAAGGAAAAAGAAGAAGAGGGCAAAAAGAAAGACGACGGCGAGAAAAAAGACGAAAAGAAAAAAGAAGAAGAAGAGAAAAAAGACGACGCCAAAAAATTGCCCGACCCGATCAAGATAGACCTGAAAGACATCGAAGACCGCAAGCTGCGCCTCACGATGCACTCTTCGCGCCTCAACGACGCCATTATGTCGAAAGACGGCGAAAAACTGTTTTACCTGGCCCGCTTTGAAAAAGGCTTCGACCTGTGGCAGACCGAGCTGCGCACCCGCGAAACCAAAACGCTGCTCAAACTCGGCGCTAACAACGCCGGCGGACTCGTACTCGACAAGGAAGGCAAAAACATCTTCCTCTTCGCCGATGGCAGCATCGTCAAAGTGGAAATCGAAGGCGGTAAACGAACCAATGTGGGCATCAACGGCGAAATGGTGCTCAACGAATCGGTAGAACGCGCCCACCTCTTCGAACACGCCTGGCGCCAGGTGCAGAAGAAGTTTTATAAAATAGACCTGCACGACGTTACCTGGGAGGAATACCGCGACAACTACGCCCGCTTCCTGCCCCACGTCGACAACAACCGCGATTTTGCCGAGATGCTCAGCGAAATGCTCGGCGAACTCAACGCCTCCCACACCGGCGCCCGCTGGCGCCCCAACGTGGAAACCGGCGACAAAACCGCCGCCCTGGGCGTTTTCTACGACGAATCATACACCGGCAACGGCCTCAAGGTACTGGAAGTGATGGACAAAAGTCCGGCCGCGAAAAGCGATACCAAGATCAAACCAGGCGTGATTATCGAAAAAATCGACGGCCAGGAGATCACTCCCGAAACGAATTATTATTCGCTACTCAACCGCAAGGAAGGCCAGAATACGCTGCTGTCGCTGTTGAATCCTGCCGACGGAAAACGCTGGGAGACGGTGATCAAACCTATCTCTCAGGGCGAAGAAAATGAACTGCGCTACCAGCGCTGGGTAGACCGCTGCCGCTTCCTGGTCGACAGCCTCTCGGGCGGCACGATCGGTTATGTACACGTGCGCGGTATGAATGACCAAAGCTACCGCACCGTTTACGAAGAAGCCCTGGGCAAAAACGCCGGCAAAGAAGCCCTGGTAGTGGATACCCGCTTCAATGGCGGCGGCTGGCTACACGACGACCTTGCCACTTTCCTCAGTGGCAAAAAATATATGACGCTGATGCCCCGCGAGCAAAACCTGGGCTCCGAACCCCAGTTTAAGTGGTACAAACCCTCTATCGTGGTGATGAGCGAAAGCAACTACTCCGACGCCCATATGTTCCCCTATACCTACAAAGCGCTCGAAATCGGCAAACTGGTAGGTATGCCCGTACCGGGTACTGGCACTGCCGTGTGGTGGGAAACGATGCAAAACGGCGTGGTTTTCGGCATCCCGCAAGTGGGCATGGTTGGCAACGACGGCAAGTACCTGGAAAATACCCAGTTGGAGCCCGACGTGAAGGTGCCCAACGATCCCGGCGCCGTGAGCAAAGGCCGCGACCAGCAACTGGAAGCCGCGGTGAAGGAACTGAAAAAGACGATTAAGCCTTGATTTTATTTAACCGCAGAGTTTTGGGAGTTATTCGCAGAGTTACGCAGAGACTGGCTTACACTCTGCGAAACTCTGCGTGAAACTCCTTTTACTCTGCGGTTAAAAAAAACGTGTATATGAAACAAACTCTACTGGTTTTCGCCCTGCTAACCCTATGGTCCGGCTGTAAAAGGCCCGAAAGCAAACCCGCTGACATGAAGCTCTTCATCGGCACCTACACCAAAAAAGAAGGCCACGTGGACGGCAAGGCCGAGGGGGTTTACCAATACCGCATGGATGCGCAAAACGGGGAACTGAGCCAGGTGGGCGTTATCACCGGACTCGTCAACCCGTCGTTTATTGAGGCCTCCCCTGACGGGCACTATATCTATGCCGTAGAAGAAACCGGTCCCGGCGACGACAGCACCGGCCATATCAATGTTTTCGAACGCGCCAAAGACGGCAGCTATACGCGATTGAGCCGCCAGTCTACCCACGCCTTTGCACCCTGTCATGTGGCGGTAGACCAGCAAGGACAGTTCGTGTTCGTAGCCAACTATGTGGGCGGCGTGGTGGCCATGTACCCCCTCGAATCCGACGGCAAACTTTCACCGGCCTGCCATGTAGTGACGCAAACCGGCACGGGCCCCAGCCCTGAGCAGGAAGCCTCGCATCCGCACCAGGTAGTTCCTTCCGCTGATGGGCGGTTCTTGTATGTGCCCGACAAAGGCGCCGACCGCATTTTTGCCTATAGTATCAACCGCGAGTTGCGCCGCCTCGATCCGCTGCCGGATAGCCTGCAGGCTCGCCTGGCTGCCGGCGCAGGGCCCCGTCACCTCGTCTTCCACCCCAGCTACCCAATGGCCTACGTCATCAACGAACTCAACGCCACCGTGACCGTCCTGTCGGTCAATGCCGCCAACGGCGCCCTGAGCCCCGAGCAAAGTGTAAATACCCTACCTGCAGATTTCAGCGGCAAAAACTGGTGCGCCGATATCCACCTTAGCGAAGATGGCCGTTATTTGTACGCCTCCAACCGCGGGCACAACAGCCTCTCTATCTTTTCGGTAAACCCCAATGACGGGCGTTTGCAGTCTGTCGGTCATGAATCGGTGCGGGGGGAATTTCCGCGCAATTTTGCTGTGGTCCCCGATGGGCGCCATCTGCTGGTGGCCAATCAAAATACGGATAACCTGGTTTTGTTCACCATTGGGGAGGACGGGCGCCTACAGTTTGTGCGGGAGACGAAAGTGAAGACGCCGGTATGTATTATAGTAAGATAGAACAGCGTTGTTTTTAACCGCAGAGTTTTTGGAGTTTAACGCAGAGTCGCGCAGAGCGTGATGTTGACTCCGCGAAACTCTGCGAATTACTCCTTTAACTCTGCGGTTAAAAAAAATCTCAGCCCTCAAAAAGCGCTACCGCTTTCGCAAAAACCTCATCCCAGGGCGACACGATCACTATTGGTTGGTTAGAAAAAGGATGGGTGAAATTGAGCTCCCGGGCATGCAAAAGCAACCGGGAAATGCCCAGTGATTCGCTGAAGTACTTGTTGTGGTGCAAATCACCGTGTTTCTTATCGCCGATAATGGGGTGGCGCAGGTGTGAAAAAATGCTTCCTGATTTGCCGCCAGCGGCCCGTCTCGGGGCTTATTGACACCAGGGAATAACGCGCCGTGGCGTATCTGCCCACGGCCACCGGCAACTCCGTCATCGCCAGCCTGCGATAGGCGGTCACCGCCTGCTGTCCTTCCGCGCCGGGGTAATCCACAATAGGATGGTCGATAACGCCGGCTTCATCGATAAACCCGCGCACGATACCGGTGTACTCCTTACTCACCGTTTTCTCGCGGAATACGGCACCCATTTCGCTTGCGCCTTCCTGTGTTTTTCCGAAGAGCAGCACGCCTGAGGTGCCGCGATCCAACCTGTGAATGGGATACACCCGACGGCCCAACTGGTTTCGCAGCAGTTGCAGCACAAACACGGTATCCTCGCTGATGCCGGTGCGGTGCACGAGTATCCCGCTGGGCTTATTGATAGCCACAAGCCAATCGTCTTCGAAGAGGATGTCGAAAGTTGTCATAGCAACTTTTTATCCATCACCTCAATCTCAGATCCTTCTGCGAGCATGACCGACTTGGGAGTTTGTTGGTTTAAAAAAGAAAAGCTATTGCCGTAAACCAGTCCGAAATCCACATCGAGTTCGAATGATTTGACATCGAATATTTTCCAGCGGGGGTGGTGGACTTCGTATTCAACCGTTTTGTCATCGGCAGGCTTCGAATACCCCCAATAGTGTTCGGTAATAAATTCGGCCTCGCTGCCGGGGGCCATTTCCCGAGGGGTGTGATCGGCTATTATGCTTAATTTTTGCCACTTGTTTTTGCATTTCCAACGGTATTCTACCTGCAAATCGTTTTCGATTTTTTTCCAGGTGTGCGCCATCCTACAGGTTACGTAGCGCTCTTTATAAATCAGGTTGGCCACCAAAGTAATGGCGGGTTTGGGTACTATTTCTTTAATAAAGACAACCCCTCTTTTCCAGTTTCCGTTGTCGTTGTATTTTACATAAAAGCGCAAGTTGACTTCCTCAAAATTGACGTGAAATGGAATTCTAAATCCCTTTAACCTGGTATTTAAAAACATAAAACCCACCAGGCTCACATAGCAAGAGCCGTTCCAGAGATCGAGTTCGGTTTTGGCGGGAATAAAAGGCGCGAGTACAGCGGGATCTACTTCAAAATTGGCGATAGCCAGCTTTTTCCATTGTGCGGTTAAAAAATCCATGGGGTATTTATTTTTTATAATTTTTCTCATAAGTGCCGATCCAATCCTGCGGCGTTATCTTTGTGCAAAGCTCGCCGATCAGTTCCATTGGGATATATTCCGGTTTTTTGAAGCGAATACAGCATTTGCCCATATCCAGCTTTTTCTTAGACACGGCCTGCCATTGGGCTTTAAACCAACCCAGTAAGTCGCCTTCTTCGTACATCCCCATATGATACAACGAAATATAGTTTTTCTGCGAAGCCAGGCTCATAAAAGGCAGTGGCTGCTTGGGGTCGCAGTGATAGCCGGCGGGGTACAGCGAATGGGGCACGCAATAGCCCAGCATGCCATAGCTCATACCTTCCGAAAAGCCTTTTGGCAGGTTTTTCAGAATGACGTTGCGCAATTCCGAAATCGCCTTTTTCCTGTCGTCGGGCAACTCGGCGATATACGCTTCCGGAGTGGTGGCTTTTGATTGCATAGGTTGTTTGTTTTGGCATACAATATTTTCCCGGCAGCTGAAGCAGCCGGTACGGTACACATTTGCAAATCACACTTCTCACAAATAATCGCCCCCTCGCCAAGTCTCCCCCTCTCTCACTCTCCCACCCTCTCACTCTCCCACACTCTCCCCCTCTTCTTCGAAAGGTTCCAGCCAGAAATTATTAAAACCTTCGCCCACAATGATTGCGAGTCTTTGCAGGTTGAGTAATTCCAGCAGGGCCAGAAAAGTGATGATAGCGTGTAGGCGATTGCGGCAAGTTTTAAAAATGGAACTGAAGCCCGTTTTTTTGCCTTTTTTAATTTTTGATAAAATGTGCTCCTGCTGCTCTTCTATCGAATAGCTAAATTGAACGATCTGGTGAATGGTGGTAGGGTTGGTATTTTCAAAGCGCTGCATCACCCGTTCGAAGGCTTTGAGCAACTTGAACAGCGTGACCGACTCCATCTCGACGTCAACCAGGGCGCGGGTCGCGATGTCCTGCAATTCGCGGGAAACGTTGCCGCGCGGATTTTTTTCGGCGCGTTGGTCTTCCAGCATCCGCATTTCATCCAGCACGCTTTTGTAGCGCTTGTATTCCAACAGGCGCATGATCAGTTCTTCGCGGGGGTCTATTTCGTTGCCTTCTTCGTCGACGGGTTTGCGGGGCAGCAGCATCTTGGCTTTGATGCGGCAGAGCGTGGCCGCTACCAGGATGAACTCGCTGGCCAGGTCGATATTCAGCGATTCCAGGTGGTGCATGTAATCGAGAAAATCGGTGGTAATCTTGGAAATAGGAATATCGTAGATATCGAGTTCGTCGCGTTCGATAAAAAACAGGAGGAGGTCGAATGGCCCCTCAAATTGCGGCAATTTGATGGTATAGGTGGCGCTCATAATTAGGTATACGCTTTAGGAGCCCGATAGTTTTTGCTGCGACAACTCGATGATCTCGCTTTCCATGCTGTCGGCGGCTTTTTGCAGGGAGGCGCAGCGTTCCAGGATGTGCGCTATGTAGTCTTTGTCGTGGAGGCCGCTGGAATTGACCTGTACGTTGAGCATCGCGCCGCGCAGGGCCGCTCGGGCACAAAGGGCGCCCACGGCGGCATCGGTCACTGAGTTGGGATTGCCTTCTTCTACCATAGCTTTGAGCAGGGGGAAGATCTGCGAGCACAGCTCCATCACTTTAAACGGCACGTCGATGGCGTAGCGGGTGGCGGCCTGGATGGCGGCTTTTCGGGCGGCCTTTTCGGCGTCAGTTTCCTTGGGCATCCGGAAGGCTTCGAGGATAGCGTTGAAGGCGCGAGTGTCCTCATCGACAAGATGCAGCAAGTCGTCTTTCAAGGTCTGTCCGCGTTCCGCCCATTCGGAGAAGAATTCCCACTTGTCGTCCCAGCCGCGTTTGTGCGACGACAGGTTGGCCACCATAGCGCCCAGCGAGGCGGCCAGGGCGCCCACATAGGCGGAGATAGACCCGCCGCCGGGCGCCACACTTTCGGAGGCGGTTTCGTTGGCGAACTCGCGCAGGTTCATCTGCACAAGTCGTTGATTGGCTGCGTCTTCCAGTTGGTATTCTATCACCTTTTTGCGGGGGTCGAAGGGCGACAATTCGTCGAGGCCCAGCGAGCGCACGGCTATTTTGATAAGTTCTTCTTCGCTTACGCCCAGCGAGCGCTGCTGTTTGTGCAGGAAGTGGCGGCCGGCGTCGAGCAACACTTTTTTGGGCACCATGCCTACGATCTCCGAGCCGGTGACGCGCATGCCGCGATTGGCGGAGCTTTCGCAGCATGCCTCAAAAGCGGCGTGCAGCGTGGTGATCTGGATATCGGTGAGGTTCATCGACACCTGGGCGATGCCGTATTCGGCGATATACCAGCCGATGGCCTTAACGGCTTTTAACATGCCGGGTATGCGGATGGGTTCGCCCTGTTCGTCGTGTTCGATCTCGCCGGTGATGGGGTCGCCTTTGCGTTTAACCCGGCCTTGTTCCCGCACGTCGAAGGCGACCGAGTTGGCGCGGCGTTCGGAGGTGGTGTTGAGGTTTACGTTGTAAGCTACCAGGAAATCGCGGGCGCCGATCACGGTGGCGCCGGCGCCGGGGTTAAATTTGGGGGTACCGTAGTCGGGCTGCCAGTCGGGCTGCTTGAGTTTTTCGGCCAGTCCTTCGTATTCGCCGGCGCGGATGGTGGCCAGGTTTTTGCGTTCGGGGCGGGTGGCCGCCGCTTCGTACATAAAAACGGGAATACCGAGTTCGGCGCCTACGCGTTGCCCCAGTTGGTGCGCCCAGCGGGCGGTTTCTTCCATTGAGATATTGGCGATAGGAATCAGCGGGCACACGTCGGTGGAGCCCATGCGGGGGTGTTCGCCTTTGTGGCCACGCATATCGATGAGTTCGGCGGCTTTTTGGATGGCCAGGAAGGCGGCGTCAATTACCGGGCCTGGTTCGCCCACAAAGGTTACCACGGTGCGGTTGGTGGCCTTGCCGGGGTCGACGTCGAGCAGCTTCACGCCCTCTACGCTTTCAATGGCGTCGGTGATCTGTTTGATGACCCCCATATCGCGGCCCTCGCTGAAATTGGGCACGCATTCTATCAACGGTTTTGCTGTCATGAACAGGCTTTTTCGATTGGGCGGTGAAGTTACGGGTTTTTTGAACTTCTATGTGAAATCGTATTTCACGACAAATTCGGACGGAGTCAAAATAGAATATCAATTTCCAGAAAAAACCTGTTTATTGGATATATTTTTCGATAAGGGCATTTTGCAGTAATTCTTTATGGCTTTTTTCCTCTTTGGGAGGCTTGACAGAGCCCCATAGCGACTTGACAAGCAGATCCATATCTTCTTATATTTTGTTAGGTTTTACTTCAGACAAAGACTTCAAATACTCTTCCACAATATCTGAGAGGCTTCTGCCTGTTGATTTTGCGTAGAGCTTCGCTTGTCTTATGATTTGTGAATCAATATGTAAAGTGAGTTTATTAGACATTATTTATAAGTGTTAGAAGTTTATCATGCTTTCAAGCAAAAGTATGTGTGAGTCAGCCATATCTCACTACCCCCCTAATTCCTCTATATCGTTAAGATCTTTTAACCTTCCGGATGCCCGCTTATTTTTTTTTAGATCTTCTAAGCTAATAAACCGAACAGGAACACCATCGAGAGTAGATTCAATAGTTGCGGAGAGACATTCTTGAAAATCAACGCCAGAAACGGAAGTAATAAGATCAATCCGATACGGTGGTTGGCCTAATTGTATTACGTTATTGGGATGGGTAAAATCCTTAATAGAAATATCAAGGGATTCAAATCCAAAATCGCGAAGTACAGTCAATAGTTTTTCTGCATTTGTAGGATTGGGCAAAATCCAGAAATCTATATCATTCGTATAACGAGGATAACCATGAAAGGCTACAGCATACCCTCCTACCACAATGTATTGCACCTCATGATAATTCAACAACTCGATAAACTCTTTGAAATCTTTGTTCAGTACCATATTTCCAAGAGATATAAGATTGACGAATCTCTTCCAGCGCAGCCAAACGTGCCGCATACGATTGGGTTTGCCAAAAGAAAACGTCTTTTGGTTCTTCACCAAGTTTGAATACCTGTATGCTTTTTCTGTCAACCTGAAATGGCAAAGCCATGATGTGTTATTTATATTCAAAAATACGACTTTTAACTTGATGCTCAATCAGATTTGACGTAAAAAGCATGTTTTTATTTCACCGCCCCCCACAACACCTCTACCGGGTGCAAAGCCTTCCTGCCTGTTCCATCAAATATCTGATGCCGGCAACTGGTGCCCGGTGCGGCGATAATAGCATCGGTGGCGGCCTGTCGCACGGCGGGTAGCAGGGCCAATTCGCCGATCGACATGCTCACGTCGTAGTGCTCTTTTTCATACCCAAAAGACCCCGCCATGCCGCAGCAACCCGCAGCGATGAGTTGTACGCTGTAATTAGCGGGCAGGCTCAGCGCAAAAGCCGAAGCCCCGGCATCCGACAGCGCTTTTTGGTGGCAATGGGCGTGCAGCAATACCCGCCGCGGCTCGTCGGTAAAACTATCGGAAGTGATGCGCCCGGACTGGGCCTCGCGGGCAAAAAATTCTTCAAATAACAAGGCATTTTGTCCCAGCTTTTTGGCAGCTTCCCGGTCGGCAGGCTCAGCGAGTCGGGGGTATTCATCGCGAAAGCCGAGGATGGCTGATGGCTCCAAGCCGATAAGCGGCGTGGTTTCCGAAACGAGGTATCGGAAGGTGGCTATGTTTTTTCTGGCTACGCGTTGCGCCTCCTTTAGCAAACCTTTCGACAGGTAAGCCCGGCCGCTGGGCGCGTGATCTATGATCAGGGTTTGGTAACCGAGCCGGCCCAGCAATTGCAGGGCTTTGATGCCTGTGTCTACGTCGTAGTAGTTGGTAAATTCATCGCAAAAGAAAAATACCCGCCCTTTGATCTCGCCTGTGGGTTGTATGTCGAAATGGTGGTTGTCATACCACCGGCGCAAAGTAAATGGATGCAGGGGCGGCAGACTGCGCGAGGGGTGTATATCCAACTGCCGCTTGAGCATCCCGCCGATAAAGGGGCTGCCCAGTGCAAGCCTGCTTAGGCGGGGAAACTTCATCGCCAGGGCATTGAGCCTGTCGATATGGGCGATGGCGCGAGTGCGCCAGGGTACGCCTTTTTGTTGGTAGTAGTGGTGTAAAAATTCGGCTTTTAAGGCCGCCATATCCACGCTCGAAGGGCATTCGGAGGCGCAACCTTTGCAAGAGAGGCACAGGTCCATCACCTCATAGAGTTCGTCGTGCGCCAGCGGGTTTTCCGGGCTTCGCGTGAGCAATTCCCGCAGCGCGTTGGCGCGGGCGCGGGTGCTGTGCTTTTCGTTGCGGGTAGCCATATAGCTGGGGCACATCACGCCGCCGCTCACGTGTGAGAGCTTGCGGCAGTCGCCCGAGCCGCTGCATTTTTCTACGGTTCGCAACAAGCCGCCGGTAGCCGAGAAGTCGAAGACGGTATCGACAGCCGGCGGTGGAGCGCCCTGCACATAGCGCAGCGACGTATCCATCGGCGGTGCGTCGACGATTTTGCCGGGATTGAAAATGCCGGCGGGGTCCCAGGTTTGTTTGATGCGGCGCAGAAATTCGTAGTTGTCCTGTCCGATCATCATCGGCACAAACTCGCCGCGCACGCGGCCGTCGCCGTGTTCGCCGCTGAGCGATCCCTGGTATTTTTTGACCAGCCGGGCCGAGGCCTCGGCAATGCCGCGCAACTGCCGCACGCCTTCCGCTGATTTGAGGTTGAGGCTGGGGCGTATGTGCAATTCACCGGCGCCGGCATGAGCGTAATACACTGCCGGCTGGCCAAACCCCGCCATGAGCTGCTGGAATTCGGCAATATAGCTGGGCAAGTCGGGCAGGTCGACGGCGGTGTCTTCCACAAATTCGAGGGGTTTGCTTTCGCCTTTTACGTTGCTGAGCACGCCGAAGCCGGCGGCGCGCAGCGCGTAAACCCGCTGCACATCGGGCGGGTAGACGAGCGGAAAGGCATAGCCGAAACCGGCCACGGTCACATCGGCGATCAAAGCCAACGCGGCTTCCGTGGCTTCTTCCCTGGTTTCACCCCGGCATTCGATGATGAGGATTGCCGCCGGGTCGTCCTCCAGGAAAAAGCGGTTGCGCTGCTGTTCGCGGTTTTCTTTGGTGCAGTCGAGTATGAATTTGTCCATCAACTCGCAGGCGTAGGGCTGGTGTTGCATAGCCACAAGCGTGGCGCGAAGCGCTTCGTCGAGCGAGTTAAAATGCGCGCAAATCAACACCTCCTGCGGCGGTGGCAGCGGATTGAGGTGGAGTTTGATTTCGGTTGTAAATGCTAACGTGCCTTCCGAGCCGGCGAGTATTTGGCAAAAATTGAAATCGGGGCCTTTTTCTTCAAAAATATTCGACCGCAAAAGCATATCAACGGCATACCCTGTATTGCGGCGGTGGATACGGGGTTTGGGGTATTGTTCGCGTATCGCCTGTTGGCGCCCGGGGTCGCTCAATTCTTCAAAGATCTGCTGGTAAAGCCGGCTTTCCAGGGTATCGCCTTTTCGCTTTTGGTGGAAATCTTCCGCATGCAAACTGCTGAATACGGCGCTACTCCCATCGCTGAGCACCGTGTGCAATTCCATCACGTGATCGCGGGTCACGCCGTATTTGATGGAAGTAGTACCGCTCGAATTATTGCCCACCATACCCCCAATCATACAGCGGCTGGCGGTAGAGGTATTGGGACCAAAAAAAAGGCCATGCGGCCGCAGAAAAGCGTTGAGTTCGTCGCGGATTACGCCGGGCTGCACCCGCACCCAAGCTTGTTGGTTATTTAATTCCAAAATCTGATTCATATAACGCGACACATCTACTACAATGCCGTTGCCCACGCATTGTCCGGCCAGGGAGGTACCCGCAGTACGTGGAATGAGTGGTATGTGGTGCTCCCGGGCAAAAACCACGAGTCGCTGAATATCTTTTGCGTGGCGGGGATAAGCCACCGCTACCGGCATTTCGCGGTAGATAGACGCATCGGTAGCATACAATATGCGGGAAAGCCGGTCGTCGAGCAGGTCGCCGTCAAAGTCAGCAACCAGGGCAGAAAAATCGATTGGCGGAGCGGTTTGCATAAAGCACTATAATGACAGGCAATATACGCATTCCTGTAGTTCGAAAAAAAATCTCCCCTCGCCCCCTCACCCAAGTCGCCTGGCCGACGATAGTCAGATTAACAGCTTGAATTGCTGCTTTTTTCCTAATTTCAACCCTTCTTTTTTCAGCTAACAAACAACCCGTGCATGAAAAAATAGGTACGCTTTTGTTTTTGTGCCTGATGGCAAGTGTGGCAGGACTAAATGCGCAAGTCTCTTTTAGCGCCTCCAACCAATTATTTGCAGAACCCAACTCCTACAGCGGTGTGGCTATCGGCGTAGCCGACCTCAACGGCGACGGTTTTGACGATATTGCTCACCTGCGCAATGGCCGTATTCTCACCGTAGAATACCAGCGCCCCGACGGCAGCGGTTTTAACACCGTAGTCATAAGTCAGGTATCCACTATGAGCCAGTGGAGTTTGTGTATTGCCGACGTAGACAATAACGGACTAAACGATATTCTCACCGGCGGCCGCTACGATGGTATGAAATTGTACAAAGCCTCCGGTACGGATTCCATTATTTACACCTCCAGCTTGTTGCCCGGCGCCACCCTTTTTGTGCAGGGCTCTAATTTTGCCGACATCAACAACGACGGCTGGGTGGATGCCTTCGGCTGCCACGACGATGGCGAAAGTCGCATATGGAGTAATGACGGCACGGGCAATTTCGCCACCGCCGACGACTGGATCGACATGGCCACCGTGCCGGCTTCGGACAACTCGGGCAACTACGGCAGCGTATGGGCCGACTTTGACGATGATGGCGACCTCGACCTCTATATCGCCAAATGCCGCCAGGGCGTGAATAACCCCGCTGACCCCCGGCGCATCAACGCCCTGTTCGTCAACGACGGCAACAACAACTTCACCGAAGCTGCCGAAGCCGCCAACCTCAAAATCGGCGCTCAATCGTGGACGGCAGACTTCGGCGATATCGACAACGACGGCGACCTCGACTGCTTTATCACCAACCACGACGTGCCCAGCATGCTGATGCTCAACGACGGCACAGGCGTGTTTACCGATATTACCGCCGGAAGCGGAGTAGATGTCGGCGGCTTGCCTTTGCAGGGCATTTTCCGCGACATGGACAACGACGGCTGGGTGGACATCCTCGTTTCTGGCACTGCCCAATACCTTTTCCGCAATAACGGTGACCATACTTTTACGGAAGTAGAAGGTATTTTTAATAATAACCAAATCGAATCTTATGCCGTGGGCGACCTCAACCCCGACGGCCTGCTCGATATCTACGGAGGTTACGCCGAAGTATACACTACGCCCAGCAACATTGCTGATGTATTGTGGTTGAATACCACCGATAATGACAACCACTTTCTGGCAGTTGCCCTGGTAGGCGATACCAGCAACCGAAACGGCATCGGCGCCAAGCTCTCAATCTACGGCCCTTGGGGCGTGCAGGTGCGCGAAGTTCGCTCGGGAGAGAGCTACGGTATTATGAATTCTTTTACCCAGCATTTCGGCTTGGGCGCCAACACGATGATAGACTCCATGACCGTGCGTTGGCCCAGCGGTACTTTTGATTCGTATTACAACATAGCTGCGGATCAATTCCTCACGCTGTTGGAAGGCAACTGTGTGCCTCCCACCGCCGCAGTCACCTACGATGGCCCCACTGTATTTTGTCCGGGTGAAAGCCTGACACTTACTGCCGGCGATGCTTCTTCTTACCTCTGGTCGAACGGCGAGACTACACAAAGCATAGTTGCGACCACCTCGGGCAGCTATAGCGTGATAGCTTACAACGAAGACGGTTGTTCGGCATCCTCGGCGCCGGTAGTCATCACTGTCGATCCTGTGTCTATACCCGATATAGCCGCTGATGGCGACACTATTTTCTGTGCCGGCAGCAGCGTGACCATCAGCACAGGCCCCGCGTCGTCTTACCTTTGGTCGACAGGCGAGACTACGAATGTGATCGCTGCAACGACCACCGGCGATTATTTCGTCATCACACCCGGTTTGTGCAGCGACTTTACCTCCGCCACTATCCACGTAGAAGTACTGCCGGCTCCTGCTCCCGAAATAACTACAGATACGATCATCAACGAACCTGCCGAGGCCATCCTCACCGCTACAGGCGATGCGCCACGCTGGTACGATGCGCCTGTGGGCGGCAATTTGCTGGCTGAAAACGATACGCTGATTATACCCCTTCTGACGGAAACAACAACCTACTACGTAGAAGATCCCGAGTTTTATCCCGGCCCTCTGTACTACGGCGGCGCGCCAGAACACACGGGGAACTCGCAGTACAGCGGCAACCAGTTTAACGGAGAGCTCTGGTTCGACAGTTATACGCCGTTTACGCTTCGAAGCGTCAAAGTATACACCGACACCCCCGGCGACCGCATCATCGAATTGCGCGATGCCACCGACAACGTGTTGCAATCGTTGGCCCTCAATATTCCCATGGGTGAGAGTGTTCTCGACCTCAATTTCGCAGTGCCCGTTGCCGACGGATTGAAACTGACTACCAATACCGCGCAAAACAACACATTATTTGGATACAACAGCCCGCGCCTGCAGCGCACCAATGGCGCTACTGTAACATATCCCTACGTGACGCCCGGCGTGCTCAGCATCAACGAAGCCAATTTCGGCACCGACGTATACTACTACTTCTACAATTGGGAAATCAAACTACCCGACGCAGAATGCGTAAGTGAACGAGTGCCGGTAGAAGCCGTCTTCCTTATTGTGGAATCAACTAACGAGGCAAAAGCCGAAAAGCTGGCCCTGCAGCCCAACCCGAGCAGCGGAGAGGTGACGATCAACTTGCCAACCAATGCCGGCGCCTCCAGGCTCCAGGTAATCGATGCACAAGGCCGCCAGGTATGGCAGCAAAACCTCACCGGAGAAAACCGCCAGGTATCGCTGAGCCTTGCTCACCTGCCCAATGGTGTTTATATGGTGCAGGTGCAATATCAGGAAGGCCTGGCTATCGGCAGGGTGGTGTTGCAGCGGTAGGCTACGTGATTGTCATAGTTTGAGTGTGAGAGGGAGGGAGGGAGAGAGGGAGGGATCACCTTGCCTCCCTCTTTTCATGCTATGTTTATGTCCTAATAATTATAGGTGCGATTAAATACAGTGATATGAATGAACAGTTGAAATCAATTCAGGCCGCTTTAAAAACAGGAGAAGAAACTCTTACTTTTTATGATAACCCAATTGGTTATAATTTACTAGATTTTTGGAAATGGAGCGTTTCAGATATATTGAGCAATGCAACACGGGGCATCTTTGCTGAATTTATCGTTGCAACGGCTTTGGATCTTGTTAAAAATAATACTAGAAACGAATGGGGCGCTTTTGACCTTGAAACCCCAAATGGAATAAAAATCGAGGTCAAATCTTCTGCCTATATACAGTCTTGGGCGCAAAAGGATTACTCAAATATCATTTTTTCAATAAAACCATCTAAAGCTTGGGATAAGGAATCTAATGAGCTAGCAAAAGAGTCAAAAAGACATGTTGATGTCTACGTTTTTTGCTTACTTCATCATAAAAACCAAGAATCAATAAATCCCCTCAGTATTGATCAATGGGAGTTCTATGTTCTTTCGACTTTAGCGCTCGGTGATGAAAGAAAAACCATAGGACTAAAATCGCTTCAAAACCTGACAAGCAGTGTGTCTTATGACAAACTGAAAAGTAAAATTGATAGCATCCTAAATATAGATTAGAAGGTAAATTTCCAACCCAACATCAAACATCCAACATCAAAAATCCATTCTCCCGGATTACCCCCCCATACCATCTTCCCCCTGCCTTGATGGTGCGTTGTTGCGTGGCAAAATCCACGTGAATCAACCCAAACCGCATCTTGTAGCCGTGCTGCCACTCGAAATTGTCGGTCAGCGACCAGCACATATAGCCTTTTACCGGCACGCCCTCCTCAATAGCGCGGTGCACCTGGCGTAAGTGCGCTTCCAGGTATTGGATGCGGAAATTTTCATCGGTAGTGGCCACGCCGTTTTCGGTGACGATAATCGGCAGATCGATGCTGCGTCCCAGGTATTGCAGGATTTCGTAGATGCCATGCGGGTATAAAATCCAGCCCATATCAGTGACCAGGTCGCCCGGCTTTTTCTCCACAGGTCGCAGGCCTTTCATGTAAAGCGTAGTGTAATAGTTGAGCCCCACAAAATCCATGGCGCCACGCAGCTCGGGTATCGTATCGCCCAGGCCGAGCGGGAAGCCGATGCGGCCTGTTTTCACGGCTTCAAAAAAGCAAAGATTGGCCGCCCGGTTGGCAAAAGCGGCGCCCCAGCGGTGCATTATGTTGCCGGGATTGTAGGGCTGAAAGTGCATAAACGCAAACGCCACACCCACCGGCGCCTCGGGAAAATGGGCCTTGATCACGCGGTAACTCCTGGCGTGCATGGTAAAAAAGGTGCGGTACACCTTCACAAAAGCCAGGAAATTGGCTTTAAAAGGAGGGAACAACTTGCCGAAAAAACCCGCCAGCGGCACCACATTGGGTTCATTGATAGGCAGCCAGTAGTCGACCAGGTCGCCGACCGCCGGCACGATAGTCTCGAGATAGCGCTCGAAGTGGGTCATAAACAGCCGGCGATTTTCAAAGCCACCCTGTGCAAGTACCCAACGCGGAATGGTAAAATGGTGCAGGCACAGCATCACCTTGATGCCGCGGCTGTGCAGCGCCTCCATCATAGCCCGGTATTGGGCGATAGCATCGCGGTCTACCTCGTTTTCGGCGGGAAAAATGCGCGACCATTCTATCGACAGGCGGTGCATTTGAATGCCCATTTCGAGCGCCAGGTCGTAATCTTCTTCGTAGCGGTTCCAGTGGTCGCAGGCGTCGCTGCAGCATTCGGCCAGGCGGCGTTTGCCGGGGGGCTTTTGCTGTTCCTTCCGTTCGGCGTCGTGCCAGTCATTGTGGATGTTGCTTCCTTCTGTCTGGTAAGCTGAAGCTGCTGCGCCCCAGAGGAAATCATCAGGAAAGGTAAAGGCTGGCATAAAGTAGTTAATTTTGTTTAAAATCGGCACGTGACTTACGCGCTTTAGTCCGTCTGAATATGCATTAACAACCTAAAACAGCTAATAAAGAATGGAAAAGTACATCGACCTGCTTACCTCTATGTTTGTGGCCTACGCACCCAAGGTACTTCTGGCATTGCTCACGCTTGTTATTGGTTTACAGCTTATTGGGTGGTTCACGCGTTTGGTGGACAAATCCATGGCCGCAAGAAGTTTTGATGCCAATGTGAAGCCTTTCCTTCGATCATTGGTGAATGCAGGCCTGAAAATAATGCTTTTGCTCAGCATCGCAGGTATGTTTGGCATAGAAACCACTTCCTTTATCGCAATTTTCAGCGCCTTGGCTTTCGCAATCGGCCTGGCTTTGCAGGGCAGTATCGGGCATTTTGCCAGCGGCGTATTATTATTAATTTTCAAACCATACAAAGTAGGAGAATTAGTAAGTATCGGCGGCGGACAAACCGGAAATGTAGAAGAAATCGGCGTATTCAATACGGTATTGCGTACCCCCGACAATAAAAAGATTATCATACCCAACGGTCTGGTTACCTCCAATATCATCACCAATATAAGTGGACAAGGCGAAATAAGGGTAGACATGGCGTTTGGTGTGGGAACCAGAAATTCTATAGACACCGTGCGGGCCACCATCCAGCAAGTAGCCGATAACTGCCCGATGGTACTTAAATCTAAACCCGTTGATATTCTCGTTACGGAACTCAACCCCGATAGGTATGTTTTTGCCGTTCGTCCCTGGTGTGATAGCGCCCATTATTGGGATACCTATTTTTATATGCACGAACATATCAAAATAGCCTTTGATCGGGAGGGAATTGCAGCGCCTGCAAATGTGGTTGTAGTACAACAACATTGAGCGCTTAATATCAGCAAAATGTAATAAAGCAGGGCTATTTCCAGTTTTAGATTACAACTCGATTGTTATCAAAATCCGTAGTTAATGTAACTTTTCGCCCACAAAATAGTATACACCCAAGGCGACAATAAAAAGTCGTTGACCAAAAATCGATCTGACACCTTGAAGAGAACCACCTTAATCGCATTATTGGCCCTGCTCAGCCTGTACGCTGTGGCACAGCAAAGCAAACCCGGGCAGGACGACGCGCCGCTCGAGTTGCTTTTTGCGCCGCAGGGTGGTTTTTACGAACAAGGCGTAGAAGTGAAACTCATTTGCCCGGGCGCTGCGATTTATTACACCCTCGACGGCAGCTCGCCCTCGCCCCGGTCCCTGACTTACGAAGGCCCTTTTTACGTCTCTACAACCAGCGTAGTGCGCGCCGTTGCCTATCTGGACGGCAAAAAGCCTGCTATGCGGACAAACCTATCTGATTGACGAACCCGCTACTACATTTCCCGTCGTATCCATCGGCGTAACCGACGAATTTTTATTCGATCCACAGAAAGGTTTATTTATGCAGGGCGCCGCTGTGCGCGACACCCTTTGGCACAAACCTGGCGCCAACTTCTGGAGCCGCAAAGAAATTCCCGTCCACATCGACATTATTGAAAGCGACGGCAAACTGGTGCACAGTAGCCTGACGGGTATGCGTCTTTTCGGGGGCATGAGCCGGCTCTTTCCCCAGAAGTCACTGGCCCTGGTAGCCCGCAAACGCTTCGGCGAATCGCGCTTCGACCATCCTTTTTGGCGAAGAGGGCCCAAAGGATATCAAGTTCATGGAGCTGCGCAACAGCGGCAGCGATTTTGGCAAAACGCATTTTCGCGACGCCTTCATGACCGGCCTGCTCGACGAAGTCGATATCGACAAACAAGCCTACCGCCCCGTGCACGTATACATCAACGGCAAATACTGGGGTATCTACAACATCCGTGAAAAGGTCAACCGATTTTTTATCGCCGACCACCACGACGTAGACAAAGACAGCATCGACCTGCTCGAACACAAAGGTCTTGTGCGCCGGGGCAGTATCCGCCATTACCGGCACATGCTTTCTTTTATAGAAAAAAAAGGACTACGCGATTCCGCCAACTACGCCTATGTGCAAAAGCTGATGGAGGTAGACAACTTCATGGACTACCAGATCGCACAGATATTTTACGACAACCAGGATGCCGCGGCAATATCAAATACTGGCGTCCCCGCACGACCGGCGGTCGCTGGCGTTGGATACTCTACGATACCGACTGGGGTTTCGGACTGCAAACGAAAAAAGCCTACAGAAATAATAGCCTGGCATTTCACACCAAGCCCAACGGCCCGTATTGGCCCAACCCACCCTGGAGTACCTTTTTGCTTCGCGAATTGCTGGAAAACAAGCAATTTAAAACTGACTTTGTAAATCGCTTTGCCGACCACCTCAATACCACCTTTGCCGTAGACCGGGTGTTGAACCGCATCGACGATTTTTATTTCAACCTCGAACCCGAGATGCCGCGCCACCTGCAACGCTGGAACCTGAGCGCATCTAAATGGAACGACCAGGTTGACGTGTTGCGCACTTTCGCACAAGAGCGCCCGCGCTATATGCGCATGCACATCATGGAAAAATTCAACACCGGCGCGCTGCGCCAGGTAGAAGCCTTAGCCTCTACGGGGGGGACCATTTTAATCAACGACCATGTGCGCGTTCGCGACCGGTATTTTCAAGGGGTATACTTCGAACGCTATCCCATCTCTATAAAGGCCGTGCCCGACTATGGCTACCGGTTCACCGGCTGGGAGGGAGTGCCGGTATCCGAAGATCGGCGCGAATTCAGCCTTTCGCTCCGGCAAAAAAAATACTTCATCAAAGCTCGTTTTGAACGTTTTGAAGATCCCCTCGCCAACAAAGTCATGATCAACGAAATTTGCGCCAATAACAAGCGCACCGGCGACTGGATAGAGCTCTACAACCACAGCGACGAAGAAGTGCCCTTGCACAACTGGGTGCTCACCGACGGCAAAAACGAGTTCATATTCCCCGATGTGCGGATTGCGCCCAAAGACTACCTGGTCGTTTGCCGCGACGGTAGCAAGTTTATCCGCAATTTCCCGGAGGCCTACAACGTCATCGGCGGGCTCGGTTTCGGTCTCCACAAACGCACAGAAACCCTCGCGCTCTTTTCCAGCCTCGGCGCTGCAGTAGATAGTATTGGGTACGACATTCCCCCTCTTGACACCGTATTCACCTTAAGCTTGTTGCTGCCTACGCTCGACAACAGCGATCCAGGCAATTGGGAACAACGCCTCGGCACGGGCTCGCCCAACCTGCCTAATCCGCACTATGTGGAGAGCAGTATACAGGGCGCCCAGGCCCAATGGATACAAATCGGGGTGGCTGCCGCCGTTTTCTTACTCGCCTTATTCATGCTCTACCTGCGCAATAGAGGGATATTATAGACGATTACGTACATTTGTCATTGAAAATGCGTTATTTAACTATAACCATTCCACAACCATTCCACGCAATGACATACAAAACCTGCCTGTTAGTTTTATTGCTCATTTGTACATGGCGTGCTGAGGCACAACAACTATCGGGAATAGCTACCCGCTGGAGCGATTCTTTTGGCGAATGGATCGTTTTTGCCGAAGAGGAAGAAGAACCCGGCGAATTGCGCCTGCGCTGGACCAACCTCGACAATTGGACCGAATGGGAATACCGCCTGGGAGAATCTACCGGCCAAATCAGGCTAAAGTGGAATGAAGACCCCAACGAATGGGAGATCAGGGGCGACAATCGCATCATCTCGGCGCGAACCCTCTTCAAAAGTGATTTCCGCGAGTGGCGTATCTCTGATAACGACCGGCAATTCACCCTCAGCAGCCGGTATGGCAATACCAGCGACTTGTGGGCTATCAGAGACTCCGACCACGGCTATTTTTCCATCTATACCGCCTGGGAGGGCGACCCCCGCGACTGGATAATCGAAGACGAACTCGACCCCAGCATTGACTTGCCCATGAAAATGGCCCTCGTTTTTATTGCTATCTATCAAAGTTTACCCAAAGATTAGCTCTGAAATTTTTTTTTACCTTTGCAGTTCTTGTAAAACAGCACATATCGACATTCGAAAACCTTTACCCAATGGGATCATCTAACTTGTTGCATAAAATCGCGGGGTGGCTCGTTTTTGCTATCGCCCTGACGGTTTATTATTTTTCAGCAGAACGAACAGGTAGTTTGTGGGATTGCGGCGAATTCATCCTCGGCGCTTACAAACTTCAGGTAGTACACCCTCCGGGAGCTCCCTTTTTCGTGTTAGTTGGCCGCCTTTTTACCTGGGTGGCTACGCTCGTTTCTGACAACCCGGAAAACATCGCCTTTTCCGTCAACCTCATGTCGGGAATTTGCACCGCTTTAACCGCCGCCCTGGTTTGTTGGATCACCATCATGTTGGGACGCCTGGCACTGGCAGGCCGCAGCAACGAATTGCAAAGCGGCCAGGATATCGCACTGGCCGGCGCCGGCATCGTAGCAGGTTTGGCTACCGCTTTTAGCACCTCCATCTGGTTTTCGGCAGTAGAAGGTGAAGTATACGCCATGTCTACCTTTTTCACTGCACTGACCTTGTGGTCTACGGTAAAATGGTACAGCCTGCCCAACAACCCCCAACACGACCGCTGGTTGTTACTGACGGTGTATGTGGCCGGCCTTTCTATCGGCGTTCACTTGCTGAGCTTGCTCACCTTCCCCGCGCTGGCGCTGTTTTATTATTTTAAAAAATATAAAAACCATACCTTTTTGGGAATGGCCGCCGCCGCCGCTGTCGGTGTACTGCTCATTGTAGCTACCCAAAAACTGATCATCGTAGGTATCCCGATGTTGTGGAGTAAAATGGAACTGCTGATGGTAAATTCCTTCGGCCTGCCATTCCATACGGGACTTATTCCTACCCTGCTGATCGTGGCCGGCATTATTGTCGGGTTATTGCGTTACGCCCATATCAAAGAAAATAGTGCCATACAAAATCTGACGATTGGCGCGGCATTGCTGGCTATTTCGTTCTCAATAATAGGAGTGGTCGTCATTCGCGCCAATACTAACCCGCCGGTGAATATGAACGCGCCCACCGACGCCATGCGCCTGATACCCTACATCAACCGCGAACAATACGGCGAACGGGCACTGCTGCGCGGCCCCAATTTAACGCCGAACCTATCGATACCAAAATCGAAGACCGCTACGGCCGGGTAGGCGACAAATACGAATACACCGACTACAAGATCACCCTGGAATACAATGACAGCGACAAAACGCTGCTTCCGCGTATGGGCGACAATACCCAAAACCGCCCCGACTCGTACAAGCAATGGATGGGCCTCAACCCCGAAGCCGCCCTGCCTCCCGGTCGCCCCAACGGGCTTGACAATATCAGCTATATGATGCGCTATCAGATCGGCTGGATGTATTGGCGCTATTTTATGTGGAATTTCTCAGGCCGCCAAAACGGCGACCAGGGTTTTGCCCCCTGGGATAAGTCGAGCGGCCACTGGATAACCGGCATCAAAGCTTTCGACGCCATGCGCCTGGGCAACCAAAACGAATTAACCAAAGTGGCAGAGGAAAACCCGGCCCGCAATAAGTATTACGGCTTGCCATTCCTATTCGGCATAATAGGTTTGCTGTTCCACTTCCGCCGCCGCTCCGAGGATGCTATGGCTATCCTCGGCATGTTTATCATCACGGGTATCGGTATTATCATTTACTCGAACCAGCCGCCGAACGAACCTCGCGAGCGCGACTACGTATTGGTGGGCTCGTTTTTTACCTTCTGTATATGGATTGGCATGGCCGTGCTGGCTATTGCCGAATTTGCACGTACCCGCCTGCAAGGTAGCGGCCCTGTGATGGCCGTCCTGGCTTCCGTATTGGTGCTGACGGCGCCGGTATTGATGGGCTTCGAGAATTTTCGACGACCACAGCCGCCGCCTGCACAAAGGCTCCGCGACTATGCCAGCAACTTCCTCAATTCTTGCGAGGAAAACGCCATTATATTTACTTACGGCGACAACGACACCTACCCCCTTGTGGTACGCCCAGGAAGTAGAAGGCATCCGCACCGACGTGCGCGTGGTTAACCTCAGCCTCATTGCCGTCGACTGGTATATCGACCTGCTGCGACGCAAGGTGAATAACTCGGCGCCCATAAAGATGACGATCCCGTCAGATGCATACCGGGGCCGCAAGCGCAACCAGGTATTCTACTACAACCCGGGCGGCGCCGACCAGGCAATGTCGCTGAAATCCGCCCTGCAATTCGTCGGCGAAGACCACCCGCTGTCGGCAGGCCGCGGCCGCACCCTCGAGAGCTACCTGCCTTCCAAAAACCTGTTCCTCCCGGTGGATAGACAACAGGCTATCGCCGCCGGCCTGATCACTGCACAAGACTCCATTGTGGATCGCATACCCTTGCGCATCGATGGCGAGCAATTGATCAAAGACGACCTCGCCGTGCTGGATATCATCGCTTCTAACCTTTGGGAGCGTCCTATCTACTTCGCCGTTACCTGTCGCGACGACAAGATGTTCGGCATGAACGATTTTATGCAACTGGAAGGCCTGGGCCTGCGAATCACCCCCAAACGCGGCGTCACCGACCCCCAATACGGCATGATCGGCAACGGATCGGTAGCAGCTGACAAGGTGTACGAAAATGTGATGACCAAATTCAAATGGGGCAACTTCGATAAGCACAAATTGTATGTCGATAAAAGCTACCTGCCCAGCGTGCAGAGTATCCAGCTCTCCATGCGCCGCACCGCTTTCGAATTGCTGCGCCAGGGCAAAAAAGACGAAGCGAACAAGCTGATCGACAAGTACTTCGAGGTGTATCCCAATATGAACTTCCCCTACGACTACCGCGCCATGTATATGCTGGCCGTGTATTTCCAAGCCGAAGCCTACGACAAAGCCAAGCCGCACCTGGAAATCCTGGCTGCCAATACCCAGGATCTGCTGGAATACCTCGATTCACTCGATTCAGATACACTGAAAAGCTACGAAACGGACTACCGCCTCGCCTACCAGACGATGGAAAATATCATCGCGGAAGCACGCAGAGCCAAAGACGACGATTTTGTAAAGAAACTGGAGGAGATGTTCGGCCCCCATTTGCTGGAGGATACCGCTCCGCAGATGCCGGATAGTCTGAGGAATTAAGGTTTTTGAAGGGTTATGAGGGTTTATGAAGGTCGATGAAAGTTGACCCTCATAAACCCTCATAAACCCTCATAAACCCTCATAAACCCTTTCCACGATGCCACCCAGGACCATCGCCATCGGCTGCGACCACGCCGGCTTCACATACAAAGAGGCCATAGTAGCTATGCTCGTCAAGCAGGGCATGGCCGTGCTCGACTTTGGGACCTTCTCTGAAGAATCGGTAGACTATCCCGATTTTGCGCATCCTGCGGCGAATAGCGTGGAGCAAGGCAGGGCTGACCTCGGCATCGTATTGTGCGGCAGCGGCAACGGCGTGGCTATCACGGTGAATAAACACCAGGGTATCCGGGCGGCGTTGTGCTGGACGGAAGAACTGGCCGCCCTGGGCCGCCAACACAATAACGCCAATATGCTCGCCATACCTGCGCGTTTTGTTAGTCTCGAAACTGCCCAGGCCATGGTAAACACCTTCCTGCATACCGATTTTGAAGGCGGCCGCCACGACCGGCGCGTAGCCAAAATAGCTTGTAATTAATTCAAACCACCCGACATGAAAAAACAACTGCTACTTCTTCTGGCATTGCCGGCCATTACTACATGGTGCCCGGCGCAGGCCGACCTCAAGGTATTGCAACAAAGACAATCTACCGAGGTAGTCCAGGCACTGGCGGAAACCATTGACGCCCAGGACCTCCAGCGCCACCTCACCATCCTCGCCGGCGACGCCTTCGAAGGCCGCGAAACCGGCACCGAAGGACAGCGCAAAGCCGCCCAGTACATCGCTTCGGTTTTTGAGAGCTATGGGTTGCCCAAGATTGGCGACGATAATTCCTATTTCCAAAAAATATCTTTTATCTCCGAAAACTGGGATCGCATCAACCTGGCGGTAAACGACGAAAAACCCCGCCACCTTTGGGATTATTACGCCTTGCCCAACTTAAACGGCGATTTGGATGCCTACAAAACCGATGAAGTCGTTTTTCTGGGCTACGGCATCGATGACCAAAAATACAGCGACTACGAAGGCGTCGATGTGAAAGGCAAAGTAATCCTGATATACGGCGGCGAACCCTTTGGCGCCGATAGCCTTTCGATGGCCACCGGCGGTCGCGGCGTATCCAAATGGAGCACCGACGTACGCCATAAATTGCAGCTTGCCAAAGCCAAAGGCGCCAAGGCCGTCCTGATTATCGACACCGATTTCAAAGCCAACCTGGGCCAGGCGCGCAAAGCGATTACGAGCACCAGCCTCCAGATCGGACAAAGCGAAAATGCGGGCGACAAATACGCCAATAACCTCTTTATCACCTCCGATCTGGCCCGGCAAATCGTCGGCGACAGGTTCAAGGAAGTCGTAAAAGCCCGCAAGCGCATTCAAAAGAAAGGAAAATCAAAGTCCATTTCGCTGCCCTGCCGCCTCGAAATCACCCAGCGCAAGCGCGTGCGCACCCTCGAAGGAGAAAACGTGCTGGGTTACGTTGAAGGCACTGACCTCAAAAACGAGATCGTAGTCATATCGGCGCACTACGACCACCTGGGCAAACGCGGCGACGACGTATACAACGGCGCCGACGACAACGGCTCGGGCACCTCTACCGTACTCGACATTGCGCAGGCTTTTGTCGCCGCTAAAAAAGAAAACCTGGGCCCCCGTCGCAGCGTGCTCTTCCTGCTGGTATCGGGCGAAGAAAAAGGCCTGCTGGGCTCGCAGTACTACGCAGAAAACCCCGTCTTTCCCTCGAAAACACCATCGTCGACCTCAACGTAGACATGGTAGGCCGCACCGACGAAAAACACAAAGACGATCCCAACTACGTCTACGTCATCGGCGCCGACCGCCTCAGCACCGAACTGCACAAGATCAACGAGGCCGCCAACGAAAAATATACCAAGCTTGCTTTGGATTATACCTACAACGCCGAGAGCGATCCCAACCGCTACTACTACCGCTCCGACCATTACAACTTCGCCGAACGCGGCATCCCCGCCGCCTTTTATTTCAGCGGCGTGCACGAAGACTACCACCGCCCCACCGACGACGTGGACAAGATCATGTTTGATAAAATGACTACCATCGCCCGACTGGTATTTTATACCGCCTGGGAACTGGCCAACCGCGATAAGCGCATTGAGGTGGATGTGAAACCGTGAACAGTGAACTGTGAACTGTGAACAGGTCATTGAGCAGTTCACAGTTCACTGTTCACAGTTCACAAAAAAGAAGTGAGCGGTGGCACAGTTCTACCCCCCAGAGGAACCGGCCTGCTCACTTCTTAAGACCACATAAGCAGTCTTCATTTTGGCCGTTCCGACTCATCCCTGCAGCTACCCCCCGATAATCTGCAAAGCGCGCCGAGAACGGCCATATCTTGAGCGACTTGAGCCCATTGCAATAGACATAGCAATGGCTAAGCGCATGAAAAATCGTTGTGTTGGTATGTGATAATGGAAAACGGGGAGATAACCCCCCAAAGGATAGCTGAAAGCTCTTTCTCTCAAAACGTGCATCAAAAGTAAAACTAATTCTTCGGATTGTCAATAGTTGGGGTCATATAATATAAAAATTTTATTCAAGGCTGGCTTGGAGAGGAGGGGGGAGTGAGAGAGGGGGCAACACATAATTGCTTTTTTTATAGCATCTGAAGACAAATTTCTCTAACTTTATAAGATGGATATACAAAACATCAACATACTACTTGCCGATGACGACAAAGCCGATTGCCTTCTTTTCAAAGAAGCTTTGGAAGAGTTGCCGGTATCTGCACATCTTACTATTGTGCATAATGGCGAACAGGTGATTGAGGAGCTTACCAAAAAAGGAAACAAGCTGCCCGATGTGCTATTTTTGGACCTTAACATGCCGCGAAAAAACGGTTTTGCAGCTTTAGGACAAATAAAACGCAATACCGAGCTACAGAATCTCCCGGTTATTATATTTTCCACTACTTCGGATCTGGAAGCGGTTATGAGGGTTTTCAGGGACGCAGCACATTATTACATCTGCAAGCCTGCTGATTTTTCGCAACTGAAAAAGGTTATTTATGAAGCGCTTATGCTTATAACGCAGAAAAATAATCCCTTGCCGCTTAAAGAAAATTTTATGATTACAGGCGATTCCATAATAATTCCGGATAGCACTGAACGTTAAACATGTCCGAGAGATGTTTTTCGATTTCCAAAATCATGATATTGCCTGAATGACAATGAAAAAGAGCGAATCAAAATCCGCCATATCCGGGCCACCCCCGGTATCCGGCAGCCATTTTCCAGTTGTTGCCATTGGTGCATCAGCAGGTGGGTTGGAAGCTATGATGGAGTTATTACAATACCTTCCACCTAACACGGGCATGGCTTTTATTTATGTTCAGCACCTCAGCCCCGACCACAAAAGCATGTTGACTGAAATTTTGTCGAAGAAGACAAAAATGAAAGTGCAGGAAATTGACGACATGGATAAAATTAAACCCGATAATGTTTTCGTCATTCCATACAATAAAGGTATTGAAGTAACAGACGGGCAGATAAAATTAATTCCCCGTTCAGAAAGCAGCACATCAATTTCTATTGATATTCTTTTCTCCTCACTTGCCCACGCACAAAAAGAAAGAGTTATCGGTATTGTCCTTTCCGGCAGCGCAAGCGATGGCACAGTCGGCATAAAAGATATTAAACATGAAGGCGGATTAACTTTTGCGCAAGACGATACTGCGAAATTTACCAGTATGCCACATTCTGCAATAGCCTCAGGGGCGATTGACTTTATTTTATCGCCAAAAGAAATTGCACTTGAATTAGCGCGACTAAGCAAACATCCGTTTGTAATAACGAATGGTAAAAAAACGAACAACGAAGATTTGATTGACAACAGCAACCCTGATTTAAAAATTATTCTCAACAAATTATATAAAACCGCAGGTGTTGATTTTAGTGCGTATAAAATGAATACTATCAAGAGGCGCATTATTCGCAGAATGTTGTTGTATAAATTAGCCTCACTCAAACAATATGCAAAACTGCTTACCCAAAAAAACGAAGAGATAGGCATTCTTTATCAGGATTTGCTGATTAATGTAACCAGTTTTTTTCGCGACTCCGATACGCACAAGTATTTAAAAGAAACTCTTTTTCCAAAATTGCTCAAAAGAAAAAAAGCGGGAGAGTCACTTCGTATTTGGGTGCCTGCATGTGCAACAGGCGAAGAAGCCTATTCCATTGCCATGACATTGCTTGAGATACAGGGAAGCCAAACCACCCACGTACCCGTTCAGATTTTTGCAACCGACCTCAGTGGAAACGCAATAAGCAAAGCCCGCATTGGCGTTTACACCAAGCAGGAGTTAGAAACCGTTTCGCCAAAGCGCATCCAGCGGTTTTTTACAAAAGCAGACGGTGGCTTCCGTGTGAATAAAGCCGTGCGCGATATGTGCGTCTTCGCGCAGCATAATATTTTAAGCGACCCGCCTTTTTCGCGTCTTGATTTTGTCAGTTGCTGCAACCTCTTTATTTATTTAGATACTGCTGCACAAAAAAAAGTGGTCAACACTTTCCATTACGCTTTAAACAACGATGGATTTTTAATGCTTGGCAAATCAGAAAACATCAGCCAGTCAGCTCATCTTTTTACAAGCTCCAATAAAAAGTATAAAATATTTTCGCGCAAAATAAATTCAGGTTTAAAGAGGCTGCCTGAACTTTCGCCTCGCTTTGTGCAGCAAACTACATCTGAAAAAAATGTTCCGTTAGGTAATCGAAATAAAACAAAAATAAATACTTCTGATACTCGCCAGGGGCTTGACAATGCTATTGATACCGTGCTTATTTCGGAATTTATGCCTCCAAGTGTTGTTATTAATGCCCAACTGGAAATCGTTCAGTTTCGCGGCACAACCGATTTATTCTTGACGCATCCAAAAGGTAAAGCCACTTTTAATATTTTAAAAATGGCACGACCTGAAATTGCTTTTGAATTGCGTAATGCAATTTCAAAAGTCATAAAAACGCAACAGCGTATTCGAAAAACCGGAATTGAATTTAAAATAAATTCGGCGGTAAAAATTATAAGTTTAGAAATTGTTCCGCTTCCGATAGAATGGAACGAACCCTTGATTCTTATTATTTTCACTGAACATGAGCAAGCAGAAATTTATTCGGATCAAGCGAATAGCGGGAAAAATAATTCACTTACAAAAGACCGGAGGATAAAAAAATTAGAAGAGGAATTAGCAGCAGCACATGCTGATGCGCTTTCGACCTCACAGGAACAGGAAGCATTTGTCGAAGAATTGCAAAGTGCCCATGAAGAAGTGGTTTCGAGCAACGAAGAACTGCAAACTGTTAATGAAGAATTAGAAACTTCAAAAGAAGAACTAGAATCTGCCAACGAAGAACTCACCACCACCAATCAGGAATTGCAAACACGCAACGACCTGCTCACTGAATCGTATGAATATTCCGATGCTATTATTTCCACCATGCACGAATCCATGCTTGTTTTAGGAAAAGACCTTCGGGTGAAATCTGCCAACCAAGCATTTTACAAAAAATTTGGTGTTACCGAAGAAGAAACCGAGGGAGTGCTTTTATATGATTTGGGTAACAAACAATGGAATATTCCCGCACTTCGTGAATTGCTTGAAGACATCATTCCAAAAAATTCTCAATTCTATAACTACGAAGTTAAACATACCTTTCTGAATTTAGGCGAAAAAATAATGTCACTCAATGCAAGCCGAGTTATACAGAAAGCGCATCGTGAACAATTAATCCTTCTTGTTATCGCTGACATTACAGAAGTAAGAAACCTTATAGTAGAAAAAGAACTGAATGAAAAAGCATTGCTTCAGAAAGAAATAAGCGAACGAAAAACAGAAAAATTAAGATTAGAAAAAGCTGTTGACGAAAGAACACGCGAATTGAAAAAAGCTAATGAATCGCTCGAGAATAAAAACAAAGAACTATTGATTATGAATAAAGAACTCGAGGCATTTACATATGTTTCCAGTCACGATATGCAAGAGCCGCTTCGCAAATTACAAATCTTTGCAGGAATAATTTTAGAAAAAGAAAATCAAAACTTATCCGATAATGGAAAAAATTATTTTCGCCTCATGCAACAGTCTGCAGAAAAAATGCGGCAACTTATTCAGGATTTACTTGCCTTCTCACGAATCAGTGCTGTTGAGCGAAAATTTGTAAAAACCGACCTCAATATAATTATAGAGGAGGTAAAAAAAGAATTTAAAGAAGAAATTGCTGAAAAACACGCTGTGATTGAAGTGATGGAAATCTGCGACGTACATATTATCCCTTTCCAGTTTCGCCAACTTATACACAATCTTATTGGCAATGCCCTCAAGTTTTCGAGGCCACAAACACCACCTCATATAAAAATAATGAGCCGGAATATTAAATACGAAGAATTAAATATAGAGGGGCTTCCACCGCAAAAAGAATACTGCCATATCAGTATTACCGACAATGGTATCGGATTTGAAAAAGAATTCAGCACCAAAATATTTGAAGTATTTAAAAAACTTCATGGCGAAGAGGAATACACAGGCACAGGCATCGGCCTTGCTATCGTAAAAAAAATAGTTGAAAACCACAACGGCATTATTGTTGCAACAAGCGAACTGAATAAAGGAGCTACTTTTAATATTTATATACCTAATTCACGATAAAAACGATTCTTAATGAACGACGAACCATTCCATATTCTACTTGCCGATGATGATGAAGGGGACAGGCTTCTTTTTGAAGTAGCTTTTTCAGAATTAAAGATTAAAACCGTTGTTCATACAGTGAACAATGGAATACAACTTATGGAGTATCTTAACATGAAAGACGTCTCTTTACCTCATCTTCTTTTCCTTGACCTCAACATGCTACCCAAAAATGGTTTAGAATGTTTGAAAGAAATCAAAAGTAATGCAAATCTAAAAGATATTTTCATAGCCATTTATTCCACATCCGACAATGAAAAGGATATCGAAGAAACATTCTACAATGGAGCAAATATTTACCTTGCCAAACCATATGATTTTAATATGCTCAAACAAGCGTTGGAAAAAGCAGTGCATATGGCATCTCAATATCAAGACCAGACAATGAAAAGAGAGAATTTTTTACTGCGGATATAAAAATTCATGGAGAAACTGTCTGGATGGCAAGCGTAAACCTTTGACCATGGAAATTACCGAAGTCTTTTACCCCGCAACCCGCGCCGATTGGCGCCAATGGCTGCAAACGCACCACCGCCTGAAAACAGAGGTGTGGGTGCAAACCTATATCAAAGCCTCCGGCGTGGTAACGATCTCGTATGACGAGTTGGTCGAAGAATGTCTCTGCTTCGGTTGGATTGACGGTTCCGTAAAAAAATACGACGCCGACAGCCGGGTACAACGCACTACACCCCGGCGCAAAAAAACTTTTCTTTCTGAACTGAACCGCCAGCGCGTATGGAAACTCCAGCGCAATGGCCTGATGACTCCCGCAGGCATCGAACCCATCGCCAATCAGATCGGCTCGCCCAATGAGCCCTGGGAAATCCCCGATTGGATCGCCGAGCGCCTGAAGGTCAATTCCGTGGTGTGGGACAATTTTCAGGCATTCCCGTATTTATATAAAAGACTAAAAGTGGGCTGGATCGTCGAAACCGGCAAACTGCGCACGGAAGAAATGGAAAAACGACTGAATTACCTCCTGAAAATGACCGCCCAAGGCAAGATGTACGGTACCATACCGCTGATGGAGTAGGCGTAAGTTATTTACGACACCTTCCTAAAGCGATTGACCAAAACAATTGCAAAAGAAAAAAGAGATCATCTTGAATCAACTGTTCCACATATTCCTGGTTGACGAAGCGGAGGCGGAGCGAATTGCCGGTTTGCCCAACGAGCCGCACAATCACGATTTTGAAGAACTGATTGTCGGTATAGCCAGCGAATCGAATATTTACGGAAATTCCTGATCCGCATGAACAGAAAAAAATTCCTTCAATCACTGGCAGTATTGCCATTAGCAGGCGTTGCAATGAAACTCAGCGATTTAAGCAAAGTAACTGATTCCCTGGGCAGCACGGAGCAAATGCCCGTGCTGTTCCTGGGCATGGTAGCCCGATGAACGCTATCGAGGAAAACGAATTTGTGGAAGGTTTCCGCAAAATCGGCAAGGAAATCCCCCGCCCCAATGCGATTATTTGCGTATCGGCGCATTGGGAAACAAGGGGCACTTTTGTAACGGCCATGGAAAAACCCCGCACCATCCACGATTTCGGCGGTTTCCCCAAGGCCCTGTTCGATGTGCAATACCCCGCCCCGGGTAGCCCGCAAACTGCCTTGGACACCCAAAGTCTGGTGACAAAAACAAACGTAGGCCTCGACGAAAAATGGGGCCTCGACCACGGCGCCTGGTCAGTGATCAAGCACCTCTACCCCGATGCCGATGTACCGGTCATCCAAATGAGCCTCGACTATACACAGTCGCCCCAATGGCATTACGAACTGGCACAAGAACTGGCCGCCCTCCGCAAAAAGGGCGTTCTGATTGTCGGCAGCGGGAATATGGTGCACAACCTCGGCATGGTAGCCTGGGACAAGCTCAATGTGTCCGATTATGGCTACGAATGGGCTTTGGAAGCTCGCGAAAAAATGAATGCGCATATTCTCTCCGGCGACCACCAGCCGCTGGTCAACTTCCAATCGCAGGGCCGGGCGTTTAAACTCGCCATCCCCACGCCGGAACACTACCTGCCTTTGCTCTATGCACTGGCACTTCGCGAAAAAGACGAAGATGTCGCTTTGTTCAACGACAAAGCCGTTGCCGGCTCGCTGACTATGACTTCGGTGAAGATCGGTTGAATGTAGTGTTATACCCTAAACCTTCATTGCAGATGTATATAGAAGAACAAATATTTGACAAAGTCAATTTTCAGGAAAAACCTTTGAAAAAAGGAGAATATGAAAATTGTATTTTTAAACAATGCGATTTGTCTAATACAGATCTTTCTGATATCAAATTTACATCTTGCGAGTTTGTGGATTGCAATTTGAGTTTAGCCAAACTGGCAAACACTGCTTTTCGGGACGCCGTATTTAAGGGCTGCAAAATGCTGGGCTTGCATTTCGATGATTGTAATCAATTCGGACTTTCTTTTTCATTTGACAACTGCCAACTTAATCACGCTTTATTTTATAAAATGGCAATTAAAAAAACGAGTTTTAAAAATTCGCAGCTACACGAAGTCGACTTTGCGGAATGCGATCTGACAGGCGCCGTTTTTGACCATTGCGACCTGGGCAAAGCTGTTTTTGATCATACAAATCTGGAGAAAGCCGATTTTCGCACAGCATATAATTATTCGATTGACCCCGAAATTAACCGGATAAAAAAAGCAAAGTTTTCAATTTTGGGAGTGCCCGGACTTTTAAAAAAATATGATATTGACATTGAGTAACTGTTTAGGATTTAATTTTAATCAAAGGTCGCTAAGGCTATAATTGCATTATCGCTCGAATAGCGTACTTTGCGCAACCTTCGCGAGCCTTGCGTTTAAAAACTGCCGCATTACATTGATACGGTCGAGGAGATTAGTTTACCGCCAAAATGTCAGTCTCTACACGCTTGGCATGCCATTTGAAGCATACTAGTACAAAAAATATAGCGCTATGCAAAAAGGTACGATATCGGTCCAAACCGAAAACATCTTTCCCATTATTAAAAAATTCCTGTATTCCGACCACGAGATTTTCTTGCGCGAATTGATCTCCAACGCCGTTGACGCCACTACCAAGCTGAAAACCCTGGCTTCGCGCGGCGAGATCAAAGGCGAGTTGGGCGATCTTACCATCGACGTCATTATTGACAAAGAACAAAAAACGCTCACCATTCGCGACCGCGGTATCGGGATGACGGAAGAAGAGGTGAATAAATACCTCAACCAGGTGGCGTTCTCGAGCGCGCAGGAGTTTTTGGAAAATTTAAAAACGAAGCCAGTATTATCGGCAACTTCGGCCTGGGCTTTTACTCGGCGTTTATGGTGGCCGACAAAGTGGAGGCTGTCACCAAGTCGTATCAGGAAAACGCCGCCGGCGTCACCTGGTCTTGCCTCGGCGACCCCGAATACACGCTGGCGCCCAACGATAAGGCCGAGCGCGGCACCGATGTGGTGCTCTATATCAATGAGGAAAACGCGGAATTCCTCGAAGAAGCGCGTATCGAAAACCTGCTCAAAAAATACTGCCGCTTCCTGCCGGTCGCCATCCGCTTCGGCAAACGCACAGAAACGAGCTACGAAGGCGAGGGCGAGGACCAAAAGCGGGTAGAAACCGAGGTTGAAAATATCATCAACAACACCTCGCCGATCTGGAAAAAACAGCCATCCGAACTCAATGACGACGACTACCGCGCCTTCTACGAAGAGCTACACCCCTACAGCCAGGCGCCGATGTTCTGGATACACCTCAATATCGACTACCCCTTTAACCTCACGGGCATCTTGTATTTCCCCAAGCTGGGCAATGCCTTTGAGGTGCAGCGCAACAAAATCCAACTGTACAGCAACCAGGTATACGTCACCGACGACGTAAAGGAGATCGTTCCCGAGTTTCTCACACTCCTCCACGGCGTCATCGACTCGCCCGACATCCCGCTCAACGTATCGCGCAGCTACCTGCAGAGCGACCAGAACGTGAAGAAAATCACGGGTTATATCACCCGTAAGGTGGCCGACAAACTCAGCGAGTTGTTCAAAAAAGACCGCGCGGATTTTGAATCCAAGTGGGGCGACCTCGGTGTGTTTATCAAATACGGCATGTTGTCTGACGAAAAATTCCAGGAGCGCGCCACCGAATTTGCCCTGCTGAAAAACGTCGACAACCAGTGCTTTACGATCGAAGAATACAAGGAGAAGGTGAAAACCCTCCAAACTGACAAGAACAACCGCCTTGTGCTTATTTATACAAATAATGCGGTAGACAACGACGCGCTCATCCAGGCCTGCCGCAGTCGCGGCTACGACGTGCTCGTGTTCGACCATGTAATCGACAGCCATTTCCTGCAACACCTGGAATACAAGGTTGGCGGCGTCACCTTCACCCGCGTCGATGCCGACACGGTTGACAACCTGGTGCCTAAAGACGAGAAGCAGGAGTCGGTACTCAGCGAAACCGAACAATCGCAGGTAAAGGCGCTTTTTGAGCCGCTGGTGGCAGGCGCCGGCAGCATGAACAACGTAACCTTGCAGCCTTTGTCGCCCGAAGATCCGCCCGTGCAGATCACGCGCCCCGAGTTTATGCGCCGCATGAAAGAAATGCAGGCGCTCCAGGGCATGGCTTTCGATGGTTTCCCCGATTCCTATAATGTGGTGGTTAATACCAACCACCCGCTCATAGCCACTAAATTGCTACACGAAGGCGAAGAAGACCAGCGCAAGCAGATGGCCGAATACCTATACCAATTGGCCTTGCTGAGCCAGCAGATGCTGAAAGGCGCCGATCTGACGGCGTTTGTCAATAAGAGTCTGCGGTTTATGGATTAATCCAGTTTCTCCAAATCGCGGAGCAAATCCTCCGCTTTTTGCCGGTAGGCGCCATGCGTCTCCAGCAAAGGGCGGAGGATTTTTTTTGCCGTTTCGGTATCGCCGTTTCGGAGATGCGCCAGTGCCAGATACCAGTTTGCCTCCGCATTCCGTTCGGGAAGAAGTTCTGCAGCTGCCGACAGGCTGTTGACGGCCTCGGGGAGTTGTCGCAGCGCAAGCTGTGTGATGCCGAAGTACAGCAGCGCCTCCCCATCCTGGCCGTGCTGCTCGAGGTAGCGCGTAAAATGGGGCAGCGCGGCTGCGTAGCGCCCTTCGTCGTAGTAGTCCATGGCCGGCTCCGCCCAGGCATTCCGGCCTTTTACGAGAAAAGTATTGGCTGCGGGCGCAAAAAAGCGGTTGTACAGGATTTCCGGTTGCTGTGCGCGTTGGGATTGGGCGTACCACATGGCGGCAGCTGCGCCGCCGATTACACATAGCAATAGCAGAGCCTTACGCCGGCGGGGTGATTTCCGCGGCGTTGTGCCGACATTGATGTTTGGCGCCTCTTCTCTTGTGAGGGCATACCCTTCCACGGCAGCCCTGCAAAGTGCGCAATCCAGCAAATGGTTTTCCACCTCGAACCGATTTTCGGGCGATAGGCGGCCATTTACATAATTGCTAATACTTTGCTTCGAGAGGCAGGAGGAGTGGCTGAAAATGGCTTTCATGTACTCGTTTTGCCTTCCCGCGCCATTGCGGGCGCCAGCAATTGCCTCAACCGGCGCTTGCCATTTTGCAGGAAGCTTTTAACCTGATTTTCAGTAAAGGAGGTAATGTCAGCGATCTCCCTGTAGCTTTTCTTTTGGAAAAAAAACAACTCCAGGCAAATGCGCTGGCCCTCGTCCAACTGCAGCATAGCTGCCTGCACGAGATCCTCCGTTTCGCGATCAGTAGCGGACACCATTTGCGCGCCTGTGTCGGGGTTTTCTGCCGGTTCTTCCTGCCATTGTTGCAGCGCTGCTTCAAAGCGCAGTGATTGCTTGTCGCTGCTGCGCCTTTTGGAAATACACTCATTTCGCGTTAGCGTGTAAAGCCAATTGCCGAAAGAATGAACCTCCTGCTGTTGCTGTAGTTGTTGGAAGATTTTGGCGAAAACCTGCATCACGACATCGCGGCACTCCTCGCGGTCTTCCAGGAAATTCCGCGTGGTGTAATAGACCAAATGAAGATACCGCGAAAACAGCGCATTGAAATACTGCTGATCGCCCGTGTGTTGGAATGCACGAATAAGCTGTTCCGCGCTCCACTCCTTCAATTTGTGTTGATACGACTTCCTGACAAACATCACTACTAAAGGTAGGCAACATTTTGAAAATTGCCAGCCTTTTGGGACATTTTTTTAGTAGCGGATACTAGAAAGCAGGTATTCCAGCTGTTGCATGTGGTTGCGTTTGTCTTTGCCGGGTGCGTGCAAAAAGCCGTCGACAAACAGCAATTCGCGCTTATCGGGATTGTAGATGAGATAACTCACAAACGATCCGCCCATATAGTCATTGACGATATCCCAGATGCCCCTGGCTTCGAGGGTGTAATTGCTGTTTACTGTCTTGATAGAAGTAAACATGGGCAAATCCACGTCGTTGGTGCGCATATAGGTATTGGGCAGGGTAGACGATATATATTGGCGCCCCAGGCTATCCCTGATGGCTTTTATGCCCGCTTTGGTGAGTTGCGACTGGTCGGTGTAGGGTACTTTATACAGAAGCAGGTTGCTGCTGATCGCCTCTGTTTCGCGGCGAATCCACATCATATTGCCTTCTTTGAGCGCCAGGAAGTATTCTTTGGGAAGGCGAATATCTGCGCCGAGCCGGCCTTTCACCTCCTCCATCAGCTTTTTATTTTCGCCGCTCACAAACAGTGTAGCCTCTACTTTGGGTTTGTCGTGGTCGTGGATTTTGTTGGCGATAGCCGGATAGTTTTCCTTGAGAACGTCGATCAACGCTTCTTTTGAATAGGCAAAAACATAAATAATGAGTTGCCCGTTGGACCACTTATTGCGACCTACAAAAGAGTTGAGCTTGGGGTTGGTTTTGGCCTCTGCCGCTCTTTCGGGGCCGATGTCTTTTAATATCAGCTGCGTAGTTGCCGAGGTGGTATCGCTCAAATCTCCGATGAGCATAAACGTGCGAAATTCGCGCTGTACCTGTTGATTGATCAGTTTACCGGGCGGCAGATGGTACAAATCGAAGATGGGCTCGGGTTGCGGCAGGATGGGATAGGCTGCGGCATAATAGTATTGCAGGGTATCGCCGAGGGGGCTTTCCCACAAATCTTCGTCCATCACTACGCGCACCTGGTTTACACTGCCGAAAGCGACGGATAAAGGGCGCAGCCCCTGCCGGGCACCTTCCGAACAAGCCCAGGGCAATACAAACAATAGCCCCAACAGCCCTATCCGGCTTATGTAGTTGATCATTTTTTTCATTGCAATGTACGGCATTTAATTTCTTACACAGATGCCGAATAGCCAGGTTTTGGCGTGCGATACCTTCTGATGTTGGATGTTTGATGTTGAATGTTGAATTATTTTTATATATCAAACATCAAACATCAAACATCAAAAATTCAACATCCAGCATCATCACATCAGGCTGGCGATGATATTCTCTTCAGAAACGCCTTCGGCTTCGGCCTTATAGTTGCGCACAATGCGGTGGCGCAGCACATAATTGGCGATAGCCTGCACGTCTTCGATATCGGGAGAATACTTGCCGGAGATAGCGGCGTGGCACTTGGCGCCCAGTACGAGGTATTGCGAAGCGCGGGGGCCTGCTCCCCAGGAGATATATTCGTTTACCTTAGGCGTAGCTTTAGCGGTGCCGGGGCGCGTTTTGGTGGCCAGCATCACGGCGTATTCCAGCACATTGTCCGCGATGGGGATGCGGCGTATCAATTGCTGGAAAAACAGGATTTGCGGGCCGGTCACCACGTGGTCGAGTTTAAAATCCTGGATAGACGTGGTACCTTTCACCACCGCGATCTCCTCGTCGTAGGAGGGATAATCGAGCGGCACGTTAAACATAAAGCGGTCGAGCTGCGCTTCGGGCAGGGGGTAAGTACCTTCCTGCTCGATGGGGTTTTGGGTAGCCAGTACAAAAAACGGCGAGGGCAGCACATGGCGATCGCCGGCGACCGTCACCGAGCGTTCCTGCATCGCTTCAAGCAGGGCTGCCTGCGTTTTGGGCGGCGTACGGTTGATCTCGTCGGCCAACACGATATTGGCAAACAAGGGCCCGCGGTTGAACTTGAAGTGGCGGTCTTCATCGAGGATCTCCGAGCCGGTAATGTCGGAGGGCATAAGGTCGGGCGTAAACTGGATGCGTTTGAAGTCGAGATCCAGCACTTCGGAGATCGTACTTACGAGCAGCGTTTTGGCCAATCCCGGCACGCCTACGAGTAAGCTGTGGCCGTTGCTGAATAGTGATATGATGACGGCCCTGACTACTTCGTCCTGGCCCACGATCACTTTTGCGATTTCCTGTTTGAGTTCTCTGTAAGAGGCGGCGAGTGCGTCAACTGCTTCTACGTCAGATTTGAAAGTTAATTGTGACATCTATAGTTGTTTCCGGATGATTTAACTGGTATAGCCTTTGGGAAAAACGCACCAAAGATAGGCTTTGTTTCAATTCGAGGGTCGGAAATGTTAATTTTATAGCAGACAGTGCAGTTTTGAGGGGATTTGCCAAACACTAGTGCAACAGAAGCTGGATTGCAGTGACTTTTCTCATCAAAAAGAACATGCTTCTGTTATAAATTAAGCCTCGATGCATCCAGACAAAAAATGGAAAATTCGAGACTATCAAACCCGGAAAACGGGAGGAATAACAGCGCTGCGGCCCAAATCTCCTGGAAAGTATGGTTTGAATTGGCATCTTCCTCTTTCGTCTTGGGCCTCACCCTGATGATCGTCTGTATGATCAACCATTTTCATGCCTTGAGTATACTGTCCGCAGTATTTGTCCTCTATTTTCTGGTTGCCGGTATCCTGTCGCTGCGAATGAAACGGGAAATTCACGTCTTTTTCTACGTTTCAGAGGTTTTTAAAATACTCTTCTCGTTCTGCGCCGTAGTGGTCACCGGGGGCATCCTGAAATCGGGAGGGCTTGTAATGATCGGCATGGCGGGTATTTTCTTTGCACTGGTCTTTCCAAAGCCCGAAAAGGCCTGGTTTTTATTGCTGCTATACCTGGGCACGCTGACTGCAGAAACCCTGCTCCAGCCATACCTGACTCCGCTCGTTGAATTTTCACCTTCCCAAAACCTGATTATATTTGTTTTGACACTCTCCGCTTTAGTGCTGAGCCTGTTTTCTTTTTTTCGCACCTTTTTAAAGAGCGGGCGCAATTCCGACAAAAGGAAACCGAAAAACTACGGGAACTCGACCAGGCCAAAAGCCATTTTTTCACCAACATATCTCACGAATTCCGAACACCGCTAACAGTCATCATGGGCATGGCCGACCAGCTTCAGGAGAATCCGGCCCGTCAAGCCGGTGAAGAAGTCCGGCTGATCAAACGCAACGCCAAAAAACTGCTGCGATTGGTGAACCAGTTGCTCGACTTGTCCATGCTGGAAGCCGGCTCCCTGTCCGCAAAATATGCCCAGGCAGATGTGGCGCTGCAAATGAAATATTTACTGGAATCCTCGCACAGCCTGGCAGACGCCAAACACATCAGCCTGCATTATTCCAGCGATTATGACGAATTGTGGATGGATACCGACCCGGAAAAACTTGAAAATATTGTTAGCAACCTGTTAGATAATGCCATTAAATATACCCCTGAAGGCGGTCAAGTTCGGTTGCATTTGCGATTGCTCCCGGCAGATAACGACCTGGGGCCCAGGTTGCTCATCCAGGTGGAAGATACCGGCATCGGCATACCTCCTAAATATTGGGATCAAGTTTTCAACCGCTTTTATCGCGTAGGTGATTCGCACGCCGAAGGTACAGGTATCGGCCTGGCTATTGTTCGCGATTACGTCAGGTTGCTCGACGGGCATATCGAATTTGACAGCAAGGTGGGTGAAGGAACTACCTTTTCGGTTTATTTACCTGTCAGCAATGCATTTCCCCGGGTGATTCCAGATCCGGAAGCTGATGCAGCAGAGGAAACAAATACGCCTGAGGCCCCTGAAAAAGCAGTAATAGGAAAACCTCACCTGCTGATCGTTGAAGATAATCCCGATGTGGTGCATTATATAGAAAATCTGCTACGGGGAAAATACCAAGTGCAAATAGCCCGAGACGGAGAAGAGGGCATTGGCATGGCGCTTGAACTGGTGCCCGATATTATTATCAGCGACATTATGATGCCGAAAAAAGACGGTATTGAGCTCTGCAAGAGCATTAAAAACGACTTCCGCACCAACCACATCCCCATCATCCTCTTGACGGCCAAGGCCGACATCGGTTCCCGCATAGGCGGCCTCGAAGCCGGCGCCGACGCCTACCTGGCCAAACCATTTAACCGGCAGGAGCTGGAGGTAGAGCTTGTCAGGCTGATCCGCCTGCGCGAAATGCTCAAGCAACAATACCGCCATCCGATCACCCCGGAAAGCAATAACAAACCCCTCGGGTTGAATGATCGCTTTTTGCGCGACGTTCACCAGATACTGGAAAGGCATTTCCACGAAGAAGAATTCGGCATCAAGGCCTTGTATTCCAAACTCGGTATGAGTTCCACTCAACTTCACCGTAAACTCACCGCCCTGACGGGCATGCCCGCTTCCCAATACATTCGGACTTTCCGACTGGAAAAAGCCAGGGAATTGCTACGCAACACTCGCATGACGGTGTCGGAAGTGGCGTATGCCGTTGGGTTTGCCGACCCGCTTTATTTCTCCCGCGTCTTCACCCGCCAGTTCGGGCACTCACCCTCCGAGTCCAGGGAATAGGTGTCAAATTTGTCCATGATTTGAAAGGATTGTCCTTTACCCTGTTAGTGAAAATGGGATAATTTTGATATGTAAAAACCTCTTTTTGAGCCGTATCTTTTATCAATGAGGCCACTCTACATTGAAAATCTGTGTAGAAAGAGGATAGCCCATGATTCGAATTAATCAACAAAAAAACAGCCACATGAAAAAGATCATCAAACATGCAGCCCTTTATTCCGGCGCTTTTTTCGTGTTGCTTTTTTCGCAGCCCTGCCTGGCTCAATGGCAGATAGGGGAAGATATGCCCGTCCCTATTGGAGCAATAGATCCCGTGGTTTATGACGGAAAGATCTGTGTATTTGGCGGAAAAATAATCGAAATAATATCCTTCGACACGGTCTTGGTTTATGCCCCCGATGCGGGATGGTCTTTTGGCGGAAAAATGCCGGATTCACTTGAGGCTATTGCCATAGAAGAATTCGATGGAAAATTTTACTTGTTTGGCGGACACAGCCACCCCGATTTCGTCTATCGGGATGAAGTAATGACGTACGACCCGGAAACGCAGCAATTCGACACGATAGGTATTATGCCTACCGCAAGAGCATGGCCCGCTTCAGCCGTTTTGAATGGAAAAATCTACCTCATAGGTGGAGACGACGGCGTAAGCATCAATTCAAAGGCTGTAGATATTTTCGATCCGGTAACAGCATTTGGACAACTGGAACGAACTTGGCCATAGACAGGATTGGCGCAACTGCCGATACGCTCAACGGTAAGATCTATGTAACGGGAGGCGGAGCATATACGGGAATAACTTCCGCCCATAGAACTATGGAAATTTTTAACCCCGTCAGTGGCTGGTCTACCAGCCCGGTTCTTATGAATACCGGCAGGGCCTACCATGCCTGTAAAAACGTCGGCGGCAAGCTTTATGTGGCCGGCGGACTGCAAACCTTGACTACTAATACAGCACTTAATTCGACAGAATGCTTTGACCCTCAACTGGGAATATGGGCAAATATTAATGCCATGAATGTTGCCAGGCGGGAGTCGGGCGCAGCTGTGCTGGAAGGGAATTTTTATATGCTGGGAGGACGAGTAGGACCGGTCGGTAATGCCGCCTCGATTGCCAAAGTTGAATGGTACAACCTCTCCACCTCAATTAATGAACGAAATGTTCAACATCCGTCTGTTTTGCTATCCCGGAATATACCCAATCCCTTCGCTTCCCATACGGTTATCCCTTACGAATTGAAGCGTTCCGGCCAGGTATTGCTCCAGGTTTTCGATTTGAACGGCAGGGCAATAGCGACCTTGTTCAACGGCCCTCAGGGCGTAGGTGAGTATTCCGTCACCTGGGACGCCACTGGTATGCCGCCCGGCGTCTATATCTACCGGTTGCAGACGGAGGGCGGAGTGGCAGCAAGGAAATGCATTTTGCAAAACCACTAAAAATTCAACATTATTAAAACTCCCTTTTTCTTCTTGTTCGCCATCCTACTATTGGCAGGCTGTACTTCAGATATGTTGGCTCCGGCCGATGACCAAAACGAATTGGAACTCCGCGCCAAGGAATACGTGACCAAACCAATGACTATGCGACTCGAGGCTATTACCGACCCAGCAAAAGGCATTATTACTTGTTTCCCCTTCGGCGCATTTCCCGCCGGCGGCTGGATGCAGGGAAACGCCACCCACATGGGCCAGTTGATTACTGAGGATAGTCCCGGTTGCTGACCAGATCTTTCATTACAGCAAACGACTATCTTTTGACCTTGCCACAAGCGCAAGCCGGCATTTACTATGTCGCGCTCACTATGGGTAACACTTCCCAAACCCTGCGCTGGGTGGTTCTCACAGGGCAATAAAGTAAGTCGTTTTTCTGAAAAATAAAATGCCATGAAAAACTCATTTTTCTATTCGGCTTTCTCAGCATTACTGCTGCTACTGACCGTTTCAACCGGCATCGCACAAAATCCGCCCTGGGTGCTAACCAATGGGCCTTGGGGCGAGGGCATGGTCAGCAAACTGGTTATCGGCGACAATGACGAAATCTATGTCGGCACGATATACGGCGGCGTATTCAAATCTGTCGATAACGGCGCGAGCTGGCAACTTACCGGACTAGCTGCAACCAGAATTCATGAAATGGGCGTCAACCACAACGGAGATGTATTCGCTGCTGTATTTGCATCCCCAAATGACGTCAATACTTCATTCCTATACCGTTCAGAAGACCAGGGGCAGACCTGGACCTACACGGGCTTTCACAAGTCTGAAATAACGGATATAGCATTTAACAATGAACAGCAGATTTTTTGTATCCACCTGGGTATATCAGGGCGTCTTCAGGTCGGACGATAACGGCCAAACCTGGAACTATACATTTAGCAGGGCATTTAATCCAGAATTTAATAATAAACCAGGAAGGCATCCTCTTCGCCTTGACAACCAACGACGGCGTATTTCGTTCTACCGATAATGGCGAGAACTGGGAACACGTAGGAACGCCGCCGGGGTTCCCAACAATCTGGCCATAACTTCGGAAGGACAATTATTAGTCGGCACATCTTCCGGCTTGTACCAATCTACCGGCGATGGCGATAACTGGGAAGTCATCCCTGCGTTTTCTGATATAGAAACTTATGTGCTTGGCGCCGGCAATGGCAGTATTTTCGTGGTCACCTTTGACGCGGGAGGCAATAATCAATATTTCAGGTCAGTAAATGCAGGCTTAACGTGGGAGGAAAGCGGATGCAATTATGGGGAAATCACTTTTAATCATAGCGGGCAACTATTTATGGTATCCGCCTATGAAGGGAAAGTCCTCAAATCAATTGACAACGGCGATACCTGGTTTGAAACCCAGGCCGGGTTGGCCAATGCTCCTGTTAGAGGCCTGGCGGCCAATAACAACGGCAAGCTGGCAGCTTCGTCAGGTTTCGCTACTATAGCCTATTCTTCCGATCAGGGAGAAACCTGGGTGAACAAAAAGAACTTCACAGAGCAAGAAGGGCTTTCTCCCGGCGATATCGCGTTAAACGATGCCGGCGATATTTTCGTTTTCGGCTGGCAATTGGGTCCTATCGGGCTTTTTCGCTCCCTGGATGGAGGTGAAACCTGGACCGGCGTTAATGTTCTCTCCAACACTTTGGCTCCTTTCATCAATAAAGACGGCCACCTTTTCGTTCCCGGCTATGAAGGGAATGTCTGGCGTTCTGAAGACAACGGGGACACCTGGTCGCCGCTCGGCCCCGGGATCGGAACCTATGAAATCCAGACCGTCGCTGCCGGTGAGAACGGGGAAATATTTGCCGGGTGCTTCTCCGGGATCGTTTTCCGCACCCTGGACGGGGGGGCGACCTGGGAGAACCTCATCGTTGCTGACACCGCCATCATTGCCCTGGCTTACAACGGCCCGACATTGGTACTGGCAGGAACCCTGAACGGCGGTTTGTTCCGCTCCGGCGATTATGGAGAGACCTGGGTTCAGACCGCTGCTTTGAGTTCCTCTATCACGGATATTGTGATCAAAAACGAGGATGACATCGTTGCGGCAACGGAAGCCCACGGCGTTTTCTCCTCCGGCGACGGCGGCAATACCTGGTTTGGTTTCAATACCGGGGCTGGCGAATCCCAACATACGGGTACTGGCCATCGACGGCAACGGCGTCCTGTTTGCCGGCACCTATGGCAACGGCGTTTTCCGATATGCCGGCGACATCACCTCCGTCAAATCGTTGCCAAACAGTAGAAAGACCTCGCTTGTCCTGGGGCAGAACTACCCCAACCCCTTCTATCATGAAACCCGCATCCCGTTCACCCTGGCGAAACCATCCAGGGTGCGGCTTGACATTTTTCACATCAATGGAAACCAGTTGAAAACCCTGCTCGACGCTACTCTGCCTCCGGGCTCCCACGAAATCACATGGGATGGCTCCGGATTGCCGCCCGGCGTCTATTTCTACCGCCTGCAGACAGCAGAAGGCACAGCGACGAAGCGGTGCATTTTGCAAGAAAGGTAAATGCTGTTTGCACAAAAAAAACAAAACAGTAGCTCGCACCACTGTCTGGTTGATCACTACAATCAGGCGGTGCGGGCACAAGTAAGCAGAGGCAGAGAGCCGGTAATCATATCAGAACGTCATCGTTGAGTAGATATATATCAGTACTAAGATTGTCCCCCAAGCTCTTGACAAAGCAAGCTTTTTGTTTTTCACGCCATCACCGCCAGCATATCCAGCACCCTTTCTCCCAGTTTTGTTTTGCCGGTAATAGTCAGCTGCCGGGCCGCCTCTTGCTTCGCAATACCTTTGGTAAACATCCGCCAGGCTATTTCACCGTCGATCTGCACTTCGCAGACCGGGGGTAGCTCGCATTCGGCCAATAACACCCAGCACTTGGGTTCGCGATACAAAAACCAGGCGCCCCCGCCTTCGCCCGAAATAGTGAATTGGATCACTTCCCCTTCGTTTGCGGTCACATCCCGGTAATGGTGGGGCAAGGCCCGCATAGCGGTATCCAAATAGGGGAAATACAAAGCCGCGCTATACAATTCCTGCGTTTTCCCTACCGCCAGCCTGATCTGCTGCTGGTGGTGCCACTTCTCGGTATATTCGCGTGCGATGTGAAACCAGTTTTCGGACTCAGCTTCGCCGGCCCAGGCAACAGGAAAGGTGGCCGTTCCGTGCGGGGGTAGCGTTTTTAAAAAATCAATATATTCCTTCCCCTGTACTTTCCAGCAGATCTATCAACACTGCCGGACTAACTCTCCGCATAGCTTTCACCCAATCGGCATTGAGCCCGTTTAGAAAATCCACCAGATCCTGGTAGGAGTTGATTTGCTCGGCGCGTTCGCCAAAATAGCCATCCCGCAGCATCGACAAGGTCCGGATATTGCCGTCGAGCAAATGAGCGGCGATGTCTTTTACTTTCCAAAGCGGGGCGATGGTTTGTTTTTCCCAATCAGCTTCGTCAAGCGATCGAAGCAATTCGATCAGCTTTTTGTCGAGTATGGGAAAAAGGTCGATGGTGGAAATGGGTTCCATTTTTTTTAGATTCAAATATAGCGGTTCTACCAATAATGCGCCCCGCTAGTGTTTCCTGCGGCAGCTGAAGCAGCCGCTACTTATGCCGTTGCCAAGAAACGTCTCCCTCTCCCACACTCTCACCCTCCCACTCTCCCACACTCGCCTCAGGGACAATCCCAGACATAATCCGACAGTGCGTAATTTTGCCGAACATACGCATAATGCCACCACTCCGTCTTCGTGGCCTGGAAGCCGTGGCGTTCCATCGTAGTTTTCAGGAGTACTCTTCTTTTTAGCACGTCTTCGGGTAAATCGAGATAGGCGTGGTAGGCTTTTTTGCCAAAAAAATCGAAAGGCGTGCCCATGTCCAGCTCGAGGCCGGTGGAGTCGGTGAGGGTGAGGTCGACGGCGGCGCCGCGGTTGTGCATGGAGCCTTTGCGCGGATCGGCTACGTAGCGCCGGTCGGGCACTTTTTCCCAGAGTTTCCACTGAATGGGCAGCGGCCGGTAGCAGTCGTACATTTTGAAACCGTAACCCTGGCTTTTTAATTCGCGGAGCGCCCGGAGCAATGCCTGGGTGACTTGAGGCCGCAAGAGGCAGCGCGGACATTCGTACAGCTGCGTCTCGACAAAGTTGTCGGTGGTGGCGTATTTGAGATCCAGCACGATGCTGCTATCGGCCAAGGCCACATCCGTCCACTGCAGGGAGTCGTAATCGGGAAAACGGGGCTTGGCAGATACGGGCTTGGGCAGGGTATCCTGAACCGGCGGAGGTAGCGGCGCCACAGGCGGCACAGGTGCGGGTAGCGCATCGGGCACGGCAAGCTTTAGCAGCAGGGTGCACAGCCATCTCAGTATCAAAAAATTAAGCATACGGCAAGATAGGGCGCTTTTTCTGAATTTACGTACTTTTGCGCAAGCCTATAATTTCCACGAAGTGAGTCGATTTGATCGTTGGTTGTTGCTTGCCTTTATTGCCGTGTTGCCGCCCGCCTTGTTGATCAACCTGGGGTTGCCGGCGTTTATCGACGACGAGGGAATCCGCTCGCTGGTAGCCCTCGAGATGAAGCTGTCGGGCAATTATATCGTGCCCACGCTCAACGGCGTGTATTATTACAACAAACCCCCGCTCTATAACTGGATCCTGCTGGCGGCTTTCGAACTCAGCGGCCGCGTGAATGAACTGGTAGCGCGTATCCCTACGGTGCTCTGCCTGTTGGGTTATGCGGCCACGATGGTTTATTATTTTCGCAAACACTACGACACCCGCACCGCCCTGCTCAACGCGGTGGTGATGATTACCTGCGGACGCATCCTGTTCTGGGATTCGCTGCTGGGCCTCATCGATATCTGCTTTTCGTGGGTGATGTTTACGATGTTTATGGTGATTTTCCACCAATTCCGCAAAGGGAGGTTTTATCAGCTATTTTTCCTGTCGTACCTGCTCTGCGCTATCGGCTTTTTGATGAAGGGACTGCCGGCGATGGTGTTCCAGGTGACTACGCTATTTGTGTTTTTCGCCTACTGGCGCCGACTGCGTCGCTTTTTTTCTACGGCGCATGTGGTGGGCGGACTTACGTTTTTGTTTGTCGTAGGCGCCTATTACCTGGCCTACCACCAGTACAATTCGCTCGAAAATGTGTTTGGTACGCTGTTTGTCGAATCGTCGAAGCGCACGGTGACGCACAACGGCTGGCAGGAGACGGTGATCCACGTGTTTACTTTCCCTTTTGAGATGGTGTACCACTTCCTGCCCTGGTCGCTGTTGGTGATTTATTTATTTAAAAAAGGCATTTATAGCGAAATCACAAAGGATCCGTTTATTGCGTTCAACCTCATCGCTTTTTTGAGCAATATCATTGTGTACTGGACATCCCCGGCGGTATACCCGCGTTATTTGCTGATGCTGGCGCCGCTGTTGTTTTCGGTGTTTATTTATCTGCACGATTTGCGCAAGCAACAAAACGCCTGGCAATATCGCTTCCTCGAACCGTTTTTCGGGGTGGCGTGCGCACTGGTTGCCCTGGCCTGGCTGGCCCCGCCGTTTATGGACCGTCTCGACGGGCTGGTAAATTATATTGTTCCCAAAACGGCGTTTATGGTCGCGAGCCTGGGCGCCATCACGTATTTTTACTGGACGCAAAAAGAGCGGCGATTTTTGCTACTCGCCTTGTTTTTGCTGGTATTCCGCATAGGCTTCAACTGGTTTGTGTTGCCCGACCGCAATGCCAATGACTTCGGGGATTTGTGTCGGGATACCTCCATCGAAGTAGGGCGGGAGTTTGCCGGCAAGCCGTTGCTCGTCTACGGCGAAACGGAGATGCAGATTACCAATTCGTTTTATATCACCAATGCTTACGGCGCCATCGTGCGTTATCACCAGGATCCCGTCTCGCCCGACGCCTTTTACATCATCGATCCCAAGCTGTACCCCGATCTCAAATACCGCAAAGTAGCCGAGTTCAAATTGCGGCACGGCCAACTTACCTACGACATAGGCGTTATTAATAGCGCAAACTGATAGTTATGGCTCTGAAGCTCTCGGTGGTAGTCACCGTCTACAACGAAAAGCCCAATATCGGGCCTTTGATAACCCGCATCAGCGAAGCGCTGGAGGGCATCGACTACGAAATGGTATACGTCGACGACGGCTCTACCGACGGCACCGTACAGGAGCTGCGCAGTGTGGCGCACGACCGGCTGGTGGTGGTGGAGCTGCGCAAAAACTACGGACAGAGTCTGGCCCTGATGGCCGGCATCGACTACGCCCGCGGCGAATTCATCGCCACCATGGACGGCGACTTGCAGAACGACCCCGCCGACATCCCCCTGATGATGGCCCTGGCCGAAAAAGAAGACTGGGATATGGTGGCCGGCGAGCGCGTCAACCGGCAGGATGGGATGTTTCTGCGCAAGATACCCAGCCGTATTGCCAACTATATCATCCGCAATACGTCGGGTGTGCATTTGCGCGATTACGGCTGCGCGCTGCGGGTGCTGCGCGCTGAGATCGCCAAAGACCTGGGTTTGTACGGCGAATTGCACCGGTTCATTCCCGTGTTGGCGCACGTAGAGGGCGCGCGTATCACGCAGGTGCCCGTGCGACACCACGCACGACAGTTCGGCCAGTCGAAATACGGCATCGGTCGCACGGTGAAAGTGATGAGCGACCTGCTGCTTATGATTTTTTTCAAGCGCTATATGCAGAAGCCCATGCACTTGTTTGGCAATACCGGACTCGTACTCTTCGGTATCGGCGCTTTGATCAACATATACCTCGGCGTGCTCAAAATTCTCGGCCACGACATCTGGGGCAAGCCGCTGATGATCCTGGGGCTCATGCTGGTAATCGCCGGCGTGCAGCTGGTCACGGTGGGAATTGTGATTGAAATCCAGATGCGCACGTATTTTGAATCGCAGCAGAAACGGCCTTATAAGGTGCGGGAGAGAAAAGCGGGCGGATGAGAATTTGCGCCTTCCAAACGCAACACGCCGCGCGGGCAGACGGCTGAACATATGCCGCAACCTACACAAGAGGCGCGTACTACATCCTGGCCTTTTTGGGCGTAAGCCCGCACATCAATACCCATTTCGCAATAAGTAGAGCAATTGCCGCAGGAAATACACTGTCCGCCGTTTACCGTGATCCGAAATTTGGATTTCGTCTTTTGCCAAATACCCAGCCATGCAGCCATAGGGCAGCCGAACCTACACCATACACGGCTGCCTAAGAGCGGATAAAAACCAACTCCGACCACACCTGAAAATGCGGACCCGATAGCGAAGGAATACGTTTTATAAAAAATTTGGGAGTATTCCTGAAAGATGCTTCTCCCCGTGGCTACATTTATCCACAACAGAGCTGTCATGAGCACCACAAATGCGAGTATGCTGTGAATCATCCAGCGTTCAATTTTCCAGGCTTTCAGGCTTTTATCAGAAAGATGGCGAAAGGGATCGCCTGCAGTTTCTGCCAATCCGCCACAACCGCATACCCACGAGCAATACCAGCGCTTGCCGAAAAAATATGTCAGTATGGGCGTGCCGATAAAAAACATGGCCAAGCCAAAAAAGAAAAAGAAGGTTCCCAATCCCGAGCCGGAATATCCCTGGTACGCCATTGGGGTGCCCTGGTAGTAGGACAAGGGCCAGAAGTAGGTGAAGTATATCTCGGGTTGTTGGAGTCGCAAAAGCAAACCGGGAATGAGAAAGGCAAAACCCAACTGGAAAAACATTACCGAAAAAGTACGCAGCCGCTGGTATGGATTGTGCCGGTATTTATAGATAAATTTTATACCCATAAAAAGTACGGCAGCGGTGTAAAAAGTGCCATACACAAACCATTGGTTGGCTGTCGTGCCGCGAAGAAGTCGACTAAGGGGGTCAAATAATTGAATCAATCCCGTGAGATATTGGGGGAACCAATACAAACAAACGTAAAAACCGGTGATGAGTACCCCCAGCAACCAACCCCATACTCCCCGGGCGGTTAGGCCCCGAAACCAGGCGCCGTTGTTTTTAATACCTTCGGGATATTTCAGGTATTCTTCCCTGACGAATACCACCACGCCGGCGAGCATAAAGCCAAAAGCCGCAAGCGAAATCGGCACGGGAGCTACTGCCCTGCCTGCCGCCCACACAACGAGTACCAGCAGAATTCCTACTCCGGCCAATGCAATAGCGATTTTCTGCTTTGCGGATGTGTAAGCGGGTGATGGAACGGATATAGAGAGCGATTCGTTTTGCATTTGCTGGCTATGATGATGGATGATGTTTATTTAGAAACCGGAGTACGGCAGGCAGTCCTCGTTTTTGCTTGACAACCAGGTTATTGCCGGTCTGCCGGTTGTATTCGGCCACCAACTCTGATTCGTGTTGCGGGAAAAATTCCGGATCGAAATTGGCCAGGCCGAGGTTTTGTAATACTTCTTCGATATGCGTTCCGGCGTGCAGCCACTTTTCGCATAATTCGTGGCGATAGCGGATTCCCATCAGATTAAATCCTGTTATAGCGCCGGAATGCCGGTCGTAAGCCAGGCGAATACTCTTTTTTCCTCCGGCATGTTCCCAATACAGGGAGGCCAGGTTTTCAGGTTCGCGAGGCTGTATATCCCCGTATACCTGGTACTCGATATCAAAAAACTTGGCTGAATTGAACCAGATGCCGGGATTATACGCGGTAGCTTGTTGACAGATCGTGTGCGCTACCGTTTTTCCCATCATGCGGCCCGTGTACCAAACGGCCTCTATAGGGCGGCGCCCCGGCTGAGGTTGGCGTATTTCGGCGCAATCGCCTATGGCGTACACGTCGGGTTGGTTGGTTTCCAGGTATTCGTTGACCAGGATACCGCGATTGATTTCCAGTGCGGTATTTTTTAAAAAACCTACGTTGGGGCTTACGCCGGCAGTTAGGCCTACAAAGCCGCAGGGTATAGTCTCACCTGCAGATGTAATTATGGCGCGGCATTTGCCATTTTCATCGGGCAGTATTTCCTTTAGTTCGGTTTGCAGCCGCAGGTCAATGCCATGTTCGCAGATATGCCGGTTTATCATGGCTGATTCCTGGGAAGGGAGTACGATATCCCAAAAACTGGATTCGCGTACCAGGAAGGTGACGGGAATATGGCGGGAGTGAAACATTTCGGCCATTTCGATGCCGATCAGTCCGCCGCCTACAATAACCGCGCGAGTAAGCCCCCGGCTATGCCGCTCCATAGCTTCCAGATCCTGCCAATGGTAGAGTCCGTGCACCCCGTCCAAATCCTGGCCCGGCCATCCAAACTTATTCGACTGCGAACCCACGGCCAGGATGAGCTTGTCGTAAGCGATCGATTTTCCGTGAGAAGTTTGCAGCGTTTTTGCGCCAAAGTCAATGTGGCTTACGCGGTCCCGAAGGAGCGCAATGCGATTTTTCTCCCAAAACCAATCTTCATAAGGCTGCACATCCTTGCGCCGCATATGCCCCATGAACACATACATCAAGGCCGTGCGACTAAAAAAATAGTCTGCCTCGTCCGAAATGACCGTGATTTCATGATCACTGAGTTTGCGAATAAACCGGGCGGCTGTGATACCGCTTACGCCATTGCCCAGGATGATTATTTTCATAATTTTTCTTCCTTACTTCCCCCCCGAATAATCCACCACCAAATGGCAAAACGCCTTTACGCCCAGCGTAAAACCGCTTTCATCGAGGCGAAAGGCGGCGGTGTGGTGCTCGGGGGCTTGTTCTATAGGCGTATCTTTGTCCATGCCGCCGAGGAAAAAGAAGAGGCCGGGAATTTTTAGCTGATATTGCGAAAAGTCTTCAGATCCCGTGATAGGGAGCATCACTTTCAGGTTTTCTTCACCGGCTACTGCCTCCAACGTGGGCAACATCTTGCGCGTCAGCTCGGGGTTGTTAAACGTCACCGGGGCGGCCTGGATGATCTCTATGTCAGCCGTAGTACCCTGGCTTTCGGCGATATTGGTCACTACTTTGCGAATATTTTCGTGCACCTCTTTCCGTACATCGGGATCGAAAGTGCGGATGGTGCCGTGCATTTCCACAAAATCGGGGATAATATTGCCGCGGTTGCCGCCTTCGATAGAACCGATGGAGACGACTACCGGCGAATCCGTGATGGGTGACATGCGGCTAACCACTGTCTGCAAACCGGTGATGATATAGGCGGCGGCGGTAATGGGGTCGTTGCCGCCCCACGGGCGAGAGGCGTGAACGCCCTTGCCGTTGACTTTGATATAAAGCCTGTCGGCGCCGGCCATCACGCCGCCGGCGCGATAGCGAATCACGCCCGCGGGCGTCATCGAGTTGATATGCAACCCGAAAATAACCTCTGCTTTAGGGTTGTCCAATACGCCTTCAGCTACCATCAGTTCGGCGCCGCCGCGTTCGCCGGCGGGAGGGCCTTCTTCGGCGGGTTGGAAGATAAAGACTACCGTGCCGCGCAATTGTTGGCGCATTTGCGACAGCACTTCGGCCACGCCCATAAGGATGGCTACGTGGCTATCGTGGCCGCAGGCGTGCATCACGCCTACTTCGTGGCCGTTGTATTCGGTTTTAGCTTTGGAAGCAAAGGGAAGGTCTGTCTTTTCGGTGATGGGCAGGCCGTCCATATCGGCTCGCAGGCCACTACGGGGCCGGGCAGGCCTCCTTTGAGCACGCCTACTACGCCGGTTTTGCCTACGCCTTTGCGCACCTCGTCGAGTTTCAGGCTTTCGAGGTGTTCGGCGATGACTTTAGCGGTGCGGAACTCCCGGTTGGACAACTCGGGAAACTCGTGCAGATCGCGGCGCCAGGCAATGACCTTGGGTTCTATTGATTCGGCCAGCTTGTCGAGCTGGGCTTTGAGCTGGGTATCGTCGAGTGGCTTTGCGCCCTTTTTACTTTGGGCAAAGCAGTTTATGGCGCTTACAAAAAAGAAGGCGATAACGGCGAGAAGTAGTTGCTTGCGATCCATCGTTTTTTAGGGCAAAAGATAACAAAATAGATCGGACAACGGCTAATTTCTTTTGCAACTGTAACTCTGGCTTAAACCTAAATACCCTGGTCGTAGTAGGCTGTGGTGTGGCTGCTATGCGATGGAGTGACAAAAATCACCTGGCTCTCAGGCAACAATTCAAATTGCTTATACGTGTTTACTCCACGATAGCCGTATGAATGATCAGGAATTACATATCTGGATTCAAGCCTGCCGACAGGGGGATAGTATCGCTCAGTACGAACTGTACAAGGCACTATATGGCTTTGCTTACAAAATCGCGACGAGATACACTGGACAACATCAGGAATCAGAAGAAGTGACACAAGACAGTTTTTATAAGCTATTTACCCGGATTGATCAGTACACGGGCGAATTGTCTTTCCTATCCTGGTTTAAAACCATAATCATTCATACTTGCATTGACAGGTATCGCTCCAAGGTGTCGAAACCGCCTATGCTGGAATTAGAGCATGCTGTCCAGATGAGCGAAGAAACTGCCTCATTCCCTGATATTGATGCGGAATATCTGGTAGACATGATAAAAAAACTGCCTCCTGCTTATAGGCTATGCTTAAACATGTATGCTATTGAAGGATATGAATACCATGAGATTGCTGAGCAGTTGAAAATTTCAATAGGTGCGGTCAAATCAAATATTGCGAAGGCACGCATGCGCTTGAAACATTGGTTATCCATAGCACAAAAAAACTCCCAGTATGCGCGATAAAGAATTTGATGATAGCTTAAAACGGAAATTAGAAGAATTCCCGCTCAGGGAGCCTTCCTTCGAACAGTGGTATGCTCTGCAACAACGCTTAGATTCCGCAACCCGGCAGAAAAAATATGGGCACAACTGGCTGTTATATGCGCTGTTATTGTTGCTTTTGCTAAGCAATGGGCTGCAATGGCTTATGTGGAATAATTCGACACCGGATGAAATAAAGCAAGCAGGGAGCATCACGCATATAACAGATACTATCAGACACATCACATACCGTTACGATACCATTTATTCTACCACCTATCGTATTGATAAGCTAATCTCCTCTGTAGCGGGTGCTGCTGTGCCTGCGAATGAGAAATTACGGACAGATACTGTTGAAACTGTAGCTATATCCACAGGACAGGGAGAAACAAAAACTACCGAAAACCAAATTGCCGAAGCTCCAAATTTATTTCAAGAATCCCTCCCCTCGGCATCTTTGCATCAACCTGACTCGAGCGCTGACGCCCCGGTACCTCTTTCTCTTCCTGCGAAACCCCAACGGAAGCGGCCATTCAGCGCGCCACAACTGGAATTAGTGTATGCTACTGGATTTGCCCCTGTTGACGGCGAAATTGAAAAATGCTGGATTAACAAAACAGGCATTAGTGCTAGTATGCAAGTGCTTCCACGATTGAGGGTATGGACAAATTTATTATACGGCTTTCCTTCTTTGGTTTACAATAGTAATTGGACCCCCGAGGGAGTTACCCCACCTGATTATGGCAACGAATACACGCTGTCTCATTGGCGGTCAACCCCTCACAACCTGGAACTTGGCCTGGGTATTCGCTACAAATTACCTTCCCGGAATAATCGTTGGCAGCCTTCGATTGCTACTGGCTTGGTGGGCGCGTATTTCCCTTCCTACAAATTGACTGCAGTATTTAGCGAGGAGGAAGAAGAAGAGGAAGAAACAAAAGAGTGGAGTACCCGCATCAATCGCAATACCACCCGAATCTCTGCCTGGCAGAATAGCCTGGCTATAGATTACCGGGTAAACAACAGACTCTCATTGCGTGCTGCTGCCATTCATCAACTGACATTAAATGCGAATACCCAGCTATGGAAACAAGAATACTCCCTGCAATGTAGCGGGGTATTTCACTTATAAGCGTTTCTCATTTTGTAAATACATAATTAAAAACTGATGAAAAAAGCAGGCTTAATAGTGGTGACAATAGGTATCGCCATGCTTTATAGCGGGTGTACCAAAGAGTACTTACAAAACGTAAACGACGTATGTTTTGAACGGGACGTACTACCTGTGTTTGTCTCCAATTGCACCCAAAGCGGGTGTCATAACAGCCAGGATCGCGAAGAGGGATACGATTTTACTACGTATGAATCGATAGTGTCGCATGGCATAACGCCAGGCGACTACAAATCGAGCATTGTATACCAATCGCTGGTAGGCGTGGGCGCCGATCAAATGCCTGAAAGCCCATACGAGCGTTTGAGCGACGAGCAGATTAGCGCCATAGCGCTCTGGATAGAGCAAGGCGCCGACAAAACGACCTGTACTTCGACATGCAACACAGACAATGTGACTTATAACCTTTCTGTGAAGCCTATACTGCAGAACTACTGTAACGGTTGCCATTCAGGTGGCAGCCCTTCCGGAAATATCAGCTATTCAACTTACAACGGCGTGAAGACTACTGTCGACAACGGCACGTTGGTGGGCAGCATAGACCACGCCCAAGGTTATGTGGCGATGCCGCAAAACACCAGCAAATTGTCGGCATGTAATATTGCCATTATTAAAAAATGGGTAAGCGACGGCGCACCCAATAATTAATCCAATACAACTCTCTCCTTATGAAAAAGTCGTTTGTATTTACCGCCATGTGTTTGGGGCTATTATTAGTGAGCCAGGAAACATGGGCACAACAAAAATATTTCACCAAAAGCGGCGTCATCGTCTTCGACGCCGAGGGCAAACTTGATGACATTGAAGAAATAAAAGCGAAAACGACTACGGCAACCTGTGTGTATGATGAAGGTACCGGTAATTTTGAATGGGCGGTACCTATCAAAAGTTTTGTCTTTGCCAGTAGTTTGATGCAGGAACATTTCAACGAAAATTACCTGGAAAGTTCAAAATATCCCAAGAGTACTTTTATTGGTAAAGTGGAAAAACCTTCTGCCGTAAATCTCTCGAAAGACGGTACCTATCCTGTAAAGTTGAATGGCAAACTAACCATGCACGGAATTACCCGCGAAGTGAACGTGGAAGGCCAATTTATCGTGCAAAAAGGCGTGATATCTGCCAGTTCTTCCTTTGATGTCGCACTAAAAGATTACAAAATAGACATTCCCACCGTCGTGTTTATGAAAGTAGCCGAGGTGGCCAAGGTAAAAGTCAATGCCAATTTGCAAGCTTTAAATAGCAATTAACATGAAAAAATATCTGTTTATTCTATTGGCATGGTGGAGTCAGTCAGCTGTTTTTGCGCAGGGAGGCAGCCTGCTGGACCTGTTGGGTGAAGAAGAAGAAACCGAATTTACCACCAATGCTTTTAAGTCCTCCCGGGTTATCAACAGCCAGAGTATGGAAATGCTACAGGTTGGAACGCTCGATTTTCGGATTTTGCACCGCTTTGGGACTTTGAATCAGGGATACAAAGAGTTTTTCGGCTTTGACCAGGCCTCTATGCGTATGGGGTTTGATTATGGCGTATTGCCCAATATGAGTATCGGAATAGGCCGCAGTACTTCCAAAAAAGAACTCGATGGTTTTGTCAAATACCGCATCTTATGGCAATCTAAAGGCAAGCGCAATATGCCTTTGTCTTTGATATGGGTAAGTGGAATTACATACAACGGCTTGCCTCAACCACTTTCGCAGCCCGATGTAGAAGTAACCTTGTCGCGTCGTCTGGCTTATTATCACCAACTCATTGTCGGACGCAAATTTTCGGATCGATTGTCCTTGCAGCTTAGCCCTACACTCGTCCATCGAAATATTGTGGATAACATTTTGGTTCCCAACGATCTATTTGCTCTCGGTTTTGGCGGCCGTTACAAACTCTCACAGCGAATAGCTTTAGTCTGGGATTATAGTTACTTGATCAATCGCTTTCCGGCAAATTTACAATCCAACCCACTGTCATTAGGTTTTGACATAGAGACCGGCGGCCACGTGTTCCAATTGCATTTTTCCAATGCTATTGGCATGAATGAACGCGCCTATCTCACCGACAGCAATGACAATTGGCTGAAAGGGAGATATACGTTTCGGGTTCAATTTGTCGAGAATTTTTCAGGTCAAGAAAAATAAAATCTAAAATCAGTTCAGTTATGAAAAACACGCTCTTTTTGGCTGTTCTATTAGCTGCAGTCTCTAGCATATTCATTATCAGCTGCGACCGCGATCCAGTGTACTACGGCGATATCTTCGGAGAACCTCAGGATACGACAGGAAATCCATTGGATACTACTACGCTGACTCATCCCTGTGATCCGGATACGGTGTATTTTGAACAGGATCTACTCCCGATTTTACGCTCGAACTGTGCATTGTCAGGATGCCACGACGTGTTGTCGCACCGCGAAGGGGTTATTTATACTACCTACCAATACACCCGGACTACCGGAAAGATAAGCACTACAAATCCTACCAATAGCAAGATGTATAGATCGTTAATTGATACCGATCCCGAAGATCGCATGCCGCCTGCTCCTCATCAAGCACTGACTCAGGCTCAGATCTTGATGATTTTGCGTTGGATGCAGCAGGGGGCCCTCGACTTGCATTGCGATGCAGCCTGCGATACGACTAACTTCAAATTTGGCACGGCCATTATGCCTATCGTGAATACCTATTGCAAAGGGTGTCACAGCGGTTCACAGCCTTCCGGCAATATTGCGCTGACGAATTACACGCAAGTGAAAGCATCGGTAGACAACGGCAAATTCTGGGGTTCTATTCAGCACTTATATGGATTTGTAGCCATGCCGTATCCTGCCGGCAGCGCTAAAATGCCTGATTGTGAGATTACTCAAATTGAAAAATGGATCAATAACGGAGCGCCCAATGATTGATGTCCTGGTTTAGCTGCAAAAGCGATTTAGTGGCGGTCGCCGTACCGGTAGCATGGCTCAGTATCAGGCGATAGCGATACATGCCCGGCCCCTGCAGCAGCCAGGCCGGCAATACGGCCCGGTAAGCGCCGGGCGACTGCGGTTCGTTTACGAGTAGCGATACCAACTGGCCGGTAGCGTTCCACACTTCGAGGCGCAGGTGGCCGCCTTCGTATAATTCGTAGGGAATATAGGTGATGCCTTCAAACGGGTTGGGCTCGTTTTGGCCCAACGCAAATTGAGGCGCAGCACCCGGCTCATCAGTGGATACCGGCATGCATACCATTCCCGCCAGTTCGGGGCAATAGATGCGCTCAGCCAGCGTGCAGTCGAGCACAAAGGGGTTTCGCTTGCCGTTTTGATAGGGTGCGATGAGATGCGTGCGCGTCCATTCGGCATCGTCTACCGGGTCGAGGGCGTGCCATTGGCACAAATCGGCGCGCTGTTCGGGAAAATACTGGTTGTCGGCCAGGTCGGCCTGCATGCGGTACATCGTATAAAAATAAAACATGGCGCGGGCCACGTTGCCTTTGTGGTCTTCGCGCGGCTCAAAGCGGGTATCGCTTACTTCGCTGTAGAGGTCAATATTGGAGGTAGGAATATTGGAGGTCATGTTTCCCTGGTAAAACCAATCTTCGGTTTCGTTGTCGGGGATCTCGCCAAAGGCCAGGTCGGCACGGGCAGCGTTTACGTCGATACGAGTAGCGTACAAGTGGTGCATATCAGCTTCGGCGTTGCCTACATCGGCGCCTTTACCGCGGGGATAGGTGTGTTCGGTGTTCAACCCATTGGGGCCGCCGTTCATGAAAGCCCCGCTGGTGGGGTCGAGCGCTGGATCGAGGTAGATGGTGAAGCCGGTGTATACGCAAGTGAGGCTGTCATCATGGCTGTATCCGCGCGAGAAAAGCGTATCGCGCGATTGGGAAAAAGGCAATACGGAGAGGGGTTTGTACACGGTAATGACCTGTTCCAGCAATTCATCTCCCTGCAAAGCCGGAAAGACGGGTTCGTGGTATTGTCCGCGCAGAACCGTGGTGGTCAATACGCAGATAGTTGCTATGGTGGTTATTTTCATGGAGATTGTTTTGTTCTCTGTTCTCTGTTCTCTGTTCTCTGTTCTCTGTTCTCTGTTCTCTGTTCTCTGTCCTTAAGTATAACTCGTAAAGATAAGGAACGGAGAACGGACAACGACAACGGACAACCACACCCTTCCTACAAAATTGATAAAAATCATAAGACAGCAGCAGGCTTTCTCCCATAAAGTGCTGATTTTCGTCGAGGCGGGCCCGGTGGGCGGCCATCAGCGCTTCGTCTTTGGCCATAAAGCCATAGAGTGTGCGCATCACTTTAAAAAACCGCCCGATATCATTGGCGGCTGGAATGTCGGTGCTGCCCAGCAGTTGTAGCAACTTGCGAAAAGCGTCGGCGTCGTACAACGTGTAAACTGCCGGGTAGCGAAAGCCGAGGTAGAGCGACACCATTTGGTAGTTGTCGTTGTGGTAATGGCTGTTTTCCTTCGTGAGCGGGCGCCTTTCTTTATACAACCCCAGCAACTCGTCGCAATAATAAATAAAGCGGTCGGCCCGGCCGGCGACGTCTTTGTTTTCATTAAACAAATCGCGAAAAATATCGTATACATACCCGGGCTCCATCTCCATAAAAGCCGTCATCATCCTTTTGGGTTCATAGCTTTCGCGGTTCCAAAGGCGTCGGGAGTGCGTACTTTGCAGGCTGGCGTCGTACATAGCAGCCAGATTAGAGGCTTCCAGGTCCCAGTTTTCCTGGAAGGTGCGCTGCGAAGTCCAGATATACAAACGTTCCGATGCACCGGCGCCTTCCAGGTACCGCCGAAACAATTGCAGATAGTGCGTAATGAGTTTGAGTTGCATAGAATAAAGGGTTTATGAGGGTTTATGCGACTGAAAGCGAACGAAGTGAGTCCCGATTAAAAGTCGGGGGAGTCCCGTACTGACCAAAGGGAAGTCGGGAGGTTTATGGGGGAATAGAGGTCAAAATTAGCAAAGCAGAACGCATTGCAAAAACAAAAAATATACCTTTACGCTATTGAAGACAGCGCGCTACATAGCAAAAAGACAAACTACACACCATGCATTTTGAAGATTTTCAATACCAACGTCCTGATTTGGACAATTTCCGGAAGGAATTTGAGGCACAACTGCTCGAAATGGACAAAGCGGGCTCCGCTGAAGTCCAAAATCAATGTATAAAAGCCATCGACAAACTGCGCACCTATTTCCAGTCGCAGTACAACATTTGCCATATCAGGCATACTATCGATACGAAAGATAGCTTTTACGAACAGGAAAATAACTTCTTCGACGAGCAAATGCCGCATTATGAGGCGCTCAACAACCGCTTTTATCGAGCTTTGCTCGACTCGCCCTATCGCGCTGAACTCGAAAAACACTGGGGCCGGCAATTATTCGATATGGCCAATATGAGCCTGAAGACTTTTGATCCTATCGTGTTGGAAGACTTGCAGGAAGAAAACCGGCTGAGCAGCGAATATACCAAGCTGAAGGCATCGGCACAGATCACCTTCAGGGGGGAAACCCACAACCTGTCGAGTATCTTTGTGTACGAAGTAAATGCCGACCGCCAAACCCGCCGCGAAGCATCAGAGACCAAATGGTCGTTTTTTGCGCAAAATGCCGAAGCTATCGGCAACCTGTTTGACCAATTGGTAAAGGTGCGCCACCGTATCGCCACCAAACTGGGCTATCGCAATTTTGTGGAATTGGGCTACGCCCGCATGATGCGCGCCGATTACAACGCAGAGATGGTGGCCCGCTACCGCGAACAGATCAGGCAATATATCGTGCCTATCGCCGGTGAGCTATACGAGCGTCAGCGCCGCCGCCTCGGACTCGACCAGCTGGCCCACTACGACGAGGATGTACGCTTCCTGGATGGCAATCCCAAGCCCCACGGCGATCCCGAATGGATTATCGCCCAGGCCGCCGGCATGTACGCTGAGCTGTCGCCCGAAACCGACCGGTTTTTTCACCACATGCGCGACAATCACCTCATGGATCTGCTTACCCGCCCCAATAAAGCGCCCGGCGGGTATTGCACGTTTATCGGCGATTACCAGGCGCCCTATATCTTTTCCAACTTCAACGGCACCAGCGCCGATATCGACGTGCTGACCCACGAAGCCGGCCACGCGTTCCAGGTATACAGCAGCCGCGACGCCCAGATCAGCGAATACCACTGGCCCACCTACGAAGCCTGCGAAATCCACTCGATGAGCATGGAGTTTTTTACCTGGCCCTGGATGGACCGCTTTTTTGGCGACGAAGCCGACAAACATCGCTTTGTGCACCTCAATAACGCACTCTGTTTTCTGCCTTACGGCGTAGCTGTCGACGAATTTCAGCACCGGGTGTACGAAAACCCCGAGGCCACTCCCGCCGAACGCAACCGGATGTGGCGGGATATTGAAAAGAAATATCTACCCCATCGCCGCTACGAAGACAATGCCTTTCTCGAAAATGGCGGCTTCTGGCACAAGCAAAGCCATATTTTCAACGTTCCTTTTTATTATATCGATTATTGTCTGGCTCAGATCTGCGCTTTTCAGTTTTGGAAGCGCGACCGCGAAGACCATACCGCTGCATGGGGTGATTATGTGCGGCTCTGTCAGGCCGGCGGCAGCCGTTCATTCCTGCAACTGGTAGAGCTGTCGCACCTCCGCTCGCCTTTCGACGACGGCTGCGTAGCCTCGGTGGTAGGGCCTATTGAAGGATGGCTGCAAAGCGTAGACGATAGTGCGATGTAAGTTATTTGTAATTGTTTAGTAGGGTTTAGTGCATTCGCAGTTTAGGCGATTGGGTTTAAGCTGTATGCTAAACCAACGCTAAACCCTAACGCTAAACCCTACTAAACAGTTACATTTATTTTTACAATAAAATCCATGACGGCAGTGGTACATCGATTACACGGCGAAGCACAGCATTACGCATGGGGCGGATACGAATTCATCCCGGACCTGATGCACCTCGATAACGCAGCCCACCAGCCTTTTGCTGAGTGGTGGATGGGCGATCATCCCCTGGCCCCTTCGTTCGTGTGGGTGGGCGGCCAATGGGAGGAATTGGGCGAGCTCATTCGCCGCGATCCCCAATACTGGCTGGGCCCCGACGCCGTGGCGCAATTTGGAGAGCGACTCCCCTTTTTGTTGAAAATACTGGATGTGCGCAGCATGCTTTCGATACAGGCGCACCCCACCAAGGCCGCCGCCGAGGCGGGGTTTGTGCGCGAAAATGCCTTGGGCATCCCACTCGATGCGCCGCACCGCACCTACAGAGACGACAACCACAAGCCCGAGATCATGGCTGCGCTGACGCCGTTTTGGCTTCTGCACGGCTTCCGCCGCCCGGCGGATATTGCCGTATTGTGGGCTGAGCGCCCCGGCTTGTCGGAGTTATACGCCCAGCTGCCCCATCACGACCTCAAGGCCATGTACAAGGCGCTCATGGAAATGCCCCAGGAGGAGGTGGACAGGTGGTTGAAGCCCCTGGCACAGCAACTATTGCCCGATTTACAGGCTCACCGCCTATACAAAGACGAACCCGATTACTGGGCCGCGCTGGCTTTCGAGACTTACACCCGCGACGGGCACCTCGACCGCGGCGTATTTTCCGTCTACCTGCTCAACCTGGTGCGGTTGAATCCCGGCGAGGCTATCTTCCAGGCTGCCGGGGTGCCCCATGCCTACCTCGAAGGCGTCAACGTGGAGTTGATGGCCAATTCCGACAATGTTTTCCGCGGCGGCCTCACCCCCAAGCATATCGATGTAGGCGAACTGATGGCGAACCTGAGTTTTGATCCAGTGCAGCCGTTTATTATCCAGGCGAGTTCGCCCAAGGGCCTCGAAGTTTTTCCCGCGCCCATCACCGATTTTGAGTTGTGCCGCCTGGCCCTCGCCCCGGGTCAATCCTACGAGTGGCATCCCCGCCGGGGCCCCGCTATCGGACTAGTCCTCGAAGGCGAGTTGACGCTTTCCGATGCAGCAGGCGAGGGAGTTTTTCATCGCGGTGAGAGTTTCATCGCGCCCCATAAGGCAGCATTTACTTGCCAGGCCGGGCCGGACGGGGTTGAGGTGTGGGCAGCGCCCCGGAGGGGAGTATGCTAACCTTGATCCCACTTAGTTCCCACAGTCTCCCTCTCTCTGGACTCCCTCCTAAATCCGCCTTAACACGCCCTCCCAGAGCCTCTACCCTGCCCATATCGGGGTGTGACACGTCGTTTTTCGCAACTTGTCAAAATCATCAAAAATATAATCCGTATTGCCAGGCTCGTCGTCGGCAAAATCGAGGTAGACGGCTTTTGCTTCTTCGAAGCGGTTTTGGAAGAGCAGGGTATGGGCCAGGGTACATTTAATCTGGGGTTCGAGGTGGGTGAGCGTCGAGCTCCGTCGTGCGGCCGCTTCGCCGGCGGCGTATTGCCCGGCGAGCAGGCTGAACCAGGCTTTTTTGGCACAGGCTTCGCCCAAATCCAAGCGCAGGGCGGTATCTACGACAAAGCGGGCTTCGAGCGTATCGACGAGGCGGGAGTAGAGGGGGTAGAGTCGGGAGGATGCGAGGGTGTTGGCAATTTTATTGTTGATCGCGTCAACAAAATCTAAACTTACATAAGCACCGTCGAGACAAGGCGGAAGGGAATCAATGTCCAGATTTTCCCGAAATTCAATGGTCGCAGAAAGCCGGCACAATTCATGAGGTAAACTGCGCAACTCGTTTCGATCCAGATTTAAAATATCCAATGACGCAAGTTGTCCAATTTGACTGGGTAGCTTTTCGAGAAAGTTATCGTTTATAAACAATCCCTCCAGGTTTATTAACAACCCGATCTCGTCAGGAATATCCCGCAATTGATTATTATCCAGCCGGAGCAAAGATAAATTCGTCATTTTTGATATCTCAGGAGGGATTTTACTAATGTTATTTCTCGATAGTTCAATCATATTCAGATGACCCATATTCCAAAATTCCAAAGGGATTTTTTTAATTTTATTATCGCTTAAACATATATATTGCAATTTGTGTAATTCTGTAATCTCAATTGGAAATTCGTCAAATAGATTGTTTTCCAAAGTGAGGGTTGTTAATGCTTGTAATTGCATAATTTCAGGATCAATCCGTTTAATTTTATTATCGCTTAAGTATAATTTTTCTAAATTATTTAATCCATATACCGCTTTCGGAATTTTTTGAAATTCACAATTTGACAAATTTAAATTTTTTAATCGCGATAAATTTGTTATCCCATTGTTTATGTCTTCCAGCTTATTACCGCTAACATCAACGCTTACCAGTTGAGATAACTTAAAAATAACATCAGGAATATTATGAAACTTGTTTCGATTAATGCGCAAATCTACCAGGTTGGTTAGATTTTGAAAAGAAGCCGGCAATTTATCCAAATTATTGCCGCCCAAATTTAGTATTTTTAAATTATTTAACCTGCCAATAGAAGCAGGTAATTCTTTTAAAAACATACCTTCCAAATACAGATGTTCCAGTTGATTAAGATCACTAATTTCGGACGGCAATGACACTAAACGGATATAGGCTAAATTCAATGTGTGTAGGCTTCTTAATTTTCCAATTTCTACAGGAATAGAGCCGCCATTGAAATAACCCAAATCCAGGATTCGCAGGTTGACTAAATTGCCTATTTCGGTAGGTATTTCAGTGCAACTATTATCTGTTAAATCTAGTACTTGCAAGTCAACTAATTTGCCTATTTGTACAGGAATTTTTTTTAACTGATTAAAACCCGCTATCAATACTTGCAATTTATTTAATTCCCCAATATTTTCCGGAAGAGAATCCAATATGTTGCCGGAAAGATTCAGATATTGTAAATTACTAAGTGCACAAATGGCAGAAGGAAGTCGTTCGAGACGGTTATTTTGAATATGTAGTTCTCTTAGATTTTGAAGTGATTGGATCGAAGCAGGTAACTCAGCCAGTAAATTATGACTCAGGTCAAGTCGCTTCAGGTTCGTTAGTTGACCTATTTCTGGTGGCAATTCTACTATGTTATTTACAGGTAGAGACAGCACTTCCAGTTCTTTTAATTTTCCGATTGCCGCTGGTATTTTTTCAAGCGGATTCAAACTTATAATTAGTATTTTTAATTGAGGATTCTCAAAAATGATATTGGGCAAGCTATCTAATCCTTTCAACCGTAAGTCAAGCGCAGTAATGTATGGTTCAAGCTGGTTGATTTCTGTAGCAAGTAGATATTCATTACCAAGCGTATCAATTAGCGAATACTGCCCAAATTTGTTCTTCACTTTAGCAAAACCAGTAGCTTCAAATGGCAGCGCTTCTGAATATTCAAAATCTATTTTTGTCTCCAGATTTTTATCAATAAATCCATATTTTCCATTTTCATAAGCCAACCCAAACTTACCCTCATAAAAATAAATCTTATCCAACACCGCCTCTGCCTTCTCCCGTTCGGCCTCCGCGAGGTTGAACAGTGAATCAGAACGCAACTTTTCCTGCCGGGCCAGTTTGGTTTGTTTTTCAGCCAGCTCTTTTTGTTTTTTTGCTTCATCCCGTGCTGCGATAGCGACTTGTTTGTCTTTTTCTACGGCGTTGAACAGTTGCTTGCGCAGGGCGCGCACCTCGCTGATCCTGGCATTGGGGTAGCCTTCGGCCGATTCCAGGTTGTCGAAGGCCTGCTGGTAGTTTTTGCCGGCAATGGCGGCTTTTGCACGTTGGATGGTGCAGTCGTAAGACTTACAAGGCTTCTGCTGGGCAGAAAGTGGAATCAGGGCCGACATAATCAGGCACAGGGCGAGCAGACTTTTCATAGCTATCGGCAATTGGTGAGTTGATCGGTTACGGTTTTTATTTTTTGTTGTAATACGGCATCGGCGGCATGGCGGACGCGCATGGTGTCGAGGTCGAGTAGTTGGCCTTGGTCGGGACAGTTGCCGCCGCGCAATACCTGGGCGATGCGCTCGAGGCGGACGCCGAATTCCGTTTTTTCTTTGGCCTGTTGGGCCTTTAATACACTCTCGAGGGCCCGCTCGGCTTTGGTTTTCTCTTTTTCGGCCACTTTGCGGGCTTCTACGGCGTCGTTGCGCAGGATGATGACATTTACTACGATGGCTATTACCGTGGCCAGACTGAGTAATGCCAGTCCGCGGGCCGTCAGCAAGCGGCGCTGGCGACGACGGGCGGCTTGGCGCTCTGCCAGGGCGGCTTCCTGGGCTGTGCGCCCGGCTTTTAGCTTGAGTATCGGCGCCAGCAGGGTGTCGTGGCTGAGTTCGTAGCTGAACCCGCCCATCGAGTTGGCCTCGCGGCGCAGCAGGAAGGCGTTTTCTAACGCCTGCAGGGTGTCGCGACTTATACCCAAATGGGCGTAGCGCTGCACCAGTACGTCGGCATCTACGCTGAGTCGCCGCGATTCGCCGGTCTGCCCGTCTTCGAAAATGAGGGATTCTTCTATCAGCGTGTGCGTGGCCTTCGAGACCTGCCCGGGTAGTTTGCCCAGTAGTCGCTGGTAATACCCCTCAAATATCGCGTTGATCTTATCGGCAAAATGGGAGGGCTGAACCAGTTGCCCGGGAATATGCCCAGCCACGATTTCTCCTTCGAGGTATTCGCACAAGATCTGCAACTGAAAGGCTTCGACGCCGCTGCGGTATACCCCGCTTTTGCTCTCGCTCAGTTTTTCTACCATCAGGCGCAGCGCCTCCGGACTGTACCGAAACGGCGGCGATACAAAATCGCCTTGTTGCTGCGCCGGCTTTTCGATGGCTTCGCGGGCTTGCTGCTCGCTCAGCGCTTTGAGTTCGTAGCGCTTGTGGAGGATAGCAGGCAGCCGGTCTTTCAGGGTATCGAGCAGGCTCAACCGGTCGGCCCTGATCACAAAAAGGGCTTTGACGTCGAGCGGCTCGGAAAGCAACTGCCGGTCGGACTTATCGAGGCCCTTGGCGGCCTCCCGCACGGATTGCGGCATATCGACGTAGAGCAACTCGGCCAGTTCGGCTTTGAAGGCTTCTTGTTGTATCAGGGGATAAGTAAAGAACTCTTCAAACTGGTCGAAAATCAACAAATAGCGGCTGGGGCGCTCTACCTGGCGCCGTTTGAATTCGTGCCACAAAAGGGGTTGGGGCGGAATATCGCCCATAAAGCCGTCGGGCTTAGCCGCCGGAGCTTTTTCCTGGAGCCGCAGCAGCAAGTTGTCGACAGGCGCCAGGCTTGCGCCTTCGGTATAACTGCCGGGGCGCATCACAACAGTCGTCCAGCCGGATTCTTCATCTATAGTTTGGGCGGCTAAATAGGGCACAATACCGGCATTGATCAGCGAGCTTTTGCCGTAGCCCGATTTGCCGAACAGCACCACCATTTTCTCCAGCGCGATCAGCACGCTCAGCTCCTGCACGTCGCGATCCCGTCCGAAAAAGAGGTCTTTATCGGCGGTTTCAAAAGGCCGTACGCCGGGGTAGCGTTTTTTGCTCATGCGCTATAGGTGGATTTTGATGGTTTCCAAAATGGCGTCGACGATGCGGTTGTACTCCACCGAATAGTCGCTGCTGTCAATCGTCTTGCGGGTTTCGCGGTCTTTGAGTTCGTGGTAGCGGGCCAGCAAGATCGTGGCGTCGCTTTGGGCCTTGGCGTTTGTTTTGAGGTGGTTGAGGGCCCCCAGCACGTCGCCGTTTTGCAGATAGTGTGTCAGCCGCACCACTTCGGGAGTCTGGGCCTCTACTATATCGCGCAGGGCGCCTTCTTCGGCGGCGCGTTCGGCGAGTGCTTCCAGGAACAGGGCTTCGTCTTTGATAAACTCGATGCCGAATTGCTTGACCAGAAAGGTAGTGGTGTTTTCGTTTTTTTCGGTGTGGTCCACTGCGAATTTGCGGATGGCTTTTTCGCCGCTCAGTATGCGCAAGATCAACTGCGAATACCATTTATCGAAATCGAATCCGACAAACAAAAAATGCTTCGCTTGCTGTAGGGAGAGAGCCAGGTGGTTGGGCAGTCCCGGCGCGCCGAGCAGTGAACTGAGCAGGCGGAAGAGGTCGTCGTAATCGAGCACCAGCGAATCGTCGCGTTGCAGCGAGCCGAAGAGGTTGTAAAACAGCGGCATATCGGCGCTGGGCGGCTCTACGTCCTGCACTGCCGTGCCGCCGTGTTGGAAGTAGGCAAAGCGGTGCTTAATGCCGTATTTAAAAGCCACATCGGATAAAAAACTATCTGGATTGATCGACAGGAAGACGTGGGCGCGCAGTCGCACCAGGTTGAGCAGCGGCGACTCGTCGACCTCGGGCTGGTGGTCCTGGTAGAATAACACCACCTCGCGTTCTACGTCTTCTTTGGCTATTTTATCGCGAAAAAGGAAAAAGCCGTCGCGTTCGTAGTAATGGGCGATATCGTCGGCGTTGGTGGAGAGGAGTTGGTCGCGCAAGACTTGTCGCAGGCTGATGCTGCCGATTTTCAGGATTTCGGGGCCTACCAGTACCACGCATTTGCCCTGTTTGATATCGGCAAAGATGCTCCTGAATTTGCGGTCCCACTCCGGCGACTTGAAATCGGTCATGGATTTAGGTGTTTGTGTGTTTCATTTGAAAAAAGGGGTTTATTATTAACGTTTCCTGAAACGGAAGAAACAAAACCTTTTGAGGTTATTTTCAACATTAGCCAATATTTTACAGAATACCTCCTCACCTAGAAAACTTCCTACCTTTGCCCCTTCAAATCAAAACACCCTGTACCGTGTCGCTGCTTGACGTCATCTTAACCGCCATAGTTGAAGGCATCACCGAATTCCTTCCCATATCTTCTACCGGGCACATGATATTGCTCTCCTATTTGTTGGGCAACCACGAGGACGAATTCACCAAAACCTTCGAGATATTCATTCAGCTCGGGGCCATCCTGGCCATCGTAGCGCTTTATGCCCGGCGCTTTTTGTTAAAGCCGGAGATTTACCTCAAATTGTTCGTCGCTTTTTTGCCATCGGGGGTGTTTGGTTTTTTATTGTATAAAATAATAAAGAGCTATCTATTCAACCACTGGGTAGTGGCGGTATCGCTAATTGTTGGCGGGGTAATCCTCATCTGGCTCGACAAGCGCCTGCACCTGGGCGAGCCCAACGACGAGGAGCTTTCCAACATGTCGTACAAAAAAGCGCTGTATATCGGTTTTTTCCAGTGTTTGTCCATGATCCCCGGCGTATCGCGGGCGGCGGCCACCATCATCGGCGGTATGAGCAACGGCTTGTCGAAAAAAGCGCTGCCGAGTTTTCGTTCCTGCTGGCCATCCCCACCATGGCGGCTGCTTCGGGTTATGATTTGCTGAAGTTTGAGGGCACCATCTCTTCTGCGCAATGGCAACAGTTGGCCATCGGCTTTATATTGGCTTTTATCACGGCTATTTTTGCTGTAAAATGGTTTGTGTCTTTGCTCAATCGGCACGGGTTTACCGGGTTTGGGTATTATCGCATTGTGGTAGGGGTGTTGTTTTTGGTATTTGCTATGATGGGCTAAAGCAACGCTTTGCAACAAGTCAAAAAAAACACCTATTCAGCCTCGCTACTGTTATAGCAATAAAATGGTTTGTACCTTTACCGGGCAGGCGTAGGTTTTCCGGATTGACGCCTTATTCTTCATTATCGCCATTTTCAACTCATGCAACAGTCACCGCATTCAAAAGTTACTTTCGCCGGACTATTGGTAACCTTAGGCATAGTTTACGGCGATATCGGTACTTCACCCCTTTTATGTGATGAGCGCCATTCTGGGGAAAAATAACATCACTCAGGAATTGGTCTATGGCGGGCTTTCGTGCATTTTTTGACGCTCACCCTGCAGGCCACCTTTAAATATATATTGCTTACGCTACAGGCTGACAACCACGGGGAAGGCGGCATTTTTCACTGTATGCCCTCATCAAACGCCGGGCGCCACGCTGGATCGTTTACGTGGCTATGCTCGGCTGTGCCCTTTGCTTGCCGACGGCATTATTACGCCTGCTATTTCTCTTACCGCATCGGTAGAGGGCTCTTATCCTGTCGCCTAATATTCCTGTTATACCTATCGTTATCGGCATTTTAGTAGGATTATTTGCTTTTCAGCAATTTGGCACAGAAAGAGTAGGAAAATCTTTCGGGCCTATCATGATCGTGTGGTTTTCCATGCTCATATTTTGGGGCATCCTGGCGTTGAATCAAAATTGGGGTATCGTAGCTGCGTTAAATCCGGTATGCCTACCACATCCTTACCACACATCCCAGTGCCTGGTTTATCGTCGGGGCTGTGTTTTTGTGCGTTACCGGGGCGGAAGCTTTGTATTCCGACCTTGGCCATGCCGGCAAAACCAACATCCGACTCACCTGGATTTTTGTCAAAACCGCACTGATAATCAACTATTTCGGACAGGGCGCCTGGGTACTTGCCACTCATGAAAATCAAACCCTGGAAGGACTCAACCCGTTTTATTCTATTATGCCGCGTTGGTTTGTGGGCGCCGGAGTCGTTATTGCTACGCTCGCTTCCGTAGTTGCCAGCCAGGCGCTGATCAGCGGTTCGTTTTCACTGATCAGCGAAGCCATCAAGTTAGATACCTGGTTCAGAGTGCAAATACGTTACCCAAGCCGACTCAGGCAGCAGCTTTTTATTCCGATGATTAACAACATGCTTCTTGTCGGTTGTGTATTTGTAGTTCTGCATTTCAAAAAAGCAGCCAACATGGAAGCCGCGTATGGCATTGCCATCACACTGGCCATGTTATCCACCACGATGCTGCTTACTTTTACCTACTCAAAACGTTGCACTGGAGTTGGGTGCGGGTGATTCCTTTAATGCTCATTTTTCTGACTATCGAAGCCATTTTTTTTGCGGGCAATGTGCAAAAAATTGCCCACGGTGCAGGCGTGACACTTACGTTAATGACCGTATTTTTGCGATTATGTATGTGCACCACGAAAGTAAAAGCCTGCTTGCCAACAAGCGCAAATTTGTGGATATTCACCACTATACCGATATTATTAATGCCGTTAGTCAGGATGAAGATATTCCGAAATTCGCTTCCAATATCGTATATCTCACTACCGCACGTTCTAACAACCGGGTGGAAAAACAAATTCTGAAATCTATTTATCAAAAGCAACCCAAACGCGCAGATGCTTATTGGTTTTTGCATTTTAATGAAACCGAGGTGCCATACCAGGATGAATACAATTTTCTGGAAATCTTACCCGGCAAAATTTATCGCGTGAATTTTTCATTGGGCTACAAAATCAAACCCAACGTCCGGGAAATGTTTGAAAAGGCAATTTCAGAACTCACCAAACAAGGCCATATTAAGCTGGAAAACAAATACGAAAGCCTTCGCAAATACAATCTGCCCCCCGATTTCCTATTTATTGTGATGCGCAACACTTTTAACCTGTCTTCCGACAGCCCCTTCCGGGAAATCCTCTTACTCAATTCCTATAAAGTACTACAATACATCAGCGAGCCACCCGAACAATATCTGGGTATCGACAGGAATGCGCTACTGGTAGAGTATATTGCGCTGAAGTGATCAAAATCACCCCTCTTGTCCTCGCCAACCGCAATATTTAAGACTAATTTTACGGTTCATTTTCAATCTATTGCGAACTTTGAACCGACACAGTCAAAACATGGCGCAGTTTTTTGGCATTAAACACTTCATTCCTATGGAAATTTTAAAAAAAATATACAACAAACTCTTCTCGACCACTGCTGCCGGCTTGTATATCGTATTATTTGCTGTAGCTATCGGCGCGGCTACTTTTATCGAAAACGACTTCGGCACCAGTTCCGCCCAGAAAGTGGTTTTTAAAGCCCGGTGGTTTGAGTTGCTTCTCGTGCTCTTTGCCATATCGCTGGTGGTCAATATCATTCGATTCAGAATGGTGCAACAACGAAAATGGCCGGTTCTGACTTTCCATGCGGCTATGATCATTATCATTTTGGGCGCCGGCGTTACGCGCTATTTCGGTAGCGAAGGCATGATGCATATTCGCGAAGAAAGCGCCGCCAATTCTTTTTTATCGGCAGATACTTATTTGATTTTTGAAGCTATTCAGCAGGGTAAAAAATACCGGTTCGATGAACCCGTGCTTTTTGCCACTTTGGGAAATAACCATTTTAAAAAATCGTATTTAATCGGCGGCGAAAAGGTGGAGGTAGAAGTCCTCGATTTTATGCCCAACCCAGCAGAAGTAATGGTGAATGACTCCAAAGGCATTCCCGTTATTAAAGTAGTGGTAGGCGGCATGGAAGGGCGGGAGGAATATTTTGTAAAGTACAAGGACGAAGCCTCGATAAACGGACAGGTTTTAATTTTGGAAACCCCGAAATACCCGGCGCTATTAATATCAAATACGAAAACGACAACCTGTTTTTCAAAGCAGACGTATATCAGCCTGCCCTTTTCTATCCAACTCCACGATTTTATCATGGAAAGATACCCCGGCACCAACAGCGCGTCTTCGTATGCCAGCGAAGTGACCCTGATCGACCCGGGTAAAAACCTAAAAAGAGACCAGCGCATTTATATGAATAATATCCTTAATTACGGCGGTTACCGATTTTTTCAGTCTTCTTACGACCAGGATGAACTCGGCACTTACCTGAGCGTAAACCACGACGCGCCGGGCACCTGGATTTCTTACGTCGGGTATTTTTGCTCACGCTGGGTATGCTACTCACCCTGCTGATAAAAACAGCCGCTTCCGAACGCTAGGCGAAACATCAGGAAAATGCACCAGGCCCAAAAACAGTAACAGCCATAGTTATAGGCTGTTTATTGACCGTAGCCGCAGCGGCCCAAACCGCCATACCGGTTGCTACCGATATGAAACCTATCCCGATTGATCATGCCGCAGCATTTGGCCGGCTGCTGATGCAAGACCACATGGGCAGAATAAAACCCATGAATACCTTCTCCAGCGAAGTGCTCAGAAAATTGTCCAGAAAAGAAAGCCTTTTCGGCCTCACTGCCGACCAAATCATTCTGGGCATGGCGGCCAATCCTCAGGACTGGTATGCCGTTCCCATTATTAAAATGGGCAAACATGAAGAGGTCACAAAAATATTGAACACGAGTGCCAAACTGATCGCTTACAAAGATTTTTTAATACAAACGGGAAATACATCTTAGAAGACCACGTCAGAAATGCCTACAACACCCCAACGCGACCGGGGCGCCCTGGAAAAGAAATCTCAAACTGGACGAAAAGGTCAATATTTGTAATATGATCTTCTCGGGCAGTTTCATGAAATGTTTCCGATTCCCGGCGAAGAAAACAATACCTGGCAAGCCCCGCCGACGGCCACCAACACCAGCACGACCAGGCCGGCGAATCGGTAGCCCAACGCTTTTACGAAGCCTATATGCCCACGATGCAAAAAGCGATGATGGACAACGATTGGCAGACCGCCAACGAATTAGTGACCGAGCTGGGCAACTACCAGCAAAAAACCGGCGGTGCGGTATTGCCGTCGAATGGCAAGGTGAAAGCAGAGCTTTTTTACAATAAAGCCCACATCTTTGGCAAACTGGGCTCGCTTTACGGACTGCTGGGTTTTGCTTTCCTGATCATGCTTTTTTACTTCCGTTTTCAGTCCCGTTTCAATCTCAAATGGCCCCAGCGCATTGCCTTTGGACTCCTTGCTTTTGGCTTTTTTGATGCATACTTTGGGCCTCGGCCTTCGCTGGTACATTTCCGGGCGGGCGCCCTGGAGCAACGGCTACGAGTCGATGATCTACATCGGCTGGACGACCATGCTGGCCGGGCTTATTTTTGCCCGGAAATCACTGGGCGGACTGGCGGCCACCAACGTGCTTGCCGCCACCATCCTGATGGTAGCCGGACTCAGCTTTTTGGATCCCGAGATCACCCCGTTAGTGCCCGTGTTAAAATCGTACTGGCTTACCATTCACGTATCGATGGAAGCCGGCAGCTACGGCTTTTTGATGCTCGGCGCCATCATCGGCGTGCTGAATTTGATATTCATGATTTTCTCCACGCCGAAAAATTCCAAAAACGTAAATCGCATCGTCAAAGAACTGACCTCCATCAGCGAAATGACGCTGATCGGCGGATTAATGATGGTGAGCGTGGGTACTTATCTGGGCGGCATCTGGGCCAACGAATCCTGGGGCCGCTATTGGGGATGGGATGCCAAAGAAACCTGGGCCCTGGTGACTATACTGGTGTATGCCTTTATCCTTCACATGCGATTTATTCCCGGCTTGCGGGGAGTCTATGCATTTAATGTGGCCTCTCTGTTCGGCTGGGCTTCGGTGATGATGACCTATTTCGGCGTCAATTATTACCTTTCAGGGCTGCATTCTTATGCCGCCGGCGACCCCGTGCCCATACCGCCGTTTGTGTATTATACGGTGATCAGTTTGGTGGCTATCTGTGGCCTGGCTTACTGGAAGAACCGACAGAATAAGAGTGTGGGAGGGTGAGAGGGTGTGAGGGTGGGATCATTTCTTCACCACCGCCTCTTCCATGAGCACATCGTATTTATAGCCGGCGCCGAAGTCTTTGTTGAGTACGATAATGCCTTCAAAGGACACAACGGCTCCAGGTTGGATCATTTCCGTAGTGGTGACCGTCAGATCTGACTTATCGGCCGAGCCGTCCTGGATATGAATCCAGTTGCGGTTCATGATATTGGCGTTGAGCTTGGTGCATTTTCCGGTAACGATTATCCGCTTGCCTTCATACTTAGCGGGGTTGGCCAGCAGTTCCGATATTTTTATCGCCCCTTTTATGGGTTCTATTTTTTCAGGTTTTGCATTAGCCGATCTATCGCCTGAAAAAACATCGCTTGCCGTAGATCCACCCGAACCTGCGGGTTGCTTGCTAATATTGGACACCAAATACAGCGTTTCAAAAACCCGGTTGTACTCCTGGCTGAAAAAGTCTTTTTTCAAAAGCCCACCCTTGAAATAATACGTGGAGCCGATCTCCACTTCCTGCCGGGGGACGGCAATCCAGAAGGTGTTTTCGCCTTCGGTTACATTCAAATAAGTGTACCGGGTTGTATTCAGGGCTTCTTTTGCTACCACTTTGTGGTCTTCCATAGCGGTCACCTGGGGCGTGGAAGCATCATTAAATACGGTGCTGCTATTTTCAGCCGATTCGCTTTCAATCACCTTCGGGGTTGATTCACAAGCGGATAATGCCAGGCTAGCCAGAGTAACCAAAACCCAATTCAAATTCCTTCTCGTCATTTTCTTGTTTGTTTTTGCTGCTGATCAAATATAGGGGATATTATTAATAAATGCATGATTTAATTTACCGCAGAGTTAAACGGAGTAAAACGGGTGACGCAGAGCCAAAATAACGTTCTGCGAAACTCCGTTTTACTCCGTTTAACTCTGCGGTAAAAAAACGGCTAAAACCGCTGTATGATTTTGGCATTTACCCGGTTAAAGGTGCGATCCTGATTATCGAAAGTACCCCTCGTAATAAAATGTAGAAACCCAGCTTTCGGGTAATATTAACGGCAAAGCTCAAGCCTGCGATATGTTGATTAACTGAAAACTCGTAATTCTTGTATTGGTAATCCACGTACCGGTAGTATATCTCACCGTTGAATTTCCCGGCAATGATATCTTTCGCAATTTTTAGTCCGAAGATTTTGCTGTCCAGATAGCCGGTCTGCAATAAATTGGCGGAAAGCGTAGCGGAAGCATTCAACCCCGGAATACGGCTATAGGTAAGATAGGCATTTAGGTTTTTGGCGTCGTTGGCGCCGCTTTTTTGGAAACGCCAACTGGCATTTGCCCCTACTGTCAATTTCTTAAGCGGCCTGTAATTGATATTAAATCTGAGCCCCTGGCGCGTCTCGTCGTCAATAAGTTGATCTATGAAGTTTTTATACGATTCGTAATAGATTATATTTTTTCGATTGTCGTACGAAGCAGAAATATTTATTTTTTTGGATAATTTATAGCGCAACGAAAAATAGATATTAGTAAGGCTCGCCGTATTTTGAATTTCGTTGTTTATTTTTTTATATAAATCTAATTCTGCGGATACAAAAATATTTAGATTTTTCATCAACGCATCGGAGTGTTGAAAATAGATAAATCTCCTGTCGGTTTGGCCGTTATTTTTTTGTTCGACAAATGCCAGCGTGCTTTGCTGGAATTTTTCTTTATCGGCGGATACAAGTCCGACATATGCGCCAAATTGAAGCAGGTCGGGATTTATGCCGTAATCCGCATAATCAGGCCTCGACCCGGCAAGCGCGCCTACTAAAAAACGGCCCATTCCTTTTTCGAATTGCAAGCCGTCGATGGCGCCCATGCTCGATATCTTTGAATTTATTTTTCTACCGAATACCAGATTGGTAGTCGGGTTGAAATCGTATTTGGCATCCAGGGAATATATTTTCAGGGCATTGCCCAGGTTTTCCTGCACCTCGTTCCATTCACCGATCGTATGCCGGAAGGTGATATAATTTTCTATCGATAATTTGGAATCGCCAATGTGGTTGGCCTGCATGGAAAAGGTATACTGCATGCGATGGCTGTCGCCCGAGTAAGACGATAGATTGCTGTACGAAGCAGCAGAAATTCGCCCGTTGATATCCTGCTTGATCTTTTTTTCTCCCTGCGCATCCGGCGTTGGGGTTTCTTCGGCCACGGCATTCTGTTTGCCGGCTACGGGGGCTTCTTCTATTTTATCCTTAATGCTTATGGGTTCTTCTTTTTCAATACTACGAGGAACAACTATTTCATCCGACAATTTAAATTTTTCTGTAGTTAACGGCGTACAGACACATGAAATAGAAGATTTATTTTTTACAATTAATGCCGGCAATAATCTGTTTTCTTTTTTTATATAAAGCGTGTCTCCAATGTTTATATTATCTGTCGATTCAAATTTGACATACACATTTTGAGAAGAAATAAACGACACCGACCCTTTTACAAACGTAGTTTCAATGGTCATTGTCTACTTCCTGCTGATTGTCGTGTTCGTGGCAATCGATGCAACTGAACAAGGAAAAATTGCCCGGCACGGTATGGCAATCCACGCACTGATTCCATTCGCCGTCGTGTTTTCCGCTGTAAATGGGGAAATACATGTCGTCGTGGTCAAATGTAGCAGGCTCCCAGGCATTTTCGCTGTGGCAATTTGCACAGGTGGTGGGGAATTGGGCCGATATGTGGTTCGGGTTATTAGCCTGGTTGTAATCGCTTGGTGGCGACAGCCATAACACGTATTGGGCGTATTGTTGTAATTCCCGTTGTGACATTGGGCGCAATTATTGGCTATTGCCGCGTGAGCGCCGTTTAATTGATAGTAATTATTGTGAATGGGGAAGGTAGCCGGATCCCAATCCGGTGCAGTGCTATGGCACATGTCGCAATCGGTAGGAATGCCCAGCGCTAAGTGGTTGGGATTCAGGCTTTGGTTGTATTGGGGCATGTGGCAGCCCTCGCAGGTGTTGGGGGTATTGTTGTAATTGCCCTGGTGACAGATCGCGCAATTGTTGGCTATCGGGATATGCGCCCCGTAAAAGGATATACGGTATTGTGGTTGAAGGTGGCCGGCACCCAAGTACTTTGCGTATGGCATTGTTCACAATCCGTGGGAATTGCCCGGCCAGGTGGTTGGGGTTGGTAGTCGTGTTGTAATCCGTCGCATGGCACCCAATGCAGGTATTCGGTGTATTGTTGTAGTTGCCGTTGTGGCACTCGGCGCAATCGTTGGCAATCAGCGCATGGGCGCCGCTCAGCACGTAATAGTTGTTGTGAATGGGGAAAGTAGCCGGCATCCAGTCAGGCGCTGTGGTGTGGCACATATCGCAATCGGTTGGGATGCCCAGCGGTCCGTGTGGAGGATTGGCACTCTGGCTGAAATCGGGCATATGGCAACCTTCACAGGTATTGGGGGTATTGTTGTAATTGCCCTGGTGGCAGCCTGCACAGTTATTGGCTATGGGGATATGCGCCCCGGTGAATGGGTACACGGTATTGTGATCGAAAGTAGCGGGCGACCAGGTGTTTTCGGTGTGGCAGAGGGCACAATCCGTGGGGAATTGCGAAGCTGCGTGGTTCGGGTTGGTGGTCATACTATAATCCGAAGCGTGGCAGCCGTTGCAGGTATTGGGCGTGTTATTGTAATTGCCGTTGTGGCAGGTTGCACAATCGTTGGCAATGGCTGCGTGAGCGCCGTTTAAGGCGTAATAATCGTTGTGTATGGCAAAAGTGGCCGGCGCCCAGCCCGGCTGGGTGCTGTGGCACATATCACAATCGGTAGGCAGACCCAGTGCCAGGTGGTTGGGGTTTGTACTCTGGTTATAATGCGTGGTATGGCAGCCTGCACACGTGTTCGGGGTGTTGTTGAAATCGCCTTGGTGGCAAGCCGCACAGTCGTTGGCGATGGCTACGTGCGCCCCCGTAAACGGGTAAATTGCGTTGTGATCAAATGTGGACGGCGTCCAGGCGCTTTCGGTGTGGCACGTTGCACAATCCGTCGGGAATTGCGAAGCCGCGTGGTTTGGGTTTGTCGTTTGGTTATAATCGGTGGCGTGGCAGCCGTTGCAGGTGTTGGGCGTGTTATTGTAATTGCCGTTGTGGCAGGTCGCACAATCGTTGGCAATGGCTGCGTGAGCGCCGTTTAAGGCGTAATAATCGTTGTGTATGGCAAAGGTGGCCGGCGCCCAGCCGGGCTCGGTGCTGTGGCACATGTCGCAATCTGTAGGCAGGCCCAGCGCCAGGTGGTTGGGATTTGTACTCTGGTTATAATGCGTAGTGTGGCACCCTGCACAAGTATTCGGCGTATTGCTGTAATCGCCGTGGTGGCAGGCCGCGCAGTCGTCGGCGATGGCCACGTGCGCCCCGGTGAACGGATATATCGCGTTGTGGTCGAAGGTGGACGGCGCCCAGGCGCTTTCTGTATGGCACAAGGCACAATCCGTGGGAATTGAGCAGTAGCGTGGTTCGGGTCCGACGTCTGGTTGTAATCGGCGGCGTGGCAGCCGTTGCAGGTATTGGGTGTGTTGTTGTAATTGCCATTGTGGCAGGCTGTGCAATCGTTGGCTATGGCGCCGTGGGCTCCGTTTAAGGCATAGAAGTCGTTGTGGCTGGCAAAGGTAGCCGGACTCCAGCCCGGGGCGGTCGTATGGCACGAGGCACAATCATCAGAGAAACCCAGCGCCACGTGGTTGGGGTTGGCAGCCTGGTTGAACTGATCGGTATGGCAACCTGCGCAGGTGTTTGGCGTATTGCTGTAATCGCCGTGGTGGCAAGCCGCGCAGTCGTCGGCGATGGCCACGTGCGCCCCGGTAAACGGATAAATTGCATCGTGGTCGAAGGTGGCCGGCGCCCAGGCGCTTTCGGTGTGGCACAATGCACAATCCGTGGGGAATTGCGCAGTAGCGTGGTTCGGGTCCGACGTCTGGTTGTAATCGGCGGCGTGGCAGCCGTTGCAGGTGTTGGGGGTATTGGTGTAATCGCCATTGTGGCAGGCTGTGCAATCGTTGGCTATGGCGCCGTGGGCTCCGTTTAAGGCATAGAAGTCGTTGTGGCTGGCAAAGGTAGCCGGACTCCAGCCCGGGGCGGTAGTATGGCACGAGGCACAATCATCAGAGAAACCCAGCGCCACGTGGTTGGGGTTGGCAGCCTGGTTGAACTGATCGGTATGGCAACCTGCGCAAGTGGTCGGCGTGTTGCTATAGTCGCCGTGGTGGCAAGCCGCGCAGTCGTCGGCGATGGCCACGTGCGCCCCGGTTAACGAATAATACGCATCGTGGTTGAAGGTGGAGGGCGCCCAGGCGCTTTCTGTGTGGCACGAGGCGCAATCCGTGGGAAATTGAGCGGCGGCGTGGTTGGGATTCGTCGTTTGGTTGTAGTTGTCAGTATGGCAGCCGTTACAGGTATTGGGCGTGTTGTTGTAATCGCCGTTGTGGCAGGCCACGCAGTCGTTGGCTATGGCGCCGTGGCCCCCGTTTAAGGCGTAATAATCGTTGTGGTTGGCTAAAGCCGCCGGGCTCCAGCCTTGTTGGGTCGTGTGGCAGGACGCGCAATCCATCGAAAAGCCCAGCGCTACGTGGTTGGGGTTGGCAGCCTGGTTGAACTGATCGGTATGGCAATCAATGCAGTTGGTAGAGGTGCCGATGAAGCCCGTGGCATGGCATTGCAGGCATTCTGCGGTGGCGTGCTCGCCCGTTAGTGGGAAATTGGTCGTATTGTGATTAAAAATTAAGTCGGCATCGCCGTTGGGGTGACAGGCCAGGCATGCCGTGCTGTTGTATGTATATCCACCTACGCCGTTGTGATCGTTGTTGGTTTCAGGATTGGTGTGGCAGGTGATACAAGTAAATTCGGCATAATTAGAGGGGTTGGTATGGCAATCCGTACATTGATTCCATTCTCCTTCGTGCTGACCGCTATAAATAGGAAAATACTGCGCATCGTGGTCAAAAGTAGAGGGTACCCAGGCGTTTTCGCCGTGACAATCTGTGCAGTTGGTTGAAAACTGAGCAGCCGCGTGATTGGGGCTTGCCGTAGTATTGTAATCGGCTGAGTGGCAGCCGAAGCAAGTATTCGGCGTATTGGTGTAATCGCCGTTGTGGCAGGTAGCGCAATCATTGGCTATTGCCGCATGCGCGCCATTTAAAGTATAATAATTATTGTGAATAGGGAATGTCGCCGGGGCCCAATCAGGTGCGGTGGTATGGCACATATCGCAGTCGGTGGGCAAGCCCAAGGCGGTGTGATTGGGATTCACGCTGTTGTTGAAATCGTCGGTATGGCACCCCGCACAAGTATTCGGTGTATTGGCGTAATCGCCGTTGTGGCAGGCCACGCAGTCGTTGGCAATGGCCATGTGCGCCCCCGTAAACGGATAATGCACATTGTGATCAAAGGTAGAGGGCGCCCAGGAATTCTCTGTATGGCATGTGGTGCAATCGGTAGGGAATTGATTCACCTGGTGATCGGGGTTGCTTGTCAGGTTGAATTCATCGGTATGACAACCCGCGCACGTGGTTGGCGTGTTGTTGTAATCGCCATGGTGGCACGCGGCACAATTATCGGCAATGGTGGCGTGAGCCCCGTTTAAAGCGTGATAATCATTGTGGTTGGGGAAAGTAGCGGGGCTCCACCACGGTCCGGTGGTATGGCACATAGCGCAATCGGTAGAAATGCCCACCGCCGCATGGTTTGGGTTATGCGTCTGGTTGTATTTGTCGGTATGGCAATCCACGCAATTGGTGGGCGTACCCTGGTAGCCGTCGGAATGGCATTCGATACATGCTGCGGTGATATGCGCACCCGTCAATGGAAAATTGGTGGTATTGTGGTCAAAAATCAAGTTCGCATCGCCGGTGGGGTGGCAGGCCAGGCAAGCGGGGCTGTTGTACGAATAGCCGCCCACGCCGTCGTGTTCTTCATCAGTATCGGGGTTGGAGTGACAGGTTATACAGGTGAATTCTGCGTAATTGGACGTATTGGTATGGCAATCTGTGCATTGATCCCACTCGCCTTCGTGTTCGCCGCTGTATATGGGGAAATGCTGGCTGTCGTGGTCAAAAGTGGAAGGTACCCAGGTATTTTCCCCGTGGCAATCCGTGCAATCGGTGGAAAAATTTAGCGCCACGTGGTTGGGGTTGTTGGTATTGTTATAATCATCAGTATGGCAGCCCGCACAGGTATTGGGGGTATTGTTGTAATCGCCGTTGTGGCAGGTGGCACACTCGTTGGCGATCATCGCGTGGGCGCCGTTTAACGCGTAATAATCATTGTGGTTGGCAAAGGTGGCCGGCATCCAGCCCGGCGCCGTGGTATGACACACGGCACAATCGGTAGAAAGCCCTAAAGCCGTATGGCTGGGGTTGTCGGTTTGATTGTACTGATCGGTATGGCAACTTGCGCAATCCGTGGGTGTGCCTGCATAGCCGGAGGCGTGGCATTGGAGACAGTTAACGCTGGTGTGTGCACCGGTTAGCGGAAAATGGGTGCTATTGTGATCAAATACGCCCTCCGCACTGCCGGTGGGGTGACAGGCCAGGCAAGCGGAGCTTTCATAGATGTATCCATTTACGTCATCGTGTTCTTCGTTTGTTTCGGGGTTTTGGTGGCATACCGTGCAGCTGAATACCGCAAAATTAGATGGATCGGTATGGCAATCCACGCACTGATCCCATTCACCCTCGTGCTCACCGCTGTAAATAGGGAAATAATCGGCATCGTGCTGGGTAAACGTAGCGGGCATCCAGCCTATATCTGTAGTATGACAGGAGGCGCAATCAGTGGAGAAATGGGCGCCCGCGTGATTCGGATTCAGGGCTGCGTCGTAGTCCGACTGGTGGCACGCCACGCAATCCGTGGGCGTATTGGAAAGACCCGGACGTATGGCATTGGGCGCAATCTGCAATTTCGTGGCCTTTGGTTAAGGGGAAGAAATTGTGGTTGATATTTTCAGAAGACCAATCCAATGCAGTGACATCGTGGCAAGTAATACAATCAGTGGAATAACCCGCGCTGCTGTGGTTTGGATTAGTAGTGGAGGCGTAGTCGTCGGCGTGGCAATTTATACAATCGTTGCCGATACGGTCAAAGCGTAGCGCCGTTTCAGACATGTGGCATTGGGTGCAACTCGCCGTGGCGTGCGCGCCTACGAGGGGGAACCCATTATCCTGGTGCAATTCTGTGATGTTGTCCACGAGCCAGTTCTGCGGTGTATGGCAGCGGGCGCAATCCATACCCACGGTTTGATTGTGGATATCGGTATGGCAATCGATGCACTCGGTACCGGCATCGGAAAAGATCATCGAAATGTGGCAACTCTTGCAATCCACCGTAGTGTGGCCACCGCTGAGGGCAAACCGGGTAGAGTCGTGATTAAACGTTACTGCTTTAATAGAAACCTTCCAACCGTCGGGCGTATGACAGGCTGCGCAATCGGTCTTGAGATCAGGTCCGTGCGGGGATTGCGAGAACAAGGCGATCGCAAAACCGAGTAATAATATTATTGATGACAGTCTACGCATTCAAAACGCTCCAGTTTATATTGGACAACAAGTTTGCCGTCCTTTTCAGTTTCTTTATGGCATTTTTCACAAGCTACGCCCACGTGTTTCCTTCGAGTTTAAATGCGGTTAGGTCATGGTTGAAGCTGGTCGGCTTCCAGTTTTCAAAGCCGTGACACCTGGCGCAATCGGTTTCGCCGTTTTGTGCAAATTGCGCGTTGTGCACATCCACGTGGCAGGAATTACACTGTGATGACAAATCTATGAATTTAGCCTTTTTGATATCATGACTTATATCACCCCTGTCGTGGCAAGCCATACAACTTTGCTGGGCATGGGCGCCGAGTAGTTTGAAGTTTGTCTGGTCGTGGTTGAAATGGTTGGCCTGCCAGCTATCGCTCACGTGGCATTTTTCGCAGGATTGGCCGGGGTAGTATTTTTCGCTGATATAGCCTTTGTGCACATCATCGTGACAATCGACGCAGCGCTCGCCTATGTTCCGGAAATTCCATTTTTTCTTTGCGTCGGGTTTGTGGCAGGCAAAGCAAGGCGTGGCCAGGTGGGCGCCATCGAGCGGAATTTGGTTTTATTGTGGTCGTCGATTGAATACGAGCTTCCTAAAAAACCGTCGACCGTATGGCATTGGGCGCAATCGGGACTTTTTCCGCTTTTGGCAAACTGCTTGTCGTGGTAATCGGTATGGCAGGATGCGCAAGTATTGTGGGGCAGAGGGTCGGTAAAGCTTGCCTTGTGGCATTTTTTGCAATCCACTACCTCGTGTTTACCGGCCAGGGCAAAACCCGTTTTGTCGTGGTCAAAATCGGCGCTTGCTTTTTTATTGTGAAATGAATTTTCGTTGTGACACTCGGCGCAATTATTGCCGAATTTATTTTCGTGGACATCCTTATGACAGGCTATGCAATTGGTAGTAGAAATACCCAATTTATCCTGAAAAACCGTCAGCGGCGTCACTGCATCCATTTTATGGCATTCCGGCGCAATCCACCTGTTTGTGTTTTCCTTTTAAGGCGAATTTGGTTTTATTGTGATTGAATTTATCCATCCCCTTAAAAATATCGAACGATTGCTCCGTATGGCACTCGCTGCAGGCCGTTCCCAATTTATTTTTATGCGGATCGTCGTGGCAACTGGCGCAGGTATTAAATGCTACTCCTGCAAATTGCTGGAATTTTTTCCATTTCTGGTTTCTTCTTTATGGCATTCTACACACTCCACCGTTTTGTGTTTTCCTACTAGCGCAAATTTTGTTTTATCGTGATTAAAATTAGCAGCCGGAGAAAAAGCATCGGTATTGTGGCAACTGGCGCAATTATTCGACAGCGTTTTTTGGTGAAAATCTTCGTGGCAGGAATTACATTTTTGATCGAGGCCCAAAAAAGTTTTTTTATTTTTTTTCAATTCGCTGTTGCTGACAAAACTGGGCTTGTGGCATTCGCGGCAGTCTATTTTTTTGTGCGCCCCTGTAAGTGTATAACCCGTCAATTGGTGATTAAACGCCTTTTCATCGAAGCGGATCATATCGAATTTGAGGCCGTGGTGGTCGCTGTGGCAGGAGGCGCATTCCTTGCCTTTTACTTCTTTGGATACGTGGTACCCTTTATTTTGGCTGATCCTGCTTTTTAATGCTTTATGGCAATCCAGGCATTTATTGTTAGATATTTTTTCGCCTAGTGTATGGCATTTGGTACAATTGGAAATGCCCTCCAGGGCTGAGTGTGCTTTGGAGAGATCGCCCGGAGAAATTTGGGCGGGTAAGTTTGCGACCGACAAAATGAAAAGAAAAACGACAACAACAAGTTTTAGGACTTTGCTACTATGGGACTTGCGACTTTGCGAGCTTGTTTCGCAAAGTCGTACAGTCGTATAGTCGTATAGTCGTACAGTCTCTCTATACTTGCCATCACTTGTGTTTTTTCACTGTATACCCAAATCGTTTTGTTATTTGAATGCCTGCCTTTTCGAGAAATTGCGTGGGCAATTCCCCGCCGGCGAAAATGTATACCAGGTCGTTGTCGAGTATGTATTGTTCGCTTTCTGATTTTATCACCACTTTCTCCATTTCAATTTTTTCCAAATTGGTATTGAATTTCACATCTACCACGCCTCTTCCCACGGCCTCGTTGATCTTATCCCTGTTTTTGGGTTTAATGCGTGCGAAGGCGTCGCTGCGGTAAGAAATAATCACCTGATTTTGCTCGGACAACGCCAGGGCGGCTTCGATAGCGGAGTCGCCGCCGCCTACCACCACTACCTTTTTGGAAGAAATATTTTCGGGTTCCAATAGCCGGTAGGCCACGTTTTCGAGGTTTTCGCCGGGTACGCCCAGTTTGCGGGGGCTGCCGCGGCGGCCGATGGCCAGCAGCACTGTTTTGGCAAAAAGCTCATCGCCCTTATTCGTAACCAACTTAAACCGGTCGCCATCTATGACAATGCCGTCGACCTTTGTATTTTCCCTAATGGTGATATTATTTTTTGACAAAGCTTTTTGCCACAAATCCAGCAATTCGGATTTGCTCGTATCGAACAACTTCACCTTGCCGTACAGCGGCAGATCCATCGGCGCCGTCATCACAATTTTGGAGCGCGGGAAAGTAAACACCGTGCCGCCCAGCGTATCCTGTTCGAGCGTCAGAAAATTCAGGTTGTGTTTTTTTGCCGTCAGCGAAGCGGAAATTCCGGCCGGACCGGCGCCCACGATGATCAGGTCGTAACACGAGGGGTCTTTTTTTATGCCGGACTTCACCATGAATTCCACGGCTTGATTGCCCTGCTCTACGCTGTTTTTGATCAATCCCATGCCGCCCAACTCCCCGGCTATAAAAATGCCGGGCACGTTGGTCTCAAAATGCTGGTTGACGTGCGGCAGATCGACGCCCCTTTTTTCGGTGCCGATTACCAGCGAAATAGCCTCTACCGGGCAGCTGTGAAAACACGCGCCATGGCCCACGCAATGAGAAGCATTGATGAGGGTGCCCCGGCCGTTTATGATGCCCAAAATATCCTTCTCCGGGCAGGCCGTCACACAGGCGCCGCTTTTGATACAAGTATCCAAATCGATTACCGGGTGCAGCGACACCGGTTCGAATAATCCCTCCTGCTTTGCTTTTTCCACCTTCGCCTCCGTGACCTGCGATTCTTTTTTCAGCTTTCGCAAATAAATAACCACCACCACGGCGCAAAGCACAAAAACGGCGGAATAAATAACGATTTGTTCAAGTAGTGCTTCCATTTTTTAAAAAATCCATCTATAACCAAAAGCAAGCGTGATGCCCACGTGAATAATCATAATAATGAGCATAATGAGTGCAAAGGGTAAATGAGCCACGTGCCAGTATCTAAAAAGGTTTTGCATCGTATGCAATCTGGCAATGCGGTTATTCAACGCCATCTCGTTATTAATAAGGCTTAGCACCTTTTTTCGGTCGGCGCGTTGCAAATTATTTTTCCTGAGCCGGTTGTCTATATCGGCGATTGTCTTTCTATCAGCTATGTATTTATACACGATGCCAGCTAATACATTGTTGCTTTGCTCCTGGTGATTTTTGTCAGTGGTAGAATCAATAATTGCGTTATAACTCTCTTGGTCCAGTTGAAAACTGCCTTTCAGCAGATCCCCTATATTGCCCTTCATCGCCTTCACCTCGCCGAGGCTCAGTTCGCGGCCCTCGATCGTGCGGGGTATTTGGATATAAATAAACCGCCCGATAATGCCGCTGGCCACCACAGCCACCATACTCCAAAAACTGACCGACACGATGCCGCCGAACTTAAAGGCCGTGTGGAATAAGATCATTACCGGCCCCAAGCTGCACAGAAAAATGTGGAATTCCAGCCAGTACTTCAGCCGGCCCCAGCGCGCCATAGCCTTGCTGCGCTTCCTTATAATATACGAAAACACCCCGATAATGATCAGCAGGCTGCCCACGATGCCGAGTCCGTGGCCGTAAATGCCGCTGGGCTTGAACCAGTTGTGTTGGGGGTGATAAAAGCGCTCTTCCAGACTGGTGCCGTAATACGAAAATCCCTGATAAGCAAGGGTTATCGCTGCGAGCACAACGATGCCGGCTAAGGTATTAACATAAATGCGGTGAACGGTTTGCGTCATAACAAGTCAGGTGTTAAAGCAGTAAAATTAGGGCTTTATGGATTGCGGAGGGATGACAAATGTTAGTGACTGTGGGACGGTGGGACTTTGCGACTTTACGACTTTACGACTGTACGACTATACGAACGAGTGTCATCTCGCTCTGTGACTTTGCGAACTGTGCGATCTGTGCGACCAATGTCGTCAACTTAAGCTTCAGAGGGAGGTGCATGTTTACTAAACTTCGAAAGTTTAGTAAACATTGAAAAGCTTAAGTTGCCGACATTGACCATGCGACTATGCGATTGTGCGAAAGGCTGATGTTGGTAGTTTATTGTGATGAATTGACGCCTAAATTTGCTTATATTTGCGCTAAGCTACCACTACAATATTCCTGGCTACCATCTTTCATCGTGTTGTCCCTCGACGCAGGGAATATTCGTTTATGGCTGTATGGCGTATAAACGACTTGAACTTTTTATTAACTTTTTCGTTAATAAAAATTCAATTAATTGTAAAATCAAACAATACACATGGCCTTCTCCCTTCCACTCGACCGCTCCTTTTATCACCACCCGGCGATACGATTAGGGGAAACTATCGAAAGCCTGGGTATGACCCAAGCGGAGTTGTCCGCGAGGATGGGGCGCCCAAAGGAAAAAATAAACGAACTGATCAACGGCAAAGCCCCGCTGACGATGGATACTGCCATTATGCTCGAACGAGTGCTGGGCATACCGGTCCACTTCTGGATCAGGCGGGAAAGTACCTATCGGGAAACCCTGGCCCGCATCGAGGAGAAAGAGGCACTGCAACGCGACTTGCGCTGGCTGGATCAATTCCCCCTTAAAACCATGCACAAGCTAGGCATCCTTTCGAGCTCCAAATCAGACGTGGAAACCTTCGGGAAGTTTTGCGTTTTTTTCGGTTTGCGGCTCCCAAAGATTGGGATGCTTATTACCTGGGAAATCAACTGATGTAGCTTTTCGAATATCCCTAAAAAACACGCCCAATCCGGCTGCTGTTGCGGTGTGGCTTCGCCTGGGAGAAAAACAATTAGAATCGAAAACGTTCCCTGCATACAATGCTAGGCGATTTAAGGAGTCCATGCTGCAATTTCGCGAGATTGCGCAAAAGCAGCCGGATTCATTTCTACAGGAAGTTGAAGAATTAGCCGCCTCGTGTGGGGTGGCGATGGTATTTACCCCTAGCCTACCCCATACCAAAATCAGCGGCGCCGCCCGATGGATACACCAGACCCCGCTGATCCAGCTTTCGGATTTGTACAAGACAAACGATCAGTTTTGGTTTTCTTTTTTTCACGAAGCATGTCATATTCTGAAGCACAGCAAAAAAGCTGTTTTTCTGGAAAATGTAGACGGGGCTTCACAAGACATGGATAAAGAACGGGAAGCCAATGAATACGCCGCCAACCTGCTTATTCCCAAAGATGCTTATCATACCTTGACAAACAACTATACTCACTTTGACGAGCAAATTATCCGCCATTTTGCCCGCGATGTCGGTATTCATCCCGGGATCGTAGTCGGCAGGCTACAACACGACGGCTTATTGAAGCCGGCATTTCAGAATCAGCTGAAGGTGAGGGTGAGGTTTGGGTGATGGGTATAAAACCACATTGCTACGGAGCGCACCATCGCAAAGTCGCACCATCCCCCTCCTTACCACACCCGCCAGTCATTGGCGATATTCTCGGTACGGAAAGCCGGCTGTTGGCGCCCATCGGTGAGGCGGGGCACTTCCTGGGAGATGTAGGCTTCTAGTTCCGAGATCATCACCTTGCCGTCTTTGTTTGCATCGGCGGCTTGCTCGCGGAGACCTTTCAGCAGGCAAAAGGTGAACACGCCATTTTTCCATTTTTCGCCTTCGATGGCAAATTCTACGCCACCGGCGCTTGATATGACGGTGGCGCCGGTGCTGCGCCGCGTGTCGACAAAAGATTGCTTCATGAGCTCGAAGGCGTTTTGCAGGCCGTCTGCTCTGGGCGCTATGCGGGTATTAAACGACCGGAATTTTACCTCGCCGCTTTCGGTGCGCTTTTCTTTGATGAGGGCTACCGATGCTTTGTCGATTTCCCCGGAATGGCAGGCATCGACGAGCAGCAGTTTTTGCCGGGCGGGAATGCTGTCGAGCAGTGCTTCGAGCGCTTCGTAGGAGACGCCCTTAGCGGCGGGGTTGTTGAAATCTACGTCGTGGGTGGCGAGGTAGTAGTTGAGGTTGTCGTCCAGTAGTCCGTGGCCTGCCCAGAAGACGACCACGGCGTCGTTGATTTTGGTCTTGGACAGCGTTTCTCTCAGTTTCTTGAATCCCTTTTCATTAAACTGGTCGTCGAGAAGGGTTTGCACCGTCACCTTTTCGTATACGCTGTTTTTTGATTTAAAAAACAACGCGAGGTCGTTTACGTCTTTGGAGGGATACTGCAAGTTTAGTTCGGCATTTTGGTAATTGGAGACGCCCATGGCTATGACGTGCAGACTTGGCTTGGGCGGTGCGGGCGCTTCGTAGCGCACCTGAAAAGTATTGGTAAAAGAAGAAATACCCGAAATATTGGTACAATAAACGGCGATTGCGTTGTTGCCGTTGGAGAGGGATAAGGTCACCTTTTTTTCGACCGTTTTTTTGTTTTCGGCGGCCACGTCTTTGCCGTTGACGCCCCATATCGGCACGCCGTTGACCAGCACGTGTATGGTTTTGATGACCTGGGCTGCGTCGGAGGCTTTTATGGTAATCGCAAAGAGCTCTTTATCCGTGCGATAAACGCCCTGTTGGCCGGTGACGGTCACTTTGGGGTAGTTTTGCTCAGCTGTCTTTGGCAAATCCCAGCTTTTCCAGTCTTTTTTCGCGGGCCTGCCTGAAAAAGTCGATTTCTTTTTTGGAGGCATATCCGAGCCTTTCCATAATTACGTGGGGCTGATTAAAAAACACATCCGACTCCAAAAACGGGAAGTTGGCGCCGTCTAATTTGAACGTGCCAAAGTTGCTTTGCTTTAAGGCTTCTTTTGTACCCGAAAAATAAAAATCGGGGGTGATGAAAAAGTACTGTCCTAATCCCTGGGAAAAATAGGAACCGATTTTTGATCTGGATGCAAAATCCCAGATAATGAGTTCGCCGTCTTTTGAAGCGCTGCACATCGTTTTTCCATCGGGTGAGATAACAATGCCGGTGATAAAATCGCTATGTCCATCTGAAGTATAGGCGATATCGCCGCTTTCGAGATTATAAAATCCGATTTTATGGGTGAGTTTGTTTCTGAAAACGTAGTATTTGCTGTCATTGGAAAAAGCGCCCTCACTGCAATTTTCCAGTTCAGCCGATAAATAGTTTTTAGGATTTTTTAGGCTATAGATAGTGGTAAAACCGGAAGTAGAACCAACTGCAACATACTGGCCATTGGCGCTCCACCTGAAACCGCTTGATCTCAGCGCATCGGGCGAGGGTTCGGGGATTAAGGCGTCAACGATTAAAAACCCTGTAGCATAATCCCAAATTTTCACCCTTTCTTTTGGGCCGGTTAATGCCAGGATATGTTTGCCATTTGAGGAGAGCATAACATCGGAAAAACCTGCATTTACATATTCTTTGGTGATTTCTTTTCCAAATCCATTTTTGCCGGTGATCTTGGTTGTATATGGACTTTCAATGCGCCGCTTATTTTGGCCGCTGGCAATGTCCCAATAAGTCAGGTACGTACCGGAATCGTAACCCGAAGTGATGATAAATTGATCGTCGGGGGAGAACAAAACTCTGTCAAAAGCCGGTTTTTCATAATATGGGATTTCAAAGTCAGTTATTAATGGCAGGGGAGTTTTTATTGTATTTAATGCTGAAAATGTATTATGTCATAAACTACTATTTCCTGATAATGTATTCCTTTCTTTTTGATATTATCAAAATCCCAATACAAAACAGCCACCCTATTTGATCCATAATCAAAATTGAAATCCATAATCGGCATAGCGATTGAAAATTCAGCAACAATATTCAGATTACTAAGATTGATGATACGCAATAAATTAATACCTCTATTTCTCTCATTGAATAATTCCCCTATCTTATTGTTGCCGTATACAACTCCGAGATATTTTCCGTTTTTTGAAATTCTAGGGAGCGTGACAGGATCTGTGGAAACACTACCTATACTGCGTACATAAGCGCCATTTAATAAATCGTATTCATGTACCACGCCCAATTTAGTGCCGACAAATAAGCGCGCTGTTTCACTTCTTACATTCAAAGTGAAAGGAATCCAGGCTCCGTCTTGACTCCAGTTAGTCGTATCTACCTTAACTTGCCAAACATTGGTTAATTTAGCCATATCATACAGTGTTAATTGGGATTTCGCCCTGTGATACAGCAAGGATTTGTTGCCAAATATTTTTACAGTCAGGATTACAGAGGAGTAATTAGTCGGGAGGTTCGTCGATTTCCAGGTAGTGGTATTCACCCACATCGAATTTTTTCCCATATTTTTTTCATCATACTGGCCATAAATATTTTCTGTATTCAGCACAAACGCCTGGTCATTGTCACCGAACATTACATTGTCCTCAAGTGTCCCATTTTTAACTTCGATTGATTTTATCTGCGAAAACTGTCGCGTTTCATAAATATCTATTTTCGTAAAACTTTCTTTCATCAATAAAAAGCCGTCATTGGGACTAAAGAATGCATTAGGGTTTCCAATAATATCAGCTTTCCCTCTTAATACGACAGATTTATTATCCAGGTTAATAATTTCGTATTTGTATTTATATGCCTGATCCTGATAGTTTAAAATAAGAAATTTGCCGGTGCTTGATATTTTTTTATCGATTCTATCAGCTCTGGCGTCGCTTGGGAATGGAATCGTATATTCCAGATTAAAGGTAGTTGTTGAATAAATCTGGAATGCTTTTTTTGTCATAATCTTCTATAACTATACGTTTGGGGCTTATTTCAACCTCTTTTTTTATCAATGCTTTTAGTACCTTATTTGTTTTGTAATTATACAAACGAATAGTGAGGCCTGTAATCACTGCTATAGAATCATTAATTACATCTACATTTTGCCCATACAATCCTACTTGCCGTTTATCTCTACCTATGCGGTATAATTCGGATGCTGCTTGATAGTCCCAAATAATAACTTGCCCATCCTCACTGGTTGAGATCAACCTGTTCTTGTCCGGGGAAAGGTAAATGTTTTCGATTTCGCCTGCATGGCCTTTATTGATAAGCATTTCGAAGGTAGCTCCATCTGTGCGGAGTGAAGAAGACAAATTCCGCTGGTCGGCGCTGATAATTGTTGGTGTGACAAATGGCGCGGTGGATATTTTAGGCGCCGCGTCTATTTTTTTGCTCAGCTTTTTTTGATCGCCCGAAGAGAGGCCGAAGGATTCGAGGGTTTGTCCTGATGCGGAGAGCCAAAGCAATGACATAGCCAGGACAAGCAAGAGCTGGGTTAAATAGAGGTTTCATTGTGGTGCGCTGTTTTTGTGCTGATAATGTTTGCCATAACTATTTGCCGTCTCCCAAGCGAATACCCCTGCCGTCACCTCCCGGGATGCTCCCCCGTCGTCACCTCCCAAGCGAATACCCCTGCCGTCACCTCCCAGGATGCTCCCCGTCGTCACCCCAAAAACCTAATCAAATTCTCTACATGCTCGTCGATAGTGACGCCCAGGTGCTCGCAGCCCAGGTAGATGGTGCTGCGGTCGATCTTGGCGGCAAAGGCTTTTTCTTTGAGCCGGCTTTTTATCGACTTTACTTTCATCTCGCCGTAAGGCACGGGGTTGACTTTCTGATAAGCAAAAAAGATGCCGCAGATTTCGTCGCAGGCCAGCAAGGCGGAGGCCAGGCGGTTTTTGGGCAGGGTGCGGAATTCGTGGTAGCCGTAGGCATGCGCTTCCACCGCATGGATAAAATCCTCGGGGTAACCCCATTCGCGGAACCATTGCAAGGCAATACCGGGGTGCTCTTCGGGGTATTCCTCGAAGTCGAGATCGTGGAGGTACCCGGTGAGGAACCACAGGTCGGCATCTTCGCCGTAGTGGCGGGCGTAGCCTTCCATGGCGGTGGCTACCATCAGGGCGTGGTAGCGCTGATATTCGTCTTTTACGTGTTTTTCAAGGAGTTCCCGGGCCTCCTTGCGCGTAGGTAGCTGCGTCATAATTACATGTTAAATTACGAATGTTTAATTAATGAATTATGAATGTTTTTAAATATTATTAAATTGATAATTAAATAATTATTCGTAATTCGTCATTCGTCATTCGTCATTCGTCATTCGTAATTCGTCATTCGTCATTCGTCATTCGTAATTCGTCATTCGGGGTAATTCGTCATTCGTAATTCGTCATTCGTCATTCGTCATTCGTCATTCTCGATTTTTTTCTTCTTTGTTTTTAGATTCCCAATAATCTTTAGCAATTCATCCACTTCTGTAATTAATTCCTGGGATTCAAAAAATTCGATAAAATCGGTATCGCATAAGAGCCTGAGCCAATACTTGGTTTCGCGAGCTTCTTTATAGGCGATCGTCATTTTGGCAAAAAAGTCTTTAGGCGTTTGCCCGCCAATGGCTTCTTCTACCAGAGCACCAATGGCTGTCCCGCTTTTTAAAAGCTGTCTGGACAAAATAAATTCCTTCTTCTCTTCAATTAAGCTTCTACTCAATTTGACAACCTTCAAAGCAAAAGCATAGCTCTTCTCTTGAATCACATTTCCCGTTTTCATTTGATTAAAGATTTGGTTACCCCAAAACTAATCAAACTTCCCCATTCGTAATTCGTAATTCGGCATTCGTAATAGATAGCCTGTTACCAGCACCAGCACAACTGCGCTCAATGCAAAAGTAGCGGCAGCCCCCGCGGAATACCAGATGAGGCCCGCCAGACTGCTGGCCAGCAGGGCGCAGATACTTTGAAAAGCGGTGTAAGTGCCTATGGCTGTTGCCGTGTCCTTTTTTTCGCAGATATTGGATATCCAGGCTTTGGCAATGCCTTCCGTCGCTGCGGCGTACAAGCCGTAGAGGAAAAACAGGGTGATAAACACCGCCTGGGTATGGGCAAAACCCATGCCCGCGTATGCGGCAGCGAATAGCAATAGTCCGCCGGCAAATACGCGTTTCATGCCCAATCGGTCGGCAGCAATACCCAGTGGATAGGCAGCCAACGCATATACCAGGTTGTAAAAAATATAGATGCCAATGACGACGGTATCGCTCAGGCCCGCCTCCTTGATTTTGAGCAGCAAAAACACATCCGAGCTGTTGAACAAGGTGAACAGGAGCAGCGCCCCTGCCAGTCGGCGGTATTGGGCGGGACTGCGACGCCAGTAGCGCAGAAAATCCAGGAACCCCGGCTTATCTATGCTTACAGTCCGTGCGTGTCTTTTTTCCCGAATGAACAGGGTAAACGCAATAGCCAACACCCCCGGCAGAAAAGCCCAAAGGAAAAGCGCGCGGTACGCGCCGGGATTTGCCGACAGAAAAACCAGCGCCAGCAAAGGGCCCGTCACCGCGCCGAGCGTATCCATGGCGCGGTGGAAGCCGAATACCTGTCCTTTTGTGGCAGGTGTGGCTTCGTCAGAGAGCAGGGCGTCGCGCGCGCCGGTGCGGATGCCCTTGCCCAGGCGGTCGGTGGCGCGGGCGAAAAATATCCACAAGGGATGTATGAAAGCCGCCATCATCGGCTTGGAAATGGCGCTGAACGCGTACCCGGCTTGCACAAAAGGCAGCCGGCGCCCTACCGCATCGCTCAGGTTGCCGAAGTAACCTTTGCTCAGGCCGGCGGCAGCCTCCGCAAACCCCTCCAGCACCCCGATCAGCACAATAGAAAAACCGATGGTTTTCAGATACACCGGCATGACGGGGTAGAGCATTTCGCTGGCCACGTCGGTCATCAGGCTGACCAGCGAAAGTATCCAGACGTTGCGGGTGATGATGCGCGTAGGAGGCATTGTATTACTGTGGTTTCGATTTGTACCGGATGACTTCCGCTTTTTCTATCGTGATTAAAGCCCCGCAATTGGCGGCTTCAATCAGCGTATCGGCTGTCTCCAGGAATTGATCAATCTTTTCGGCGCTATCTACAATCTCTACAATAATAGGAAGATCATGCGAAAGGTCGAGCAGTTTGGCGGTATGAATGCGACTGCTTGCTCCATAAGAGAGAATCCCCCTGATAACTGTCGCCCCGGCAATGCCTTGCTTTTTAGCTGCCAACACAAGCGCTTCATACAAAGGGGTGTGATGTGATTTATCGATTTCTCCTATAAAGATGCGCAGCAGTTTTGAATCGCGGTCGAGTTCCATAATCAGATGGATTTAATGATTAGCATGCCAAGATAAGTTGCGGCAAAACCCAGGAAAACGCTTGCAGCCACATTCAAAGAAAGGTTAAAAAATTCAGCGCTTTGAGTCAACTTGATATTTTCGTAAGAAAAAGTAGAAAAAGTAGTGAAGCCCCCGCAAAATCCGGTGGCCAGAAATAAGCGCCATTCGGGACTCAGGATATTTCCCCGGTCGAATAAACCGACAAAAATTCCAATGAGGAAACAGCCGAGAATATTAACGGCAAGCGTACCGTAGGGGAAGTTGGAGGAGAGGTAATTATTGACAAAATTAGTCAGTAAGTAGCGTTACGCTGCCGATAAAAACCGCCTATTCCTATAATTATTAATAGTCTGGGCATATAAAATAATGGTTATTTGTCGAACCACAAAATGTGCTTATCAAACAGCCCAGCTTTCAAGTCATGTGTGCAGTAATTTGAATAAGCTTTCTGTAATTCGGGTAAAATCACGGTTTTTTTCTGTAAAATAAGTATTTCGATTATTTAATCCTGGTAACAGTTTAGATTTATTTTTTAACGCAAAGGCCGCAAGGAGAAACGCAAAGGGCGCATATTCCGTTTCACAGCCCGATTCCCCTCTTGTTGAACTGTCAAGTATTCCTTGACAGTTGCAGCTTCGTTAAGGAACGTCGCAAATAACTTACCTTTTTGTGCTCACTCCCTTGTCGGCTTATTTCGGCTACTGAAACGGCAATCCCTACCATTCATCTAAATCAATAGCCTGATCATATTTCCATTGCTACTTTGTATGCGGCCCTGGCCATCATCCTGTTTTTTCACCCGACACAATGGTTACAACAATGGCTAAAACCCAGCGAATTGAAGTCATAGATGTATTAAGAGGTTTCACTCTGCTCGGCATAAGCATTATACATTTTGTAGAGCAATATTATGCCGGCGCGCCGCCTGAAGAACATGCGAATTTCATGACTCACAACCTTTTCGACCAGATCGTCATGGGATTTGTGAGTTTTCTGATTTCCGGCAAGTTTTTCATGATATTCTCGTTCCTTTTTGGGCTCAGTTTTGCCATACAACTGAACAACAAACAAGGCGATCCCCACTTTGTACGGCGATTTATCTGGCGACTACTTATCCTGTTTGCTATCGGCGCTATTCACCATTTGCACTACCGGGGGGATATCCTGACTATTTATGCGATGTTGGGATTTCTCCTGCCCCTGTTTATCCGCGTAAGCGATAAATGGCTGCTGATTATCGCCGCCTTTTTAATAGCCAATGTGCCTACCTTTTTGACCCGCGTATTGGAATTCATTACCCAAACTTCTCTAACCGGCGATTTTTTTGAAACGCCTCAATCTGAATTATTGCAATATTACAATACCGTTAAATCGGGTACTTATTTCGAAATATTAAAAGCCAATTTTTTTGAATTTAAGTCCAAAATGCAATTCCAGGTCGGATCGGGCCGGATTTACATCACGTTTGGATTGTTTTTATTGGGATTATACGCCGGCAGAAAGAACATCTTTGCGCAACCGGAAATTTTCAAAAAATGGATGAAATGGGCGCTCTGGGCATTTTTGATTTGCTTCGTCATCCTTTTTGACTATAGGATTAACGGTAAGCGCGCTGAAAATAGAAATGGATTACAAAATGGGGACTCCTCGGCGGCATGCCCTATGATTTGCTCAATGCCGCAATGGCTACTATTTACGTCTCACTGACGGTAATTTCTTCCAAAAGGAAAATGGAAAACAGGCTGCTCGTCTTTCTGGAAGCAGGCCGCATGGGGCTTACTACCTACGTCATGCAAACCGTTTTCGGCACATTGATTTTCTTTTCCTACGGACTAGGCTTGCTCGGAGAATTTGGCGCCGGTGTAGCAGTTGGCATTGCGTTGGTCGTTTTTGTTTTACAAATCGCATTCAGCAAATGGTGGTTTGCCCGCTATCAATACGGCCCGCTCGAGTGGTTATGGCGAAGCCTCACGGTGATGCGGTGGCAGAAGATGGGGAGGGAGAGATAAGGGGCAAAATATTTACGACATGTTCTACGTATAGATCAGCGTTTCGATGGCTTCGCCTTTAGTGTCAATCATATTGGGATTTACCTTGTATTTCTTCCGGCACACAAGGCGCGGTATGCAGCACGTCCTTGATATTGAACAAGTCGGGTTATTTGCTTCGTTTGGCCATTGTTGCGGAATTAGTTTTTGTCTTTCAACTGTTTGATCGCCCGGTCGAAGTCTGATTCGTAGTTTTCGTCCTGCTGGATGCGAAACTGCTCGTAGGTTTTTTCAGCCAATGTCCGTGCTACTTCGTGCGATACTTTTCCGGCATCCTGCAAAATATCGTACTCGTTGAAGCGCAAAAAAGCATCTAATTTTTCCACCCAATCCTTCATTTTCATCGGTATCTGACGGGCAGCCTGGTTTTCGGCGTAGTCGAGGTACATGGTTACGATACGGTTGAGAGCGCTCAATTCCGATTCGGTCAGGTAGTTTTTAGCCACCGACACATCGCTTTTCAGAATTTTTCCACCGGGGGCATTCTTCCAGGTTGTCAATCCCATATTGAGTTTGTCGGCGCCGGCACGCGAGGCAATGATCTCGGCGGCTGTCTGCCCCGTGATGGCCCATTCCAGCTTGTTTTGAACGGTCTTGTAAAATAACGCCGTCGTTTCCGACTTCGGATCATAGTCTATGCTGCACTGGGCGTAGAGATCGGTGATTTTTTGGTAAAACCGCCGCTCGCTGGCGCGAATTTCGCGAATGCGCTCCAGCAGTTCGTCAAAATAATCTTTCCCAAAATGCCGGCCTTGCTTGAGGCGCTCATCATCTAACACAAAACCCTTGACAATGAACTCTTTGAGGGTTTGCGTAGCCCAGATGCGGAATTGCGTGGCCTGATAACTGTTGACTCGATAGCCAACCGCAATGATGGCATCGAGGTTGTAAAAATCCACGTCACGGGCTACTTCGCGGTTGCCCTCGGTTTGAACTATTCGAATTTTTCGAATAGTTGCCGCTTCAGCTAATTCTCCACTTTTAAAAATCTCTTTCAAATGGTAGTTGATGGTTTGGACTTCCACACCAAACAACTCCCCCATTTTACGCTGACTGAGCCAAAAGGTTTCGTCATCGAAAATGACTTCAATCTGTACCTTGCCTGCCGGCGTAGTGTACAGCAGGATGTCGTTGAATTGTGGGCTATTTTCGGCCATAGTTTGTCAGATTTCAATGGTTAGGAGTTTTGTCGTGTCATTGCCCAATATATCAATCACTTTTACCACTACTCATTGGCATACAAAGTAATGTGTTTTCGCGAAGATACCATAAAAATGCGCCCCGCTTTCCGGTACAAAACTGCGAGTGGATATTGACTGGCAAACCTTAGGCAAGCAGTTCATCAAAGTAGTTCATCTGTCCGGCGCGTTTCAGCCGTTCATCATCGAGGGTAAAACCTTTGATGATATACTCCCGCAAGCGGTTGGTGGCCCAAATACGGAATTGGGTGCCGCGATGGGAGTTTACCCGGTAGCCGACTGATATAATCATATCGAGGTTGTAGTATTCGATCTGCCGCAAGACTTCGCGGCCTCCCTCGTTTTGAACTGTTGCACTTTTTGCAACAGTTCCTTCCATCGGCAATTCCCCCTCCTCATATATGGCTTTGATATGCCGGGAAATAACCGATTTGTCCCTTTGGAACAGTTCGGCCAACTGGTTCAGGGTAAGCCAAACCGTCTCGCCTTCTACCCGGACTTCCACTTTTGTTTGGCCATCTTCAGTTTGATAAAGTATAATTTCGCCATCCATTTTTAAACATTTTGAATTAGCGAAAATAAACAATTTATTTATAAATACAAAACAAAACCTCGTGAAAATATTCCCCGGCAAATCTTTGGTGGACAGCAATATACGCTGGTCTTCTCGTGTAAAAAATGTACTCCTATGTTTCTGTATCCGTTGGACTTGGGCTCCACGAGCAATTTCGACCATTTCGTTGGCGACCACAAAATGGCGTCAATGATTATCTCCAACCCCCACCATTCATTCTTCATTCTTCATTCTTCATTCCCCCCTTCCCAGTACCATTGATTTCGTATCTTTATCCCAATTCAACTCAAACCAATCCCCCACCCGATTTTATGCAACAGCATCCGGACATTGATAAAGCGAAAATTTTTGCGGACTTCTCAAGTCATGTTTCCTCCGGTAAAGCCCGGTTTTTCCAAAGTTTCCAGATGGACTTTGTGCCGGGGGCGCGGGGCGGCTGTTATCTCCACGATATCGAGGGCGACAAGCAGTTGCTCAACCTGCATTGCAATGGCGGGGTGTTTAACCTGGGCCACCGCAATCCCGAACTTATTGAGGTGTTGAAAAACGGGCTGTACCACTGGGATATCGGCAATCACCACCTCATTAGCCTGCCCCGGGCGGAGACGGCCGCTTTGCTGGCCGGCCTGATGCCCGGCGACCTGAATTACGTGGTGTATGGGGTGGGCGGCGGAGAAGCCACCGACCTGGCTATTAAGGTGGCGCGGGCGTATACCGGCAAACCCCGGATTGTCTCGGCGATGGGAGGTTATCACGGCCATACCGGACTGGCGCTGGCTACCGGCGACGCCAAATACAGGGAGGTTTTCGGGCCCCAGGCGCCCGGTTTTGAGCAGGTTCCTTTTGACAAATAGAAGCCTTGCAGCAAGCTATTGACGACGATACAGCGGCAGTGATCCTGGAGACTATCCCCGCCACGCTGGGCATGGTCATTCCTCCTCCCGGCTATTTGCAGGCGGTGCGACGCCTGTGCGACGCGCGTGGCGTGTTGCTTATCCTGGACGAAGTGCAGTGCGGGCTGGGGCGAACGGGGAAGCTCTGGGCTTTCGAGCATTTTGAGGTGATACCCGATATGGTGATCCTGGGCAAGGGGCTGTCGGGCGGGATTTATCCTATTGCAGCTACCGTCCTTTCCCAGCGACTGGAATCGGTTTTTCATGCCGACCCGTTTATCCATGTGTCTACTTTTGGCGGCGCCGAACTGGGCTGCCTGGTGATGAAGCGCGTGCTGGAGATCTCATCTGAGCCGGGTTTTCTGGCGCATGTCAATGAAATGGCTAAGCTGTTCAAAGAGGGTGTGGCCGTGCTAGCGCAAAAGCACATAGATTTTTTAACTGGCTTTCGCCAAATGGGCCTTATGATGGGACTGGAATTGAAAGATGAACTCGCCGGCCCGGTCTTCACTAAAGCCGCTTACGACAACGGCTTACTGATGTTATATGCCAATAACGATAAGCGAATAGTCCAGTTTTTGCCGCCCCTGATTATTGAAGCGCACGAGGTGGAGGAGACGCTCGTAAAATTGGACGGCGCGCTTTCGGATGCAAAAAGTTTGTATGACCAAATGGTAAAAAACGCTTTAGCAACCGACCGCCCATGAAAGAGGTGAAAGCCATACTAACCGCCTTTGAACGCGAACTCGGCGCCGGCGGACTGGAACAATTGCCCGCACAGGCTCAATTGATCGGCTACGGCGAGATCTCAGCTATCTTTGCTATCAAGGATATCGAGGGCTGGGTTTTTAAGCGCCTGCCCCTGTTTGAATCGCTGGAGCAGGCAGAAGCCTATCTGGATAACTTCAACGAATACTGCAAATTGCTGGCTGAAGCGGGGCTGGACTTGCCGAAGCACATCATATTATTCCCAAACACAACCGGCTTTTCGTATTGTATATCGGGCAGGAGCGTTTTTCCGACGCCAACCTGTGCCACCGGCGGATACACGTGCAGAGCGAGGAAGAAAACCTCGATATGCTGGAACGCATCATCTATGCGCTGCACGACTTGCAGGTTTTCAACGAAAAAAACAAACCCGGCCTGGAAGCGGCGATCGACGGGCAGTTGTCCAACTGGATGTGGCGCGAAACCAAGGGCGGCCACCGGCTTGTCTATATCGATACCAGCACGCCTTTATTCAAACGCGCGGGCAAAGAAACCCTGAATCCCGATCTGTTGCTGAAAAGCGCCCCCGGGCCGCTGCGGGCGATCATCAAGTTGTTTTTTCTGGATGATGTGATGAACCGCTATTATCGCCACCGCGACGTGTATATCGACCTGGTAGCCAATTTGTACAAAGAACAACGTCCGGATCTTATTCCCGTTTTTTTGAAAAAACGAAGCCATTACCCCCAAAGCCATACGCCGGTATTACCGGGAAGACAAATTCATCTGGCAATTTTTTCTCGCCGCGAGGCGAATAGACCGTTGGGTGAAGCAAAGACTACTGGGCCGGCCCTACGATTTCATTTTACCTGGACCCATAAAACGGTAGGTATGTGCGATACTTTTGTGGCGCTGCCACCCAACACGCAAAACGGGGCTATCGTTTTTGGCAAAAACAGCGACCGGGAGCCCAATGAGATGCAAGCGTTGGAATACCACCCGCGCAGGCAGTACGAGCCGGGGGGCGTCTTGCAGTGTACCTATCTTGCTATCCCACAAGTAAAAGAAACTCATGCCATGTGGCTTGGGCGGCCTTTTTGGATGTGGGGCGCGGAATTCGGTGTGAACGAGCACGGCCTGGCCATCGGCAACGAAGCCGTCTGGACCCGGATGCCCATCCGGAAAAAAGGCGGCCTCACCGGCATGGACCTGCTGCGGCTGGCGCTGGAGCGGGCAACGACGGCCCGGCAAGGCCTGGAAGTGATCACCGGGCTGCTCGCCGACCACGGACAGGGCGGCATCTGTGGGCTCTACGACCGCTCGATGGCGTATCACAACAGCTATATCCTGGCCGACACGCAAGAAGCCTGGGTATTGGAAACGGCCGACCATCTTTGGGTTGCAAAGCAAGTAAAAAGCAGCTACGCCATCAGCAACGGTCTGACCATCGGCGCGGAATACGACCTGATCCACCCGGATGCGGTCGCCCATGCCCGCCGGGAGGGCCTGCTCAAAAAAGGAAAAGATTTTGACTTTGCGGCCTGCTACGCCGACTGGTTGTACACCACCTTTCCGCCCAGCAACAACGCCGTTTACAGTCCGATTGCTTTTTGCGGGATCATTCAGCTTTGAATTTGTCCCAGGCTATGGAACTACTGCGTTCGCATCCTGCTGAGCCCTACCGGCCTGACCGGCCGCTGCTGGGCAACTCCATTTGCGCCCATGCCGGCAATTTCGTGACCCGCAATGCCACGCAAACCACCGGCTCCATGGCGTGTGAACTTCGTCCGGGAGCTTCGCAATATTGGTTTACCGCTACTTCATCGCCCTGTCTGAGCGTATTCAAACCCGTCACTTTCCCACCGCCGGCTTTGGATTTGGGGCCTGCCGCTTCCACCTACCATCCGGATTCCTTCTGGTGGCGGCATGAACGGCTGCACCGGGAGGTTTTGAAAGATTTTGCCAACAGAAAAGCTGTTATTGAACCCGAGCGGATAGCTTTCCAGTCGGAATGCCTTCAAAAAGCGGCTGCTACGGATAGCCAAGGCCTGGCAGCGCTTTCTGCAGCTTCTTTTGAGCGCCATCGCCAATTGATAGACACGTGGACGGAGGCCGTCAGGTTGCAACCGGTAGCTCGCAAAGCGCAGCTAGTCTTTCGGCATTATTGGGGGAGGATGGATAGGAGGGTGGGGATTACAGAGGGAACTAATTAATCGCACATCTGCGTCTTGTAATATTGATTTCTTCTGAAGTTATAAGCGAGCCTCGGGCGATGGAAACCTATCCTTCAGCGCATCCAAATCTTTTTTTATCAATGGAATAAGTTCTTCGGCTAAGCGCCAGATTTGGGTGCTGCCTGGAACGGGAGAATCTCCATCTTCTTCACAATTTTCTTTTGCATTAGCACAAGCCGCTTCTATAGCTATAGGATGAATCTCGGGGTTAAACCCGCCTTTAATGATATTATGTACATAAGGCTTCCATTTGTTGCATTTATCGAGATCAGCAAATTCAGGTTTCATTTTTGCTACATGATAGTAGAGCCAGACTTCAAAACATGGATTACTCTGAGCTACTTTCCAATGAGAATAACTATTGCACTCTTTTCGCAATTCGCGTATTTGATCCCTCCACCTATCGGTATCTATTACAAACCATACGCAATCCCCCCGATCCGCTCGGGCATCCAATTCTTCTTCTTTGGCAATCGCATTATTGATCAACTGCATCGGCGAGCTATTGCCGTCGGTATTTCCAACGGGGACTACTTTGACCCGCGATGAGAGGCCGTCGAAAAAGCGGAAGTACTCCGGTTCTCTGTTCTGTCCTTCGCAAACGATGATGAAGTAGAACGCATCCCGGAAAGATTCTTTCTTTTCATAAGTGAATTTACCGGGCTTCGGCATAAGTATCCCATTTTAGATCCCTCAAATTGCCCATAAAGGGGATAGCGCCATACCGGCCATTCAGGTACCCTTTGCGAATATCAATCGTGTGGTGTTCTTTGAACTCGCTGAGGGCGTATAGTTCAGTAGCTCCATCGGCTTTTTTCTCTGCAAACCAGATCTCGTCGGACCGGAAGATGTCCTGATCGAGCAGATTGGATTCGTGGGTTGTAAAAATAAGCTGGCCTCTGGTAGTGGTGTCTTGTGAGAATTTTCGCGTCAATTCTTTTATCAGCAGCGGGTGCAGACTTCGCTCTATTTCATCTACCAGGTAGACTTTGGAAAAGTATATGGCGCCGTATAAAGCAGGAATATACTCCAGTAGTCTTCTGGTACCGTCGGATTCTTCAGCCGCAGAAAACTGATTGGCACCGTTGTCTTCTTCGTGCAGTAAATACAAGCGTTTGTCGTAGACTTTATCGGCGATCAAACCAAATGTAATTTCCTCAAAAGGAGTGCGATTGGCTTTAACTTGATCTGGATTTGCTTTCAGTTCAGAAATTATTCTCTCTGCTTCTATTTTGTCGTCTTCTCCAAAGTATTCTTCAATCGGGATAGTTTCAGTGACTATATCGCGAATTCCAGTTTTGAATGAACGCATAATGTCTTTTGTAAAAGTATTAAAATGTTCGTCTACCTCCAATCGAAGTGCCAGCAATCCAGGTCGACACGTTGGTAAAATAATAACCAGATTCTTATCAAACCAGTCGAACGCCTTTTGTAATGATCAAATACTTTGTTTTTCCGGTTGCGCAAATAATACAACACCGGTTCATTTCGCTCCAGTACTTCGTTTTGCAAGAATGACGGGTATAGCGCTGCCTCTTTGTCTTTCATCACGTCTTCATGAAAAGATAAAGACAATTGCTTTTCAATTACACTGTCCGTGCGCTCAAAAAGGGTTACATCGTCCTTTTTCCCCAAGCCGGATATTTGCAGCTCTTCTTCAACGACAATACCCTGGTTGATAGTGATACCGTAGTAAAAAGGCGTGCCATCTTTGATAAATTCTACACCCAGGTAGACGTCCTTTTTGCGGCTTTCTACGTCAAATTTGAAGACCTCGGTAATGAACTCGATAGGTAGTTGGCCTTCCGTGACAAAACTTCTTAGCAGGTCCAGCGACTTGATCAGGTTGCTTTTTCCGGCGCCATTAGCGCCGTATAAGGCATTGAGCTTAAGCACGGATATACTGCCGGTTTCATAAAGGTGATGCGGCATGCGGGTGGAACGCCCGGGCAGCATGTTGAATTCCGTGTATTCTTTGAAGGAGAATAAATTTTTTATGATGATCCTGATCAGCATTTCGTTAAATTTTCACGTAAAAATATGCAAAAATATGCAAAATGTCAATTTTTTCGGTTTGAAAAACACTGAATCGTGATTTTTTCACGATAAATTGTTTTTGCCATCTTGTTAACGCCTCGGAATGGTCTTGGATTCTTTCACCTGTGCATACTTTGCAGATTTTGCCCTGGGATCAGGCGGGAGTATTGCTGCTTATAATAAGGGGATTAAGTAAAACATTATGTTCGTTGGTGTTTTGTAATTCCATGCGGCGTTGAATCCCACTGCCGATTTCGACCATTTTTCCGACGTCAACAAAATGGTCTCAATGCTATTCTCAAACGCCTGCCATTCATTTTTCATTCTTCATTCTTCATTCTTCATTCTCTTAAATTACTTCCCGATACAAAACCTCGAAAAAATATTCCCCAGCAAATCCTCGGTGGTGATTTCGCCGGTGATCTCGCCGAGGTAGGCCAGGGCGTGGCGGATGTCCATGGCGATGAAGTCGGTGGTGACGGCGCTGTCGAGGCCGGCGAGCACGGATTGGAGGCTGGCGCCGGCTTTTTCCAGGGCTTCGTAGTGGCGGGCATTGCTTACGATGGCCGCGTCGAGGGAGGTGGTGTTGGCGGCGACGGTGTGGAAGAGTTTTTCTTTGAGCAGGGCGATGTTCATGCGGTTTACGGCCGATAGGGGCACCCATTGTTCTGCGCTGATATATTCGTTGACGTAGTGTTCGTAGGTGGTGTAGGGATTGAGGTCCATTTTGTTGGCTACTACGAGCAGGCGTATGTCGTCGTGCACGAGCTGGGCGAGGTCGGCGCGCAAGTCTTCGGGGCGGGTGCCGATGACGTCGAAGACGTAGACCAGCACGGCCGATTGCCTTATTTTTTCCAAGGTTTTTTGTACGCCGATGGCTTCGATGGCGTCGGAGGCCTCGCGGATGCCTGCGGTGTCGATGAGCCGGAACTGGATGCCCTCGATATTGAGCACTTCTTCGATGGTGTCGCGGGTGGTGCCGGCGATTTCGCTCACTATGGCACGTTCTTCGTTGAGCAGGGCGTTGAGCAGGGTGCTTTTGCCGGCGTTGGGCCTGCCGGCGATGACGGTGCTCACGCCTTCTTTGATGGCGTTGCCGAGTTGGAAGGAGTCGCGCAGGGCGTGGATGAGGCGCAGCAGTTTGTCTACCAGTCCGCGCAGTTGAACCCGGTTGGCAAATTCGACGTCTTCTTCGCCGAAGTCGAGTTCGAGTTCGATGAGGCTGGCGAAGTCGATGAGCTCCTGGCGCAGTTTTTTGATTTCGCTGGAGATGCCGCCTTTCATCTGGTGGATGGCTACCTGGTGTGCCGCTTGCGACGAAGCGGCGATAAGGTCGGCCACGGCTTCGGCCTGCGAGAGGTCCATGCGGCCGTGCAGGAAGGCCCGCATGGTGAATTCGCCGGGCTGGGCCAGCCGGGCGCCTTTCCGGAGGAACAGGCGGATGACAGACTGCAGGATGTAGTGCGAACCGTGGCAGGACACTTCCACCACGTCTTCGCCTGTATACGACCGCGGCGCGAGGAAAAGGGACACAAGCACCTCGTCGAGCAAGTGATCCTGTTCATCGTGGAGGGTTCCAAAATGGATGGTATGCCCGGCTTGTTTTTTCAGGTTTTTACCCCTGAATACGCCGTCGACGATGTCGACCGCCGCCGGCCCCGACAAGCGGATGACGCCGATGGCGCCTACGCCTGGCGGCGTGGCCAGCGCAACGATGGTGTCTTCCAGGTCGTGTTGTGCGTAGCTCATGCACAATAATACCTATTTTTCGGCGATTACCAGCATTTCATAGTCGTCGGTACTCAGTTTGTCTTCCCGGCTAAAAGCCCCTAGGGTAGCGCCAAAAATATCCGGTTGTTGGAAGCCCAGTGATTTCAGCAGCCAGCTTATTTCCGAGGGCACGTAGTAGCGCTCGTTGCAGTGCAGGGTCATGGCGTTGCCGCTGTCGTCGGTGGTTTCAAACACAGAATAATCGCGGAAAGTCATCAGGTCGAAGTTGTTTTCCGCTACCGTCGCGCCAGATGTTTCTTTGTTGAGAAAATCTTTGACGCTGTGAAAACGGGGGTAAACGCCCTTGAGGCTATTGAAGATGAATTTGCCGTCTTTTTTTAGTGCGTTGTAGGCGCCTTTCAGGATGGCGAAATTCATTCCGGAGGTTTCCATCAGCGGAAAGGCGCCCTCGCAGATCATGATGGCCAGGTCGAATTCTTCGCGGAAGGGTAGTTCCCGCGCGTCTTGTTGTTTAAATTCAACCTTTACGCCTGCCGCTTCGGCTTTCTGTGCCGCCTTCTTCAACATCGCTTCCGACAAGTCGATGCCCGTCACGGTTGTATCCGCGTTTGGCCAATTCGACGGCGTGCCGGCCCGTGCCGCAGCCGATGTCCAGGATGCGCTTTGATTTATCGAATCCGATTTCTTTTTCAATAAAATCGACCTCGGCAAGGGTGCCTTGGATGTAAACTTCGTTTTCGTATGTCTCCGCGTAATTGCGGAATAGTTGTTCGTACCAGGTCATGGTTGTGGGTTTATCCGTTCTCCGTTATCGGTTGTCTGTTATCTGTTATCCGATCCTTTTCTTTGCCCAGTTAAACTTTAACAGAGAACAGATGAAGTTTCCATACGCACACCCCCTGCCCCTAAAGGGGAGAGCCCCCCGCAGCAAGGGTTTTCTCAGCTCGCGGGTTGGGTTCCCCTTTAGGGGTTAGGGGTGCGGACAGGCAGCAGGACTAACAGAGAACAGAGAACAGAGAACGAGATCTCTACTCATACTTCTGTGCAATCGCCGCCAACTGTGCATCGATATAGCCTTTGGGCAGCCAGCTGCCGCGCACCATTACGCCGGCGATACGCTGGGCGTGGTCCACATTTTCGAGGGGGTTAGCGTCGAGCAATACCAGATCGGCGGAAGTGCCTTTGCGAATGCTGCCGTATGCGGCTTCTTCATTGAAAAAGATCGCGGGGTTGATGGTGCCGCTTTTGAGGATGGCATACGGTGGTAGGCCGGCATCAGCCAGTGCGCGCATTTCGCGGTGGATAGAAAAACCGGGTACGTTCATGATTTGCGGCGAGTCGGAGCCCAGTAGCAGGCCGACTTTGCTGCGGTTCAGGCCGCGCAGTATTTTTTGCCGAAGGGCAATATAGCGCTGATATTTGTCGGAGCTGTAGCCCTCCGCTTCCGTGAGTTGCTGTTTGCCGAGGCGCCATTGGTAGCGTAGGGCTGAAGAGATATACTTCATCTCTGGTTCGTTCAGCATGTCGTCGGCGCTGCGGGGCGACAGAGTGCGCTCCAGCAGGCTTTGCGTGGGCACTACCCATACGCGGCCGGCTTTAGTTTTGGCCGCAAGCGGCGGAATGCGATCGGTATCCACGTCGTCGGTGAAATTAAACCCAAAAAAGCCGGCGGCATCGATATTGGCTTTGGTCACGCGGGGCGCCAGGCCCTCCACATACCCGTCGAGGTGATCCACGGAGGCATACCCCGCGTCGATGGCGTGGTTGATGCCCACCAGCGCAGGTACGTGGCCGGAGAAGGGTATTTTCAGGCGTTTGGCCTGGAGGGCTATTTCGTCAAAAACTTCGAGCGAGAGCCCGGGGTGTATTTTCAAAAAATCGTAACCTTCGGTTTTGTATTTCGCCACTTTGTCGCGGGCCTGATCGATAGATTGTACGGTCTGGCCATTGAGCGAAGGGCTGGCGGTGTAAATGCGAGGGCCCAATATCTCTCCTCTGGCTACCTGCCTTTTCAGCAGCAGGTGGTAGGGATCGCCCAGCATGCCGCGAATGGTGGTGACGCCGTTGGCGAGGTACAACATCATCGTTTCGCGCACCAGTTCGTCGTCGCCATCTTTGGCTACAGGGATGTGGGCGTGCATCTCGGCCAGGCCGGGAATGAGGTAGCGACCCTTGCCGTCGATGACCTGGGCGCCTGCGGGTACTTTTGTTTGTTCAGCAGGGCCGATGCTGACGATCTGACCTTTATTGATAATTACCGTATGGTCGGGCAGTAATTCTTCGCCTTCCATAGGAATAACGCCCACGTGGGTAATGGCGAACAGTCCGCTGCTGATAGAGTCGAGTGGAGGTGGCGTCTGGGCCCATACGCGGGGCGCCAGGGTGAGCATTATAAATATGAAAATGAATTGTTTAAAGTGAGACATTGCATGTTATTTTCCGGATGAAATAAAACCGTTTAACGCCAAAGTAAAGGGATTTAATTTTATATGTGTTGTCGTTAGTATTTTAGGGCGGAAATTGGAGGGTTAAAGTATATTTGACAGAGATTATTCTATTAACCGCAGAGTTAAAGGAGTTTTACGCAGAGTTACGCAGAGTCCACATCGCGCTCTGCGAAACTCCTTTCAACTCCTCTTAACTCTGCGGTAAAAATATCATTTATAAACATGAATAAAATAGGCATCATAGGCTGTGGCGCGATGGGCACAGGTATTGCCCAGGTAGCTGCTATGGCGGGTCATGAAGTTTTTTTGTACGATAGCGACCACGCGGCCTGGCCAAGGGCACTGACTAACCTGTCGACCAGCATCAACAGGCTGGTTGAAAAAAACAAAATCAGCGCCGATGCCGCCCACGACATCCTGAATCGAATACTCTTCACAAGGGCATTGGAAGAGATGCGCGACGTCGAATTGGTGATCGAAGCTATCGTAGAAAACCTGGAAGTAAAACAATCAGTTTTTCGGCAATTAGAAGATATCGTAAGCGACGACTGTCTATTGGCCAGCAATACGTCTTCTTTATCCATTACCTCTATTGCCGCGGCTTGCAGGCGGCCGGAACGCGTAATTGGATTGCACTTTTTTAACCCGGCGCCGGTGATGCAATTGGTAGAGGTTATACCGGCGGTACAAACAGCGCCTGAATTGCCTGCTTATGCTATGTTGATGATGCGGCGGTGGGGCAAATATCCCGTGTTGGCCAAAGACACGCCCGGTTTCATCGTCAATCGCATTGCACGGCCGTTTTACGGCGAAGCGCTGCGCATCTACGAAGAAGGCATCGCCGACATGGCGACCATCGATTGGGCGATGACCGACTTGGGCGGCTTTCGCATGGGGCCGTTTGAACTCATGGACTACATCGGCCACGACGTGAATTATACGGTTACAGAGACCGTCTTTCAGGCCTTTTTTTACGACCCGCGCTATAAACCCTCATTTTCACAAAAAAGATTGGTAGAAGCCGGCTATCTGGGTCGCAAGACCGGCCGGGGTTTCTACGATTACGCCGAAGGCGCCCAGCGCCCCAAACCCAATCGCGATACCGCACTTGGCGAGCAAATCAAAAGCCGCATCGTGGTGATGCTCATCAACGAAGCTGCCGACGCTTTGCATTGGGGCATCGCCAGCGCCGACGATATCGACGCTGCCATGACCAAAGGAGTTAATTACCCGAAAGGGTTATTGCAATGGGCAAAAGAATGGGGATATTCAGCTTGTGTGGATATGCTGGACGAGCTCTATGATACCTACCGTGAGGACCGGTATCGGTGTAGTCCCTGGCTGAGGAGGGAGGGGGTGAGGGGGTGAGGGGGCGAACGATTTCAATGATCGCCCCCTCGCCCCCTCGCCAAGTCGCCCTTATCTAATCACCACCTTCTCCACCACTGTTTCGGTGTCGGTGCTGATTTTCACGAAGTAAAAGCCGCTAGCCAGTTCGGCCACATTGAGCGGCATCACCTGGCGACCGCCGTCGAGGCGTTGGCTGTTTTTCAGCAGCACGCGGCCGTCGGCGTTGAGTACTTCCACGGCTACCTGACCCGTTTGTTGGGTAGTAAAGGCCACGTTGAGTACGTCGCGGGTGGGATTGGGATACACCTTCACGTTATTGCTCAGCGTAGGTTCTTCCGAACTGGTAACGAGTTTCGATTCAACGATAGTACCGCCTGCAGGTGCAATTGCGCAAGCCTGGTCGCCTTCGGCAGAAGTAATACAGGCCTCTCCGTTGTAGTTGAACAGATCCATGATTTCGAAATCATCCATGTACCAGCCTGTGCCGATCGTTTCGCCGGAGGCTTCCTCGTCGGTACCGAAGCGGAAGCGAATAAGTACCTCCTCGCCGATATAGTCGCTCAAGTCGACATAAGAGCCGATGTATTCGGGGATAGTACCCCAAAATGCTTCCAGGTTGAGTGTGGCAAAAGTGGTATAGGTGATCTTGCCGCGGTAGCCGTTTCTGATCATGTTTTGATCGATCGGATTCCAGTTTGCGCCGCCGTCGGTTGATATGAGTATGACACCGCCGTCAATGGCAGGTTCCGTGTCATAGCGGTGGAAGAAACGCAAAGCCGGCTGGCTGCCTGTTACTGCTATGGGTTCGAAATTTTCGAGTATCTGGTCGTTATCAGCGGGGGTGCTGGCTACAAACCAGGCGTGATCGCCACTGTAAGCCTCAGCCGTATTTACAAGCTCCCATATCGCTACGCCATCGTCGAGTGGCTGGTAGTTCCAAATATCTTCTCCGTCTTCCATATCGTCAAATAGCTGGCGAATAGAATAAAAATCGGTGGTAGTAGCTACGCGATAGAGGAAGGTGACAGATGCTCCGGGCGCCAGCGTACCGATTTCGAAAGAGATTTCTCCCGAGGCCGGGGTGGCGTTGATGTTGTTGGAGACGGAACCCGGTACAAAAGTCATGCCTTCCGGGATTTCGTCTACGATAACCACGTCGGTTACGGCTTCGTCCTTGTGGTTGGTGGCCGTAAGGGTAATGGTCACTTCATCTCCTGCCTCGATCAGCGGCGTAACCGATTTGGCAATTTTGAGTTCTTTTACGCACTCGGGCAAAGCCGTCAAAGGCCTGTACGTTGTCGATACGATTGTCACTACTGCCTTGTTGGGCGCTGTAGCCCAAACCTCTTTTAGCGAAAACATCCCAGATGAGGCATTGATTTTCGCCGTTGTAGGCCAGCAGGTCGGCGGCTAATATTGCATCGCGGCCGTCTATCATGCCGGGGTTGCATGTTTGGTACTTCATCCCGTCCATGACGAGTTGAATGGCCTTGTTGTTACCGCCTGTGCCGTAATAGAGGTCGGGGTCGTAGCCGTATTCATCAACCATAGCCCAGTACAGATCCCACAGGGTGCTGGCCCATATTTCGCCCAGGTTGTGGGGAGAAGTACCGGTAGTAATGATGTCGTCATAAACCTGGTTATTAAGCAGCGCGTTGGTAGAATAGGGATACCGGCGGATGCCTATGCCGTTAACGCCACCGCGCAATACATAGTTACCGATACCGCGGCCCAATGTGGCCACATCGCCGGGTTCTACCGTAGTCACAAGCGCAAAAAAGTCGCTCCAGCCTTCGCCCATCTGTTCGTTGTTGGTGAGGCAACCGGTTTGCGAGGGGCCGCCGGTGAGGCGGTTGGAAATGCCGTGCCCGTACTCGTGTGCGATGATGCCGTTGTCGAAGTCGCCGTCGAGGCTGTCGGGACCTGCATCTTCGGGCAATACAATGGTAACGGTTATCGTGTTGGTAGCCAACAAATTCTTTACCAATTGGCAATCCAACTGCGTCATCATCACCGTGGGAATAGTGGGATCGGGAATGTCGGGGCGACCACCCATAGCCACCAGGCCGGGCTGGTTATTGCATATGATACAGGCAATAGCGCCGGCGGCTTGCACATTGACAGTTTTTTCCTCAAAAAAGCAGGTGCCGCGGTCTACTATGGCAATCTTTCCAGCGATCTCATCACCATTAACAATGGCATTGCAGCCCTGCGTGCCGTTGGAAGTACCGTCGGTAGCGAGCGCCAGTTCCCCCGTAAGGGGCACGGAAGTAATGATCGGTCCGTAATTTGCTGTAGTGGATTCGTAGCTGCCGGCAATTTCTACCGGATCGACGATATTTACCAATCTGCCGCCGGCCTGATCCCACAAGAACATCTGCATACGGGGGTTAGCGCCGTCTGCGGGCGTACCAAAGTTGGCATTGTTGGTGCCTCCGCCGTCTTGCGCTTCGGCATTCACGTAGTCGTTGCCCTGGCCGCCGTTGCCGTAGTTATGCTGCTGAAAATTACCCGCCGCTTCATCAAAACCATAGGCGTATGTAAAGTCGTGCATGATATTGTTCATGTAAAACAACTGCGTCATGGCTGCGTCCTGATAAGCTGGGGGTTCCAGTGTAGTATCGTCGAAAGGAAAATCAAAACCAAACCGGTTCCGCCTTCTGCACTCGGGCCATCAGGGCTATCATCGGCGTTGGTATCCAGGTAAGCATGTACATTATTGCCGCGAGTAGACGTAAATTCTGCTCCGGCAGTGCCGTTGGTGTCGTGCCAGCCATAGGGCGAGGCATTCACATCGTGCGGATCTACCACAACCTGGCGAGGTCCGTGGATGGGGCTTTCAACGGGTATGGGGAATACGTTGTAGGTATTGCCCGAAAGGGTCGTGTTTTCTTCCAATAGGGCTTGCTGCACAGGTTGGAAAGAATTTTCATCCACGCAATTATCGCCGTGCACATGGCGGCTGTCACCGGTAAAGCTGCAGTAGATCGTCAGGTTATCCAGTTTCAGGATATCGCCGGTGAGTGCATCCACGCGAATGCTCCAGTAGTCGGGCGAATCGGTGGCTTCGATGGCCATGTTCCATGCCAGACGCACGGCGCCCTGGTCATTGGTTTGGTATACCAATTTGACCTTGATGTCCGATTCAGATACATCGGCGCCTTCGAAAGTCATCTGGCGGTCGCTGATCTTGTCGAGCATGCGCAGCGGCCGGGTTAGCGGCAGTCCCACGTGTTTGGCGCCCAGCGAAATGGCGTCGTGGGCCGACAACTGAGGTTCGGTAGCGTTTATCTTGCCGGCCAGATCGGTCACAAAGCGCGTGGTAGCAAAGCCAACCTCGCCATTCGACTTGAGGTGTATACCCATGATGGCGTTGTGTACCTCGATGCTTGCATGACGTTGAATAAAGTACAAATGGGTAACGCCGTTGTGGCGGCTCTGGTACTGGTCGCTGACGATCATGTCGGCAATATCAGCACGGGTAAGTCCCCATTTTTCACGCTGCTGCTCTACGTAACGCAGCGCGGCGTCTAATGTAGATTGCTGCTGGGCAGTGGCCAATTGGGTGAAACACACCATCATCACCAGCCAGAGACCTGTAGTAAAAGTTCTGTTCATACTAAACCGCGGTTAATGTCAAAGGAAATTTTTTCGTAAACCGTAAAGGTAGCGCAAAATCTAAAACTACTGCATTACCAAAAGGTTGCAGAATTATATTGCCAGCCGACAATTTGGCGTTTTTAATTTATAGAATTTCAAATCGACCTACTCGCCTTGTCCGAGCGAATACGCCCTTTGCCCGTTGATCTCGTAAAGATGTTCGGTTTTGATAAAATCAAACTGCTCTTGTTCGAGCTTCTGCAATAATCCGATGACCTGCTGTAGGGAGACGGGTTTGGCCTCGAGCATGGCATTGTGGCCGGCATCAACTTGAGAGTTTTCAGATACAAACCGGCAACGCCAATGGTCCGTGCAGAAAGTTTCAGGTAAGCCTCCCGGATATACTTTTACCCCTCTGTTAGTGATCATTTTCAACTGCAGTCCCGTTTCTTTGATCGCCTCCAAACGGCGCCCCAACACTTCCGGATCGCGCCGCTCCGCATCCCAATGAAGGAATACGTCGATACCTACCAATTTCTTTTCAACTTGCGGCATGGCTTTGACATGGACCTCAACAGGTTTGGCCGACTCGTTGAAGGAAACAGGTTTGAATTGCGACGGCGCCTGGCCCAACCGGCTGATCACGGCTTCAGCAAAAGCCCTGGTGCCCGCGCGCTGACGGGTATAGGTTTCGCTGTAAATATCAGAGGTGTGAATGCCGTCTTCGAGGGTTTTGAGCCATGCATTGGCTATTTTTTCAGCGATCTTAGGTTGACCTACGTGAACCAGCATCATGCATGCTGCCTGCAATAAGCCGCTGGGATTGGCCATATCTTTGCCGGCGATATCGGGAGCCGAGCCATGGATGGCCTCAAACATGGCAAAGTCGTCGCCTACGTTAGCCGATCCGCACAACCCCACAGAACCGCACACCTGGGCCGCAATATCGGAAATTATGTCGCCGTATAAGTTAAGCGTGACGATCACATCAAACTGCTCGGGGCGATCGGCCAGCCATGCCGAGCCTATGTCGATGATGAAGTGGTTGGTTTCAATGTCGGGGTATTCAGCCGATATTTCATCAAAAACGCGGTGAAAAAGGCCGTCGGTGAGCTTCATGATGTTGTCCTTGGTCATGCAAGTCACCTTTTTCCTGCCATACGCTTTTGCATATTCAAATGCATAACGGATCACCCGCTCGCACCCCGGCCGGCTTACCAGTTTGAGGCATTGTATTACTTCTCCCGTTTGCTGGTGCTCGATACCCGCGTAGAGGTCTTCTTCGTTTTCGCGGATGATGACCAGGTCCATAGCCGGGAAATGGCTTTCTACAAATGGCGTGAGTGCCTGACAGGGGCGCACATTGGCAAATAATCCAAGCGTTTTGCGCAAGGTTACATTGAGGCTTTTATATCCTCCACCCTGCGGCGTGGTAATCGGCGCTTTGAGCAGTACTTTGTTTCTGCGGAGGATGTCCCAGGCATCCGCACTGATACCGGCCGAAAAACCCCGGTGATATACTGATTCCCTACCTGGATCTCTTCGTAAGCCAATTGGGCGCCGGCTGCTTCCAGAATTGACAAGGTGGCGTCCATGATCTCTCCACCTATGCCATCGCCTTTTGCGATAGTGATAGTGGTAGTTTTCGGGCTAAGCTCCGACGTTTGCAAGATTGGTGAGGTTGTTGGTTGCATGATCTATTATTGGATTTAATAGTATTACTTTCAAATAGGATAGAACAGCTACTCTGAAATTGTGTTCATAAAAAGCACCTCAACAGATATTATTGTCACAAGCGGCAGACATGGCGGCCCTGCAATGGCTATTTTTTCCTGCCCAAATCAACTTTTTCGGGGAAACATCCTGCACATACAGGCGTTTTTATTGGAGTGTACCCATTTTTTTAACACAAAACACATGGAAGAACAATTTATCGATAAGCTATTTCACGCCCACAAGGCAGCCAGGCAGATTCCTTCCCCGCAAATTGTCTGCCAATGGCTGAACGGTCTGCTGAAATTGCTATTCCCCGAACTCGCCGACCAGCGCTATCGAAATAAAAGGGAGTTTAACCAACAATACCAAAGCGTAAGGCTCGAACTGTTTAATATCCTGGAAACTATGCAGGCCCAACTGCCCGCACCGGCAGAAGAAATCGAACATGCTTTCCAGGACAGGCTGCCGGCAGTGCATGCTCTGCTTCTCAAAGACGCCCAGGCCATCCTCGACGGCGACCCGGCGGCGGTGAGCCTTACTGAGGTGATCCGGACTTACCCCGGCTTTTTTGCTATTGCCGTATACCGCCTGGCGCACGAGTTTTACAAACTTAAAGTGCCCCTCATACCCCGCATTCTCACCGAGCACGCCCACGGCCTCACCGGTATTGATATACATCCCGGCGCCGGCATCGGCGAACGCTTTTGCATAGATCACGGCACCGGCGTAGTCATTGGTGAAACGGTCATCATTGGCAATGGAGTCAAGATATACCAGGGCGTCACACTCGGCGCGCTGAGCGTAAAAAAGGAAATGGCGAAAACCAAACGGCACCCGACCATTGAAGACGGCGCTGTGATATACTCCGGCGCCACTATTCTGGGCGGAGATACCGTAATTGGCCGCAATAGCATTATCGGCGGCAATACCTGGATCACGAGTAGCGTGCCGCCCAACTCGCGTTTGTATTATCAAAATGAAGACATAAAAACAACCTCGATCTGATGGCTACTATTTTAGATCTGGTCGGCAATACGCCGCTGGTAGAAATCCGGCAGGTAATTAAAAAACCCGGCATACAGGTTTTTGGCAAACTGGAAGGCAATAATCCCGGTGGGAGCGTAAAAGACCGCGCCGCCTACGGCATGATCAAAGGCGCCCTTGAACGGGGCGATATCAAACCGGGCACCAGACTCATCGAAGCTACCAGCGGCAATACAGGCATTGCCCTGGCGATGATCGCCCGCATGTTCGGCCTAAATATTACGCTGATTATGCCCGATAATTCTACGCTCGAACGCGTGCAAACAATGGAAGCCTACGGCGCCGAGGTGATCCTCACGCCGGCAGCGGCAGGCGGCATCGAGTATTCCCGCCAATATGCCGACGAACTGGTGTCAACGGGCGGTTATTTTATGCTAAATCAGTTTGCAAATCCCGACAACTGGGGTATGCACTACCGTACTACCGGCCCCGAGATCTGGCGCGATACGCAGGGCGAAGTCACGCATTTCGTGTCGTCGATGGGCACCACCGGCACGATAATGGGCGTTTCGCGTTTTCTCAAGGAGCAAAATCCAGGGGTGCAGATTGTAGGCGTACAACCCACCGACGGCTCGAGTATTCCGGGTATCCGGCGCTGGTCGCCCGAGTTTTTACCCAAAATTTTCGACCCCCAGCGCGTAGACCGCGTAATCGATGTGTCGCAACAGGAAGCTACTACGATGATGCGCCGCCTGGCTAAGGAAGACGCTGTTTTTGCCGGTATGAGCAGCGGAGGCGCCGTGGCCGCAGCTGCCAAGCTGGCCCAGGAGTTGGACGAAGGACTTATCGTGTGTATTATCTGCGACCGGGGCGATCGGTATCTTTCGGCGGGGATTTTTTAGCAGCAGAGTCTGATTGATCAAATTTGGCGGGAATAGGCTCTCCGTGCGGGTCTATTTGGGGATAACCCAAAGTAACATCCACTTCATCGAGCAATTCTTCCGACAGCAAGTGCTCGAAATATTCAGCTTCGTCGTGTACCTGCTCGCCGCTGAGCCCCACCTGATCGGCCAGATAGGTTTCCCATAAGCGGTGGGCCCTCACCAGCTTGCGCCCAGCGGTTAAACCGCCGGATGTTAATTCCATTTTTTCTTTGTCGATTAAACCTTTATCGGACAAAATCGATAAGCGGCGTCGAATTTTCAGCGGCCCCCACCCGAGTTGTTTGGCGAGCGATTCTACATTTAGTGTGCCCGCTTGCTGTAAGTGAAAAGCCTGCTTGATTAAGTCTTCGATCTCAATGCGACGCCGTAAACGCATCTTCCGCCAAACCTGGAAAATCAAGCCTTTTTCAGGCGCAAACCCGACTGCAAGCAAATAACACAAGGTGGCTACCACGGCCATAGCAGGGCCCGGCGTGGTTTCAAACAGGATGGCCGCCAATAATCCGATAACCGCCGAGGATAATCCCACAGCGCCTGCAATCACCAATACGACTTGCAGCCGGTTGGACAACAATAAGGCCGTGGATGCCGGCGTGATCAACATGGCTACCACCAAAATAACCCCCACGGTCTGCAAGGCTGCTACTACCGCAAAGGATAGCAACAACATGAGAAAATAATGGATCATTTTGACCGAAATGCCCATGGTTTCGGCTATGACCGGCTGAAAAGTGGTGGCAAATAAATAGCGGTACAAGATGATTATGCTGGCAATCACATATACGGTGATGCCCGCAGTGAGGTACAGATCAGCGTTGGCTACGCCCAATACGTTGCCGAATAAGAAGTCCTTGAGGTCGAGGTGTACGCCTTCATTGCGGCTGATCCACGAAATGCCCATCACCCCTACCGAAAACATGGCCGTGAATACGATGCCCACCGCCGCGTCGTTTTTGGTCTTGACTTTCTGCTGTATCCAGGTGATAGCCACTGCGGCCACTAATCCGGCTATGACGGCGCCTATGAAAAAACCCATCGCGCTGTAACCTACGATCATAAAGGCAAAAACAACCCCAGGCAAGATGGCGTGCGATAGGGCATCACCCACCAGCGACATGTTACGCAATACGATAAAACACCCCAATACGCCGCACATTAATCCCACTAAGGAGGAGGCGATTAAGGCCCGGATGGCCCATTCCTGTTGCAGTATGCTTAATATGGTATCCATAGGTATGTTGTCTTATCCTGGATACAAAGATAAGAATATTTTTATTAATTAAAATAAATTTTTAGATTAGCCTAAAAATATTATTTTTTTTTAACCGCAGAGTTAAAGGAGTTTAACGCAGAGTTTCGCAGAGTCAACATCACGCTCTGCGTAACTCCTTTCAACTTCGTCTAACTCTGCGGTAAAGAAAAACACTGCAAGCTATACACTCACTCTATTTTATACCTCAGCCCCACATACACCTCCCGCCCCTTAGTCGGCCCCCAGTTAAAAGCCGTATCGAAATAAGGCCCAAACGGATCCTGCCAGGAGAGAATAGGCCGCAACTGCCTGAAGTCGAAGATATTTTCGCAACCGGCATAGACCTCGAACCGGGTCCATACCTTGGTCAACTGTGCACTAACCACCGAATAGGGCTTAGAGGTCCCGGGCTGCTGAAATTCCGTGGGGTAGGCGCTGGTATTGGGCAGGCGCTGCGAACCGTACCAGTGCAGGTTGGCGTCGGCCCGCCAGTGTTTTTTGGCCGTTTCGTAGGCCAGCGCGGTCATGAATTTGTGCTTGGGATTGAAAGGCAAGGTCTGCTTTTGCTCGCCCTCCATGCGGTATACGTCGAGGTAGTTGTAGGCTACTTTGAACTCTACGCGTTGGTTCCAGCTCAGCTTGGCCTCCAATTGCGCGCTGTTGGACACCGACGTTTCTTCAAAGTTGGCGATGATGGCTTTGGTGGGCTCGGTATCGTAATCGGGGAAAAACTGGTTTTGGAATTGCGTGCGGTAAAAATCGGCCATCAGGGTCACTGTCCAGGGGTCGGCCACGATAGTGTGGTTCAGGTTGAGCCCCATATTGACGGCGCGCTCGGGTTTGATGTCTTCCTGGAACACGATATCCCTGGAGCTGGCCAGCAAGCCGATGTTTTCGCTAAACAGGTTGACGGTGCGGAAGCCCGTGCCTGCGGATAGCCTGATCTGGGTAAATTCGCTGAGTTGGTACCGCACAAGAGCCCTGGGTGTGAAAAACAAGCCGAAGCGCTGGTGGTGGTCGAGTCGCATACCCGCAATGATAGAAAACGGCGCAAAGTCGAAATACTGCTCGGCAAAAACGCCGGGGATGAGGTCGCGGCGCGCGTAGGCGCCTGCATAGGTGCGTCCCAGCGAAAGACCGTTGAAGTCAATGTCTTCCCGGGCATCCAGGTAGCGGTAGCTTACGCCTGCTTTCAGGTCGTGTTTGGCGGCCCAGGTATGTTCGTATTGCATGTTGGCGTAAGCCAGTGTCTGTTCTGCTTTGTAAGAGGTAGCGCCGAAGTACGAAGATTGCCGGTGGTATTGGGCGGAAGCTAATAGAGTAATTCTGCTGTTTTCGCTAAAGCGATAGCTGGTTTTGGTATAAATTTCCGGCTGGCTGATGTCTACGGTCTGGCCGTACACCGTTTTACTGCCCTGGTCTTTGTCTCTGCGGTATGCTTGTTGTCCGCCGGTGCGTTGTTCATCCACATAGCGGAGTCCGATGCGGGTAACGAATCCTCTTTCGCCCTCCTGGGCGTATTGCCATTGGTTGAATAGGGAAAGGCGCCGGATCAGCGGCACATCGAGAAAATCGTCGTTATCGCGGTCGATGCGCTGGGCGGGCAGGGCTACGTGGGCTGCCGACAAGTTAGACCAGCGATTGCCTTTGGCGGAATAAAACGCGTTCCACTGCGTTTCACCGAAGCTGTTACCGTAGGCATTGAGCAACAGGTGCTCGGCCTGGTCGGCTTCTTTAAATTCTACGTTGATTTGTCCGCTGATGCCTTCAAACCCCTGCAATACCGACGAGGCGCCTTTGGCGACGTATATGTTTTTGATCACCGTGCCCGGAATGGTGTTGACGCCGTATGTATACGACAAGCCCTGGATGAGCGGCAAGCCGTTGACTAATATTTGGTTATAAACTCCCGACAAACCCAGCGTGCGGAGTTCTTTGGCCTGGGTAAGTACGTTGGTAGTCATTGCCTGGACGCTGGCCGTGGTTTCAAAGCAACCCGCCAGGTCGCAGCAGGCCGCCCGCTTGAGTTCGCCGCTGCTGATCACCTCCACTTTCGCCGGCGAGTCGAGCAGGTAGGTGGCCGCGCGATCGGCGCTGACCTCCACTTCTTCCAGCGTATGCCCTGTGTGCAGGGTGATAAACAACCTGCCGGCAAAACGCACAAGCATGGTATCCGCTTTGTAGCCGACGAAGCTCGTCACCAATAAACGCTGTGCCGTATCGGCGGGCAAAAGAGCTGGAAGGCGCCCTCCTGGTCGGTGGTCACGCCCTGTGCCGGGGCGTGCTGCCAATGCACGGTAGCGCCGGTGAGGGCGGCGCCTTCGTCGTCAACTACTACACCTGAGAGCATGGGTTGCTGGGCAGCGGCATGCAATCCAAATATTTGTATCAAACAGATTAGCAGGGCAATGCGGTAGCGCATGAGTTTTTTTTTAACCGCAGAGTTAAAGGAGTTATTCGCAGAGTTCCGCAGAGTGTTGCTTTTACTCAGCGGAACTCCGTGCTAAACTCCTTTAACTCTGCGGTTAAAATTAATCACGATTTTGCATACGCAGGCTAAATACCCCAAAAAAAACTTAGTTTAGAAACCAAACTAAGTAAACTTTTTTCCTCAACTTTGCGTTACAATTATTCCAAAACACACTGCCATGACCACGCTTGCAACTGCGGAAAAACAACTGGCCGACAACGGCTTCCTCGATGTGGAAATTGACCCCACCCTTGATCTTTTTGAGGAAATCCAGCGGCTGAAAAAGGAAAAAAACGCCATCATCCTGGCCCATTACTACCAGGAATCAGAGATACAGGACATAGCCGACTACATCGGCGACAGTCTGGGGCTTTCGCAAAAAGCGGCCTCAACCGATGCCGATATCATTGTTTTTGCGGGGGTACACTTCATGGCAGAGACGGCCAAAATGCTTTCTCCCCACAAAAAAGTGCTTTTGCCCGACCTCAAAGCGGGTTGTTCGCTGGCCGACTCCTGTCCGGCGCCGCTGTTCCGGCAATTCAAGGAGAAACACCCCGGCCACGTGGTAGTGAGCTACATCAACTGCACCGCCGAGCTCAAAACGCTCACCGATATTTGCTGCACCTCTACCAACGCCGTGCAGATTATCGAAAGCATACCCAAAGACAAGCCCATCATCTTTGCCCCCGATATCAACCTGGGCCGCTACCTGGTGAAAAAAACCGGCCGCGACATGGTGTTGTGGAACGGCTCGTGTATGGTGCACGAAATTTTCTCGCTCGAAAAAATCACGAAACTCAAGCAGCGCCACCCCAATGCAAAGTTCATCGCCCACCCCGAGTGCGAAACCAAAGTATTGGATTAGGCTGACTTCATCGGCTCCACTACCGGACTGCTGAAATACACCATCAATAACGAAGCTACGGAGTTTATCGTAGCCACAGAAGCGGGCATCCTCCACCAGATGGAAAAATCCTCGCCGCACAAAACCTTCATCCCGGCGCCGCCCAACAATGCCTGCGCCTGCAACGAATGCCCCCACATGAAGCGCAATACGCTCGAAAAACTCTATGTGTGCATGAAATACGAGCAGCCTGAAATCATCCTGCCCCAATGGGTCATCGATGAAGGCCGCGCCTGCATTGACCGCATGCTGGATATTTCGGCTAAAGCCGGATTAGTAGGTTAAGAAAAACACCACGACGAACTATAAACACCGCTACCCAATTGACACAACACACCTTTTGCCGCATTTGCGAATCGCTGTGCGGGCTGGAAGTTACCCTCCAGGAGGGTCGAATTACCAAAATAGAACCCGACGAAGCCCACGTGGCCACGCGAGGCTTCGGTTGTCCAAAAGGACTCAAGCAACACCACCTTTTTAGCTCGCCCGACCGGCTTCGCTACCCCATGCGCCGCACTTCGGAAGGCTGGCAGCGCGTAAGCTGGGATGAGGCCCTGGGCGGCATCGGCGGCAAAGTGCAGCAATTGCTGCGCGACCACGGCCCCCAGTCGATCGCCATGTACGTAGGCACAGCTGCCGGTTTCGGCGTGTTGCACCCGGCATTTGCACAGGGTTTTATGCAGGGCATCTGCTCCAAAAACATGTACGCCTCGGCCACCCAGGATTGCAGCAACAAATTTGCGGTAGCAGAACATCTATACGGATTTCCGTTTACGCAGCCTTTCCCCGACCTGCACCACACCAACTGCCTCATCGTAGTGGGCGCCAACCCCGTAGTGTCGAAATGGAGTTTTCTACAGGTGCCCAATCCCAGCCAACACCTCAAAGAAATGGAGCGCCGCGGCTGTCGCATCTACTTCGTCGATCCGCGCAAAACGGAGTCGGCCAAGGTAGCCGGTCAACACGTGTTCATCCGCCCGGGTACCGACGTGTTTTTCTACCTCTCTTTCCTGCACGAACTCATCCACAGCGGCGGCATCAACCGGACCAAAGTGGATACCTATATGAAAGGTTACGCCGAACTCGCTGCACTGGCCGAGCAATGGCCGCCCGAGCGCAGCGCTGCCGTTACCCACATCGAACCAACGTTGCTGCGGCAAATGGTGGCCGACTACCGCCAGGCCGACGGCGCGGCGCTGTATTGCTCCACCGGCGTCAACATGGGCGGCAACGGCCTGCTCGCCTTCTGGATACAAGAGTGCATCAACGCCATCTCCGGCAACCTCGACCGCACGGGCGGCATGCTGGTGAGCAAAGGCGTGATCGATTTCCCCAAATTTGGCAGCAAACAGGGCCTGCTGATGCGCAAAGACCGCTCGCGGGTAGGCAACCTGCCCTCTGTGAACGACGCCTTCCCCGGCGCCGTGCTCGCCGACGAAATCCTGACGCCCGGCCCCGGACAAATCAAGGCCCTCTTCGTCACCGGCGGCAATCCGCTCATCACCATGGCCAATTCCAACCGCCTGCGCGAAGCTTTTAGCCAGCTCGAACTGCTCGTCACACTCGACATACTACCCACAGAAACCGCTTCCATAGGCCATTACATGTTGCCCTGTACCTCGCCCATGGAGCGCCCCGACCTGCCGTTTATTTTTCCGTTGATGCTGGGCTTGCAGGCCAAGCCCTACCTCCAGGCCACCCGCGCTGTCGTCAAACCCGACGGCGAACAACGCGACGAGGCCACCATCTACCTCGACCTGGCGCGAGCCAGCGGTGTCAACCTCTTTGGTTCGGCGGTGGCCCAGCGGTTCTTCCAGTTGGCGAAGTGGTGGCATAGTCTGCGAAAGTCCAAAAACGCCCAGCCCTCGCTGCCCCAGGAATGGCTGCTCAACCTATTGTTGAAAATCACCCGCCAGCCCGGCTTCCGGCGCCTGCTGCGCAATCCGCATGGGCTGCTGCGCCCGGGCCACCAGGCTCATAGTTTCCTGGGCAAACGCGTCTACACCCCCGACGGCAAGCTCAACCTGGCCCCTGAACCCATGCTGGAACAAAGCAAACGCCTGGAGCTCGACTTCGAAACCGAGCTGGCCACCCAACACCAGTTCAGGCTCATCACCAAACGCGCCGTCACCACCCATAACTCCTGGACCCACAACTTCGAAGAATTCGTAGCCGGCGAGCGCTACACCAACTACCTCTACATGCACCCCGCCGATGCGGAGCGCCTCGGCCTTCAAAACAAAGACCTGGTCGACGTCACCTCCGCCACGGCCACCGTCCGCCTCCCCCTCAAACTGCTCACTGATCTTATGCCCGGCACGGTGGCTTTGCCGCACGGCTGGGGGCACCAGGCTTCGCTGCAAAAGGTGGCTGCGGCTACGCACGGCGTGAATGTGAATATTCTTGCTGCGGATGGCACAGCGGGTGTAGAAATGCATTCGGGGATGGTGCGGCTTACGGCGATACCTGTGCAGGTTAAAGCTGCCGAGGGGCCGAGGGCGCATAGTTGGTCGGGGTTGGCGGAGGATCGGGGTGAAAGGAGGGGGGAGACTTGGCGAGGGGGCGAGAGGGCGACTTGGCGAACGAGGTGACATCTTCATGAGGTACGAATGAAGGTGTCATCTCGATCCGTGACTTTGGCACTGTGCGACGCTTCCAGGCAGCCGGCAGCCGACTGCTGATAACCGGCTCTCCAGTTTGTGCCGAAAAAAATATAGGCTCACATCTCCCAAAATTTGCCATTCATTCAAAAACGATTATTTTTGTAGCAAACGCGTTATCCGAATGAAAATTTGTATATCACCCATTCGAGTGAAATACAATTTGTATATGTTCATTTGTCCAGAATCTTTTGATACATTCTTTCCTGTGCTTGTCAGGCAGGTGCTGCGGGCGTAGTGGAACGCGAAATTATGTGGCAATGAAAGCGGCAAATCTATGTGCAGGATAAAAACCCCTTGGATGATATTAAGTAATTAATAACATGATTTCATTTGTGAAGAACGATCAAAGCACATGTCCAAAATACCCGTCCGAAAAATAAAAGAATCCTTTTTTGAAGAGCGGTTTAGTATAAGGAATATTGAACCTTTGGTAGCTGAGGGGGATTTGATTCATGAGCTTCACAGACACGATTTTTATTTTATTCTATTTATAAAAGATGGCAGTGGCGAACACGAAATAGATTTTATAAAGTATGAAGTAAGTGACTTCTCCATGTTTTTTATCCGCCCCGGACAAGTACATCAATTAAGGCTTGAACAAGGCACTAGCGGGTTTATGGTTCAATTTACATCCGACTTTTACGCTCCGCGTGGGAACCCAGCAATGCAGGTATTGCGGAAAGTAAGCAGTAAAAATTATTGCCAATTGTCTGAAGTTCGGTATGGAAATATTTCTTTCATTTTACAGTTTATTTTTCAAGAATTTACCCAAAAGAAAGATCGATACAAAGAAGCTATCAAGGCCTATTTAGACATTCTGTTTATTGAGCTGGCAAGGCAAAGCCCCAACCCGCAGAAGATTTCTAATGAAGCCAATTCATATACTCAAGAGCGTATAGAAGAATTCATGGAGTTGTTGGAAAAAAATATTGGCAGTAAAAAACTAGTAAGCCAATATGCCGAAATGCTGAGCATGACGCCTTACCAACTGAATGCCATAACAAAAACTACGCTTCAAAAGACGGGTTCGGAGCTCATAAACGAACATATTATACTGGAAGCCAAGCGACTATTAATAGCAACTTCCAATCGAGTAAATCAAGTTGCCGATATGCTGGGCTATGAAGATCCTTCGTACTTTATACGTTTTTTCAAAAAACAAACAGGACTTACCCCTGAGGCTTTTCGCCAAAATTATAAATAAGTCCTATTCAACTTGCAATCTGTCCTATAAGGCAGGTATACCTTGTAAATACTTTTGCAGTGTTAATTATTTAATCACTTCAAAAAAGTATTTACATGAAAAAGATTCATTTCTTATCACTTTTGATCGGTGTTACATTCAGCACTCTAAATTTAAATGCCCAAGATTCAATAGGCATCTTCAAGCCTAAAACAATCTCTGTAGAAGAATTTGTTGGCGACCAACGACAGTTTTTGCAATTGATGGTCAACAAAGTTTTTGTAGAAAAGAAAAAGGTAGGTTTGTTGTCCATTTCGTCATACGCTGCCAATTACAAAGACATTACCAGCGACAATGAGTTTCAGAACACAACGCTTATCTATCATCGTGTATTCAAGGGTATCGGCATCAATTCCGGTACAAGTTTTACTTCTATTGAAGGTTTGAAAAATTTTGTGGGCTTACAATATGTACACCAGAGCAAAAAACTCTCGCTGATATATATGCCAAGTTATTACTTTATCAATACGCATAAGATTTCAAATTTTGCGCTCATAGAATATAAGCCTGCTATCAATGAAAATTGGTCTGTGTATACCCGCTTGCAGATGCACTACAATCACGATTTAGAAAATGGCAATCACTTCAGAAGCTATGTGTATAGCCGTTTAGGCTTCAGTTATAAGTATTTTAGTTTTGGGCTTGCACACAATTTTGACCGGTATGGTGAAAATAAGATCGTCAAAAACAACTACGGAATTTTCTTAAATTTGATTCTGTAATCATTCTAAACAAAATTTCATAATCATCCTATCAAATTGAGTAAATGTCCTATCAGACAGGATGCAAGTCAAAATAATTTTGCGTAATAATCGACTAAAAAAATAAACAATGAATGTCAAAAAAAGAATTATCATCATAGGTGCATTGGGCACAATGGGAAAATATTTAGCCGAGGCATTTGAACACGAGCATGAAATCGTAAGAGTGGCAACGAAAAGTGGCGAATATCAAGTAGATATTACTTCCGCCAATTCTATTGAAGAATTTTACAAAAAAGTTGGCGAGTTTGATGCATTGGTTTCTACAGCCGGGCCAACATTTGTGGGCCCATGGGAAAGTTTAAACGATAAAGAATTTAGAAAAGGCGTGGAAGGTAAAATGATGGGTCAAATCAACCTGGTGTTAATCGGGCAGCATTATATCAAATCCAAAGGCTCTTTTACTTTAATTTCAGGGGCTTTAACCTACGAGCCGCAACTTAATTTTGCCAATGCATCTGCTGCAAATGGTGCGATAGAAGGATTTGTGAGAGCCGCTGCCATAGAATTAGACAGAGGAATTCGTATCAATGCAGTTAGTCCAACTGTTATTGAGAATTCGCCGCAATATTTTCCATATTTCCCTGGAGAAATACCCGTAACCATGAAGCAATTGGAGTATGGTTTTCGCAAAAGTATTTTTGGAGCCAATACTGGAGAAGTTATTAAACTCTATTAAATCATATTGTGATGATAAAGTCAAAATTTAAATTAGCCCTAAAAATTTGGCTGGCGATTTATCCCTCTATTACCTTGTTTTTATACTTGTTTGGCGAGAATTTATCGACATTTTCATTGCCTATGAAAACGTTAGTACTTACACTTGTGTTAGTGCCGTGGATAATATTTGCCGGTGTACCGACAATAGATTTTTTCATAAATATATTGTCTAAAAATGGAAAGAAATAATGAGCGTAAATTCCAATTGTCAAGGCGAAGGTTCATCCTGCAGAGTGGGAGGGCAGCGGGGCGAAAAATAAAAATTCAATGAGTACAATAAAATGTTATGAGGTCATTATTGTAGGAGGTAGCTATTCTGGTCTGGCAGCAGCCATGGCTTTGGGTAGAGCCTTGCGAAAAGTATTGGTAATAGATAGCGGATTGCCATGTAATAGCCAGACACCACAATCGCATAACTTTCTTACACAAGATGGGCAACCGCCCAAAGAAATTGCCTCACTTGCCAAACAACAAGTATCGTTGTATGATACAGTGGAGTTTTTGAACGACCTTGCTATTAAGGGCGTTAAAACGGAAAATGGTTTTGAAATTCAGACACAATCCGGAAAATTGTTCGCGGCAAAAAAACTAATTTTTGCTACGGGCATTAAAGATGTAATGCCATCTATCCAAGGCGTTTCCGAATGCTGGGGCATATCTGTCCTCCATTGTCCGTATTGCCATGGGTATGAAGTGAGGGGGTTGGCCACAGGAATTTTAGTAAATGGAGACGGCGGATTTGAATTAGCCAAACTCATTTCTAATTGGACAAAAGATATAACCTTATTCACACAGGGCAGAGCAACCTTTACGCCCGAACAAATGGCTGCACTGCTAAGCCACAATATTAGACTGGAAGAAAAAGAAATTCAAAGAATTGAGCATACTGAAGGCAGAATCAAATATATTGCATTTAAAGACGATTCTAAATTAGAAATAAAAGCTTTGTACGCTCGTCTGCCATTTATACAACATTGTACTATTCCAGAGCAGTTGGGATGCATCCTAACCGAAGATGGGTATTTAAAAGTAGATGCCATGCAAAAAACAAGTATTCACGGAATCTATGCGTGTGGTGATAATGCCAGCCGAATGCGTACTGTAGCCAATGCGGTTTCAATGGGAACTATAGCGGGTATGATGGTGAACAAGGAACTTGTTGAAGAACATTTCACAATTTAAAAACCAATAAAATATGAAATCTACAATGTCTAATACCAATGATTTGGTATCATTAAGAAATAGTGCTTTGCCATTGCACCGCAAGACGGCATTTTGGGCTGGGTTCTTTTACTTGCTAACTTTTGTATCAATTCCTACACTATTTCTGTACCTCCCAATTCACGAGCCCAATTATTTGCTGAGCAATGCTAACGACAACAATGTTGTTATTGGTGGAATATTAGAAATCATCGTTGCCCTTTGCGGAATTATTACTTCTATAATCCTTTACACTGTTTTAAAGAAACAGAACCAAACGCTTGCGATAGGCCTCATAGCTTCACGCATTGTTGAAGCAAGTACAATGTTTATGGGTGTTGCGTTTTTATTGGGAGCTGTATCTCTGCATCAACAAGGTGCGCAGGCCTCTTCTATACCCATTGCCCAGACACTTGTGGCTATGTACGACCGCATTTTTGTGTTAGGACAAGGCTTTATGCCCGGCATCAATGATTTACTTCTCGGGGTATTACTTTATCAATCACGGCTGGTGCCTCGTGGCCTTGCACTCATCGGTATTGTAGGTGCATTCCCATTGTTTGCAGGTTATTTTGCCATTATGTTCGGAGTCATTGATCGAACAGCACCCCTTGCAGGAGCATCTGCTCTGTTGGTTGCCTTGTTTGAATTTTCATTGGGGATTTACCTTGTAGTGAAAGGGTTAAGAAAATCATGAAGTAAAACCAGATTTAAAATGAAATAAAAATTGCCCGGCTGCTAACAGGGTATTGCCAAAATGGGGGCCGATGGAAGTAATTTAACATTTGTATTGTATCGGCCTTTGTGCTATATTTGAATTGACGGCTTTCAAATTGCCCCACTTCGGCTACTTTTGCCTTGTTACTAATACTACTTTGTCACTTTAAACCAGGCATACCGCATATTACGCTCCTCCGGAGCTTTTGAGATCTTTTTATTGCCGGTTCTACCAATATTTCGGCCCTCCGGGCCTTTAAAGATGCCCCAAAAGCCCCAGCGGGGCGCAATATGTTTACATGTTTCATGCGAAATTTCAAAGTGACAAAGTAAAACTAATATAAGTCTAAATGGAAAAGGAATTCAAACATATCTTAACCCGGATACTTAATGCCTACGCGCCCGTGGGGTCAACTGCCGTTGATTTGATATTTGAGAATGGTGAAATTGAAACCTCAATGAAAAATGAAATAGTCTTTCACGAGAATAAGTATAATGCATTTGAATATTTTCAATTGGAGGGGGTTTCGCACCGCTTTAATATGGATGATGAGTTGCAAAAATGTACAACCGGGATATATCAAAATGAGATTGTTATTACACCTCACTTTACAAGAACAACCAATGGCCAAAGTATATTTTCACTTCAGGCATTGACTGACTGCACTTATTTGAAAGTTCCGGCCGGGACTTTCCGCGACATCAGCGAACAGAACCAACAAATCAGAATGTTTGGGCGAGCTGTTGTTGAAAAAGAGTTTATCCGAAGTCTCAACTTTGAAGTATTGTTTCGCACGTTCAATGCAAAAGACAGGCTCTTATATTTTAGAACCCACTATCCTCTTCTCGAAAATATTATTCCTCATACCGTGATCGCTTCTTTTCTTGGTATCACACCTGTTTCGTTCAGCAGGTTAAGGAACGAACTTGCAAAAAATTAAATCGTTTTTTAATTTCTTATCAATTGTTAAGTCTCTTCTTATCAATTGATAACTCCATGCGCTTTGTTTGTGCGTTTCTTTGCATAAACAATTGAACGCATCATTCGACAGCACTTCAATGAATTGTATTGGGTGATGAGTTAACACTAAAACATCGACAGATATGAGAATGATAATAGTCTCTGTTCTTGCAGTTGGTTGTATTGTATTTTTGCTTATGGATTTTAACACGCACAACATGAAAAACATAAATGATTTCTTAAAAGCCCAGGTCGATAATCATCAAACGCCTTCGATTCAATACGTTTTTTTTGATACGGATAGTATTATTTATGAAAGACGTTACGGATTGAAGAATGTAAAGTCACGTGAGCAAATTGATTCTTCTACTACCTATCACCTCTATTCTGTTACGAAAACTTTCACGGCCCTGTCGGTACTGCAACTTGCCGAAGAAGGAAAAGTGGAGTTAAGCAAACCCGTATCTTTTTATTTACCGGAATTTCCTTATCAAAAGCAAATTACGGTCGAACAACTATTAAGTCATACTTCGGGCATTCCCAACCCGCTCCCGCTCCGCTGGATTCATTTGGCTGAAGAACATTCGGGATTTGACCGTAATAAATTTTTTGATGAAGTGTTTAAAGAACACCCCAAGTTGGACTTCGAGCCTGGAACAGCTTTTAAATACAGCAATTTGGGATATGTGATTCTCGGTCAGTTGGTGGAGAGCGTTTCTGGCAAAACACTGGAAGATTACGTAAAGGAAAATATCATGGATAGAAGTGGTATTGACAAATCGGAATTAAGTTTTCAGATCGACTCTTCCCTTCACGCCACCGGCTATCACAAATGGTGGTCATTCAGTAATGCCATTTTCGGATTCCTTTTTGACAAGCAAAAATTTATGGGTAAGCGCGAAGGCAAGTGGAAACCCTTCAATTTTTTCTATAACAATGGCACAGCATACGGAGGAATGTTTGGCTCGTCATCGGGTCTGATTAAATATGCGCAAACATTGCTACGACCCAACTCAATTCTTTTAAATGACAAGTACAAGCAAATACTTTTCACGGAAAGTACTATCAAAAGCAAACCAACCGGTATGTCGCTTTCGTGGTACACAGGTTTGCTGAAGGGAAACAAATATTTTTCACATGCAGGCGGTGGCGGTGGATACTACATCGAACTCAGAGTTTATCCTGAATTGAGTGTAGGTAGTGTAATTATGTATAATCGCTCCGGAATGAAAGATGAAAGGATACTGGATAAGGCGGACGCTTTCTTTATTACCGAGCTTACCCCTCGCATCCAACATAAGCTGAAACTAATGTCGTCAAATTAAGCCGATTATTTAACCACGGAGTTTCACGGAGTTCACACAGAGTTACACGGAGTCAACATCTAGCTCAGTGAAACTCCGTGTGAACTCTGTGTACCTCTGTGGGAAAAAAAATATCGCTTGAATTTTCCTAAAGTTGACGACATTACAAGCTGACACAACCCACAACCCACAACCCCTATATATCATAATTAATCTCCACCTCCGCACTTGTCGGGTGCGACTGGCAGGTGAGTACGTAGCCTTCTGCCACTTCTTCTTCGTCGAGGGCGTAGCACACGTCCATTTTTACACTGCCCTTGGTCACCTTGGCCATACAGGTAGAACAGGCGCCCGAAGTACATGAATAGGGCGGGTCGTATTTATTGTCCAGCAAAGTGCTCAGGATTGTTTTGCCTGCGGGGACGGATATCTCGATCTGTTGGCCGCTGAGTGTTACCTTCACTTGGGCGCCGTCGGCGCCTTTGATGCGGTCGGCGTCGTCGATAGAGGCGGTGGTGAAATGCTCGGAGTGGATATGCTTTTTGTCGATACCGCGGGTTTTTAGAGCTTGTTCCACGATATCTATCATTGTGCCGGGGCCGCACACGAGGTATTCCGTTTCTTTGGTGCGGGCGGAGTGTTCATCGAGGAAAGCATTGACCTGGCTGGCGTCGATGCGGCCGGTTTTGCCCTGCCACGTTAGCGTGCCCTTGCCGAAAATGCCGGCGATACCTTTGGATTTTTCCCGGCGCGGCTGGCTTAGCATGTGGGTGACGTGCAGCTGGCCGGCATACCGCGTAGCCAGTTGGGCCAGCGGCTCCCTGAAAATAATATTTTCCTCTTCGCGGTTGCCGTATAGCAAGTGGATTTCGCTTTGCGGCTCTTTTTCCAGGATGGTTTTTATCATCGAATAAAGAGGCGTAATGCCGCTTCCTGCGCCAAACATATAGTAGGTTTTGCGCTGGTCTTCATTCAATGGCGTATAAAAGCGACCCTCAGGCGGTAACACATCGACTACGTCGCCGGGTTTGAGGTTGTCGTTGATATAATTCGACACCACGCCGCCTTTTACCCGCTTGACCGTTATGGTGAGGTGGGGTTCCAGCGGGCAACTGCACATTGAATAGGCGCGGCGGACTTCCTTGCCTTTTATCTGAAACTTTAGCGTGAGGTGCTGTCCCTGCGTGTATGCGTATTCTTCTTTTAGCGCCTCGGGCACTTCAAAAGTAACAGATACGGCGTCTTTTGCTTCGGGGACGATTTCTTTTACGGTAAGCGGATGAAACGGTTTGCTCATATGGTGAATAAGTTCTAACTTGAAACATCTATTAAGACCTACAGTTCAATTTTGGATGCAAATGTAAAGATATGTGGAAAGACGCCAAGTATTTATTGGCTTATACTGTGCCTTTTGCTGCGTTCGCGGGGCTTTATTTTCAGGGGCCCTGGTCTCCCGGCAGCTTTTACGTAGCTTTTGTGGCCGTGCCTGTCATGGAATTTTTTCTTCCCGGCACCGAAGAAAATCTCGACCCGGAAGCAGAGCAACTCCAATCGAAAGTCCGCTTTTTCGATGTGTTGTTGTATCTCAACATCCCGATTTTGTATGCCTTGATGGCGTATTACTTTCAGGTGGTGAGCAGCGGTACGCTTTCTGTATGGGAAATTGCGGGGTCAACCATCAGTGTAGGCCTGGCGGTGGGCAGCATGGGCATCAATGTAGGCCACGAGTTGGGGCATCGCGCCAAGCGCTATGAACAATGGATGGCTAAGATATTGCTGCTGCCGGCCTTGTACGTGCATTTTTTTATAGAACACAACCGCGGCCACCACAAAAACGTAGCCACCGACCTCGACCCCGCCTCCGCGTGCAAGGGGCAAACCGTATACGCCTTTTGGGTGCGTTCGGTGGTGAAAGGTTATCTCAATGCCTGGCACTTGGAACATGAGCGCCTGGCCAAAGAGGGCCTGTCGCCATGGTCGTGGCACAACCAGATGACGCAGTTTCAGGTCATTCAGGCGGTCTACCTGTTGCTGATCGGAGCAGTCTTCGGCTGGGGTATTTTACCTTATGCCCTTGCTATCGCCGTGGTAGGTTTTCTATTGCTGGAAACCGTCAATTATGTAGAACACTACGGACTGCGCCGCCGTCAACTCGATAATGGACGCTACGAGCCGGTGACGCCCCGCCATTCCTGGAATTCCAACCACGAATTGGGCCGCATCCTGCTGTATGAGCTTACGCGCCATTCCGACCACCATTATAAAGCTTCGCGCAAATACCAGATTTTGCGGCACTGGGATGAAAGTCCCCAACTGCCCCTGGGGTATCCCAGCTCGATTATTTTATCGCTCGTGCCGCCGCTGTGGTTTGGGGTAATGGATAGGAGGGTGGAATCTGTGAGCAGGAACAGTGAACAGTGAACAGTTCATGGCATCAGTTCACTGTTCACTGTTCACTGTTCACTGTTCACTAAATCATTTTTATGAAAATAAATGGCCGTCATTACCAAACCATCTGGCTCGACGAGGCTGATCCCTCGGTAGTGCATACGTTTGACCAGCGGCGTTTTCCGCACGAGGTGGTAATTGAAGACTTGCGTACGCTCGAAGATTGCGTAGCGGCCATCCGCGATATGCACGTGCGTGGAGCGCCGCTCATCGGGGTAACGGCGGGCTACGGGTTGTACTTGGCCTTACTTCAGGCGCCCGATGCAGAAACTGCCCATGAGCATTTGTTGCTTTGGACTGCCCAGCTCAAAAGCGCTCGACCGACGGCTGTCGACTTGTTTTTTGCCGTGGATCGCATGGTAGCGGCATTGGCGCCCGGACAGTCGCTAACGCAAATGCAGGAGGCGGCCAAATGGGAAGCGGGTGTGCTGGCCCAGGAAAGCGTAGCGCAATGCCGTCGTATCGGCGAATACGGCCTGCCCCTGATCGAGGCTATTCACAGCCAACATCCCGGTCGCCCTGTGCGCATACTCACCCATTGCAATGCCGGCTGGCTGGCCTGTGTCGATTACGGCACGGCATTGGCGCCGGTATACCTGGCACACGATAAGGGCATTCCGGTGCAGGTATGGGTGGATGAAACCCGGCCCCGCAACCAGGGCGCTCAACTCACTGCTTTTGAATTGCTACAGCACGGCATACCACATACCATCATCACCGACAACGCCGGCGGTCACCTTATGCAACACGGCATGGTGGATATAGTCATTGTAGGCACCGACCGCACCACGCGTACCGGCGACGTGGCCAACAAAATCGGCACCTACCTCAAAGCGCTGGCTGCCTTCGACAACGGCGTTCCGTTTTACGTGGCCTTGCCTTCCTCTACGATAGACTGGCAATTGCGCGACGGGCTACACGAAATTCCCATCGAACAACGCGGCGATGACGAGGTAAAATACGTACAAGGGCTGCACGAAGGGCGCATAAAACAGGTACTCATCGCCCCTGCCGGAAGCCCCGCCGCCAACTACGGCTTCGACGTAACCCCTGCCCGGCTGGTTACAGGGCTGATTACCGACCGCGGTATCTGTCCGGCTAGCGAGGAAGGCCTGTTGCAATTGTATCCCGAAAAAAGACACGCGTAAATGGCGAACTTGCCAGCCGAAGAAGGCTATATCAAATTCCAGGTGCATTGGGCTTCCGCGCCTGCCTGGGATGCTGTGCTGGTGGCCGAACTCAACCAATGGCGGGAGGTCATGCGCCGGCACGGACTGATAGGCGCTTATCCCGACGGGGTTGGTTTTGGCAATATCAGCCTGCGCTGGGAGCGTAGCGACCGCTTCCTGATCAGCGGTTCAGCTACGGGGCATCTGCCTACGTTGGATGGCAGCCACTACAGCCTTGTCACGGCTGTGCGCATCGACACCAACGAACTTTGGTGCGAAGGGCCTGTTGTGGCCTCCTCCGAATCCATGAGCCATGCCGCCATTTACGGCGAATGCCCGTGGGTGGGAGGCGTGATTCATGTGCACCATTTGGAATTATGGGAGCGCTTGTTACACCAGATACCCACCACCGGTGGCGAGGCCACCTACGGCACCCCGGAGATGGCCTACGACATTCGGCATTTGCTGCGCACCACCGACCTGCCTCGTCAACGACTTTTTGTTATGGAAGGCCACCGCGAGGGTATTTTTGCCTTCGGCGCTAATCTGGAAGAAGCGGCAGAAAAGATATTACGTGCCCTTACGTCTATTAGCACAGGGAATTGATCGAACAAAGTCGGCAGTTTTACGGGGTAAAGTGTACTTTTAGGATTCTAATATCATTGGCTGATGAACCTACTGGAAAATATACGCCTCGCATTTCGCTCGGTGCGCTCCAACTGGCTGCGCGCAATCCTCACATTATTGATCATTGCTTTCGGTATCATGGCCCTGGTGGGCATCCTCACCGCTATTGACAGCGCGATCTATTCGCTCAACGACAACTTGTCGTATCTGGGCGCTAACACATTTGACGTAGACCCGAAGGGAGGTGACGGCGCGCGTGGCCACAGAGACGGCAGGTCGACCAAGCAGGCAGATCCATTTTCGTATAAACAAGCCCTGGAATTTAAAGAGCGGTATAATTTTCCCTCCAAAACTTCCATCTCCATTATGTGTTCCGGCGATGCTGAAATCAAATACAAAAACGAAAAGACCAATCCCAACTATTTTATTTTTGGTGTGAATGAAAACTATCTGGAAGCCAAGGGTTTTGATATTGCTTACGGTCGCAATTTTACGACGGAAGAATCGCACGCCGGCGGTAACAATACGGTTAGCGGCAGCGATGTCGTGAAAACGCTTTTTAATAACAAACCTGACAACGCCATTGGCAAAGTTATCGCTGCGGGCAATATCAAGCTCACGGTTATCGGCGTACTTAAGTCGAAGGGCTCCAGTATGAACCAGAGCGAAGACCGCCGCATTTTGATACCGCTGCAAACCGGCAAACAATACTACGGCACTCAGGACATGAACTACAATATCCTGGTGTCCGTCAACGACGCCACCCAGATCGATAACGCGATAGGCCATGCTACGGTGGTATTGCGCAATGTGCGCCGGTTAAAAGCCTCGCAAGATAACGACTTCGAGATCAGCAAAAGCGACGGACTGATCAGCATCATCAAAGAAAACACCACCTATTTCCGTTTGGCAGCCATCGGCATCGGCCTGATCACGCTGGTCGGCGCTGCTATCGGCCTCATGAACATCATGCTGGTGTCGGTCACCGAACGCACCCGTGAGATCGGCATCTGCAAAGCACTCGGCGCCACCCGGCGCAACGTACTCATACAGTTTCTCACCGAAGCCGTGGTAATTACTCAGATGGGAGGTGTTGTTGGTATTTTTCTCGGCGTACTCGTGGGCAATATCGTAACCTGGCTGATGGGGGGCAGTTTCCTGTTTCCCTGGTTGTGGATTACCATTGCCGTGATTACTTGTATGGCGGTAGGGCTTATTTCGGGGTTATACCCGGCGCTCAAAGCTGCCAGGCTCGATCCTATTGAATCTCTGCGCTATGAATAATGCAGCGGGAATTTCTCATTAACCTCCTTTTTCTGATATTCATCAATCTGCTGATCAAGCCCTTTTACTTGTTCGGCATAGAGCGATCTGTTCAGAATACCTTGTCGGGGGGAGATTATGGGTTATATTTCGCCTTATTCAACCTCACTTTTCTTTTCCAGATCGTCAACGACCTGGGAATTCAGTACTTCAACAACCAGCACGTAGCGAAATACCGGCACTTGTTGTCCAAGTATTTCGCCGATATGCTATTGCTGAAGCTGGTCCTGTGCCTGGTTTTTTTTCTCATCGTTTTGGTCGCAGGCGCCGCAGCCGGTTACCATGGATTCGGCTATGGTTTGCTGGCCCTCATCGCGGTCAACCAGATGCTCAACTCCTTTTTGCAATTTTTGCGCTCTAATATTTCGGGATTGGGTTTGTACCGCATCGACAGCCTGATATCGGTGGCCGATAAACTTGCGCTTATCGTATTGCTCGGCATCATGTTATACGGCCCTACTCATGGTCAAGGATTTACGATCACGCGATTCGTACTCATGCAAACGCTGAGTTGGTCTATTGCCATAGGTTTTTGTTGGCTGGTATTGCGCGATCGCATTCAAATCAAGCGCTTTCGGTTCAAACCCGCGTTGTTGGTATTGATTTTAAAACAAAGTTATCCTTTTGCGTTGGCCGTATTTCTCATGTCTGCTTACAACCGGCTCGACGGCGTGATGATAGAGCGCATGTTATCCGACGGCAAATACCAGGCCGATATCTACGCTTCCGCCTATCGCCTTTTAGAAGCCTCCAACATGATAGGATTCCTATTCACCGGATTGTTGTTGCCCATGTTTGCGCAATTGTATCGCGATAGTGAGGGGCTCCGGCAATTGGTCAATTTTAGTTTTCAACTCATCTTTAGCGTATCGGTTGCCCTTGCAGCGTCCGTTTGGTGTTACCGCACGGAAATCATGGAAGCGCTTTACCACCGTGGGAGTATGTATAGCGGCGACATATTAGGGTTGCTGATGTGGAGTTTTATTGCCACTTGCGGCGGGTATGTATTCGGCACGCTCATCACGGCAAGTGGCCGGTTGGGGGCTATCAATAAAGTATACGCCGCCAGCCTGGTATTGAATATCGTATTAAATATCCTGCTCATTCCCACCTATAAAGCCCTTGGCGCCGCCTGGGCAATGCTCATCACCCAAGCCGCCGTCTTTGGGGCGCAGCTTATCATTGCCACGCGGCAGGCCGCTCTTCAATGGCCGCTATCTGCATGGCTCCGTTTGCCTGCTTTTGCCGGCTTTTCGGTAGTAGTTTCCTCCTGATCCTTTCAACCTGGAAGCCGGTTGGGTAGTTAAATTTTGTCACTATATGCGCCATAGCTTTTGGGTCGTTGCTATTCAGGTTGGTGCGTTTAAAGAAACTTTGCGCCTGTTGGCGCCGGCAGCATCGGCCAGGCGGAAGGAATAATCCTCCTTTTTCGGGGTTTTACTACCTTTGCGGGACTTAACAATTATAACCAACCGGGTAATTAATCGCATGGAGAATAGAGAGACTACTTTACTAGGTGTATTGCAGACCTTATTCAGGTGGAAAAACCCCATCTTTTATGTATGTGCAGCGGTAGGCATTGGAACGGCTGCTATTTCGCTATTGCTGCCCAATTATTACAAAGCCACCACGATATTCATTGTGGCCAGCCCCGATCAGTCCAAGCCGGAGATCATCTTTGGGAACGGCCAATTAGAGCCCGAATATTACGGCAATAAACAGGATATCGACAGGGTGCTCACTATTGCGGAATCGAGCGAGCTGGTCGATTTCCTGGTCGATACTTTCGATTTGTATAAGCATTACGACATTGACAGCACAAATTTCAAGGCGCCCTACCGGGTAAAAATGGCATTTTTTAAAAGGTACGATGTAAAAAAGACCAAGCTCGACGCCATTGAATTAACAATAGAAGACGTTAACCGGGAGATGGCTGCCAATATGGCCAGGGCTGCCCGCGAAAAGATCAATACCATTACCCAGCGACTGCTCAAAGACAGTCAGCTCAAGTCGATAAAAACATTTGAAGACGAGATAGCTGTAAAAGAACAGCAGCTCAAAATACTGGGCGACTCGATGTCAAAGCTGCGCAAACAATACGGGGTTTACAACATCATTGCTCAATCGGAGACCCTGACGGCGCAGTTTTCGGAAACGGAATCCAAGCTGATTGGCAGCCGCACCCGCCTCGAGGTACTGCGCCAGTCGCAGCGCGTTCACCGGGATACGATCCGCAACCTCGAAGCCAAGGTGCGCGGTATGGAAGAAGAAGTGAAAAACCTCGAAGCAAAAATCAACCATTTCAACGATGGAACTCCTGTGGTATTGGCCTATGAGCGCCAATATTCAGAGGCCAATTCGGGGTTGAGCCAAGACAAAGAGCGCCTCAAACAATACCGGGCCACCTATGAATCGAACATACCGGCATTAATGGTAATTGAAGAAGCTCAAACCCCAATCGTTAAATCCAGGCCCAAACGCTCTATCCTCGTAATAGCCGCTACCGCAGTGGCCTTTATGTTTTGTGTAATCGGCATTTTGCTGTTCGAAACTTATAAAGATGTCAACTGGCGGGAGATCTACGACCCTCAATAGTTTTTGGCAACACATCAAACCTGCCAGCCTGCCCGAATGGTTTTTCTGGACCTACGGGACTATCGTCGCGTGCTCTATATTGCTGGGCATCGCCACTGAGTTTTATTTTCTGGCGGGATTGCCGGCCTTTTTTCTGCTGATTTACCTCACTATCGTCGACTTTCGGAAGGTTTTTTTTCTGCTCATAGCGAGCATTCCGCTTTCTACCGAGATCATGTTGCCCAATGGCTTTGGCACCGACTTGCCCTCCGAGCCGCTCATCGTGGGGCTCATGCTTGTCTTCCTGGTTTACATGGCCCAGCCGGGTAAGCGCATGGATATCCGCTTTTTGTTGCACCCGATTACGCTGCTGCTAGTGGTTCACGTGGGCTGGATATACCTCACTACGTTTACGTCTAGCCTGTGGGTAGTGTCGCTCAAATTTGCCCTGGCAAAAACGTGGTACGTAGTAGTTTTTTATTTTATGGCGGGATGGCTGCTCACCACCGAAAAAGATATTCGCCAGTTATTCTGGACGTTTTTTACCCCCTGTTATTTACGGTGTTGGTAGTATTCACAAGGCACGGCCTCGACGGCTTTACGTTTCAGTCCATCCACAAGGTATTGCACCCTTTTTATCGCAACCACGTCAATTACGCAGTGTCGCTGGCCTTGTTCGCGCCCCTTATGTGGCTGGGGTTGAGTTGGATGGCGCCCCACAGTCGCAAAAGGAAGATCATGATAGGCATAGCGGCTTTTATGCTGCTGGCCGTTTATTTGTCGTTTACGCGGGCAGCTTACGTGGCGCTGCTGGTGGCGGCAGGCGGCTATTTTGTGGTTCGCTGGCGACTTACGAAGCTCGCGATTGCCTCGGCTCTAATTGCTTCGGTAATCACATTTGGTTTTTTTGCTTATCGCAATACTTACCTGCTATATGCTCCCAATTACGACCGCACTATTGCGCATCAAAGCTTTGACAATTTGATCGAGGCAACCTACAAAATGGAGGATATTTCTACTATGGAGCGCCTCTATCGATGGATTGCAGGGGTGTATATGAGTAAGGAGTACCCCCTGGTGGGATTCGGTCCGGGTAATTTTTTGAATTTTTATAAAAGTTATACCGTCAATAGTTTTCAAACGTATGTGAGCAATAATCCCGAACAGTCGGGCATACATAGTTATTATCTTATGACCCTGGTCGACCAGGGCATTATAGGTCTTCTGCTTTTTCTGGCGCTCAGTTTTTATACGCTTATCAGGGGGGAACAAATATACCACAGCATCAGCGACCCGCCACGCAAGAGAATCGTCATGATGGCATTGCTTTGCCTGATAGTGATTCACACATTTTTGATTATCAACGACTTGATAGAGGTCGACAAGGTGGGATCCTTTTTCTTTATATATACAGCCCTGCTCGTGAATGCCGATATACGGTGGCGGCAGACGGGAGTGGGTGCGAAAACTTAATGGCCGGGATTCATCTTTTTTCCCCAAGTGTCGAGTATCTCATCGGTCCATAATTCGGGATAAAAAATAACGCGTTGATTTTTAGGCGGCAGGTACTCTTGCCAATTGGTACCGCCGGTAGCTGCTATCACATGCGGTTTATTGTCGAGATAGCGCACTGCCGAACGCAGGTGCATCAGGGGCCAGCGTACGTTGGCGTTGAAGTCGTGTTCGCGCATTTGTTCCCGTATCTCCTCATCGTGGCGAGAAGCTTCGTCCAGCTTGCAGTAAGTTTGCCAAAGATTGCAGGTTTTTACTTTTTCAGCCAATTGCAGGAAGTCGGCGGCGTATTTTTGTTCAAATTGCTTGAGGGTAAGCGTTTTTTTGCCGGTAGCCAATTCGGTAGCGCCCGATTTCCAGTAGAGGTGCTGGAAAAGGTCGGCCACGGGGGCATCGGGCGAGAGTTCATCGCGCTTCGAAGGGTGGGCAAGCCGCTGCAAATCGGCGCTGAGTATCTCAATCTGCCGGTATTGAGCCGATTGAAAACCACTGGCAGGCAGCAAACTCATGCGGAATTTGAGAAACTCTTCTTTGTCCATCCCATCTACCATAATATTAAAGGAATGGATCAGGTGTTCAAAGTAATTATTGACCCGTTTTAACTGGCGCAAAAATAAGTCCCGCCCAGGGTCTTCCGCATAAATCACCTGCTCGATAGCCTGTATGATCAGCTGAAAATACAGCTCGGTGATTTGATGGTAAATGATAAAAATGCGCTCGTCGGGAAGCTGCGTTTTTGGATTTTGCAGGCTCAGCAAAGTATCGAGATGAATATAATCCCAATAGGTGAGGTAATCTGCGTAAAGCAAGCCGTCGAGGTACGAAAGCAGGTCTTGTCCCATGACGGCGAACTTCTGTTCCAGCAAGTCGAGCCTGTCGAGTATTTGATGGGTGAATTGCATAATCAGGGCGGTTAGGGTTGTGCTATCCGGATGCCCAAATATAAGCAAATCAGGCAAATCGACAAGTTATTGAGAAATCACCTTGTCACCCAAAATGATGCGACGCTTTCACCACAGTCTTGTGCAGCATATAGGTCATTGTCGTAGCAGCTGACATGAGAATGAGCAACATAACATGTAATTCCAATACGTTGTGAAACGAAAAAACAAAACAAATGAACAGCATATTGATGAATACCAGCGTAGCGGTAGCGCGCATGTGGCTCATGCCGTAATCGATAAGCAAATGGTGAATATGACGCCTGTCGGCGTGAAAGGGCGAATGCCCCCGCAATAAACGCGTGATAAATACCCTGACGGTATCGTATAAAGGCAGGATCAAAATGCCTATCGCTACCGCCGGTGTATTGTCGAACTTAAATGGGTGGCTTACTTCCAGCTGGTAGTTGATATCGATGAACTGGATGGCCAATACGGCACAAACCATCCCGATCAGCAAAGAACCCGTGTCGCCCATAAATATCTTGGCGGGCGTAAAATTATAGCGCAAAAAAGCCAGTATGGCGCCCACTGTGGCAAAGGCCATGATGGCGTATTCGTAGTGGTCGGTCAGAAAAAACCAACACCCCAGCGTAGCGGCAATGAGGGCGCCCAGGCTCCCCGCCAGCCCGTCGATGCCGTCTATCAAATTAAAGGCGTTGATGATGGCCAGGATGGTGAGCAGCGATAATGTGAGGGCTAACCAGATCGGGAGCGGGCCAACCTGACCAAATATGCCGTACAAGCTGGTTAGCTGGATATTCGATTTAAAAACGAGAATAGTAGCGGCCAGTACCTGACCCGCCATTTTCGCATAAGGCGACATGGGAGAAAGGTCGTCTTTGGCGCCTATCAAAAACAAAATGATATAAGCACACAAGATGTATTGCAGGTTGCCGAAATCACCAAAAAGGAGTCCACATCACAATAGAAAAGATTGACCCCGAAAAGATGGCGATACCCCCAAAGAAGGCGTAATAACCGTATGCGAGCTGCGCTCAATGGGTACATCGCCCAGGTTTCTCTCCCTGGCTATCTGGATGATAGATGGAATGGCAAAATAGGTGAGCGTAAACGCCGTGAGGAAACTGACAATGAGGACGTCGTACATGTTCAAGGGATTTTATTTCAATTGGAAATTGGGGTTGCATAAAAAGCCGTCAATAGCTTCTTACGCAACCTCCATTTCAGGGTAAGGATTTCTCATACAAGATCGACGTCGCAATGGCGTTTTTGGGGCAGCTATTGCGGGCAGCGTATTACATGCTATCCAGGGCCCGCACCAAATAAGTCAGGAAAAAAGGCAACGCCAACCAGAACCATTCGTCGGCAAATGCAAGCAGAAGAATGACAGCTCCCAGCGAAACAAAGGTCATCAGCCAATCGAATGCAATAGATTTTTTAGCGCTTGTGCTTTCCATGTTGTTTGCAAGTTTCCTGCAAAGCTAAAAAGGATTGCGAAAAGCGCAAAAGAAGCGAAACGATTTCCACTTACAGGCCAATTGCCGCATTTTGTACATAATCGCACTATTTTTCTTTGCAGCCGCCTATCCTCTCTATATTTGGTGGGAAAGCACTACAACCGGCATGCATAAACTTTGGCTGATCGTTAAAAGGGAATATCTCACACGCGTCACCCGGCGCTCCTTTATCCTGGCCACTTTGCTCACCCCGCTGGCATTCGGGGTGTTTATAGTGGTGGTGGGTTTTATTTTTAGATATGAAAGCGACGACGCCAAACACATCGCCGTGATCGACGAAGGCGATATTCTCAAAGGCGCTATAAAAGACGAGCGCAACCTCTATTTTAAGTTTGTAAATATTCCCCTCGATACGCTGATCTATCAGTTTGACCAATACGAATATAGCGGGGTACTGGTCATTCCCAAACCCGACAACCTGCTCGACAAAACCTTCCGGGTGTATTATTATTCCGACGATAAGCTGACTCTCGACATCGAACCCCTTATTATCCAGAAAGTGCGCAGCAGCTTACGCGATTACAAAATCGACCAACTCAAATTTGATCGCAAGGAATTAGAAGCGCTGGATACAAAGGTGGAGCTGGAGCCCAAACCCCTCACTCCCACCGCTGACGCCGATAACCAACTTTCAGGCCTCGTCGGCGCCGCGATCGGCTTTTTTATGGGCATTATCATGTATATGACGGTGTTTATCTACGGCATGATGGTGATGCGCAGCGTGATGGAGGAAAAACCAGCCGCATCGTAGAGGTGATGATCTCGTCGGTGCGCCCCTTCCAGCTTATGATGGGCAAGATTATCGGGGTGGGCGCCGTAGGACTTACACAGGTGGCCATCTGGGCCGTGCTGCTACCCCTTATCGTGGTGGTCGCCAACCTGTTTTTTGGATTCGACGCCACCCAAATGCCCAGCGCAGCACCTCCTCCGGAAATGAATGGCGAAGATGCCCAACTGATGATGGCGCAAGTAATGGAAGAGGTGAAACGCATCTCCTGGTGGCTTATTTTTCCCCTGTTTATCTTGTATTTCCTGGGTGGGTATTTTATGTATTCCTCGCTTTTTGCCGCCGTGGGCTCAGCCATGGGCGACGACCTCGGCGAAGGCCAGTCGCTCACTATTCCTATTACGATCCCGGTGGTGCTGGCCTTTTATATCATGATGGTAGCCGTGCAGGCGCCCCATTCCAGCCTCGCGGTTTGGTCGTCGCTATTCCCGCTGTTTTCTCCTATCGTGATGCCGGCCCGACTGGCTTTCGACCCGCCGGCCTGGCAGGTGGCCCCTCTCCGTTGTGCTCCTGCTGGCCACCGCTGTCTTCCTGGTATGGCTGTCGGGGCGTATCTACCGCGTCGGCATTCTCATGTACGGCAAAAAGGTGACGCTCAAAGAATTGGGCAAGTGGATGTTCTATCGCGATTAGTTTTGGTTACCTTCGGGCATTCATTCCTTAAAGTAATATTCTTATGAAATCGGTTATTTTTACCCTGACTGCAATCCTGATATTGGCCTATGGCTGCAAACAACCCGCGCCACAGTCCGAAACCCCTGCAAAAGATATTCTTTCTGCCAACATGGACACTACGGTGAACCCCGGCGATGACTTTTTTGCTTTCGCTAATGGCGGATGGATTAAAAACAACCCCATCCCCGACGAGCAAAGCAGCTGGGGCATCGCCTACCTGGTTATTGAAGAAAATCGCAACCGCCTACGCGATATTACCGAAAAAGCCGCCGCGCAAAAGGCCTCCCAAGGTAGCGCCGAACAAAAAATCGGCGACTTTTGGGCTACTGCCATGGACAGCGTCGCTATCCATGCAAACGGCCTGAAACCCATCCAGCCCCTGCTCAACGAAATCGAAGCCATCAAAGATGTCAGGCAACTGAGCACGATGGTGGGCAAACTCGAACGCCTCGGCGTCGGTACGATCATTGGCACCTATATCGGCCAGGATTCCAAAAACAGCGAAGCCATCGCCCTGCAATTCTGGCAAACCGGCCTGGGATTGCCCGGAAAGGGAATATTATTTTAAAAACGACTCCGCTACCCAAAATATACGCAATACCTATCTTCAGCACGTAAGCAAAATGCTGCAATTGTCGGGTGTGGAAAAAGCCGCCGCCGACAAATCGGCAAAAGATATGCTGGCCCTCGAAACAGGCCTCGCCAAGGTACACCGCAAGTTGGAAGACCTGCGCGATCCCTATGCCAACTACAATAAAATGAGCCTGCCGGCTTTTTATAAAATGTGCCCCAATTGCGACCTGCCCAATTATCTGAGCACGATGGGCATTCCCAAGGTGGATTCCGTGATTATCGGTCAACCCGAATACTACAAAGCCCTCGACAAAGCCCTGAAGGCAACTCCCTGCTCACCTGGAAGCACAACCTGCGCTACCACTTGCTGGAATCTTACGCAGAAACCCTGCCCGATGATTTCGGCAACGAAGCTTTTGCTTTTAGCCAATTGTTCTCAGGCGCCAAAACGCAAAAACCCCGCTGGAAACGCGTCATCGAATCGGAGGAAAATATGATGGGCGAGTTGCTCGGACAGCTCTATGTAAAAGAATATTTTGATGCGAAAGCAAAAAAACGCTACGAAGACCTCGTAGAATCTGTTCGCGCTGCGCTAAAGACACGAATCGAAAAACTCACCTGGATGAGCGACAGCACGAAGCAAAAAGCCTACGTCAAGCTGGCCACGATGAAGAAAAAGGTGGGGTATCCCGACAAGTGGAAGGACTTTAGCGCTATGAAAATAGGCCGCGAAAGCTACGCCCAAAATATGATGAACGCCCACGAATGGTGGCACCAATACCACGTGAACAAACTGGGCAAACCCGTCGACCGCGACGAATGGGATATGACACCCCAAACCTATAATGCCTATTACAACCCCTCCAATAACGAAATCGTGCTGCCCGCCGGCATCTTTACCGTGCCGGGATTCCGGGATGAAGAACTCGACGACGCGCTCGTTTTCGGCTATGCCGGCGCCTCCACCATCGGCCACGAAATCACCCACGGCTTCGACGACCAGGGCCGCCAGTTTGACGAAAAAGGCAACCTGGTGAGCTGGTGGACAAAAGACGACGAGGAAAAATTCAACAAGAGGGCAGAGGTGATGGTCAACCAATTCAATCAATACGAACCCCTGCCCGGCTATAAAATCAACGGCAAAGCCACGCTGGGTGAGAATATTGCCGACCTCGGCGGCATCCTGCTCGGCTGGGATGCGTTTGTACAAACCGCCCAATACAAGGAAAATAAAACTATTAACGGGCTAAACCCCGCACAGCGCTATTTCCTCGGCTATGCCCTGGGCTGGCTCGGGCATATCCGCGAGGAAGCACTCAAAACCCGCCTGCTGGTCGATGTGCACTCGCCCGCCAAATGGCGCGTCAACGGCCCCTATGTGAGCGTGGATGCTTTTTATGAAACATTCGATGTGAAACCCGGCCAAGCTATGTATGTGCCCGATAGTTTGAGGGTGAAAATCTGGTAGTTGTGGGTTGTGAGTTGTGGGATTCGCAAGGGGCGCTAATCATGAAGAATAGCGCCCTTTGCGTTAAAATTCACTATAATTGTAGGCTAAACAGCACTATCATTCTACCTTACAATCGATGCCACATGCCTAAATACGTACTCCTTTTATTGCTAACCGGCTGCGCCCATTTTCTTTTCAGCCAAAGCAAAGCCGTCGAAAAAATCCGCGCCGACCACCAGTCCCGCCACTATGAATTGCTGAAGGAATACATGGACTTCCTCGCTATACCCAATACTATGAACGACCCCGCGCAATTGCAAGCCAACGCGGAGTATGTCGCCGGTATGATGAAAAAAAGAGGCATCCAAAACGTGCGTCTGCTCCATGCCGACACCGAAGGCGCTATCCCCGCGGTATACGGCGAAGTAATAAGCCCCGGCGCCACCCGAACCCTCATCTTTTACGCCCATTACGACGGCCAGCCGGTGAATCCCGATAAGTGGGCCGAGGGTTTGTCGCCTTTCAAACCTCAACTGGCCGGCGCTCCACTCGACAAGGGCGGGCAGTTTGTCGACTTTCCCGCGCCGGGCGCTGCCATCAATCCCGATTGGCGCCTCTATGCCCGGGCTGCCGCCGACGATAAAGCCGGCGTATTTACCATACTCAACGCCTACGACGCTATTCGCCGCACCGGCCTTCGTCCCAAGATCAATATCAAGTTTTTCTTCGAAGGCGAAGAAGAAAAGGGCTCTACCAACCTGGGCGAGATACTGGACAAACACAAGGCTCTGCTGCAGGCCGACGCCTGGATCATCTGCGACGGCCCCATGCACGCCTCGGGAAAAAAACAGATCACCTTTGGCGTGCGCGGCGATGTGAATATGAACCTCACGGTTTTTGGGGCCAAGCGCCCGCTGCACAGCGGCAACTACGGCAACTGGGCCCCCAATCCCGCCATGAAACTCGTGCGGCTACTGGCCACCATGAAAGACGACAACGGCCGCGTACTAATCGACGGCTTCTACGATGACGTGGCGCCCCTCAGCGCCTCCGAACGCGCCGCCCTGGCCGCCATCCCCGATCCCGCCCCGATGATGCAACAGGAACTGGCCTTCGCCCAATCGGAAAACCCCGACATGACGTTTCTCGAAGCGATCACCACCCAGCCCACGCTCAACATCAACGGCATCGTGAGCGCTAACGTGGGCCGGCTGGCCAGCAATATCATCCCCACCATGGCCACGGTGACGCTCGATCTGCGACTCGTAAAAGGCAACGACTACCAGCGACAGATCCAGAAGGTGATCGACCACGTCAAAAAGCAGGGCTACTACGTCCTCGACCGCGAGCCCACCGACGAGGAGCGCCTCCAATATCCCCATATCGCCACCATTCGCAGCGGTACGGGCTACAACGCCCAGCGCACCTCTATGGATTTGCCCATCTCCCGGCAGGTCATCCAGGCCGTAAAATCGACGACTACCCAGGAAGTGGTGCTGATGCCATCTGCCGGCGGTAGCCTGCCCTTATATCTTTTTGAAGAAAAACTGAATACGCCGCCCATCTCCGTGCCCGTGGTCAATTACGACAACAACCAGCACGGCGAAAACGAAAATGTGCGCATCGGTTGCCTGTGGGAAGGCATTGAGACGATTGCGGCGATTATGTTGATAAACTGAGATACTCCAGAGGGGTGACGAGGTGACGAGGTGACGTTAGAACAGTTTGCATCGTGCTTGGTATCGAGACGCATAATTTGCCCAATGACTTTCAGGCTCAGACTTGACTTTTTCACTTAAATCCTTGATATTCGCAATATTTCCACGTACTGGAGCTAGTGGACTTAACTAAAGCCATGGCCAAGCGTTTTAAACTAAAAAAAGGATGAGCGCATTAAACATCAACCATACATTAGTGGAGACCTATCTGGCATTGCTCAAAAACCTAAGCCAGGACGACAAGCTGGAGCTGATCGCCCAGCTGTCTCAATCTATGAAGGCTCAACCGCCTATTGAGCCCACATTCAAAGACCTCTTTGGCGCTTTTTTAAGCGATAAATCTGCAGAGCAACAAATTGAAGAAATAAGGGAGTCCAGAGTTTTTAATCGGCAAATTGAAAAATTTTGAACAGATATTTATTGGATACCAATATTTGCATTTTCTACCTCAATGGAAAGTATTCATTGGACGAAAAAATAGAGGAAGTTGGATTGGAAAATTGCTTTGTTTCTGAGATTACGATAGCTGAATTAAAATTTGGTGCGGAGAATAGCCTGCATGTTGAGCGAAATCGTAAGGTTGTAGTAAATTTTCAATCAAAAATTCAAACAATACCGATTTTTAATGCCTTGGATTTTTACGCCAAAGAAAAATCAAGGTTACGTAAATTAGGAATCACGGTAGATGAATTTGATCTTTTGATAGGCGCCACGGCTATCACTAACGGGCTGATAATGGTTACCAATAACATAAATCATTTCAAAGTAATCGATCGGGTAGAAATAGAAGATTGGACAATCAAAGTATAGGTTCAAAAACAATAATAAGGGTTGGGGTTCATCTTGCTTGATGGATTAAGAGCTTGTTTGGACTTTAGTCATTTTCCTCGCTTTCGCGCAATCATGAAAATCCAAACAAGCTCTAAATTTGTCGCTTACTGCGTACTATCCACCTGCTCCCACATCTCCGAGCCTGCGAAATCCCTCAATTCATTCATTTGCTTCATGAAATCGTCCCAGGTCTGCGTGGCTTTCACCTTCTTCAATTCGGCGGAAAAATCGACCGGCGCAGAGTTTTTGAGCAAAGCCTCGAATGAATCGTAAGCATACACCGCGGTGTGGCTATCCAATTCCGGCGAGCCGGGATAGACCCGTTTCCATATCGACCAAGCCTGAATTTTGCCGGACTTGATGGCTTCCAGGCGCATGGCGGTTCCGTCTTCAAGGAATTTTTCGTAAGCTCCAGTCTTGCCGGGTTTTGCCCGGTTGGCAAAAAGCTGGAGGTACTTGCCTGGCTTGCAGGTCGCCTGGTCGCAGCCGTTGAAGAAGGAGTAGAGGTGGCGGTCAATCAGGTTGCGTGTCTTTTCTGCGTTGTTGGCGATTTCAATTTCTGCCGGGGTCAGCCCTTTGGTCATTGCTTCCCAATTCCATTCGGTGCTGCCGAGTTCTTTGCCGCTTTTGTAGTAGGTGACGGTGATATAATCATATCGCGCATCCGTGCCACCGGGATACAGGGATTGAAACAGGAACCAGTCCATGATTTCGCCTTTGGCTTTGCGTCCCTGGTGGATTTTTTCCATACTTTCTCGGCTTCAAGGTATTCGTCCCACATACCCGGCAACACTTTCATGTGTTCGACGACGGCGTAGTAGGTTGTCGCAGGTGGTTCATCGGCAGAAACGGACGGCGCCGGTTCTGAAAATGGCTGATCGTGAGGGTCGGTTAACGACTCGACATAGGCGAGGTCGTAACCTGTGTTTTGAGCCATGATGTTGGCGGTGATTGCAAAGCTGGATAACAGGATCAGCACGAGAAAAAACCGGATTAGATTGTCTTTCATTGTTTGTTAAGTATTAACTGGGTTAAGAAATGATCGTTTTCAATTGTTTTTTGGGGCTGTTATTGGGTTAGGGGCCTATTCAAGGGTCATTTGCCCTCATAAGAATAATGAAGCAAAGATGTGGGCAGCCCCGCCCAAATGCCTTCCGTCAGTGTCCCAATCATTGTGCTATTCGTTGCAGGACACAAAAAAAGATTTCTCCTTTCGTTGCATTGCCCGAGAGAAACGTGGATTCAAATAATTGATAATGAATTATTTGCGAGTTGTGCTGGGCGAGTGGCCGAATTCCTCCTGATAGGATTGTGAAAAATGTCCGAGGTTTTTAAATCCCACCTGCCAGGCCACTTCCGAGACGGTCAACGAGGTGGTTTCCAGCAGGGTTTTGGCCTTGTTCAGGCGGTAGGAGCGGATGAGGTCGGAGGGACTGGTATCAGTCACTGCCTTCAATTTTCGGAATAGTTGGGAGCGGCTCATGCCGATTTTCTGGCAAAGCTGTGGCAAAGCAAAGTCTTCGTCTGAAAAATGGGCTTCAATAACGGCCTTCACTTTCTGAACAAAAGCATCTTCGACTAATGCCGCATCCGCAATGGCAGGTTCGGGTGTTATGATTGGCATATCGGCTTTAAGCGCTTTGGAAAAATGGGCAGCGATGCGCCGTTGGTTCGATAACAAAACCTCCAACTGCACCAATAACTCCTCCAAATCGAAGGGCTTCGACAAATAGGCATCGGCGCCCCTGCGAAGCCCGGCCATCCTCGAAGTTGCATCAGCCTTTGCGGTGAGGATGAGGATGGGGATGTGGCTGGTTAACTCGTTGTTCTTCAGCGCGTCGCACACCTCGTAGCCGTCCATTTCGGGCATCATCACGTCGGAAATGAGGAGGTCGGGGATATGCTCAAGCGCCATCTCTACCCCGATTTTTCCGTTGCGGGCAACCAGGGTGCGATACTTCCCTGCAAGGCAGCTTTTTAGGTAATTCACTACGTCTGCGTTGTCTTCGACAAGGAGGACGAGGGGGTAGTTGTCCCCTGAAGGAGTACCTGATTCGTCAGATTCTGCAGAATGCCAATTGGAAAAGTCTTCTACGGCACTTAGCGGATTAAGTTGCCCTTTGGGAGTCAGGGTCGAACGCTGTATGGGCAAACTCACCATGAACGTAGAACCCTTCCCAATCTCACTTTTCACTTCGATGCTCCCGCCCATTAACTTCACCAATTCATTGGCATGCGCCAGCCCGATGCCGGTGCCCTCGCCTTTGCGGGTGCTGGAACTGTCTGCCTGAAAGAAGCGGTCGAAAACATAGGGGAGGTCCTTTTCGGCGATGCCGATGCCCGTGTCGATCACGAAAATTTTCAATTTCTCGATCTTCAATTTCTCCATTTCCAGCTTCACTAATACGTCCCCGCCCGATGGTGTGAACTTTACCGCGTTGGAAATCAGGTTGGTCAGCACTTGTTTGACCTGCTCCGGGTCAAAATCCATTGTGAGCGTTTCAAAATTGGAGAAAAAGCGCACGGAGAGGTTTTTACTGTTGGCATAAGTCTGGAAAGCCTCCGTCACATAGCGCAGATAGGGCACGATGTCCTGTTGTTCCAGATGCAGTTGCAGCGCATTGTTGTCCAATTTCGACAGGTCGAGCAACTGGTTGATGAGCTGTAGCAGGCTTTTTCCATTGCGCTCAATCATATTTAAATTGGGAATTAGGGATGTTCCCATTTTTTCCATATCGCCGCTCCGAATTTCCATTTTCGCCTGCTGCGCCATGCCGAGGATGACCGTCAACGGTGTTCTGAATTCATGCGTGAGGTTGGTGTAGAGGCGTGATTTAAAGCTGTCCAACTCTTTCAGCCGCTCGCCTTCTATCTTTTCCAGTTCTAGGCGGTGTTTTACTTCCCGCTCCCGCAGTTCTCTTTTTCGTATAAAAACAATAAGTCTGCCCACAGTCAATACATACAGCAGGTACGCCCACCAGGTCCTCCACCAGGGCGGCAACACCCTGATTTTAAGCTCCGCAATATGCTCGCTCCAGATGCCCCGGCTATTGGATCCTTGCACCCGAAAAGTGTAGTTGCCGGCCGGCAGGTGCAAGTAGGTGGCACTGCGCCGGGCGCCCGATTCCACCCATTTGTCATCTGTCCCGACTAATTGGTAACGGTACTTGTTCTGCTCCGGCGAGGTGAAGTCAAGCGAGACAAATTCGAGGGTGAGGATGTCTTGCAAATGCGTCAGCGTGATGCTGCTGGTAGTCTCAATGGTTTGAGTCAACACGCCGCTTGCATCGCCTGGAACAATTGGCTCGTTATTTACTAAAATACTGGTTATAAATACATTGGGTGAAAATTCGCCAAATAATACTTCTTTGGGATTGAAAACAGTCAGGCCATTTACACCGCCAAAAGCGAGGTTGCCGTTGGGCAATTTGGCGTAGGCATTTGTGTTGAATTCGGCGTCCTGCAACCCATCTTTTTGGGTGAAATTGCGGAAGGTTGGATTTGACAAATTTGAATGCCGGCTGAGGCAAAAAATACCCCGATTGGTGCTTCCCCAGATATTGCCCGCATCGTCTGACAGGATGCCGTAGACTGTGTTGTTAGGCAGACCGTCTTTGGTGGTCAGGTAGTGAAATTCGCCTGTGGTTTTGTCCAGTCGATTCAGTCCGCCGCCTTTCGTGGCAATCCAGATGTAGCGATCCGGGTTGGCGGGGTCGTCTAAAAAACAAGAGACGTGGTTGTAACTCAGCCCCGGTTTTGCAGCGCTGCCTTCATCGGCGTTGTTGCGATACCAGGCGAACTCCAAGCGGCCGTCCCGAGTGGGTTGTGCCCGTACAAAGCCGGACTGTGTCCCCATCCAATAAACGCCTTTCGAGTCCTCGTATATGACGGTGGGCGTTATCGTGGAAGCTGACTTTTCGTTGGGGTCGCTGTAGTCGAACCCGGCTACCTTGCCCGTTTTGGGCTCTAAGGACAACAAAGCGCCATTGGCGCCCGCAAAAGACATTTCCACCTCTGCTCTCGAAAACTATGGATTCAATCCTGAAGTTTTCTATGGTTAACTTTTGGTTGGTTGAATTGGCCTTTTCTGCTGACTGTAAAAGTGCCTCCGAAGGGAATATTTCAGGGTTGGCAAAAGGAGGAAAATGGTAAAAAATAGTAACATGTGAGGCCCAAAATCCCCCCGAACGAGTAGGCGCCAACTTTACCCCATAAGAGCCTCTAATATTTGAATGAAAGAGTTCGTTGGCACTGCCCGATCCCGGTGGGGCGTCAAATTGAAAAAACCGGTACCTAAAAGTCGTAGCGAGTATCGAATTATCGTTTTTGGCGGCCATCGATAAAATGCTGTGGCCCGGCCCCAGATGCCGGAAGCGGCTGCTGTTAGGGTTGGTTTTGGAAAGCCCATAGCCCATCGTGCCCGACCAGAATATGCCCGAGCGATCCGGTTGCATATTACCGCACCCAAAAAGGCATGCCTGCTTGGAGAAGTTCTTTGGCAGATAACCGGCATCAGCTTTGGTCAATTTGCGCTTGGCGATATTGAGGCGGTAAAGGCTGTTTTCGTTTCCGCGTATACAATAATTTCCCAGGCTGTCTTTGGAAAAACCTGCTACCACATTCCCGGGAACTTCAATCTGGTTTATGTCAAGTAGGGCATTTTTTTCAAAAAAATTATCGGGGAGCATCAGCAAATACAGCCTATCATGTGTGCTAACCAAAAAATGCAGGGCATCCACCTCGGTCAGGCCAATATTGGCAATGCCTGACGTATTGTTATTGCCAAGCTGGATGCGGTGAAAACGCCCACTTTTTTTCCTATCCTGCAAAATAAAGTGAACCATGCCCTGCGACAAGCCATCTTCGGTGGTCAATATCTCTGCCTTAGCGCCGGGTTGAGCTGAAACGGTACCAGGCGCCATCATCAGTGCCGGTACAAAAAAGGTGATAAGGAGGTTTAGTAGTTTTCGCATGCTGACACAAAGCTACTGTTTGGCAAAGGATTTTTATGCAAGCAGTAGAGCTTTTAAAGGTCAGGTGGAGCAAAACAGCTGCAATTGAACAAGCCTCTTACATAGCTTTTCGAGTTCTATGTAAAACAGACAGCAGGAATGATCTTCTCCCTTTAAAATAGCCGTCCCCACCGTATATTTGTCACCACACTAATTATCAAACAGCCGGATGCCAAAGCAAAGCGACAATAACAACAAGGAAAAACAAACCTGCGCCGCCTGCGGCCACGCAGGCGCCGGCAACTATTGCAGCAATTGCGGCCAGGAATTGGAATTAAAAAGAATTACGGTAGGCGGACTTTTTGTGGATGCTTTTCAGGTGATTACTAATTTGGATAGCGGATTTTTTTACACCCTAAAACAACTGATTACCCGCCCAGGGAAGATGCAGTGGGATTATATTCACAGGGAAAGACTCAAACACCAGAAGCCTTTTTCTATGCTGTTTATCTGTGCCAGTATAGCCGCTTTGCTGCGTTACTGGACGTTTAGCGCATTACAGCAAAATATGCCGGGCTTGAATGAAGCATTTTTTTATAAAGAATATTGGGTGCTTATTCATATCGTGCTTTTGCCATTTTATTCCTTGATTATCTATTTATTTTATTTTAAATCAAAATACAATTATGCAGAAGTCGGCATTTTGTTGATGTATACTTTTTCTTTGCTTTTTTTATTGTCTGGAATAACGCCACTGCTAAAATTTATTTCCCCGACAATAGATACGGTTTTTGTAGAATTCCCCTTAGCGCTGGTTTACGCGCCTTTGACGATGGCTAATTTTTTTAAAGAAAAAAACAGGTGGCTTTCTTTTGCCAAAGGGGTCGTTGTTTTGGTTATCATTTTTATATTAATCCAAATAATAGAAGACTTTGTGTATGAATGGGTCTCCTGACCTGCGAACATTTTTTTAATGTAAATTTATTGCAGGAGTTGTTTTGACTTTGCTCAATGGCCGTGGATGCAAGGTTGCAACTACTTTCCAACTTGTTCAGCTTGACGGCGTTACCACTGCCGACGTGCCGATGTTTAGGAGGCATGATAGGCAGTGGATTGTTGTAGGCTGGGTTTTCAATTTTTGATATATAATGCTGTAATCTCTTCTGCAATTTTGTGCCAAACGGCTTCTTGTGCATACCAACCATTGCAAAGTATTGTCAGCCCAAATTTCTTTTCGGGATATATCATCAATATACTACAGAAGCCAGTGTTTGTTCCAACATGAAAAACTGATTTGCCCAGTTCTTCATCTTGATGTATCCACCATCCCCATCCAATTGACGTTTTTTTATCCGGAATTTCTATCTGTGGCCCACATCTCTTTCAATGTAGCTCGGGTTAAGATGCTATTGAAAGTTGAATCTGTATATATTTTCAAATTGTGTTGCATCCAAAAATTGAGTTCAACAGCAGATGAAATCAAATTACCACTCGGGTTATGTTCAAACTCTTCGCCATAAATGCCGTAACTTGTTAAACTAAGCGGTTCGCCATTCAAAATCGGTCTGTTTTTGTTGTCAATCCCAAAGAAGTTAAGCCTTTTGACCCGTCTGGAATTGCCTGCAACAATCTGAGGAATCGCTAAGACTGAAGAATCAACGTTTTCATAGTAATATGTACTTTGGTTCATCTGCAACGGCTCAAGAATATTGGCTTTAACATAATTACTGAATTTCATACCTGATATCCGCTCAATCACAATTCCTAATAAGTCATAACCTGCATTGCTATATGTCTTGTATGACATTTTTTCTCCGGGGGTAAAATTCAACTTCTGTTTTCGCAGATTTTGTAAAAACAGTTCAATTGACGTTGAGTCATCAGGTGATTCATTAAGTTTATTGTCCCATTTCAATCCCGAGGAATGCGTCAAAAGATGCTTTATTCTAATGTCCGTATATCGCTTGTCTTTCATCCTAAAGTCCGTTAGAATATCAATTAGTCTATCCTCAAGGGTTAATTTGTTCTCCTCTATAAGTTGAAAAATTGCCGTGGCAGTAAATAGTTTTGATATTGATGAAGTAAGAAACAGGGTACTATCGGTTATTTGATAACCATTTTTTGGGTCAGTTAAACCATAATGCTTGGAATACGTTTCGTCACCATGAACGATTCCGACTGATAACCCGACAATCGAATATTCTTTGACATATTGATTCACGATTGAATCAATTTCTTTGCCCCTTTCAAGGTCTATGCTTTGCGAATAGCCTTGCAAAAAAGCAAAAAGTAATACCGATATGATTATTCCGTTTTTCATTTTTTCCTTGCCTACAACTCTTGTATTCCCGCAATACATCCAAGCCGCGAATAACCGCAGTAAGCGCGAATAGCTGCTTATTATCGGTTATTCGCTTATCTGCGAAGGTCTGGATTTTTTATGACAAAGTCAATACAGCAGTCTGCTATCGGAATCTACTGCGGGGGCCTCGATGACTTGCCCTGCCGTTCGTTGAGCGGAGCCGAAACGAACGACAAAGTCGTATAGTCGAACAGTCGTACAGTCGCACAGTCTACTCCTTCTTCTTCCCCGCCTTCACGTCCTTCACCGCACCCATCACATCTTTGGTGGCCTGGTCCAGCTCTTCGAGCGTTTTTTTGCGCTGGGCGGCTTTGGCGGCCTGGTGTTTTGCCTCCTCGACGGCGGGGGCTGCAGCAGCTTCGGCAACTTCTTCTGCGGTGGCCTCGGGAATATGCACGGCGCCCTCAAAAGGTGTCTTGCCGAAGGTCAGGGCGTTGTTTTTGATATCTATGTAGATCGTATCGCCGGCGGTAAAGGCGCCGCTCAGGACTTGCTTGGAGAGTTCGTCGACGAGTTCTTTTTGCAGGGCGCGCTTCATGGGACGGGCGCCGAATTGGGGGTCGTAGCCTTTGTCGGCCAGCCAATCGAGGGCTTTGTCGCTGGCGCGCAACACGAGTCCCTGGCGGGCCAACTGCTTGTCCACTTTTTTGATTAGCAACGCGAGGATCTGCCGGATATCGGTTTTGCCGAGCGGCAGGAACATCACCTGCTCGTCGATGCGGTTGAGAAACTCTGGGCGCAGGGTTTCTTTGAGCAGGTTGAAAACCTCGGTTTTGGTGGTGGCGATGATCTCGTTGCGGTGTTTTTCGCCCAGGGCATCGAGGTCTTCAAAGTTTTCGAGGATGGTCTCCGACCCCATGTTGGAGGTCATGATGATGATGGTGTTTTTAAAACTGGCGGTGCGGCCCCTGCTGTCGGTCAGTCGGCCGTCGTCGAGCAATTGCAGCAGGATGTTGAACGTGTCGGGGTGCGCTTTTTCGACTTCGTCGAGCAGGATGATGGAGTAGGGTTTGCGGCGCACGGCTTCGGTGAGCTGTCCGCCTTCTTCATAACCTACATAACCCGGAGGAGCACCCACGAGCCGCGACACGTTGTGGCGCTCCTGGTATTCGCTCATATCGATGCGGGTGATGGCTTTTTCGTCGTTGAAGAGCACCTCGGCGAGGGCTTTGGCCAGCTCGGTTTTTCCGACGCCGGTGGGCCCCAGGAATATAAACGAGCCGATAGGACGGTCGGCATCCTGGAGGCCGGCGCGACTGCGGCGCACGGCGTTAGCCACGGCGCGCACGGCTTCGTCCTGGCCGATGAGGCGCTTATGGAGTTCGTCTTCGAGCAGCAGCAGTTTATCTTTTTCGCTTTGCAGCATGCGGGACACGGGGATGCCTGTCCAGCGGCCCACTACTTCGGCGATATCGTTGGCGGTGACCTGCTGGTTGGTCAGGCGGTTTTCTTCTGGCAGTTGGCCCAGTTTTTCTTCGGCGCCTTTGAGCAGCGACTGCTGGTGCTGGAGTTCGCCGTAGCGGATTTTGGCTACCGTTTCGTAGTCGCTGTTGCGTTCGGCTTTATCAGCCTCGTTGTCGAGTTCGTCGATGCGTTTTTTGATGCCCGTGATTTGGTCGACGATCTCTTTTTCGTTTTGCCAGGTGGCGCGCAGCGAGTCGCGTTTTTCGCGGGCGTTGGCGATTTGTTCGGAGATGCTTTGCAGCTTTTTCTCGTCGCGCTCGCGTTTGATGGCTTCTCGTTCTATTTCGAGTTGGCGCACGCGGCGTTCCCAGTTGTCCACTTCTTCGGGGACCGAGTCGAGTTCGAGGCGGAGTTTGGCGGCAGCCTCGTCCATGAGGTCGATGGCTTTGTCGGGCAGGAAGCGGTCGGCGATATAGCGGTGCGAAAGCTCGGCGGCGGCGATGAGGGCTTCGTCGAGGATCTCTATTTTGTGGTACACCTCGTAGCGCTCCTGGAGGCCGCGCAGGATGGATATCGTATCCTCTACGCTGGGCTCGTCTATATTTACCGTTTGGAAACGGCGCACCAGGGCTTTGTCTTTTTCAAAATACTTCTGGTATTCGTCGAGGGTAGTGGCGCCGATAGCGTGTAGTTCGCCGCGGGCCAGGGCGGGTTTGAGGATATTGGCGGCGTCGATAGCGCCTTGTCCGCCGCCCGCGCCGATGAGGGTGTGGATTTCGTCAATAAACAAGACGATCTCGCCGTTGGAGTCGGTGACTTCTTTGATGACGCTTTTTAGGCGTTCTTCGAATTCGCCTTTGTATTTGGCGCCGGCTACGAGTCCGGCGATATCGAGTACATAAATCTTTTTGGAGGCCAGGTTATCGGGCACGTCGCCTTTCACTATGCGCCAGGCGATGCCTTCTACGATAGCGGTTTTACCCACGCCGGGTTCGCCCACCAGCACGGGGTTGTTTTTGGTGCGTCGGGCCAGGATGTGGAGTACGCGGCGGATCTCCTCATCGCGACCGATGATGGGGTCGAGTTTGCCCGATTCGGCGCGTTCGTTGAGGTTGATGCCGAATTTGCCAAGTGCGTTGTAGGTATCTTCGGCGCTTTGTTCGGTCACTTTGCGGCCGTTGCGCAATTCGAGGATGGCTTCTTTGAGGGCCTCTGGGGTGGCGCCGCTTTCTTTGAGCAGCCTTGCGCCTTTGTCGTCGCCCAGCAGGATACCCAGCAGCATCAGTTCGATAGAGATAAACTCGTCGCCGAATTCAGTGAGCATCGACTTGGCGCGGCTCAGCGAGCGGTTGGCTTCGGTAGTCAGGTATTGTTTTTCAACGCCCTGCACGCGCGGGTATACGCGAATGGCTTCGTCGAGCCGGTGGCGCAGCGCTTTGGCGTCCACATTCATTTTTTGCAGTAGAAAGGAGGTCACGTTTTCATCGGTATCGAGGATGCCCCGAACGAGGTGCGTGGTATCTACCTGCTGTTGCTCCTGGCCCGCAGCGATCTGCTGGGCTTTGATGATAGCGTCTTGCGCTTTGACGGTAAAATTATCGTAGGTCATCAATGACGATTGTTTGAGGGGGCAATATCCTGTTTTTTGGTTGGAATAGCAAGAGTTGATGGGTTGATGTGCGGATATGCTGATATGCTGATGGAAAGGGGTTTCCTTTTACAGAAAAATTACTTATCTTTGAAAAGTCTATAAAACTAAAAAATAGCATGTCATGGTTGATTATAAGCAACATATCCATTCGGACTCCAAGGTAATGTTGGGGAAACCTACCATTAAAGGAACGAGAATTACAGTAGAGTTGCTCTTAAGGAAGTTGGCAGATGGATATTCTTTTGAAGAGATACTTGGCATGTATCCGCATTTGAAATTAGATGATATCTTGGCTGCTGTCGCTTATGCTGCTGCCATGATGGAGTCAGAAGAAGTAATTATTGCGGCATGAGTTTTTCGATTCTAGCGGATGAAGGCTTAAATGGTAATATCGTTCGTGAATTGCAGAATAACGGATTTGATGTGAAATGGGTTTTACTGGCCCAACCTGGAATCAAAGATGAACAGGTCATAGAATTGGCAAAGGAATCAAAAAGTATATTGATTACAGAAGATAAAGATTTTGGAGAATGGGTTTTTGCCCATCATGTAAAAGGGCTTTCTATTATTTTTTTGAGATATGATAAAAAAGACTATCCGAACGTATTGTCATTTTTAATTGCGTTTTTAAAAAATATAGCCGAATCAACAGATTATCAAGAAGAAGAGTTTATTACAATAAATAGAAATAAACTAAGGAGACGTAAAATATAGATTTATTTTTTGCTATTCATACCCATTACCTCAATTCTGCTATTACGCTGTGTTTCAGCAGTGACACCCACCGGGCGTACATCTTGCCGGAGGGGTGTAGCTGGTCGGAAGCGACAAGTGCGGGGTCTTGCAGGCCTTCGCGGGAAATGGGGGTGATGTCGATATAGTGAACTCCGCGTGCCAGCGAAATAGATTTATTGGCGGCATTAAATTCGTCAATTTCCTGGCTGATGCGGGTGGGGTTGAAATTTTGGCCGAAGGGGGTATAGGCGTAGTCGGGAATCGACAGCACGAATACCCGCTCGGGGCGGCTGCCGGCGTAAATGACGGCCTGTTCGAGCAGGTCGGCAAACTGTACCTCGTATTGATCGAGCGGATAACCCCTGTATTGGTTGTTGACGCCTATGAGCAGGGTGACGATATCGTAGCTGTTGCCCACAGGCGGTTGGGCGGCGGCAATGGCGGCGTCGAGTTCGGCGGTGGTCCAGCCGGTCTTGGCGATGACTCTTGCGCTCCCCATGATGTGGTGCGGCAGCAGGCTATCGATCAGCTGCGCCGGAAAACGCTCGTCGACCGGCACGCTCTGTCCGATGGTGTAGGAATCGCCCAGCGCCAGATAGGAGATATACAGGGGCGTAAAACAAGGAATGGAAGGATACTGTTCACGGTTTTATTTACCACAGAGTTAAACGGAGTGCACACAGAGTGACACAGAGCGAGATTTTGACTCTGTGTCACTCCGTTTAACTCTGTTTTACTCTGCGGTAAAATAAATCACATTCCCTACTCAATAATATTCGTCTTCAACTGCGTCCGATAATACGAAAATACATTCGATTTGGAGATAAACCCGACGTATTTTCCATCGTGCACCACCGGCAAATTCCAGGCGCCGGTGTCGTCGAATTTCTGCATAGCTGTTTCCATGCTTTCGTTGATGTCAATGGTGCCGGGAGGCCGTGTCATCAAATCTTTCACCAATACTTGTTCGTAAAGCTCGGTTTTAAAATAATATCCCGAATATTATCCAATATTATAATGCCGATTAATTGATTGTCTTTTACCACCGGGAAAATATTCCTTTTTGAGGCGGCGATAGCTTCTACCAGGTCGCCTAAAGTATCCCCTGGGTTGACCGTTATAAATTCGGTTTCGATAAGGTTATTCATTTTTAGCGATGACAAAATATTTCGGTCTTTATCCGAGGTGAAAATCTGTCCGCGGCTGGCCAGTTTTTTAGCGTCCATCGAATAATTTTCGTAGGATTTTGAAATCGCAAAACTAATCGAAGACACGATCATGAGCGGGATCATGAGGGTATAACCGCCGGTAATTTCCGCGATCAAAAATATGGCCGTCAAAGGCGCGTGGTACAAGCCGCTCAAAATACCCGCCATGCCTACCAGCGTGAAATTGTTTTCGGGGAGCCGGGTTATATCCAGCATATTGAAAAAGCGGGAAAAGAAAAAGCCGAGATAAGCGCCCACAAATAACGAAGGCGCAAAATTGCCGCCGTTGCCGCCGCTGCCGAGGGTGATGGCCGTGGCAAAGGCTTTGACGAATACCAGTGCGCCCACAAATAACAGGACGAACCATTCGTTGCTCTTGAAATTGTGAAAAACGCTATTGTCGAGCAGTTTTTCGGGGCGCTGTTGGGAGAGTATTTTGATGCTTTCGTAGCCTTCTCCGAATAAACTCGGGAAAATGTAAATGAGAATAGCCAGCGCGATACCGCCAAAAACTACTTTGCGGTAGGGACTTTTTATTTTTTTAATTACATACGATTCTACGCGGGTGAAAGTGCGGGAGTGGTATACGGATACGATGCCTGCAAATACGCCCAACAGCACGTAAAAAGGCACGTTGTGATAATCAAAGGCTTTTTGCAGTTGGAACGATAAAAGAATATCGTCATTGAGGATTATTTTTGAAATTAAAGCGCCTGATGCCGCCGCAATAATAAGCGGCGTAAATGCGGAAATACTCACGTCGAGCAGCAACACTTCCAGCGCAAATAAAACGCCGGCGATTGGCGCATTAAACGCCGCGGCAATGCCCGCCGCGATGCCGCAGGCCAGCAGCAGCGTCCTTTCTTTGTAGTCCAGCCGGTAAGTACGCGCGTAATTAGAGCCGAAAGCAGCTCCGGTGACCACGATCGGCGCTTCGAGTCCGGCAGAACCGCCAAGCCCTACGGTAAGCGAACTCGTCACTACCTGTGCATACATCTGCACCCGCGGCACGATACTCGATTTTTTGGCTATGGCGAAAAGAATATTGGAGAGCCCTTTTTCAAATTTGTTGTGAAATAATTTTTTCACCACTAATACAGTGAGCAATATGCCCAAAAAAGGCAGGAACAACAGCAAAAAAGAAAAATGAGCTGTTTTATCGAAGGTTGCCAACCGGAATATATAATGCGCAAAAGTCTTCAACACAATAGCCGCCATACCCGCCGACAAGCCCACCAGCACACTCGACAAAAAGATGAATTGCTTTTTGCTGAGCCGCCCCTGCAGCCACATTATTCCACCATGTATTTTTGCTATGAGCTTCAGTATGGGCATTTTCGGTTGTGGGTTGTCGGTTCTCGGTTCTCTGTTGTCAGTTCACCTTTTATTATTTAGCAAAGATATAAAAACCGGGAACCGATAACCGATAACAGAGAACCGAGAACATTTCCCCGCCCTCTCCCCATGAATAATCACATGAACATATTAGCTTTATGACCTTAATACCAACTCAAAACGATTGACCATGCGATATTGCCAACAACTCTGCTTTTTTGCCCTGCTTCTGGGGGCAATTTTGGTGCTGCCCGGCGCCGCGGAAGGGCAAACCACAACCGTTCAAGGCGAGGTGACCGACGCCGCCACCGGCGAAACGCTCATCGGTGTGACTGTGCAACTGGCAGGCGCTACTCAGGGCACGATTACAGACGAAAACGGCTTTTTCAAAATCAGTACCGACCAGACAAGCGGCTCGATCCGGTTTTCTTATGTGGGGTACGTGCCTCAAAACGTAACTTATAATGGCGACGCCACCCTGACCGTGCGCCTGGAATCGAGCGCACAACAACTGCAGGAACTAGTAGTAGTGGGCTACGGCGTGCAGCGTAAAAGCCAGGTGACCGGCGCTATTTCTTCTATCAAAAACGAGGAGTTTAAAGACCAGCCGGTGTCAAACCTGGCAAGCAGCATACAGGGCAGGGTGTCGGGCCTCAACGTGATATCGCCCTCCGGTACGCCCGGCGCAGGACTGCTGATCACCGTGCGGGGCAGCAACAACCCGCTGTACGTGGTCGACGGCGTGCCTATGATCAGCGAGAGTAACTCGGCGCTTTCTACTTCGTTCGACACCGACCGCAATGTGGTGGGCAACGGACAAAACCTCAGCTCGATTTCCGATATCAATCCCAACGATATCGAAAGCATCGAGGTACTCAAAGATGCCTCCGCCGCCGCCATCTACGGCGCGCGCGCGGCCAACGGCGTCATACTCATTACTACCAAACGCGGCAAGGAAGGCAAAACCGATATCAATTTTAATTATTATACCGGCGTGCAGCAGACCGCCCGCAATATCGATTTTCTCAGCTCCGAGCAATTTGTCGAGTTGGTGGAAGAAGCCCGCCGCAACGACCTGGCCGCCTACAACGCCGACAATACGGTTTTCGGCGAGGATTTCGACCCCTCGGTGCTCACCGACCCGCTGGAGAATTTTAACCTCGACGGCACGAATACGGTGTGGCTCGACGAGGTGCTGCGCAACGCACCGATCAGCAATTACGAGCTGTCGCTGCAGGGCGGCAACGACCGTACCCGCTTTTTTATCAGCTCGGGATTTTTCGACCAGCAGGGCGTTATCATCGAGAGTTTCTACAAGCGCTTTATCTATCGCATGAACCTCGACCACGAGGTGAATAAACGCCTGAAAATCGGTACGAGTATCGCGACCTCTTATTCGCGCAACCGCCGCAGCTTCAACGACAATACCTATACCGGCACGATCACCAACGCACTCGGCGCCTCGCCGCTGATGCCGGTGTACGACGAAAACGGAGATTATGCCGCTTTCGAAGACTACCAGGTGAGCTGGCTGTCGGATAACCCCGTGAAATCCGCTAAAGAGATCAAGGCGTTTACCAATACCTACCGCCTCATCGGCTCCGCTTTCGCGGAATACGAGCTGGCCAGCGAACTGAAACTGCGCACCTCGTTTTCGGTCGACTACACGCAACTTGCCGACAAGCAGTTTCTCTCGCCCATCACCGCCGACGCGGAAGCCGTGGGCGGCGAAGCCCTCGAAGCCAACTTCAACGGACTGACCTGGCTCAACGAAAATACGCTGACCTGGCACAAAGCCGTGGGCGAAAGCGACTTCACCATCCTAGGCGGCATCACAGCCCAGCGCAGCGCGTCGGAGCGCTCGGCGGCAGTGGGGCAGGGATTTCCCGGCAGCGGCCTCGAGAACATCTCCAGCGCGGCCAATATCGTCTCGGCCAGCTCTACCGGCACCTCTTTTGCGTTGCTCTCGTACCTGGGCCGCGTCAATTACGCGCTCAAAAACCGCTATCTGATCACCGCTTCGGTGCGCGCCGACGGCTCGTCGCGTTTTTCTAAAAATAACCGCTACGGCTATTTCCCCTCGGTATCGCTGGCCTGGCGATTGGACGAAGAGGGATTTTTCTCTGACGAGGTATTTTCTGCGCTCAAATTGCGCGTAAGCTACGGCCTCACCGGCGACCAGGAAATCGGCGATTTTCAGAATACGATTTTTTACGGTCCCTCGCGCTACGACGGCCAGGCCGGCATTATCCTGCGAAATATCGCCGACCCAAACCTCACCTGGCAGAGCAATAAAATGCTCAACGTGGGTATCGATTATGAAATTGCAAAAGGAAAATTCAACGGCTCAATCGACTTTTTAAATCGAATAAAACCGATTTATTGAGCGAAGATATTGTGCCCGGCACCACCGGTTTTGCTACCGTAACCCGCAATAGCGGTGAAATTCAAAATACGGGTATTGAATTTAATTTAAATACTATTCCCATTAAAAATAAAAACTTCAAGTGGGCGCTTAATTTTAATTTCACTTACGTGAAAAATGAAATTGTCAAACTTTCCACCGACGATGTGTTATTAAGCGCATACGGCGACCTGGCGCCCACGCATATTCTAAAAGTGGGCCAACCGGTAGGCACTTTTTGGGGTGTAAAATACCTGGGCTACGACCCGCAGACCGGTGACGCGATGTACGAAGACCTCGACGGCAACGGCGAAATCGACAGCAACGACAGCCAGATTATCGGCAAAGCATTGCCCGACGGTTTCGGCGGATTGACCAATAGTTTTTCATTGGGCCGCTTAGATCTCAGTGTCTTTATAAGGTATTCGTTTGGCAATGAAGTCTACAACCTCATCCGCCCCACCTACGAAAACCTGGGCTACAGCAACGACGGCGGCCTTTTTTCGGTGTATGCGAATAACTCGGCCAACGTACTCGATCGCTGGCAGCAACCCGGCGACAATGCGGAATATCCCCGCGCTTCATTTATTAATCCCAATTATTACGAAGGCTCTACCCAGTTTTTGGAAGACGGTTCTTTTGTGCGCATTCAAAATATTACGCTGGGGTATGATTTTGGAAAAATGAAATGGGCTTCGCGCCTGCGCGTGTATGCCGAAGTGCAAAATGCGTATGTATTTTCTAAATACAAGGGTTTCGACCCCGAGGTAAGTTCTACCGGCGGTATCGACGAACGCACGGCGGGAGTTGATTATGGCGCTTATCCGCAAGCGCGTACTTTTTTGATTGGATTGAATTTGGGGTTGTGATTTTTTTTTTTTAAAATTTAATGAAAATGAAAATAGCTTTTTTATATATCCTTCCAATTGCATTGCTTTTTTCAGCGTGTGATTTTCTGGAAGTAACATCGCCCAACGACATCGACGCCGAAAATGCCATCACCACTGCCGGCGACGCCGAAAATGCGCTCATCGGATTATACAGTTCGATGCAAAACGAAAATTATTACGGCGGCAATTATTTACTTATCGCTGATGCCCTGGGCGACAACTGCACCACCGGCGGCTTCGACAATCCACTGCTCGATGAAATCGGCGGCAAAGCGGTGACCTCCTCTAATTTGTATGTCGAAAATCTCTGGTCAAGCATTTACCGCACCATCGCCAATTGCAACTACCTGCTCGGCGCCCTGCCCGATATAGACGACCTCGACAGCGACAGGGCCGGTCAAATCGAAGGACAGGCACGCGCCATTCGCGCCATGGCCCATTTCGACCTGCTGCGCTATTTCGGGTATCACTGGGATGAAAACTCGGCTCTCGGCATTCCGGTTATTACCACGGTGCAAAGCGTGGACGACAAGGTAGCGCGGGCCACAGTGAAGCAGTCTTATGATTTTATAGTGGCCGAATTGGAAGATGCATTGCCTTTGGTAGACCAGTCGGACCGCAGCGCAAAATACGTCAATTCCGCCACGGTGGAAGCCCTGTTGGCCAGGGTATTGTTGTACAGAAAGGCCTATGGAGCTGCGGCTGCTCATGCTTCCGCCATCATCGACAACAACGAATTCGCTTTTTTGCCTGCCGATAAGTTTGCCAACATTTATTTCCTTCGGCAAACCTCGGAAAGCATTTTTGAATTGTTTTTTGACAATCAAAACCGGAGCAGTTATAATTCGCTTACCTATAGCCGCCCCGATGCGTTGCGCACCGAACTAACGTTTATGGCAAGCGCTACGCTCCATGATTTTTTTGTCGCTCAGCCCGGCGACGTTCGCTCCGCTATGCTTGATTATAGTCTGGAAAACAACGACGCCAGCATTACCTCCGACGGCAGCGGTCGCACCGAAAAATACAGGGGTGAGGATAGCAAAGACAATCCTGCGTATATCATTCGACTGGCGGAAGTATACCTCATCCGGGCGGAGGCATTGGGACTTGCCGGTGGCGGCCTGGCTGATCTCAACGCGTTGCGCGTGCAGCGCGGCCTGGGTCCCGTCAACCCGGCTGGCGAAGCCGAATTTCAGCAGGCCGTCTTCGATGAACGCCGCGCCGAGCTCAATTTCGAAGGCCATATCTATTTTGACCTGGCCCGCACCGGCCGCGCCGCCGAAGTACTGGGCGACGATTTCAAAGCGGTGCTGCCCATACCTTTGCACGAGATTATCGCGACCGGTGGCGTGATTGTTCAAAATCCAGGGTATTAAGGGTACAACAGCCGCAAATATTAATATCTTGGCTTAATAAATGAACACCTGAAACTCATGCAAAAGGACAACTCCGTCAAACTCTCGCGTTCTATCGGCCTGTTTATGGCCACCGTACTCGTCATTAGCTCTATTATCGGTTCCGGCGTATTTAAAAAGGTGGCGCCTATGTCTGCCGACTTGCAGGCGCCGTTATGGGTCTTAATGGCTTGGATTGCAGCAGGCCTGGTCTCGCTGGCCGGCGCTTTGTCGGTAGCCGAAGTGTCGGGACAAATTGCCGGGTCGGGCGGGGCGTATGTGTTTCTGCGGGAAATTTACGGCAAGTCGATAGCCTTTTTCTATGGTTGGAGCAATTTTGCGGTCATTCGTACGGCGTCGATAGCGTCGATAGCCTACGTATTCGCCGAGTCGGTCAACGCCATTGCCCCTTTGCCCGAACTGAGCGGCCCCCTGGCGGAATGGTCGATATTTGGGTTTATCACGCCTTTTGCCAACCTGGGTGTCAAGACGCTGGCCATCGGATTGGTGGCTGCGCTTACTGCGGTCAACTATCGCGGGTTGGGGCATGCCAGCACCTTGAGTCATTGGGCAACCACTACCGTAGTGGTCTGTCTTATCATTTTGGTTTTTTTGGGTCTGTTTTCTGCGGAGGGTTCGTGGGAAAATATGCGTACAACTACGGTTGAATTTCCCAAATTATTCAGCAATTCCTTTGGTTATACCGCTGCGTTTTTCTCGGCTATGCTGAGCGCTTTCTGGGCTTATGAAGGCTGGATCACCCTCACCTTTTTGGGTGGGGAGATCAAAAACCCGCACCGCAACCTGCCGCTGGCCTTGTTTTTTGGTATGCTGGCGGTTATCGCCATTTATGTGACGGTCAATTTCGCCTATCTCTACGTGATGCCCGTCGACGAACTGATCAACGTACACGAATCGCAAAACAAAGTGGCGGCCATCGCTATGATCGAACGCGTATTGGGCAGCGGCGGCACTATGCTGATTGCCATTCTGATCTGTATTTCTACTTTTGGCTGCACCAATACCACCATATTGCTTGCTGCGCGCCTGTATTACGCTATGGCGCGGCGCGGCGAATTTTTTCAGCGTGCGGGCACTGTGCATCCGCGCTTCCGTACGCCCGGCAATGCGCTTGCCATGCAAGGCGTATGGGCTGCCGTGCTGATCCTCTCGGGCAGTTTCGACCAGCTTACCGATATGCTTATTTTCGCCTCTTTTATTTTCTACGGCTTGTGCGCTTATGGTGTGTTTATCCTTCGCAAGCGCAAAGGCGGCGCTCCGGCTACGTACCGCACGCCTGGTTATCCGCTGGTGCCGGCATTATTTGTGTTGTTCTGCATGGCGCTGGTAATCATTACGTTGTATAACCGTCCGGGCGAGGCCGGCATCGGCCTGTTGCTTATTCTCAGTGGTATTCCGTTTTTTATGGCCTGGCGCCACCGCGCCCCGATGGAAGGGGATGTGGATGAGGAGATTTAGGGAGACTTTGGGACTATGAGACTATAGGACTGTGAAAACTTAAGCTTCAATGGGAGGAGCATGTTTACTAAACTTCGAAAGTCTAGAAACATAGAAAAATAGTCAAAAAATCTCCCCCTCTCCCCCTCTCCCCCTCTCTCCCTCTCCACTCAGCCACTTCGCGCGGCGCAGTCCTTTGCGCGTGAGTTGGGCGTCGAGCAGTTGGGCCAGGGCGGGTAACAGGTTGCCCAGGCGGGCCATCCAGCCGCGGGAAGCTGGAAACATCACCTCCAGGGGTTTGTCTTTCATCACGCGCCACAACACGCGGGAAATATCGCTTACCTGCAGTGCGCGTTTAGGCCCGGAAAAGGTAAGTGCAGCTTCCCTGGGATAATTGAGTTGCAGGTCGAGCATGGGGGTATCTACGAGATCGGGGCAGACCACCGTGACGAATACGCCGTGTGGCCGCAACTCGTAGGCGGCGGCCAGTGAAAAGCCGCGGACGGCATATTTTGAGGCAGAATAAAAACTTATGCCTTTGATGGGCGCCACGCCTGCCAGCGAAGCGATATTGACAATGTGACCTGAGCGTTGCTTAACCATCACCTCGCTCACCAATTTCGTACCGTACATCACCCCTTTGGCATTGATATCGATATGGCGGTCAATCCATTCTACGGCTGTTTCGGCGATAAATCCGGGCTGGATGATTCCTGCTATGTTAAACAGGTAGTCGATACGGCCAAATCGCTGCAAAGCGGCGGCTATCAGCTCCGTCCACTGGTCGGCGCGGCGCACGTCCAGGTGAAAAAGCAGGGTATTGTGGTGTGGGGTAAATGCTGCTGCCAGTCCTTCTTCATTGACATCGGCCAGGACGAGTTGAAAGCCGCGGGTGGCCAGTTCGCCGGCGAAGTGTTTGCCGATTCCGCTGGCTGCGCCGGTTACGATAGCTACCATAAATCAGGAAATGGATTTTGTCCAACCAAAAATACCGGCATAACTTTCGTATAAGTCGGGTAATATTTCGCGAAAGCGATCGGAAAAAGTAAAAAACAGGGTCACGCTTACCGGAAATAACTCCACCTCATCCAGGTTGATATACTTGTGAATAGCTTCTTTGCTAAAACCGCTTACGCCATGCAGCAACTCCCAGGTATCGGCGGGCAAATCGGGCCAGTCCAGGCCGGGGTATTTCAGGCGGAAAACCTTAGCGTATTCGTGCAGGCCGATCTGGTAATACTTTCGGGGCTCCATCAGCGCGCGCATGAGGGGTTCGGCGGATAAAAGCACTACGCCGTCTTCTTCATAAATTTCAGAGGTATGAAATTGGGTAGGGTATTGGGGCGTAGGAAACGGCTTGGGATACACCACAATATTTTCAAATTTTGGAAATAAAAAATCCTCCTGGTAAAAAGTGAGTTGTACGGCGCAAGCGCCGATCACCAATTGGAGATCATCGGGCACTGCTTCGACGCCCTGCGGCATATACTCCTGCGACATATTGAATAGCGCTACACGCTGCCTGAAGCGTTGTTTTTCTTCGGGCGAAAGGGTGCTGTAAAATGCGAAACGCTCCAGCAAAGGCCACAGTTCCTTAGTGGGCTCAGGTGGGTAGCGGCGATACCACCACCAGTTGATTTGCGGGCTGAAGAGGCTGATCTATTGCCAGTAAGAAAAATAGTCCCTACATTTGCACTCGCTTTATTGAAAATATAAAGCAGCCGGTATGGTAGCTCAGTTGGTAGAGCACAGGACTGAAAATCCTGGTGTCGGCGGTTCGACCCCGCCCCGTACCACTTCAAGGACGCTCAAAAGGCGTCCTTTTTTCTTGGTACTCGCCCGTTGATGGCGCAATCTATCCTCAAAACGAAAAAACTATGGCTACGCCTGAAACATCCCGTACCGAAAAGCAAGTCTTCAACGTAATTGCGCTGTTCACTGCTGTGCTGTTTCTTTATCTGTTATTTGCATTGACAGTCGGAAGCAAATCGCCCAATCCCATGCTCGTTCTGCTGAGCGCTGGGCTGAATTTTGTGATGATGCTGGTGTCTGCTTTTCGATTATCAAAATACCCAAAAGGTACAACGGAGACAGCGACGAGAAAATTCTTTTTGCTACACGGCTGGTATTACATGATATTATTCCTCGTTGGCAATTTTGCGCTCTTTGTGCTTTCCGATAAACAAGGAGCGACCCAACAGATGATAGAAGAGACAAAGAAATGGGAGGCTCCCGATCGGTACCATTACCTGGTTTTTGACAAAGCCATCGAAAATGTGTCCATTAAAATATACGGCCATCCCTGCCAAGCTACATTGACAGATGATGGCAAAACGGCGCAATATCTTTTATTAACACCGGATATTTACGAGCCTGGCGATACGCTTCCGTTACTCGTGGCACTCAGGCATGAAGGGCAGGTCAAAAGCTATTCCTTCAAAGATTTTATTTACAACACGGCGCCTGATACATTTTATATAAAAATCGACTAATAAGCCGGGCCTGGAATATTATTAAGCCGGTTGACAAAGTTTGGCAGAACGCGGAATTATCTTTATTCTTGTGCATAAACACCGCTACTATGTCCAAACCGCTGACCTTCTTCTGCGTATCCTTTTTCTTCAAGGGCGAAGACTTTCTGCGCGCCATCAAAGCTGCGGGCAACACCGTATACCTGCTCACCAAAAAAAGCCTGGAAAACGAGCCCTGGCCGAGGGAGTCTGTCGACGAATTCTTCTACATGGAAGACGACCACAACTCGCCGGAAAACATCGGCAATATAGGCCGGGGAGTGGCCTGGATGTTGCGCAGCCGGAAAATCGACCGCATCGTGGCCCTCGACGATTTCGACGTGGAAAAGGCGGCCTACCTGCGCGAGGAATTCCGCATTCCCGGCATGGGGCAAACCACTGCGCGGCATTTTCGCGATAAGCTGGCCATGCGCACCAAAGCGGCAGAATCGGGCATTCGCGTACCGCCATTCAGCTCTCTTTTTAACGACGACGATATCCGCCAATTTACCCAAACCGTATCGCCGCCCTGGGTAGTGAAACCTCGAGGGGAAGCCTCTGCTACCGGCATCAAAAAGGTGCACGACGCCGAACAACTCTGGCGCATCATCGACGAAATCGGCGACGACCGCCACCGCTACCTCATCGAGCAATTCAAACCCGGCGACGTATACCACGCCGATTCCCTCTGCCTCAACGGCAAGGTGCTCTTCTGCCGCGTTTCGCAGTACCTCAGCACGCCGTTTGAAGTGGCCCACGGCGGCGGCATCTTCCGCACCAATTTGGTGGAATTCGGCAGCCCCGACGACCTCGACTTGCAGCGCTTTAACGAAGAGGTGCTCACCGCTTTCGGCATGCAGTTCAGCGCCTCGCATACCGAATTTATCAAATCAAAAGAAGACGGACAGTTCTACTTCCTCGAAACTTCTTCGCGCGTGGGCGGCGCGCATATCGCTAATATGCTGGAAATTGCAACCGGTATCAATATGTGGACCGAGTGGGCGAAGATAGAACACGCTATGGCTTACAACCTGCCCTATAAATTGCCTCCTACCCGCACCGACTACGCCGGCATTCTGATTTCGCTGGCGCGCCAGGAATACCCCGACTCGTCCCAATTTAACGACCCGGAAGTCGTCTGGCGCCTCCAGAAAAGGCACCACGTGGGCCTCATCCTCAGATCGGATGACCGCCGGCGCATCCTCGATTTGCTCGATCAGTATGCGGTGACGGTCGCCCGGGATTACCTCGCGGTAGGCCCGCCGAAGGACAAGCCGACGCATTGAGGGGAGGGGGAGAGAGAGGGAGGGAGAGAGGGAGAGAGATGCGAAATAATTTATTTTAATTTAAATCGCACCGGCAGATTATACTGTACCCGCACAGGCTCTCCTTTTTGTATGCCGGGATGCCAGCGTATTTGTTCTTTACGCATTTTATCAATCACTTCCAGCGTCGCATCGCCGCAACCGCCGCCGATATCGCGCATGATGGCTTCATTTGAAAGAGTTCCATCGGGCTCGATTACAAATGTGACGAACACCATCCCCTGAATGTTTTTCTTCCTGGCTTTTAGGGGGTAATTGATGTTTTTATAAATATACTCCAGCATTAGCCGGTCGGAACACTTTTTTCTTTCGGTGAGATCTTCAAGCGAATCGCAGCCGGGGAACATAGGCATTTGGTCGATTACCTTGAAAATGGGTTCGGCTTCTGATTTGGTTGCAGATTGCGCTTGCAGCATTACACACAGGAAAAATGCAGGGAAGACACACAGGTAACTTTTCATGATGGTATTTTTTTCTATTTATACCAAAATGAAATAAAAATTACAATCTCACCCTCCCACTCTCTCACCCTCTCCCACTCATTCCCCCTGCCCCTTCTTGTAGATGGGGACGGTAGAACACGGCTCCCCAAACATAATGCTCTTGGCGTGGGCGCGCAATAGGCGGGTAATTTCGAGGTAGGCGGATGGCGGCACGGGTTTGTCGCCGCAGCCTTTGATGACGATGCGTTTTTCGTCGTATGCCGAGGGGTCGAAGGCGGCGAGGGCCTTGCTCATGGCCGCCTGGTAATAGGCCTCGGCGGCGCCCTGAAAGACGTCGGCGGCAAAAGGCGTGGCGTAAGAGGCCACCAGCATATAGGCCCACATAGGTATGATGGCGTCGGCGGTGCAGTATACCAGCAGCACTTTGCCTTGGTATTGAGCCCAGTCGTGGGCGGCCAGGGCTTCGCGGAAGTCTTTTTCTTTGAGGATCAAGCCCATAAACAGGTAGTCCTTGAGATCGAAATGCGCGATTTCTTCTTTCGGGAAAAACTCTTCGAGGTTGATGGTGATCAGCGCGCTGTTGGCCACGCGATTTACCAATGGCTTGTCTTCGCTCATCCTTGATTTTTTTTCTTACTCCTCCGCGCTTTCGTAAGTCTCGGGCGCGAGGTCTGTTTCTTCTTCTATGGGCGCCTGCTCGCCGATTTCGTTGTCGGGGAGCTTGAATTCTTTGGGCTTGGGCATTTCCTCCATGCTCCGCAGGCCGAAATACTCCATAAATTTGGTGCTGGTGCCGTAAAGCAACGGCCTACCCGGCCCTTCGCTGCGCCCAACTATGGAAACAAGTTCTTTCTCTAATAGTTTCTGCAAGGCGTGGTCGCTGTTGACCCCCCTGATGCGCTCCACTTCGGTTTTGGATACGGGCTGTTTGTAAGCGATAATCGACAAGGTTTCCAGTGCCGACCTCGTGAGGCGCCTTTTGGTGGTCTGTTTCAGATACACCCCCACGGTGCCGTGGTAGGCGCCTTTGGTGAGAAATTGGTAGCCGCCGGCAATTTCCGCGATTTCCAGGGCGAAATTGTCGTCGGCATAGCGCTGTTTAAGGCTTTCGATGGCGCCCAGCAGTTCGTCTTCGTGGAAGGCCGCGCCAAAGGCTTCTTCCAGGCATAATTTGATATCCTGCAGCGGAATCGGAGATTCTGCGGTAAATATCAGGCTTTCGATATGTTGTGCCAAATGTTCCAACGGCTGTCTTTTTGCGACAAAGTTATAAAATCAAAGCAAACCTTTGGTAGAGGGTAGGCGCCCATTCTGGGGGTCGCGCTGCAGAGCTGTACGGATGGCTTTGGCAAAAGCTTTGAAGATGGCTTCTATTTTATGGTGTTCGTTATCGCCGTCGGCCTGGATATTCAGGTTGCAACGGGCCGTATCGCTAAAGGATTTGAAGAAATGCATGAACATTTCGGTGGGCATTTCTCCGATTTTTTCGCGGCTAAACCGGGCGTTCCATACCAGCCAGGGCCTACCGCCGAAGTCGAGGGCCACCTGGGCCAGACAGTCGTCCATGGGCAGGCAAAACCCGTAGCGGTTGATGCCGCGTTTGTCGCTCAAAGCCCGGTTGAAGGCCTCTCCCAACGCCAGGGCTGTATCTTCGATGGTGTGGTGTTCGTCGATGTGGAGGTCGCCTTTTACCTGCACCCGTAGGTCGAGGTTGCCGTGCCGGGCCAATTGGTCGAGCATGTGGTCGAAAAAACCGAGTCCGGTGTGGTTGTCGGCCTGGCCGCTGCCGTCGAGGTTGAGGTCGATCTGTATGTCGGTTTCGTGGGTAGTGCGGCGGACAGAAGCCTTACGCGGCGGCTGCCGGAGGAAGCGGTAGATGTCGGCCCAACCGGTGGTGGTGAGGGCGATAACTTCCTGCATGGAGTCGCCGGGCGCCAGTTCGTGGGCGCCCAGGGCGGGGTCGTTGTTGAGCCAGATGCCGCGGGCGCCGAGGTTGCGGGCCAGGGCGATGTCGGTGAGGCGGTCGCCAATGACGTAGGAGCCGGCCAGGTCGTAGCTGCCGTCGAGGTAGTGGGTGAGCAAACCCGTATGCGGCTTGCGCGTGGGAGCATTTTCGTGCGCGAAGGTGCGGTCGATGATCACTTCTTTGAAGTGGATGCCTTCGTTGGCAAATGCTCGCATGATGAAGTCGTGTACGGGCTGGAATTTTTCTTCGGGCAGGCTGTCGGTGCCCAGCCCATCCTGGTTGGTGACCATGACGAGTTCAAAATCCATTTCGCGCACTATACGCCCCAGGTAATAGAAAACCTCGGGGTAAAATTCGATTTTTTCAAATGCGTCAACCTGGTAGTCGTGAGGCTCCAATACCAGGGTGCCGTCTCTGTCCAGAAATAGTATTCGTTGCATTATCATCAAAAATTTATAAAAATCTCTCCCCCTCGCCCCCTCTCCAAGTCTCCCCCCTCTCCCCCTCTCCCCCTCACCAAGTCTCCCCCTCTCCCCCTCTATCTCAGTCTAACCATTGCCATACGCTACCAGCGCCTGTACCAGCCGTTCGTTCTCTTCGGGTGCGCCCACCGTAATACGCAGGCAGCCTTCGCACAAAAGTACATTAGAGCGGTCGCGAACGATAATTTTTTGGTTAACCAAATACAAATAAAGCCCTTTAGGATCTTTCACTTTTACCAAAAGGAAATTAGCGTCGGAGGGGTAAATCCGGGTTACAAAGTCGAGGCCGCTTAGAAATTGCTGGAGTAATACGCGCTGGCCGAGCAAACTGGTTACCCATTGCTGTTGTTGGGACTGGTTATCAAGGGCGTGCAAGACGGCCTCCTGGGTCAGTTGGTTGACGTTATAAGGCGGCTTGACTTTGTTCATGAGGTCGATGATAGCCCGGCCGGCAAAGGCCATGCCCAGGCGGATACCCGCCAGTCCCCATGCTTTGGAGAAAGTTTGCATCACGACGAGGTTGTCGTAGTCTTCCAGCAGAGCCAGGCAGCCAGGGCCCGCAGCGAAGTCGATGTAGGCTTCGTCGACCACAACGATACCCGGAAATCCCTGTAGCAAGGCTTCAATCCGCGCCGGATCGAATACATTGCCGGTGGGATTATTGGGACTACACAAAAACAGCAGTTTGCTGTGTTCGTCGGCGTCGGCCAGTATGGCGGCTACGTCGGGCTGGAATTGCGGCGTGAGGGGGATTTCGGCGACTTCCACGCCGCAGATATCGGCGCATACGCGATACATGCCGTAAGTGGGCGGCAGGATGACGATGCGGTCGGCGCCGGGGTTGCAAAAAATGCGCACGAGCAGGTCGATCACTTCGTCGCTGCCATTGCCCAGAAAGATATTGTCGGGGGCTACTCCTTTGAGTTTTCCCAGCTTCTTTTTCACTTTCCACTGCAGGGGGTCGGGATAGAGGTTGAGTCCGGTATCGAAGGGGTTTTCGTTGGCGTCGAGGAATACTTCGGCATCGCCGGTGAATTCGCTGCGCGCCGAGGAGTAGGGTTTGAGCGCCAAAATATTGGGTCGTACGAGTTGTTGCAGGTCCATTTATCGCAATTTTTCTAATTCGGCCAACCTAATCGCTACGGCGCGGCCGTGAGCGGCCAATTCCTCGGCTTCGGCCAAAATCTCTACTGTTGGACCGAGGAGGCGCAAGCCGGCGGGACTGAGTTGCTGGAAAGTAATTTTTTTAACAAAAGAATCGAGCGACACGCCGCTAAAGGCGCGGGCATAGCCGTTGGTGGGCAGTGTATGGTTGGTGCCCGACGCGTAGTCGCCCACCGATTCCGGCGTATAATGTCCTAAAAACACGGAACCTGCGTTGATTACGCCTTCTGCCATGGTTTCGGGTTGGCGCATGCTGAGGATGAGGTGCTCGGGGGCGTAGGCATTGATGAGGTCGAGGGCTTCTTCGCGAGTATCGACGACGATGGCCAGGCTGTTTTCGAGGGCTTTGGCGGCGATATCCCGGCGGGGCAGGGTGGCCAGTTGGTTGTCGAGTGCATGTTGGACGGCCGTCACCGTAATTTCGCTAAAAGCCACGAGCACCACCTGGCTATCGGCGCCGTGTTCGGCTTGCGAGAGCAGGTCGGCGGCCACAAAAGCCGGGTTGGCGCTGTCGTCGGCGCAGACGAGCACCTCCGAAGGCCCGGCTGGCATATCGATGGCCACGCCGTCGCGGCTCACGATTTGCTTGGCGGCGGTGACATATTGGTTGCCGGGACCGAAAATTTTGTACACTGCGGGCACGCTTTCGGTGCCATACGCCAGCGCGCCGATCGCCTGCGCGCCGCCTGCTTTCACTACGCGGGTAACGCCCACCAGTTGCGCGGCATACAAGATAGCCGGGTGGATATGTCCGTCGAGCTGTGGCGGCGTACACAACACGATCTCGCGGCAGCCGGCCAGTTGGGCGGGTATGCCCAGCATCAGCACGGTAGAAAACAACGGCGCCGTGCCGCCGGGGATATACAAGCCCACCTTTTCGATGGGCACGCTTTTGCGCCAGCAAATCACGCCGGGCATCGTCTCTATGGGCGATTCCGCTAATTGCTGCCTTTCGTGAAACAGGCGGATATTGGCGTAGGCGGTCTGTATGGCCGACTTCAACGCAGCGTCAAGCAGCGACCCTGCTTGTGCCAGGGCATCGGGGTGCACCAGCAAGTCGTCGATGGCTACCTTGTCGAACTCGAGGGTGTAGCGTTTCAGTGCGGCGTCGCCTTGCTGTTGTACGGCTTGTAAAATAGCATTTACGCCTGCTTCCAGACTTGCCGTGTCGAGGGTAGGGCGTCGCAGCAGGTCGGGCCAGCTTGCTTTGGGTGGTTGTTTGATATAGCGCATAGCGAAATAATCAGATAATCATTTTTTCAATAGGCACCACCAGGATGCCCTGGGCGCCGGCGGCTTTGAGTTGGTCGATGATATCCCAGAAAGATTCCTCGGCGATAACCGTATGGATAGAACTCCAGCCTTCGGTTGCCAGGGGCATCACCGTAGGGCTTTTCATGCCGGGTAAAATGCGGATGATATCATCGATGCGGTCATTGGGGGCATTCATCAGCAGATAGCGGTATTGGCGGGCAGCGAGTACCGAGCGGATGCGGAACAACAGCTTGTCGAGAATCTCGCGCGCCGGCCCGCTCAATTGTGGAGAGGCTACCAGCACGGCTTCCGAGCGCAGCAGCACTTCCTTTTCTTCGAGGTTGTTTTGGAATAGCGTACTGCCCGCGCTCACCAGGTCGCACACCGCGTCGGCCAGGCCGATATTGGGGGCGATCTCCACCGAGCCGGATATCTCGTGGATATCGGCTTCGATATGGTGTTGGGCAAGGAATTGCCGGAGCGTATTGGGGTACGAGGTGGCAATTTTTTTGCCTTGCAGCGAGTTAATGCCGGCATAAGGCGTAGCACGCGGCACAGCTATCGACAGCCGGCAGCGGGAGAAGCCCAGTGCCAGCACCTTTTCGATAGGGCGTTGTTTTTCTATCATCGTATTTTCGCCGATGATGCCGATGTCGGCCACGCCGTCTTCCACGTATTGGGGGATGTCGGAGTTGCGCAAGAAGAGCACGTCGAGCGGGAAGTTGCGGGCGCCGGCTTTGAGTTGGTCGCGCCCGTTGTCGATGCTAATGCCGCATTCGCGGAGCAGCAGCAGAGAGTCTTCCTGCAGCCGGCCGGATTTTTGAATAGCTAGTCTGAGTCTGGTTTCCATAGGGAATGAAAACCCTGTGGTTTAGGTGTTTGTTCAATATTCAGTGGTTTATTTGAAAAAGCAAAAATTAAGATTGGTTTAAGGTGTTTTTAAGGTTGGAGTCATCAAATTTGGGGATGATAGCGGAAGAAGGTACTATTGTACAGCAAAACGTATATTTATGCGTATACTTTTGGTAGAAGATGAGGCGGCGATTGCCAACTTCATAGCCGAGGGCCTGCAAGAAGAGGGCTTTGCTATTGATGTGGCTCATAACGGTAGAGAGGGCTTGCGGCTTGCAGTCGACAACCAGGAAGAATACGACCTTATCCTGTTGGATTGGATGCTTCCCGGAGCCAGCGGAATAGAAATTTGCAGGGCTATCAGAAAAGTGAATCCGCACCTGCCGGTCATCTTTCTCACCGCTAAAGATACCGTTGATGACGTAGTTTTCGGCCTCGAAACCGGGGCCAACGACTACCTGCGAAAACCTTTTGCTTTTGAAGAGCTACTGGCACGCATTCGCGTGTTATTGCGCAGCCAGACGGGAGAACAACACATTTTTAATTATGCCAATATCGAACTCGATCTCGATATACATCAGGTCAAAAAAGATGGAGTACCCGTGTCGCTGACCCAAAAAGAATTTGCGCTACTTGAATTGTTATTGCGAAATAAAGGTAAAGTATGCCGTCGTACCCGAATTATCGAAAAAGTATGGGATATCAATTTCGACCACGATACATCGGTAATCGATGTGTATATTAATTTTCTGCGAAAAAAACTGGATTCGCCGGGCAAGCCCTCTTTTATTCAAACCTTGCGAGGCGTAGGATATCGCGTAAACGACGACGCATGAAACTGCGCTTCAGGGACCGGATTGCGCTTTTTACGGCACTTGCAGCTGCCGCTACCATAGGTTTGGTTTTTTTGGTGGTTTACGGCGTAGTATATTATACGGCCATTAACCACCTTGATAATGACTTATGGAAGGAAAAGGAAGAAGTGTTGCGCGAATTGGAATGGACCGCCGATTCCATCCTTCTCCATGCCATGCCCGAATGGGAAGAAAAAGAACACGAGCAAATTGAAGTGAACCCTACTTTTATACAGATAGTAGACGTCAATGGCAGGCTACTTTTTCGATCAACCAATCTGCAACAGGATATTCTGCTTTTTAATCCTAATTTACAACACTACACTTATTTCAATAGTCGCATCAAAGAACAGCGCATCAGGCAGGGCCAATTTCCCATAGTAAACAAAAAGGATATAGTAATAGGGGCATCTCAGTGTGGGTATTTCACAGCAGGAATCGGTCGTCGTTTTGCAAAATCTGCGCACCACCCTATGGATAGCCTTCCCGCTTTTGTTGGTCGTATTGTTTTTAGCAACTGCACTGGCAGCCTCTCAGGGCATTGCGCCGGTGCAGCAACTGATACGGGCTGCATCAAACATCGGCGAGGCCAATATTCAGAGCAGATTGCCTCTTCCGGGAAACAAAGACGAAATTCACCAGTTGGCAACCACCATCAATGATTTATTGCAGCGCCTCGAAGGCAGTGTACAGCGCGAAAAGCAATTCACCGCCGATGCTTCACATGAAATCCGAACCCCCCTCACCGCTATTCGCGGCATGCTGGAAGTACTTACCCGCAAAAAACGAGAACCGGAACAATACGAACAAAAAATCAAGTTGGTAATTAACGAAGTAGATCGGCTGCATGCTTTAATCGACCAGTTGCTCCAACTGGCAAGGCTGGAAAGTGCCAGGGTGCCGGTAAATATGGCGCCGGTAGAATTGCACGAATTTATGGAGGACCTTGCCTCGAAATGGACACCCCGGCTGTATCAAAAAAAGATGACGCTAAGACTGCAAATCCCCGTTCAGGTTATTGTAACCACAGATACTTCCCTGCTGCGCTTTATTCTTGATAATATCATGGAAAATGCGTATAAATACGGAAATTCTGGAGGTCATATCGAATGTTCCTGGCATATGCAGGATAAATCGCTGACGATTAGCGACAATGGCCCGGGGATTCCCGAAATACATTTATCCCATATCTTTGATCGTTTTTACCGCACTGATTCTTCCCGAAGTTCTGAAGTACAAGGCGTAGGATTGGGGTTATCTATTGCTAAAAAAATGGCTGATTTATTGCACATACGTTTAACCGCCAATAGCCGGGAAGGAGAAGGCACGGCATTTATACTTTTTTTTCGCTGAGCTATTTTTAAGCCAATTTTAAGTATTCCCCAAGGTTGTTTTAAGGAGGGTACCCCCAAATTTGTCTTATCAATTATTTTACTTCATTTAAATTATAAGACAATGAAACGCCTCCAACTATTGGCTGCACTGATTGCAGTAGCAACATGGATTCTTATGCCTTCCTGTGGTTCTAATTCAGAAAAAGATACCGCCTTGCAACCACCCGAAACTACGCAGGCGGCAGACCAGCAAGAAGCCGTTATTGCTGAAGATGAAGCTGAAGAAAACGAAGCAGAAGAAAACGAAGGAAAAGACGGGAAAACAAACTCAAACGCTAAAATGGCTACCGTCGACAACCTGGTCAGCGCTTTTAAAGGTGAATCTACAGCCAGCGCCAAATACGCAGCTTATGCCAAAAAAGCAAAGGAAGAAGGATTTACACAAATAGCCATTTTGTTTAAAGCCGCCTCTGCATCCGAAAAAATACACGCCGCCAACCACAAAGCTGTGTTGGATGAAATGGGCGAAACCACTCCTGAAATTAAGCCTGAATTTGTAGTAAAAACGACAATGGAAAACCTCGACGACGCTATTACAGGCGAATCATACGAGATAACCACTATGTATCCCGAATTTATTGCAACAGCAACTTCTGCCGCCAACGATTTGGCTGAAACCAGCATGAAATACGCCTTAAAAACCGAGAAAAAACACAAGGTCCTGTACGAAAGAGCAAAAGCCGCTTTGCAGGATAATCAGCTCAAAAGCCTGTCTATGCAATATTATGTTTGTCCTACTTGCGGCAATACCTATGATACTAATGCACCGAAGCGTTGCCGCATTTCTATGACGAGTAGTGATAAGTTTATCTCCATCAACGCGATTTAATTTCATCACCTAATTAACCTTCCCGAATTATGAATCAGGCGCATTTGCACTTGTTGCTCAACCATTTGCCTATCTTGGGCACCTTATTTGGATTACTCATTTTGGCTGCTGGATTTGTCATGAAAAATAATCCCGTAAAAAGAACGGCCATGGGTGTTTTTGTATTTGCTGCCGTTACAGCAATCCCGGCTTACCTCACCGGCGAAGGCGCCGAAGAGATAGTGGAAAACCTGGCAGGGGCAAGCGAGAATTTAATGGAAAAACACGAAGAACTGGCTAATATTTTTCTTTGGGTCGTTGGCGTTTTGGGATTGATTTCTTTGGCAACTTTGTATGCCGATTTGAAATCTAAAAAGATAGCGCCCCTGCTATATACTACCACGCTTGTTATGGCGCTCGGCACTATGGTACTGGCTCAGCAGGTAGGTACTTCAGGCGGCGAAATCAGGCATACCGAGATACGGCCAGGTATAGCCGCCGGTGCAGATAATACTTCGGGTGGAGGAGGAGAGGAAGACGACGATGATTGATTTTGTAACTATTTAGTAACTCAGCAATTGTTAAACGACAGGTACGATTTTTTAAAGCATGCAAGGGGAATGTAACACCCTTTGCATGCTTTGATTTTACACACTTTGGTAGTAATCGTTTATATAATAAAAAAGAAGCGGATTATGTCCCCATTGTTTTCTCTCACCAATCAGGAATTCAGAACATGGCTGGAAGCCAACCACCAGCAGGCTATCGAGCTTTTGGTCGGGTATTATAAAGTAGCTACCGGCAAACCGAGCATGACCTGGAGCCAGTCGGTAGACCAGGCCCTGTGTTTCGGCTGGATCGACGGTATCAGAAAATCAATTGACAAGGAAAGTTATTGTATCCGCTTTACGCCCCGAAAGCCAAGGAGTATCTGGAGCGCAGTAAATATTAAAAAAGTGGAAGAATTGACCCAACAGGGTTTAATGCGTCCTGAAGGACTTGCTGCTTTCGCAAAACGTTCGGAAGCCAACTCTGAAATTTATGCTTACGAAAATAATCTCAATACCTTCGAAATAGAAATGGAAGAAACATTCAAGGCCAATGAAAAAGCCTGGGAATTCTTCCAGTCACAGGCGTCTTATTATAAAAAAACGGCTATTAACTGGGTAATGAGCGCCAAACAGGCCGTCACGCGCCAAAAAAGACTGGAAGAATTAATCGCCGACTCGGCCGGCGGACTAAAGATCAAGCAATTGCGCCGCTAATCATTCGTAAAATCCCACACCTGGCGCCTACCCACTCTTTGTCTTTATTATAACGCACGCCCACCATTTCGCCTTTGCTGAGCCGTATAAGGTTGTTGACCAACATGGGCCGCTCGGCGCCGTCGGGCCATACCAGCATCATGCGCATTTCGCATTTGGCAGGGACGTCGGGAGTTTCAATTACGCCGGCATATTCCACTTTGCGCTGGAGGATATAATTGGAAGGATCGGTGATGGCTTCCAGGTCGGCGGGGGTAGGATTGATGATCACGCCCTGCCCCGAAAACGAGAACAGGGGTTTTAGCACATATTTATTCAGATCGTCGGGGATGCCTTGCAGGTCGCTTACAAAATACGTTTTGGGCACAAAAGGGCTGTCGAGAAAAGGCATCGTGTGTTTGCTGATGCGGAAAAACCAATTGGGATGCCCCACCCATTGGCCATTGATTTCATCGGTGGGGTGAAAACCCAGCCGCAGGTCTTTGCGCCGCTCCAGTTCATCGAAGATGATACGGTTGTAAATCCGCTCGATGCCGATTTTTTTGCCGTTTTTTATATAATACAGGTCTTTGCCTTCTTTTATCACATCGCTGATGCAGACAAATTCGAGGTCGATCTCTTTACGGGAAATATAAAAATCAATGGCTGTATTTTGGTTAAGTGGCTCTACTTCGAGCAAAATTACATTTTCAGGCCGGCTGTCGCCAAATATGACCTTGCGCATAAGATCCCCTGTATGTCTCCGAATTCAGGCCGTTAAAATGATGGTGGATATCGGAGGGGATGCTAAAATGCTTGCGGTACATATTGGCAACGGTATCCTGCCAGAAATACAGCGAGGGGAATCCTTGCAATTCCACGAGTTGAGGAATATAATCGCCATTTTCGTCGAGGCAAATGCCGAAGTCGAGTTGCAGGAAAGTGGTATGGGGCGATTCGCCGGGTACGCGCAGGTGCTCGGGGATGGCGCTTTCGGATAGCGCTTTAAAACCTGGTTGAAGTAAAGTGTCCAGGATCTGTTCGATGGCTTCCAGCAGTCGTTCTTTAAGCGCATGAGGTACAAAAACAGGTGTTTCAGCCACCCGGAATGTAGGCCGGTGGCTATAGGTAACCTCAATGTCATCGACAAGCTGTTGGTATTTGAGCGGTGTGAATTGCTCATTAAATGCCTTGCGAAGTGCAGCGATCATAACGCGGAGGTTTACGTATTATTACACCAGCATATCCACCTCTGCTTCTTGCAGCAAGCGGATGGCCCGGGCGAGGAAAAGGGGCAGAATAATATCGTGTGTTAGCCCGATTTTATCGCCGTCGTTGAGGTGCTCAATCATTTGAAGGTATTTCAACTCGCTATGCTCGTCCACGATTTGCTTTCTTCGCTCGGGGTCTTCAAAATGTTTGAGCATGCCGCCGGGGTCGGCCTCGGGGTGAAATTGGGTGCCAAAACATTCGGGAGAAAAGCGCATCGCCATAATAGCGCGTTCGAATTCTACGTGGGGGCGTTCTTTTTCAAGCGCCAGTATTTCGGCGCCCAGCTCAGCGATGCGCCCGGCATTGGGCTGCACGGCCTGCCATTCGCGAAAGTCGGCTACGTAAAACGGATCGGGCAAACCGTCAAATAAGGGCTCGCTGAGCCCCTTTGAAGTCATGTGCACGGGAAAGGTGCCAAACGACTTCGACTTGCGGCGGTTAATTTCACAAACGCCAAAGTGCTTGCAAGCCATCTGAAACGAGTGACAGATAAAAAAGACGTGTTTTTTACTGCCTTCGCCGGCTTTGTTCCACTGCCAAACCTGGTCAATCCAGTCGAAGTATTTGCTGTCCCAATTGCCGTCGCCTTCGTGCGGGCTGCCGGGACCGCCGGAAGATATATAGATATCAAAATCAAGTGAAGGGACTTCTGCTTTGCCCCTCACATCAAAGACTTCCGAACTAATTCTATCAGAAAAGCCGGCCAAAATCTCACTGATACATCGCATCCCCTGGTTTGCCGTTCCATCGTACAAATCCAGGATAGCGAGCCTGTACGTCTCCATCCTAATGCGTTTGTGCGTCAATTTGTAATAACGTTAAACGGCAGACAGACACAAATGTTTAACGTGGAATATCGGGTTTTGAGATGTTCTCTGTTCTCTGTTCTCTGTTCTCTGTTCTCTGTTAATGTATAACTAGCAAAGATAATGAACAGAGAACGGATAACGGACAACCGACAACGGACAACGGACAACGGACAACGGACAACCGTCATTTCCTGCCTGCCGCGTTACTCACATACGTTCCCCAGGTGAGGTTATCCTGTCCTGGTTTTTGTGCAAGGGCGCGTTCGATGGCAAAATTGGCGGCGGTTTCTACTACCCACTCGAAATTTTCCTGGCCTACCGAGGCCACATCGGCATCGGGCGCAGGATTGCAAAAGTCGATAGCGTAGGGAATGCCGTCGCGTATAGCGAATTCTACGGTATTAAAATCATAGCCCAGTGCATCGTTGAGGCGGATGACATAGTCTTCCATTGTTTTCATCAACGAATCGGGCACGCTGTGATCGGCTACGTAGCGCAGGTGGTGGGGGTTGCGCGGCTCGTAGTGCATAATGCGGACGTGCTTCTGCCCGATGCAATAGCAGCGGAAGTAGGCATCAAATTCGATGGCTTCCTGCAGCATCATCACCAGCTGGCCCGTTTCGCCCAGTTTGGCGAAAAATTCATCCGCAGAGTCGAGTTTGTACACGTTTTTCCAACCACCTCCGGCATGGGGTTTCATAAAAGCGGGGAAACCGATATAGCTAAAAATGCCGTTCCAGTCGAGTGGAAAGGCAAGGTTGCTAAACGATTCCGCCGTGGTGTCGGTGGGGTGTTCGCGCGAAGGCAGCAACACGGTGCGGGGTACCGGCACGCCGACATTTACGGCCAACGCGTTGTTGAAAAACTTCTCATCGGCGCTCCACCAGAAGGGGTTGTTCACCACTGCTGTGCCGGCAATAGCGGCGTTTTTGAGAAAAGCGCGATAAAAAGGTACGTCCTGCGAAATGCGGTCAATAATCACGGCATAACCGGGTCCGACGCCTTGCACCACCTTGTCGATGCTGACGAATTCGGCGCTCACGCCATCCACTTTTTTGTTGTTGATGTGGTCAACAATGGCTTTAGGAAAGCTGCGTTCCTGGCCGAATAGAATGCCTATTTTTTTCATAACAGGGTGTTTTTTCCAGTGCTTGGGTCGAAAAATAGAAAGTTTCGGTGATTTGCTAACTTTTATGACGCTAATTCTTTTTTTACGTCACCGCGCTTATCACCAGATCAGGCTGATTTGATGCCCATGAACCAGCATTTCTATATCTTTGCTCAAATTGGGGGAATACCACTTGTAATAGGTCTCCTTCACGGTCGTGCCGTTTTTTGTTGGCGGCAAAAATACAATGTTTCATTGTAACTGTTTAGTAGGGTTTAGCGATTGGGTTTAGCTGTATGTTTAGTTAACTAAACCCTACTAAACAGTTACGTTTCATTTACTTTACGCGCTGTGCAATGAGTTGGTTAAAAAAGACGATTCCTCAAAACTGGCGACTGTATCTCAATATCTTTGAGTCGTATCAGGACGTGCCCGAGATTCACCAGTTTAGGAATCTGTATTCCGCTAATCTGGACAGGGAAGTGCGCGTGGATGTGTACCTCCCCTCCATTTATTACGATCAACCCTCCGACCAGTTCCCTGTGTTGTGGTTTAACGACGGGCAAGACATGGATGCCGCGCGTATGCTCGATACGATGACCGCTTTATTCCAGGAGAATCGCGTACAGGAATTTATACTCATTGCCATTCACGCCGGCGACCGCATCCAGGAGTACGGCACCGCCGGCCGGCCCGATTACCGCCGGCGCGGTAGCCTGGCAGGCGCTTATACCCGGTTTATTGTGGAGGAGCTGGTCCCGTTTATGCGAAAGCGCTACCGCATGGCGCACGACGCCGGACAAAATACCTTCGCGGGTTTTTCACTCGGCGGCCTCTCCGCTTTTGATATTGCCTGGGCAAACCCGGAGCTATTCCGGCAGGCAGGGGTCTTTTCCGGTTCTTTCTGGTGGCGCTACGAACCCGTCGACCCCGCCGATCCCGATTCGCACCGGATCATGCACGAAATCGTTGCAAAAAGCCAAAAACGCGACAATATGCGCTTCTGGTTTCAGTGCGGCACCCTCGACGAACTCGAAGACCGCAACAACAACGGCATCATCGATTCCATCGACGATACAGTAGACCTCATTGCGCTGCTCAAAAAACTGGGCTACCGCGAAGGCCGCGACATCTACTACCTCGAAGTGAAAGATGGCGAACACAACCACGATACCTGGGCCAGAGTGATGCCGCAGTTTTTGATGTGGGCGTTCCCTCGTTAACCATAGAACCTGCTCTATTGCGCGAATGTCTCAAAACAGGATGAGAAAAGCGTGTTCGGTTTTCAGGGTTTGGTGGTCAGTTATCTATTAATTAAGTAGCTGTTTAGTAGGGTTTAGCGATTGGATTTAGCGATTGGGTTTAGCGTTAGGGTTTAGTTGTATGTTTAGTTAACTACACCCTATCGCTAAACTGCGCATGCACTAAACCCTACTAAACAGTTACTTAATTTTCAGAATAAAAGTCGCCTGTTAGCGCTTGTCCATCGTCATGACGCCCTCAGGTCCGCCCCGGTTTGGACAACCGTCGCTGATTCGGGTCATGGTCAGGGTCTTGCCGTCGTTTTTAAAGGCATATACGCCGACAGCTGTGCATTCGGCGCCTTCCGTATCCTGTATAGTCATTTTGTCGTTGTCGACGCTGTATTTTCCTCTGGTCTCAATAGCGCCATCGCCTTCAAAATCCAGGGAGAAAGTGCCGTCGTCCGATATATTTACGTGTAGGGGTATCATATTGCCCTCTCTATCCGGTACACTTAATTTCCAGAGACCGACCGGGCTTTGAGCGGCAAGCCCCAAGGGCATCAAAAAAAGAACGGCAATCAAGTACTGGGTGAGTGTCTTCATAATTCAATATTTTATTGGTGAAAGAAAAATACTTATCTATTACTCGATTGGACGATTTATTTATCCTTCATACTATCGGCAATTTCCTGTATCCTATCAACCGAAAGTCCCGTTATCTGTGCTACAACTTCAAAAGATAATCCTATCCTTAGTGCATTTTCTGCAACTTCCCGTATGGCGCTTGATATTTCCAGTTTCACCGTCTCCACAAAACTCGCATCACTCCTTTGCGCTTCCAGATATCGGTCATACTCCTTCCTGTCGGCAGGGTCTAATTTCAAAATATCAAGTTTTTGGCTGGCAGCCTTCAAGCCTTTTGCCGTAAACTCGTCTTTGATTTCCGCCGTTTTTAAAAAGTATATCCACTCGTCCAAAGTATCCGTGGCGATTTCGTTGAACCGATTTGTTTTTATCACATAATACTCCGGGTACAAGTCCGAGACCGATGTCTTTTTGAAAAGTTCTTTCTGCTTTTCGGACAGTTCCAGTTCGTGGTTGCTGTGAATGCCAACAAACGTGGTCGTTCCATGATACACATAGTCATCCCCTTGACCGAGGTCAAAGTACACGATATTAACGGAATACACTTTTTTGACTTGGGAATACGGCTGTCCTTCGGCAATATGCTCCACAATGACCTTGGCCGCTCCATACAGCATCCGCTGGAAGTAGTCGGCTTCACGGGTATTCTGGATTTCGACGATAACTAACTCTCCCTTGCTGTTCTCCACGAGAATGTCTACCCGGTTGAACTTGTCGTCCTCGGTTGCTTTATTCCCTTCGCTTTCAAGGATTTGCTTTATTTTGAAATCCTCATGTAGCAACTCGGACAGAAAGCCTTCCAAGATGTCGAAGTTGGCTTTGTTCCGGAGCAGCCGCTTCATCGCCCAGTCGAACCGAACCAGTTTTTTTGCCATTTCGAAACAATTTGTAACAAAAATACGGGAATTACCCCAATAAACAAAAAGTGCATCCAAAATTTACTTTGATGCGCTCGGCGTTTCCGGTGTTTTCGATTCGTTTATCAGCTAACGTTTTGCGTGTTGCCGCAGTTGGCGATTTCGGAGCACTTCACTGTCACTCAGCACAAAAGTTTGATAGGGACACTCAGCTTCAATTTTGCACTTCACCGCCAATTGAGGCAACACGCTGTTAGCGGTAGTGGTTTCTTTTTAGGTGTTTGTTATTTAGCACTTTTCACAAATTTTTGTTGTCCAAGTGATTTGTTGTTGTCAAACAATTGCAAGAAATAAATGCCTTCTGAAAGTAATGAAACATTAATTTGTTTCTCAGAATTATTTATAATTCCTGTTTGCGTTTCTTGTCCTGTGATACTTACTATTTTGTAAGTAATTTTATTTGATAAATCTTGTTTTACATTAAGAATTGTTGTTACGGGATTTGGGAAAATATTTAGATTATTTGTTTGGCTTATTTCATTTACTCCAACAGGTATTGTAATGTTGATCGTTTGAAATGTGGTGTTGGAAATGCCACATTTATTTGCAATAAGTTGTATTGTGTATGTTCCTGTTGCTAGATATGTATATGTTGGGTTATTGCTTGCAGAAGTACCTCCATCCCCAAAGTTCCAATTGAAATTTGTAGCGTTGAGAGAACTGTTAGTAAACGAAACTTGATTGCCATTTGAAATAGAGTATGTGAAATTTGCCAATGGGTCATACGCTCCAATATGCCAATTCATCAAACTGTCATACACTATTAATTTAGCCGCAGTTCTAATGTTTGCTGCATCTGTAGTTGATAGTGTAGAATTGAAAGTAATCGCTGTTGGGTCTTTTCTAAATAGTGCTGTATAGAAACTGCAAGCGGCTGCATAAGTTCCCGCAACCGAAGGATGACTTTCATCGGATTGATACAAATCAATTAACGGAAAGTTTTGTCTGATATATTTCCAAACTGCACCCACAGGCGATACGATGGCGTTATTACTATCTGCCATCATTCTGTATCTTAAATTTAAAAGGCTGTCCATTCCTGAATAGGTGCAGACAGGTGGCCATGAAGCACAATTAGAAGCATCACCGTTTTTTCTTCCCCAAGTCATATAAAATACTGTTTCACCACAAAGATTTTCAGCGTTGATAATACTGTCTAAAAAATGAGCATAAGGAAAAACATTTGTCTCAACTTGGCTGATAGGGAAAGAGGGGTTTTGACTTTGCTCTTGCAAAACAACATAATCCCAATTGCCTACAGCTATTTTTGCAAGTGAAGTGGCGTTGGTTGAATGTCCTTGCAAAGTATAACCTCCAGGAGTGTTACTGCCAAATATTAAAGTGTCACCTGTTGAAGTTGTAACATCAGCTACCATTTGAGGTAAATTATTTACACCTGTATAACTGTTTCCAAGAAACAATGCTCTTTTTGTTATGCTTTGTCCATTTGCTATTGAGCAACTAATTAAAACAAAAAACACTATTATATATTTCATTTTTCCATTTTTCATGTTGTCTATTTTTTTCGGTTTCAGCTTTTCCTTTTTAATTTATTTGTTGGCGATCTGCGGTTTTTTTACCATTACTGCTAACGTTTGCTTCCATGCCAAACCGCCGCGTTTAGCGGGCGATTGGCAGGGAAGCGTTAGTTCGCTGCTTTTTATTAATCGGGATGATTTAATCACTCGTCTTCATCAGGCAACTTTTCAGTAGTCGTAAACAGTCCATTCTTGTATTCAAATCGCACTTTTCGATTTAAAAGCATCGCCTTTTGGCGTTTTTTATCGAAAACTGTACCCTGAAAATATACCACCATATCCTCGAATTCGTGGATTCCGGGTACAAAGTAGATGAACGAAGTATAAGAATAAGCTTCTGTAAAAGAATCGTTTTCTGCGTTTGACCAATTGTCCGACGAAAAAACAACTGGCTTGGCAAGGGCTTCTTTAAAAATACCATTTTCATAAAGCACGACTGAAAAGTATCGCCAATTGACTCCTTGCCAAACGCCGCCGTTTTTCAAAATTATGCCATAGCCATTGTTGGTTCCTGTTACTGAAACCTCGTTAACTGGATAGCCTGTTTGCCCTAAAACTGCGATGTCATTTTCGTAGGTTTCCAATTTCCAATTTTCGCCATCTCGAATAAAAACCGCCCCTGCACAAATCCCAGGACACAGATGACAACTACTACCGGCACCACCCAAAACTACTAAAAACTTAGTGATGCTATCCTCTTTTATCTCCTCAATATGTTCGACGTAATATTCAATTTGAAGTGCATCAAAGGCTTTCCAATTAGTCGAAGAAAATTGGGTTGAATCTGAAAGTACCGTACTAAAAAACTTGTTGTGACTTCTCATGCAACATCCTTCTTTCGACTTTTCTACTTTCCCATAAATCAAAGTCAAAATGAGGCTATCCGTCAATTCCTGTTGGCTTGTCGGTTTTTTTAATTCGTTTTTTACCGCATTTTGCTGGCAAGCAACTAATACCCAAAACAATCCGGCAAACAGAAGCCATTTATTCATAAATTAATATCCTTATTTTTTTCTTTTCAATTACAGCGAACGCTTGGATGTACGCCCGTGCCGCCGTGCTTTGGTTTTGAGCGTTGGCTTTCGGCGGCATGGACGTACATCCGTTGATGGCAGCATTTTTATTTTCTATAAACTGGCGTCATTATTATCGATTTCCCAGAGTTTTTGGTTGCTGATTATATGATTTAATTCCTTTATACTCTTCGCCTTTTTGTAATTTTCAGTAGTTTGCCTATCTGCATAGTTGAGAACCATATATTTTACTTCTTCAACATAGCCAAATAATTTCCCGTTTGGCTTTTCCCAATCGTAAAGTGGCAAAGAGAAAACATTTGCTTTTCCGCCTTCTCCAATAGTAGGAATACCTTTCACTTCGTCATTTGCCAATTGAATAGGTGTAGTATTGAAAAGTATCAAGTCTAATTTTTTGATATGAAACCTTGCCGCCACATTAATTCTACATTGCGCATTTATACCATCACGACCGGGAAAAGTATTCCCTGCACTCACAACTTTAGGGTTCAGGTCTACCATTATTTCTCCTAATTCGGGATGTTCTCCGAATAGTTTTAAGTCCGTAAAATTTACATACACAGTTGCAGTTAGCCAGTCGGAAGTGTCGGGTTCGCTTCTTGTTACTTGGAAGAACCCTTTAAAGTCAATGGTAAATTCGCCCATCCCCGGTATGCGAAATACATCAGTTGTTTTGAGCATCATATTATCGATACCGGCAGGGGGATGAACTCCTCTATGCTTTTTCGGAGCGCCTTCGTTGCGGTACAATACTTTTAAACCAGTAGGGTCAATATATCTGCCCCAAATTTGTTTTTCTTTTGGAATTTCAACTTGCGGTCTTCCAAAAATAATATTTCTAATTTTTCTGATTAGGGCTTCGAGTATTAGTTGAATCTTTTTCATTTTTATTATTTTATTGTTTTTTGTAGCCAACTCATGTTTATCGACAACAACAACCATAGGTGCTATTGCCGAGTAAATTCACTTTGTCATCATATCCCCTCTCCTGGTCATCCGTGCCATTGCACCTTTACTTTGTCACCTATTGCATCTTTACTTAGTCGGTGTATAAAAACGCTAAGTAGTTCCGGATTCCACCACGCACGCGGCACCTGCCTGATAAGTATCGGAAAGGAAGTATCAAAAGATTCGGGACGAACGGCCATATACGAATCGTTTTTCACTTGTATGGGTGATATACAAATTTTCATTCGGGTTGTGGGTTTGATACAAAAATAATTATCTTTCTCTGTTTTGCAAATTTTGGAGCCGTATTTCCTGGTATAAGAGGCGCCCGCCATACACCCTTACTACTAATTTTGCTAACTTGTCCCACCAATTACAAAATGCTTTGTTACGCTATATCAGGCTTTGAAATCATTAGCCATGACTACTACTATCTCAAAATCAAAATCGCTCTACGAGCGGCGAAAAAAACTGGTGCCCGATGCGCTGGGTATTTTTAATCCCTCCACGGCCGTGCGCGCCAAAGGCGCCCGTATCTGGGATGCCGACGGCCGCGAACTCATCGATTTTGCCGGCGGTATCGGCGTGATGAACGCAGGACACTGCCCGGCGCCCGTGGTAAAGGCGGTGCAACAACAGGCCGCGAAACTCATGCACTCCTGTTTCAATGTATCGCTGACGGAAACTTACCTCGACCTGGCCGAAAAGCTCGTCGAGCTGCTGCCACACGGCGATTTTACCAAGGTGTTGCTCACCAATTCCGGGGCGGAGGCGGTGGAAAATGCCATCAAAATAGCCCGCATGGCTACCGGCCGACAGGGCATCCTGTGTTTTACCGGCGCCTTCCACGGCCGCACAATGATGGCGATGACGCTTACCGCCAAAACAAAAAACAAAACTTCCTGCGGACCTTTCGCCCCCGAAGTGTACCGCCTCGAATATCCCTATTATTACCGCTATGGCGCGGGGTTGAGCGAGGAAAAATACGTCGCCGGACAAATCCAGCGCCTGCACGACTTTTTCCACTACCACGCCGCACCCTCGCAGATGGCGGCCGTCATTGTGGAGCTGGTACAAGGCGAAGGCGGCTTTACGGTGATGCCGCCGGCCTACCTGCAGGCTTTGCGCGACATTTGCGACCAACACGGTATGCTGCTCATTATCGATGAGGTGCAATCGGGCTTTGGGCGCACCGGCGCCTGGGCGGCTTTTCACCACTACGGCATTACACCCGATATCTCCACCTGGGCAAAAAGCATGGGCGGCGGCATGCCTATCGGGGCCGTCATCGGCAAAGCGGAGGTCATGGATGCCGCTATCGCCGGAACGATCGGCGGCACCTACCCCGGCAATCCCGTGTGCTGCGCGGCTGCCCTGGCCACCATTCGCTATATGGAAACTATCGATATCAACGCCAAAGGCAAAAAGGTGGGCAATATGGTGCGCCGCCGGTTTGAGGCTATGAAAAAGAAATGTCCGGCCATCGGCAACGTGCGCGGCCTCGGCGCTATGCTGGCCTTCGAACTGGTGAAAAACGGCGACCCCCGCCAACCCGATGCCGAGCTCGCCAACCGGCTTATTGCTGCTTGTGAGAAGAAAGGCTTGCTTATCATCAGCGCGGGTACTTTCGGCAATTGTATCCGTGTATTAAGCCCTTTGGTAATAGAAGAAAAATTGCTCCGAAAAGGCCTGGATATTTTGGAAGAAACGTTGTTGGAAGCGTGTGAACAGTGAACAGTGAACTGTGAACTGCGAGCCTACAACCTTACAACTTACAACCTACAACCCACAACCCACAACCGACAACAGCTTGAATTACCTCAATACATGGAATACAAACAATTCATCAACGGCGCCTGGGTAGACGCCTCCGACGGCGGCGCCTGGCAAGTCCTCAACCCGGCCACCGAAGAAGTAGTCGCCGAAGTGCCTTATTGCCATAGCGGCGCCGACGCGCAGCAGGCTATCTCCGCCGCCGCCGCGGCTTTCCCGGCCTGGCGTTATACCAACGCCTTTCAGCGCGCCCAATTGCTGAAAAAAGTAGCCGAACAGATCCGGAAAAACGCCTCGGAATACGGCCGCGTGACCACCCAGGAAAGCGGAAAACCTTTTGTGGAAGCAAAAGGAGAATGGATTGTCGCCGCCGACTTGTTTGAGTGGTTTGCCGAAGAGGCCAAACGAAGCTACGGCACGGTGATCCCCTCGGGGCGCAACAACAAGCGGATGTCCGTGATTTGGCAGCCGGTGGGCGTGGTAGGCGTGATCACCGCCTGGAATTTCCCGGTGTGGAACCTCGCGCGCGCCTGGGGCGCCGCGCTGGCGGCGGGTTGCTGTATCGTGGCCAAACCATCGGAGTATACGCCCCTGACGGCCATGATCCTGGCCGATATCATAGACAAACAAGGCTTCCCCGCCGGCGTGGTCAACCTCGTCAGCGGCGACGCAGCCGCCATCGGCGATGCCCTGATGGACGCTCCCGAGGTGCGCAAAGTCCACTTCGTGGGCAGTACGCGGGTGGGCAAACTGCTGCTCGACAAAGCTTCTCATACAAATACCCGCCTGTCGCTCGAATTGGGCGGCAATGCCCCCGTGCTGGTCTCTCCTGGGGTCGACATCGAAAAAGTCGCCGCCTCGGCCGTCGCCGCCAAATTCCGCAATTGCGGGCAAGTGTGCGTGTCGCCGCAGCGATTTTTGATACACCAGGATATTTACGACGCGTTTAGTCGGGCAGTTGCCGGGTTTACCGCCAATTACAAAATCGGCAACGGCCTCGAACAAGGCGTGCAGGTGGGCCCCCTTATCAACCGCAAGCAACAACAACACGTGGCGGCCTTGGTGGAGACCGCCGTGGGCAGCGGCGCCGGGGTGCTGACCGGCGGGGAAGTGCCCGACTGGCTGCCCAAAGGCTATTTTTACCGGCCTACCGTCCTCGATGGCATCGACGAGAAATCCCCGGTTTTCTCGCAGGAAGCCTTTGGCCCGGTGCTACAAATGACGCCCTTCGATACGTTCGACAAAGCCGTCGCCCTGGCCAATGCCACCGAATACGGCCTGGCGGCCTACGTGTGGACCAACGACCTGCACACCGCCATCCACGCCGGCGAAGCCCTCGAATTCGGCATCGTGGGCATCAACGAATGGACGCCCCACGCCACGGAGGCGCCCTTCGGCGGGTGGAAACAAAGCGGACAAGGCTCAGAACTCGGCCACGACGGCATCTTTGAATATATGGAGAAGAAACTCATTAGCATCGGCGGCTTATGACGGCAGATTTTGGCATATGGTCGCTCGTTCCGCCATTGGTAGTGGTACTCCTGGCTATCCTCACCAAGCGCTCTATGGAGCCGTTGGTGTTAGGCTGTGTAGTGGGTTACCTGATGATCGACTACCGCCAGTTTCCCGACAACATCCTCCAGTCGCTTATCAAAACCATGCAAGACGAAAGTCTGGTGTGGGTCATTTTGGTATGCGGCATGTACGGGGCGCTAATTCACCTCATGATACAGTCGGGCGGCGCGTTGGCCTTCGGCAATTACATGCTCAGGTATATCAAAACCCGCCGCAACTCACTGCTGGCAGCCTGGGTGATGGGTATCATTATTTTTATCGACGATTACCTGAACGCGCTGGTAGTTGGCGCCACGATGCGAAAAATCACGGACCATTTCAAAGTGCCCCGCGAGTTGCTCGCTTATGTTGTCAATTCTACTTCGGCGCCGGTATGCGTATTAATACCTCTTCCACCTGGTCGATTTATATTGGCAAATTAATTGAAGACCAAAAATTAGTGGAAAAAGGGCAGGGATTTTACGGTTTTGTAAAAACCATCCCTTACAATTTTTACGCGTGGTTTGCCGTCATTGCGGTAGTGCTCGTCATTTATGGCGTTATTCCCATTATGCGCCGCATGAAAAAAGCCGTGTGGCGCGCGGAAGAAACCGGCGTACTGGCGCCTCCAGGTTCGGAAGAACTGAGCCAAACACACGAAATTCCTGCGGATATTGAAAAATCAAAACCGGCGTATTTTTTTATTCCACTTATCGTATTAATTACCGCCACTATTGCTTTGGATATCGACGCATTAAAAGGTGTATTTGTCGCCGTACTTTTTACTATTATTTATTATTGGGTAAAAAAAGTATTGCCCTATAACCACCTTTTTGAAAGTATCTTTGAGGGATTTAAAAGCATGTTGTTTGCGCTGGCTATTTTGATCGTTTCTTATGTATTAAAAAACATAGGCGACGAAATGGGCATGACCCAATACGTAATCGAAAGCTTGCAGGGAGTAGTCTCCAAAGCCTATTTACCGGCGCTTGTATTTTTGTCGCTGGGTGCAATTGCTTTTGCTACGGGTTCGTCCTGGGGGATTTACGCCATCGCTATTCCGATGGTAGTGCCCGTGGCCATAGCCCTTGATGCCAATGTGTGGATTACGCTGGGCGCCGTAATCAGTGCAGGCACGCTGGGCGCACACGCCTGCTTTTATTCCGACGCTACGATTTTAACCGCTACCGGTACCGAGTGTAATAATATCGAACACGCATTTACCCAACTACCCTATGCGATGATGGCAGCGGGGCTTGCGCTGGTTTGTTATTTGGCATTGGGGTTTATGGGTTTATAGGTTTATGGGTTTATGGGTTTATAGGTTTATAGGTTTATGGGTTTATGAATAAACTGATAAACAAAAAAACAACGCCATGTTTCTCTACAAAAAAATCATCAAAAACGGCTACGTTATCCAGAATTCGCAGCCGGAGCATGCCAAACAACTGGAGGGCTTGCAGCGCAAAGTATTCCCTACGCTTTCCAACAGCGAGATCATGACCGCTGCGCATTATTTAAAACACATACAGGTTTTTCCGGAAGGCCAATTTGTGGTACTCGACGGGGAAAAAGTCATCGGCATGAGTTCGACGATGCGTTATCATCTTTCCTACGAGCCGCATACCTTCCTCGAAATTTCCGATAACCTGTGGATCGAAGGCACCCACGAGCCCAATGGCGATTGGCTATACGGCCTCGACGTGGGCGTCGATCCGGATTATCGCAGCCAGGGCATCGCCCGCGAAATCTACCGCGCCCGCCAGGAAGTGGCCCGGCATTTCGGCCTCAAAGGGCAGATCACGGTAGGCATGATGAACGGCTACGGCAAAGTGGAAGACGAATTTACCGTGGAGGAGTATTTTGATAAATTAATGAACAGAGACCTCATCGACCCTACGGTTTCTGCACAACAGAAATTGGGATTTAAAATAATTTCATTAATTACCGACTATCTCGACGATCCCACCTGCGGCAACGCGGGCGTGCTGATGACGATGGAGGCGACGCATGAAGTGTGATTTTTGTTTATGGGTTTATGGGTTTATAGGTTTATTTGTTTATAAACCCCCTAAACCCCTAAACCTATAAACCCATAAACTATTTTTTATGTCATCAAAAATATTACCGGGCATCGCCATATTAGTTTTATTTTTTTCTTGCCAACAAAAAGAAAAAAATAGCGAAGCATTGCGCGCTCCCGCCGAATTTGAGCCGCAACACGCCGTGTGGCTCATGTATCCGCAATCCGATCACGTAGAGGAATATTCCAATGTGGATGTAACCGCTGAAATTATCCGCCAATTATTACCCCATGTGCGCGTAAAATTGGTAGTTGCCAACGATAGTATACTGACATTAGCAAAAAAAGCACTGCCAAACAGTTTTTTTAAAAACTCTAATTTTGAATTAATAAAAATACCCTACAACGAATATTGGGCCAGGGATATGGGGCCGGCATTTATTATTAAAAATAAAAAATTAGCCGTCGCCGATTTTCAGTTTAATACCTGGGGTTATTACGATACGCTGGCCGCTTATTCGCGGCTTGACGAAAAGCTGGACGAGCGGGTAGCCGCCATTATGAAGATCAACACCATTCCCACTTCCCTCATCAGCGAAGGCGGCGGCCACGAGTCGAACGGCAAAGGTACGTTGATGCTCGTGGAAGCCGTGGAAATGGGCAGAAATCCGGGGTTGGCCAAATACCAAATCGAAGCGGAATACACCCGGACACTTGGCGCCACCCATTTTATATGGCTGAAGCAAGGCGTCCACGAAGACGATCACACCCACCTGGGCACTATCGACGCGCCCGGCGGCGTAAAAGCATATACCGTGCTCACCACGAACGGCCATGTAGACGAGTTTGCCCGCTTTGCCGACCCTCAGACGATCCTGCTGGCAGAGATCGACAGCTCCGACCTCGCCTACGACCCCATCGCCCGGGAAAATCACCGGCGCATTGCAGAAAACCTGCACATCCTGGAAGCCGCCCGCGACCAGGACGGCAAGCCCTTTCGCATTGTGCGAATGCCCATGCCCAAAACCATCTTGTGGAAAATGCAGCCCGGCGATCCCGTGTACCAGCTGATCAGTGAAATGGAATTTGAAGACGACCATTCTTTCCCGAAAGGTCAGGAGATTGACGTGGTGGCCGCAGCCAGCTATCTCAATTTTCTGATTTCGAATGGAATCGTTATCGGCCAAAAATACTGGCGGGAAGGCCTCGACCCCGAAATAAAAGAAAGAGACGAAACCGCCCGGCGTACCTTGCAGCAGGTTTTTCCGGATAGGAAAATCGTCATGCTCGACGCCCTGTCGGTCAACTGGGGCGGCGGGGGCATTCATTGTATTACCATCCACGAGCCCAAAATATAAGCCATGACACACCAGGGACTCCTCTGCCTTATTCCGACCATAGTCGTGCTGGTCTTGTCGGTATTGTCGCGGCGCACCTTTGAGTCGCTCGTAGCTTCCTGCGTGGCCGGCTTCATCCTGCTCGACGGCTGGGGCTTTTTCGGAGGGCTGACTTCCGCTATGACCAAAGTTATGCAAGACCCGACCATCGGTTGGATTATCATCGTTTGCGGCTCGTTTGGCTCTTTGATCCACATGCTGGTAAAAGCGGGAGGCGCCCAGGCTTTTGGAAATTATGTGATACGTTTTGTCAAATCGCGCCGTTCTGCCCTGATCACCACCTGGCTCATGGGCCTCGTCATCTTTATCGACGACTACCTCAATGCCCTGGTGGTGGGCAGTTCGATGAAAAAAGTGACCGACAAATTCCATGTCAGCCGCGAAATGCTGGCCTATGTGGTCGATTCTACGGCTGCGCCGGTGTGTGTGTTGGTGCCGCTGTCGACCTGGGCGGTTTACGTGGCCGGCTTATTGGAGAGCACGGGCGTGGCGGCAAAAGGAGAGGGGCTGCAAGCTTATATCCAGACGATCCCTTATATCGCCTATGGGTGGACGGCTGTGTTATTAGTACCCATAGTGGCGTTTGGCTGGATACCGACGCTCGGCGCCATGCGTTCCGCAGAACGAAGAGCGGGGGCCGGACAAACGATTCCGCCTCATTCTGAAGGGATGGGCATACCCGAACACGACAACATCACAAATCCCTATCCCCGCCTGGTGCATTTTGCGCTGCCTTTAGCCGTGTTGCTGGGCGCTACCATTGCATTAAAAGCGGATGCGCTCAAAGGAGTGCTGATCGCGGTAGTATTCACCGTTGTTTATTTTCACCTCGCTAAAGTGGCCAACTGGAAAAAGTCGGTCGACGACGTATTCGACGGCTTTAAAACCATGTTATACCCCTTGCGCTCATCGTCATGTCGTTTGTATTAAAAGAAGCCAACGACAGGCTGGGCCTCACGCAATTTGTCATCGAAAAAGTATCGCCCTGGATGGACAGCCGTTATTTGCCGGTTATCACTTTCCTGTCGCTGAGTTTGATTTCCTTTACTACGGCTTCGCTATGGGGTATGTACGCCATCGCGTTGCCCATTGTGGTGCCGCTGGCACAGCAACTGGGCGTAGATACCTGGTTGGCGGTGGGGGCAGTGGTGAGCGCCGGCGCCTTCGGCTCTCACGCCTGTTTTTACAGCGACGCCACTATTTTATCGGCCACGGCCTGCGGCTGCAATAATATACAACACGCGGTGACGCAGTTGCCCTACACTTTGCTGGCAGCGGCGGCAGCAGCGGGGATTTTTCTTTTATTAGGTTTATAAAAAATTACAAAATAACCTTGTCACCAATAAATCATAAAAAATGACCCATATACAACTCCACACCCCCATTCCCGGTCCCAAAAGCCGGGAAATCCTCTCCCGCCGGGCGGCCAATATGCCTGCGGGGTTGGCGAAGTCTACCGAAATCGTAGTAGACAAGGCTAAAGGCGCCCTGGTCTGGGATGTCGACGGCAACCAGTTGATCGACTTTGCGGGCGGCATCGGCATGATCAACGCAGGGCACCGGCCTACCCAGGTTGTCAAAGCTGCTAAGCAGCAGCTCGACAAGTGCATCCACGCCTGCACGCTGGTCACCACCAACGAACCGGCCGTGGAATTATGCGAACTGCTCAACCAACTCACGCCGGGCGATTTCCCGAAGAAAACCCTGTTGGCCAACTCTGGCGCAGAAGCCGTAGAAAACGCTGTCAACATCGCCAAATACTACACCAAACGCCCGGCCATCATCGTATTCGAAGGAGACTACCACGGCCGCACCCTGCTCACCATGAGCATGACGAGCAAATACTCGTTATTCAAAAAAGGCTACGGCTCGTTTATGTCGGAAATATACCGATTACCCGCGCCAAATATGTACCGGCCGTTTCAAGGCATGAGTCGCGATCAGTACCTGCAGCATTGCATCGACCAGCTCGACCATGCTTTTATCGCCCAGGTAGATCCTTCGGCGGTAGCGGCCATCGTGGTAGAACCCGTGCAGGGCGAAGGCGGCTTTGTGCCCATGCCGACCGCCTTTTTACAAAAAATAAGAAGTCTGTGCGACCAGCACGGTATACTCCTGATCGCCGACGAAATCCAGTCGGGCTTTGGCCGCACCGGCAAGTTGTTTGCCATGGAACACCACGGCATAGTGCCCGACATGATCTGCATGGCCAAGTCGATGGCTGCGGGACTGCCCATCAGCGCCGTCACCGGCAGGGCAGAGGTAATGGACACGCCCCATCCCGGCGCCATCGGCGGCACCTACGGTGGTAGTCCGGTGGTGAGCGCCGCAGCAATAGAAACTATCAAACTCATCAGCGATCCCAAATTCCTGAGGCGCGCAGCCCAAATCGGAGAGATGATCCGCAAAACACTTGAAGGTTGGAAAAAACGCTATCCCCTGGTAGGCGACGTGCGCGGACTGGGCGGCATGCGGCTCGTGGAATTTGTGAAAGAACCGGCGACAAAGACCCCCGACCCCGACCTCACGCTGGAGATCCTCAAAGACGCCGTGGCGCACGGCATCATCCTGATCAGGGCCGGCTTGTATTCCAATTGCATCCGACTGCTGCCGCCTTTTGCCATTACCAACGAGCAATTGCGGGAAGGGCTGGGGGTATTGGAGGGCGCTATTGCCAGGGCGCATGAAAAGAGGGATGCTATCAAGTAAGACTTTACGACTATACGACTTTACGACGACTTTACGACTTTATGACTTTACGACTTTATGACGATGAGACTGTACTTTAACGGCGATATCAGAACCATGGCCCGGGCGAACCCGCAGCCCCAGGCTCTCGCCGTGCGCGACGGCAAAATACTGGCCACCGGCAACTTGGACGAGCTGCGTCCCCTCGCAGACCCCCATACGGAATGGGTAGACCTACAGGGCAAAACCCTGCTACCCGGCTTTTTCGATGCGCATTTGCACCTGTGGAAAGTGGGCGACCTGCTCACCTTCAACCTCGACCTGCGCGGCGTGGAAAGCATTGCCGAAATACAAGACAAACTGCTAGATTTTTCGCAAAAAAATAACCACCTCAGCTGGATCAGAGCGCGGGGTTTCAACGAAGCCCAACTCAAAGAAGGCCGGCTGCCCACCCGCCACGACATCGACAAAGTCGTACGCGACAAACCCGTTTTTTTGCAGCGCACCTGCGCCCATATTTCTTGCATCAACAGCAAGGCCCTGGAAATATGCGGCATCACGGCGGCCACGCCGGCGCCCTTTGGCGGCGAAATCCGCCTTGACGCCGACGGTGCGCCTTCGGGCATCCTGTGCGAGACCGCCCAGGGACTGGCCATGCAGCATTTCCCCGTCATCACCGATGCCGACTACGAAACCATGATCCTCGCCGGCTGCCGCGAATTGATGCGCCACGGCATCACGGCCGTCACCGACCCCGCCGTCATGCCCGATCTACTGGAGGTATACAAAAAAATGGACCGGGAAGGCCGCCTGCCCATGCGCATCCACGCCATCCCCATCGTATTGCCCGATGGCGGCGCCGAACCCCTGCCCCTGCCCGATCTCTACGCCTCCGACAGGTTGGTAATCAATACCGTCAAATTTTTTGCCGACGGCGGCCTCAGCGGCCAAACCGCCGCCCTCAGCCGCCCCTATAAAAATTCGCCCCCCCCCCCCCCCCCCCCCCCCCCCTCCCAACAAAGGCATCCTCCGCCTCCTATACGCCCAGTACCTGCAATTGGCCCGGGAGGCCCAGGAGCGCGGTTTTCAGGTTGCCACCCACGCCATCGGCGACGAAGCCATCGGCTTTGTATTAGATGTCTACGAACAATTAAAGCGCGAAAATCCGGGGGCGCCGCGGCACCGCATCGAACACCTCGGCCTGCCGAATGAGCACCACAAAAACCAGATTGAAGACCTCGGTGTGCACGTAGTCACCCAACCCATCTTCCTCACCGAATTAGGCCGCAACTTCCGAAAATACCTCGACGACGATTTCTTGCAGCAATGCTACCCTGTGCGGTCTCTGCTCGACAGGGGTATCAACGTGGCCTTTTCGCAAAGACGCCGACGGCTTTGAGATAGCCCCCCACGAGGCCGTCACGATGCAGGAAGCCCTATACTGCTACACTGCAGGCAGCGCCCTCGCCAACCGGGTATTTGACCAGGTGGGCAGCCTGGAGCCGGGGAAAAATGCGGAGATGGTGATGCTCAGCGGGGCGCCTTTTGAATGTGCTGATTTGCTGATTTGCTGATTTGCTGATTTTGGAGGGTGAATGTCGCGATCTTGTATATCTTTTAATCCTAAAAATCCTGTTCAGACAACTTGGGTGTCTTGAACAGGATTTGTAGGATTAAAAGATAGACAGGATTGTGTAGAGTGTATAATGCCCCAAAAAGCCCCAAACAAGTTCTTTTCAATGAAACAAAAATTCCTTAGCTTGCTTTGAAACAAAAACGCGGAAACAGGAAAAAACAGTGCTGGAATGACGGACGAACAAGGCAAAATAATTATCTACAATACTGCAGACGGCAAGGCCAATGTGACGCTTTATGCCAAAGACGGAATGGTGTGGATGAACCAAAATCAACTCGCTTTACTTTTTGACACCTCGAAACAAAACATAGGCCAGCATATATCTAATATACTGGAAGAAAAAGAGTTAGATGCAAATTCAGTTGTAAATAATTACTTTACAACTGCCACTGATGGCAAACTTTATGAAGTCGCCTTCTATTCCCTGGACATGATTCTGGCCATTGGCTTTCGGGTGCGGAGCAAACGCGGCACCCAATTCAGGATATGGGCCAACCGGCACCTGAAAGAATACATGGTAAAGGGCTTTGTGATGGATGACGAGCGCCTGAAAAACCCCGACGGCAGACCGGATTACTTTGATGAACTGCTAGAGCGCGTCCGCGATATCCGGGCTTCTGAAAAGCGTTTTTACCAAAAAGTACGCGACTTGTTTGCCCTCAGCAGCGACTACGACCCCAGTGATAAAGCCACCCAAATGTTCTTTGCCGAAACTCAAAAGTTGGAAGCGGTGTATCAAAAGAAAATAGCCGATTTGAAAGAACTGAAAAAATCCATCCTTCAAAAAGCATTTGCAGGGCAGTTGAAAGTGTCTGAACCTTTGATTAACGCTGATTAAATGATTGACTATGATTAAGGAACAATACAAATATTCAGAGTTGACAGGCAAAATAATTGGTTGCTCAATGGAAGTGCATAAAATTTTGGGCAATGGTTTTCAAGAAGTGATTTATCAAAGGGCATTAGAAAGGAAATGGCATTGCAAGGCTTGTCTTTTGCCAGGGAATTTGAAATGCCCATTTTTTATAAAGAAGAACAAATAGGCAAAAGGCGAGTAGATTTCTTGGTAGAAGAAGTTGTTTCGGTAGAGATTAAGGCACTTGTAAAATTAGAAGATGTTCATTTAGCTCAAGCCATTAACTATTTAGAAGCATACAATCTTGAAATAGGTATGCTAATAAATTTCGGAGCAAATAGTTTGGAGTTCAAGCGACTTATTAATCCGAAATTCAATCAGCTAAATCAAGAGAATCATTCAAATCAAAAGTTCAGTCGATGAGTTCAAAAATATCCATACGTTTTTTTGATGACCGCGAAGTGCGGGCTGTTTGGGACGAAGAAAACGCCAAGTGGTGGTTTTCGGTATTGGATATTGTAGCTTTGCTTACCAACCAAGACGACTACACCAAAACTCGCAACTATTGGAAATATCTTAAAGCCAAATTAAAGAAAGAAAACAGTCAAGTGGTTAGTGCCACTACCCAGTTGAAATTTCTTGCCCCTGATGGCAAAAAGCGATTAGCCGATATGCTCGATTACAACGGCATTATTGCATTGGGTAAAACTTTTCCCGGAACAAAAGCAAATAGGTTTATTGAATGGTTTACCTACAGTGATGAAAGCATTGACGGAAAAAGTAAAACAAAGGCTTATGCTTTGTTTGATAGCTCGTTTATCAACAGCATAGAAGTGGGCACAATAAAAGGCTTGCAACAAATTCACGCTTATTTGTTTGGGGGCTTGTATGATTTTGCAGGGCAAATCAGGCAAAAAAATATTTCGAAAGGCGGTTTTCAGTTTGCCGTATCACACTTTTTGGGCGACACATTAAAACAAATAGAAAAAATGCCTGAAAATACCTTTGATGAAATCGTAAACAAATATGTAGAAATGAACATAGCCCACCCATTTATGGAAGGCAACGGCAGAAGCACCCGCATACCACCTTACCCAAGGTAAAATCCAAACAGGCGGTGGTTTTTCCCGCCAGGGAATCTGTTCAAAGAATGCTGGCTACGGGGGCGTCTTGAACAGGATTTATGGGATGCACCCCTAATTTATCGAACTGGTCACAAATGGTGACCGGTTTGAGAAAATACGGCAAGCCCTGGAAGGGCAAACTATTGGTAGAAAAAAACAGCTCAACAAGAAGCTCCAGAGGAGCGAAATATCACCCAGGCCACAAAGCGCTTCTCCGGAGCTAGCAGCCGTTTGGGCTATGTAGTCTGTGATTTTTGTGATGAAGAGATGGGGGTGATGCTGGTTATTAACACATTAGACTATATTTTTTCGGCTTTTTTGCAACAAAAAAATTGCTCAGACGTATATTGAATTAGGCAGAAAACACTATTTTTACGATATGTGTTGGATGTTTTGGAGCTTTCGCTACGCATCTGTTCAAAACGCTAAGGCGAGCGAGATTTATATACATATGAGCATGAATAGCATCAAGAAGACTTTTATAAGACAACGTATATGGAAATCAATCCACAAGCATTAAACGGACACTGGAACGAAGGATGGGCATTAGACCTTCATACTTCATCAAGCCACCCTATAAAAGACAAAGACGGAAACATAACTGGGTGGGACACCAAAAGACCACCAATTGCTGAAGAACTTTACCGCTTAAAATATTGGAAGGAACAATACCGTGTTGACACTATAGCGAGACCTGCCGCAGACTTTTTAAACAAATACAAAAGAAAATGGCAGCTTGACCTTATAATTCCAATACCACCTTCGGACACAACAAGAGACTTTCAGCCAGTTTATGAAATGGCAAAATCAATCGGGCGACTTGTCAGTTTGCCAATTGACTTTACAACGCTTAAAAAGTGAAATCAACTTCTCAACTCAAAGAAATTGAAGACCCTGACACAAGAAAGGAAATTCTGAAAGATGCGTTCAGCATTAACTTTAATGCTCTAAATGGTAAAGATGTCTTGCTTTTTGACGACCTTTACCGTTCAGGGGAAACATTAAATGCAGTGTGCGACATAATAATGAAAAAGGAAAAGCAAGGAGCGTTTACGTTCTGACAATAACAAAAACACGTTCAAAGAGATGAGAAATAAAGAATTTTCTTGGTATATGCTTTCAAATGCTCCAGGATTTGGAGCTAAAAGCATACACTACATTTACGAAAATCTTCAAGCAAACAATCTTTCAATCAATGATTTGTTTGACTTAGGTGATAATGAATTGCAAAGGCTATTTCCTGAAATAGGACGAGGGAAATTATCAAGAGCAAATTTCTCTTGTTTTCCTTCCTTAGAAAATGATGATAGGCTATGCAGCAATTTTGAAAACTCAAATCAGACGGAGTTACGATTATTGGACTTGATGATGACCGTTACCCAAAGTCGGTTCTCCAAAATATGCAAGACAATGCACCACCAATACTTTATTGTATAGGTTTTTTGCCACTACTAAATCAAAAAGGCGTTTCCATTGTTGGTGCAAGAGATGTTGGAGATTTTGAAATAACAATAACCAAAAGCATAGCACAAAAATTAGCAGAACACGGCATAAATGTTACATCTGGTTATGCTAAAGGAGTTGATATATCAGCTCATTTAGGAGCATTAGAAGCCCATGGAACGACAACAATGATTTTAAGCTTTGGAACAAATCACATTTTTATAAAACGAGAAATCAAAGATTTGAACTGGAAAAAAAATTCATTATTTGTAACACAATTTGCCCCGCATGAAAAATTTTCTGGACAAAATGCAATGACGAGAAATAAACTAGTTTGTGCAATGTCAAAAGCCATTGTCATAATTAAATCAGGACCTGAAAGAGATAGTGAAGGGAAAATGAGTGGAACATTTGATGCAGGTAAATCAGCCCTAAAAATGGGTATTCCTGTTTTTGTTTTAAGTCCGAAAGTTTTTAAACCTGCACCACAAGGCAACGTTGACTTAATCAAATTGGGTGGTATTGAGTTTTCAAATGGAATGGACATCGTAAATTTTTTAGATGAACATCCACAAGAAGAAATTGCTAAAGTTAATGGACAAATTAACACAGACAATAAATCAAATGACCCGAAAAACAAGCCAACAAAACCTTTTCAGACAAGTTTGTTTTGACGCTAAAGACAGAAAAACGGCTGATAATAATGGTTTTACGTCATGCGGGCTGACGTGCAAATTTGGAGCATGACACATTTGATTTTATCCGACACACAAAATGCGAAGCATTTACGAACACCTAAAAAAACAAACAAATAGTGAGTAATCCAACTCTTTGCAAAACGAAAAAGAGCCATTTAATCGCCAGCGAACCGACAATAATTACTATATTAACACGCTTTAAAAATTGGGTAATTAAATTATGGCCTTTAACGAAAATACAAGAGTGAAAATCCCCGCTATTCTGCACCTGTGCAGACTGGGGTATCTATATGTTTCGCTATCAAAGGCTAAATGGAATATTGATACCAATATTTTCACTGACATTTTTGAGGAAAGCATTCAACGCATCAATCCTGTAATGGAACAAGGTGAGATAAAACGATTGTTGGAAGATGTTTCTTTGGTTTTAGACAATGAAGATTTAGGCGAAGCATTTTATAATATGCTCACTGCTACTTCCGGCACAAAACTGATAGACTTTAAAGACTTCAACAATAATTCATTCCATGCTGTAACCGAACTCACCTACAAAAACGGGGATGACGAATTCAGACCAGATATAACCCTGCTGATAAACGGCATGCCGCTGGCATTCATAGAAGTAAAGAAGCCGAACAACCAAGAAGGCGTTTTGCAGGAAAGAGACCGCATCAATATTCGATTCAAGAACAAGAAATTCCGAAAGTTTATCAATATCTCGCAGGTGCTTGTATTCTCCAACAACATGGAATACGATATTGAATCTATCGAACCGATTCAAGGTGCATTTTATGCTTCTACTTCTTATGCTTCTGCTAACTTCAATTGTTTCAGAGAAGAAGAAAAACTTGATTTGGTAACCTTGCTGAAACCAGAAGAAGATGATTTGGAGAATTTGGTTTTGAAAGACAATAACCTTTCTGCCATCAAACATTCACCTGAATTTATTACCAACAAAGAACCCAACTCGCCAACCAATCGCATTCTTACTTCGCTATTCAGCAAAGACCGCTTTGCAATGATTTTGAAGTACAGCATCGCTTATGTGAACGAAGAAAAAGGATTGGAAAAACACATCATGCGTTATCCGCAGTTGTTTGCCACCAAAGCCATTGAACGAAAACTGAATGATGGAATTAAGAAAGGAATTATCTGGCACACCCAAGGAAGCGGAAAAACGGCTCTTGCTTATTACAATGTAAAATACCTGACCGACTATTATCAGCAAAAAGGAATTGTTCCTAAGTTCTATTTTATTGTTGACCGTATTGATTTAATGAATCAGGCGAAACGAGAATTTACAAGTCGTGGTTTGATTGTACATACCGTAAATTCAAAAGACGATTTGCTTCGCAATTTCAGAACCCAACAAGCCATTCACAACCTTTCTGGCAAAAGGGAAATTACCGTTGTAAATATTCAGAAATTTAAAGACGATACCGATATACTGAAAGCTAATGATTATGACATCAGCACACAACGAATTTATTTTCTGGATGAAGTACACCGTAGTTACAATCCTACGGGTAGTTTCTTGCCAACCTTTTCAATTCTGACAGAAAAGCCATTTGATTGGTTTAACAGGAACGCCTTTAATCGGCAACGATAGAAATTCCCGTGCTACGTTTGGCAACTACATTCACAAGTATTACTATAACGCTTCTATTGCGGATGGCTACACCTTTAAAACTCATTCGTGAGGATATTGAAACTACCTACAAGTTTCAATTGAAGGAAGCACTCAAAGAAGTTGAAATATTAAAAGGTGATGCCGACAAACGCATCATCTATGCTCATGCAAAGTTTGCAGAGCCTATGCTGGATTACATCATTCAGGATTTCATCAAAAGCAGAATTCGCTTTGGCGACCATTCGATTGGTGCAATGGTGGTTTGTGACAGTGCCGAACAAGCCCGGAAGTTGTTTGAAATTTTCATCAGCAAATACAACCCCACACAGAAAACGGTTGAAGCAGTTGAGTCTTATATGATGGCTGCCGAGCCTGCTTCGGAATACGGTATCTATAAAGCGGACCAAAGCAAAAGCTTGGTTGCTTCTTTGATTTTGCATGATATTGGCTCAAAAGATGACCGCAAAGATGAAGTGGATGATTTTAAAGATGGAAAAATTGACATTCTGTTTGTGTACAATATGCTGCTCACCGGTTTTGATGCCAAGCGATTAAAGAAACTCTACATTGGCAGGGTAATTAAAAACCATAACCTGTTGCAAACCCTCACAAGGGTAAACCGACCATACAAGAAATTCAGATACGGCTATGTGGTTGACTTTGCCGACATCACTAAAGAGTTTGATGCTACCAACAAAGCATATTTTGACGAACTGCAAGCCGAACTGGGCGATGAAATGCAAAACTATTCGAACCTCTTTAAATCGAAAGAAGAGATTGAAGAAGAAATTAAAATCATCAAGGAAAAGTTGTTTTATTATGATTTGAAAAATGCAGAAGTATTCTCTCAGCAAATTAGCCAGATTGAAGACCGCAACACGGTTTTGGATATAAAAAAGGCATTGGAGAATGCTAAAAATCTGTACAACCTTATCCGGTTGTATGGACACTTTGACATGTTGGAGAAAGTTGATTTCATAAAGTTGAATCAATTATACAATGAAGCAGCACGCCATTTGGATTTACTCAACCTGAAAGCCAACATCGAAAACAATGTAGATACGACCAATTTGCTCAACGTAGCTTTGGAAAATGTGCTGTTCATGTTCCGAAAAATTTCGGAAGAAGAAATGGTGATTGCCGATGAATTAAAAGATATGCTTCGCAAAACCCGAGAAGCCTTGGGTGGCAATTTCGATCAAAACGATCCACAGTTTGTCAGTTTATATGATGAGCTGAAACGCTTGTTTGATAAGAAAAATCTGGATGAAATAACACAGGAAGATATGCGAAATAACATAGGTTCCCTGAAACAGATTTACGACCAGGTAACCGAACTCAACCGCAAAAACAACCTATTGAAAGCGAAATACGAAAACGATACCAAGTATGCCCGGATACACAAACGCATATTGGAGAAAGGCAACATCTCCAAACGGAAAGTGAAATTTGCGAAACGCTGATGGATATTAAAAACAGGTAGATGAAAAAGTGCTGATTAATACCAACATATTGAATAACGAAAGCTATTTTGACAAGCTGATGATACAAATGGTGATTGGCAGTTTTGGGCAACACAAAATGAGCTCGACCCCGAATCAGCTAAATACATCAATACCTGTTTGGTAAAAGAATATATGAACGAATATCAAGGAAATAGAGCATGGTGACACAAGATTTTACGGCACAAACAAAGGAGCTGATTGATAACCTGAAAGGTGTTTGTACCTCCTATGGACTGGGAAACGATGGTAATGAATTCAAAATCATTACCCAGGTTTTTTTGTATAAATTCATGAACGATAAATTCGGGTATGAAGTAAAGCAATTAGAACCCAAACTGGCAGCAGCCGAAAGCTGGGAAAAGAAATAGCCCAATACAGCGACAAACAATATGAAATGCTGCTGTTGCGTATGAACCCCGATAGTGCCAAACTGAAAAGGGAGCATTACCTCTCTAACCTGTACAACAAGCAAGACAAAGAAGAATTTGCCAAGTTCTTTGACGATACCCTGCGGGATATTGCCATTTTTAATAACGATATTTTCTCTGTAAAAACTGGCACGGGTGCCAAAATTGTTTTGTTCGATGAAATCAGTAATTACATTACCGACAGCAGTCAGCGTGATAATTTCTGCAAAGCCATCATCAACCAATTGGTGAATTTCAGTTTCGAGAAAATCTTCAATCAGAAATTCGATTTCTTCTCCACTATTTTTGAATACCTCATAAAAGATTACAACAAAGACGGTGGCGGTAAATATGCCGAGTATTACACGCCTCATGCCGTTTCAAAAATCATGGCGGCTATATTGGTAGATAAGCCAGTGAGCAATGTAACCTGTTACGACCCATCAGCAGGTTCGGGTACTTTGTTAATGAATTTGGCACATGCCATTGGCGAAGACCGATGTACCATATATTCGCAGGATATTTCGCAGAAATCGAGCAGTATGTTGCGGTTGAATTTGATATTGAACAACCTAGTACACTCCATTCAAAACATCATACAAGGCAATACAATAAAATCACCATTCCATAAAGTTGGCGACAAGCTGATGACCTTTGATTACATTGTTTCTAATCCTCCATTCAAATTAGACTTTAGCGACTATGTAGCCGACTTGGACACCAAGCAAAACAACGAACGCTTTTTTGCAGGCTTTCCCAAAGTGCCTAACAAGGATAAAAACGGTATGGCCATTTATCCTTTGTTTATTCAGCAATCATGTTTTCTCTCTGCTAAAGGTAGAGCTGCAATTGTTGTTCCCTACTGGCTTTATTACTGCCCAAACAGGAATTGAAAAGAAAATACGGGAACGCTTGGTAGAACAAAAAATGCTCCGGGGTGTGGTGAGTATGCCGAGCAATATTTTTGCCACCACAGGCACCAATGTGTCTATTTTGTTTTTGGACAAAGCCAATACTAAAGGTGATATTGTATTGATGGATGCTTCTAAACTGGGCACCACGGTAAAAGATGGCAAGAACCAAAAACGTTGCTTTCAGGAAGCCGAAGAGCAATTGATTATTGAAACCTTTAATAAGCACGAAGCAAAAGAAGATTTTACCGTTGTGGTAAGCTATGAGCAGATAAAAGAAAAATACTCTTTTAGTGCCGGGCAATATTTTGAAGTGAAGATTGAATATACCGACATTACACCAAAAGAATTTGAAATCCAATTGAAGGGCTTTAAAACCAACTTAGAAAGCCTTTTTGCCGAATCGAAAACTTTGGAAAAAGAAATTCAGAAACAATTAAATAGGTTGAAGTATGAATAATTGGAAAACAGTTTCTGATTTTGTTGTTTTTTCTACAAAAGGAATTACACCTAAATATGTAGACGCAAGCTCTATTATTGTATTAAATCAGAAGTGCATTCGTAATGGCACGATAAATTATTCATTTGCTCAATTTACGGATGATACAAAACAAATTCAAGAATCAAAATTTGTCCATAAGGGAGATATATTAGTCAATTCAACTGGTACTGGGACTGCAGGCAGATGTGCATTTGTTTCAAATGTGCCTGAAAATCATAGATTAATTGTTGATTCTCACATCCTGATTTTAAGATGTAATTCGTTCTATGAAGCACAGTGTCTAAGCTATTCTTTGTTTTCATTTGAGCAAACACTTATGTCATTTATGACTGGTAGTTCTGGGCAATCTGAATTGGATAAGGTTGTCTTGATGAACCTTAAAACCAAAATGCCAACAGACAGAACTACCCAACAAAAATCGCCTCTGTCCTTTCCACCTTAGATTCCAAAATCGAACTCAACAACCGCATCAATGCCGAGTTGGAAGCCATGGCAAAAACGTTGTACGATTATTGGTTTGTGCAGTTTGATTTTCCCGATAAAAATGGCAAACCCTACAAAACCAGTGGCGGTAAAATGGTTTGGAATGAGGAGTTGAAAAGGGAGGTGCCGGAGGGGTGGGAAGTTGGATATCTTCAAGATTTAGGCGAAATTATTGGCGGAAGCACACCTCCTCGTGAAGTCGCAAAGTATTTTACAACAAACGGCACAGCATGGATAACTCCAAAAGATTTATCACTAAACGTAGGCAACAAATTTATAACAAAAGGTGAGTTAGATGTTACTGAAAAAGGAATAAAATCCGCTTCACTAAATATTATGTCGAAGGGAACAATACTTTTCAGTTCAAGGGCTCCAATAGGTTATTTGGCTATTTCCCGTGAAGTAAGTAACAACCATCAAGTTTCAAATCATTCATTCCTAACAAGGGTTTTTCAACTGAATTTGTCTATTACTCCATTAAGAATATGATCCCAACTATTGAGAATAATGCAGTGGGTTCAACTTTTTAAGGAAATTTCAGCTTCTGCTTTAAAAGGTATAAAAGTTTGCCTTCCTGCTAAAAGTATTGTGAAATTATATTCTGAGACTATCCAACCAATTTTAATAGACAGGATATTTTAGAAATTGAAAACCAAAAACTCACCGAACTCCGAGATTGGCTATTGCCAATGCTGATGAATGGGCAGTTGAGGGTGAATTAAAATGTGCTTTACGATGGAGTTAGCTAGTAAATTAATTGGTGAAAATATCGACCCCGAAAAGCTTCAAAAAGGATTGAAGTGCGTCGGGCATAACTTGCCCGAATTTGAAGGCATACGAGAAGAACATGTTCCTAATCTTATAGAGTTATTTAAAATAGCAGTTGATATTGATCTAAAGACTAAGAGGAATATTAAATGGATCTCCGGTCAAAACTTGAAAAGATTTTAAAAGAGCAGAAATTAAGTAACCAAAAACAACATTAATGTTTCCAAAATAGTATCAGAAAAAAAGAGTGGTTTCTAAACAGCAAAGAAAAAACCGAAACCAGAATTAATGCCTGATGAAAAAGGTAAGCGGCGACCAAGAAATTGAAACTTGGAAAGGTAAAAGTTTTCGACCACAGGGTCAACAACTTGGGATTATTGTTGGCATATCTGATGGAGTAGAATGCCATGTGTCTCCACTAATATTATAACTCCACCCATAAACGATGAGATGACATTGTAATTTATGAGGCAATTAAAAATAGGGATGGCAGATTTCGAGCCGCTAACGTATCTAAGAATATCCCCTGTTTTTCTTTTCAATAAAGAAAACGCTTCAAATTCTTATGCCACCCACTTTTCGATGATCAGTTAGGAGACAGAAATTACGTTAACAATAAAGGAAGAAACCGGCTTTAAATTTTAAACGCTAAATATTACCGGGCATCAAGTTGGAGGGGCTCCGTTGTTCCTTCTGATAAGATTCCCAAAGCAGAAACCATATCTTATGGAAAGCAATAGTTGCCAAACTTTTACCCAACCTTAATGAAAACAAAGAGGCAATTGAATGGCTAACTTCAATATTGCAAACGGAGCTAGATGAAGAAGAATTGGAGCAAATATACAAAGAGGTGGTAAATAATTTTGAGCAAAAACCGCTTTCAGAAATAAAAAGAGAAATAGGAATCATTAAGAATCTTTCACTTTTTGGATCATTTTTACTTGAGAAGATACAAGCTCTTAATAAAATCAGCTTTGCTTTGTGGGATAATGGCGATCTTGAAAAGCTACCATATTATACTAATCCGGAAGAATACGACTTTTGGCAAAATGAAGTTTTGTCATCTTTGGATTGGAAGACATTACAACAGGTGCTAACTAAGCTCCTTTCTGAACAGGGTTTCACAAAACAAGTTGAAGAATCATTTAAATATTTAATTGGCCAGGGTTGGGAGATTAAAAGCGGAAAAGAGCTACAAACTGTTCAGTCATTTCTTGAGACATTTAAAACTATTTTCCCATCCATCCCAATGGAAGAAACTAATTTTAGATGCAAAACTAATCAGTTTTATATCGAATTATATGAGAAAGGTATAATAAAAGATCTGTCTCAAACTCGTACAAAGCTATACATTGACGCTCTAAAAACTGAAGATGAAAAAGCTTCTTTTATAGAAAAACTGCCGTTTGATAAAATTCTTCCATATTATTTTCTTTTCCATCGTTATCAAATTATCAAGAGATATATTGTTGTATACTTGAGAATGAATTTTCAAAAATTGACTTCTTGTGTTTTGACTTAGAATCCGATGGTGAGAAAATAAATGAGTTTGCTTGGAAAAGCAGATTAGGCGTAAAAAGTGAAGCAGATTTTAAAAAGCAGGAAGATGGGGTTGCAGAGCTTGTAAACCTGATAAATTCTGGTTCTTTAATTATTGGTCAAAACATTAAGGAGTTTGACTTATGATTTTAGCAAAACATGGGGCTTCGCCATCTTCTGATTGTATTTGGGATACGCTTGAGGTTGAAATGTTACTTAACCCCAATAGATTTAGTTATGGGCTTAAAACTCCAAAAGTGCATACCTGATACAGAACTTACTTATCGGCTTTAAAAATCAATTATCGAGGATAATAGTTTCGCAAAGTAATTTAGATGCTGTTAAAGAATTATTGCCTTCAAAAGCAATCGAAGCAATTAATCAAATTAGCAGCAATTCAAATTGGGCATTGTTGGATTATGAATATTTTGTAAAACAGTCCAATGATTTTTTCCGTCCTAATCCCACAAACCAGAATATTTCTGAACAAACATTTAATCAACTCACTGAAAAATTGAATGAAGAGGGGAATAAGGTTGTAATTGCTCCTGAATTTCTTTGGAATACATTATCCCATCAATTCGACCTCACATTTTATTCGGATAATAAGACTTTTGGCTTTCGCTTAAATAAAGAAAAAATAAGAGCAACTCTTGGTGATGACAAGTTGCTTCAAGCTATCCTTTTTCGATTTGTGGATTCATGTATTTCAAAAGGATCTCAGCCTTATTTTCAGCACCTGCCAATAGCCATACGATTAAAGCTAAACATTGAGCAATCAACGTTAATATGTGACAACATTGATGTTGACTTTGGAAATATTAATCACAAGCCTATTTGCATTAAGCCAACTGATATAGAAATTCTTAAACAGCATGGCAATAAAGTTTCAGATTTAGAAATAATTGTAGTTGGAAATGAATTATACAATCTAACAAGTAAATTACAATTAGGCCAAGACCTTGATTTTGCTACAATTTTCGACAGATTGAAAAACGAACCTAAATTGCTGCAAATGTCTGGCGGTAAAAGTTTCATTAGTCTTGAACAAAGTCACTGCAAGCAATTGGGTATTACAGAATTTCCTGAATTTGTTCAAAATATTTGGTTAGAAAAAAATGGTAAAGGCAAATTCAAAGTATGGTGCAATCTCAACTTTGAGGACTGTATAAATAATTTGCCTATAAAAGAGGCCCACTATATCGATTGGGTAGATGAAACCTTTACAAAAACAAATTCATTTATTATAAGGCCGGATGCCAGGAATTCTGGTTATATAGCCGAGCAAAAAAGGGTTAATCCTGAATCTTTGTATAGGAAAATATATTGGGTATATCAATTCAAATTATTCGAGGGTATTGGTAATACAAATAATCCCAAAGTTTTAATTTTAAATGATGAATTGGAAACTGAAAAGCTGTCAGCTTATGCAAGGCGTAAAGGGTATTTTATTCCTGATACAAAGGCTTCATTGGCAAGACAGGTAGAATTACTGCATACACATAGATCACCTAACAAACTTTTAATAACTTCTTTCCATAGTTTTTTGCTACAGGAGAAATTGCAAATGTTGAAGGGGAAGATTCAGGTGGCATTTGAACCTAATGAAGAACAAAAGAAAGATGACTATCAGGCTGACACTACTTCAGTTAAAAAGGATTATGATTTATTTTCCCTTATAAAACTGCACAAACCACTTATTGATTATTACTATAAAATGCTTTATGATAATAATCCAGATTCCATTTATTTCTTTGTGATACAAGACTGACTGACTATTATGGTATTGAAAAAAGTTTAAATCTTAATGCTAAAAGTGTTCAGATGTGGTATAGAGAAGCAGATTACGATACTGATAAGGAAATTGCTGCTGAGTTCTTTTCATCAGCTCATGAGAATGCAGACACAGACTTTAATATTGATGAAGCGAAAGAAATACTCCGGCAAATCTTTTTGATACCAGAAGAGGGTGGCATTCCATCTCCATGGTATAATTATCAGCACCCATGTTTAAATGAAATTTTACCTGCAAAAAGGATTTGCTGATTTCTTTACCAACTGGAGCTGGTAAATCAATATTATTTCAAGGGCCGGCCTTATTCCGTTCAGCATTTTCTTGTAAACTTTCAATTGTTATCAGTCCACTTCGTGCTTTAATGCAGGATCAAGTAGATGCCCTTTGGAACAAAGGTTTTTATAGCAATGTTGAGTTTCTCAGTGCAGACAAATCTTATGTTGAAATTAGAGATATTTATCGTAGGATCTCAGGTGGAGAAATCACTCTTCTTTACATAACACCAGAACGGTTTAGATCTCGTTCATTTGAAAATTGTCTTCTTACAAGATTGGATGCTGATAGCGGATTAGAGTACGTTGTATTCGATGAGGCACACTGTATTTCGCAATGGGGTCAGGAGTTTCGTCCTGATTATTTGAATGCAGGAAGAAAAGTTTCAGGTTATTCCGGAGTTTATCAAATGCGAAAGCTGCTATTTTCTGCAACAATTTCCGAACAGGTTTTTGAAGAAATAAGTATTCTCATGCCAGGCGTTGTAACTGTAGAAGGCACAGAGAAAAGTTACAATCCGGTAAGAGACCACATCAAAATGGATTTCAAACATAATGTGGTTGAAGATGATAGGCTTCTTAGAAGTAGCGAATTACTTAAAATCTGGCAAATTCAATCCAAAATTAAGCCGGGCAATCATTTTTGTAAAGAGCAGAAAAAAGGTTGAAGATTGCTCACTAATAATGTCTGACAGTTTAAAAGATGTATTTGGAGCTGACTGTAGTTTTGCGGAAAAAGTAGGTGGGTTTCATGCAGGAATGGATGCAGAAGATAGAAAGGACACTTATGAAAAATATAAAACGGGTGAAATTCTAATTCTCTTTGCGACAAAAGCATTTGGTATGGGAATGGATATTCCAAATATTCATTTTGTAACCCATTATTCACCACCCAGTACTTTTGAAGATTTTCTACAAGAAGTTGGAAGGGCTGGTAGAAATGAGAAACAACGTTTGGAGGCAGGTTTTAATAATAGTGAAAATCCTATTAAGACACTTTGCCTTACTACCAATAATGATTTTGCAAAATTAAAGACCAACTGCATGAAAGCAGAATTTCATGGAATGAGGTAAAGGATATTAAACTGGTATTGGAAAAATATATCGCAAGGTTTAAACCCTTGAAACCGGATACTGAAATTTCAGTAGCAGTGCCGTTCAATCTATATTCAAATGAAAAAGGTTCTTTTAATGATGACCTCGATAACAAATTCAGAATGGCCTTGCATTGGCTGGAACGTTTAGAAAGAATTAAATTAGGCTATTTCACGATTACCCATTTAGAATTTGATGCCGCATCGTTAAACAAATTAGCCGAACGTTTAAATAATTGTCCGGATTTGGATTGCGAAAACGTATGTCATGCCATAATTGAATTATTTCCAAGAGATGGTCAATCAAATAAAGTAGTGCAACTTTCTATTGCTTCATTGCGCAGCATTTCCAAGCTAAGTCTTGAAAACCTGTTTGCCGCTTTATTGAAAAATCACGCTGCTGGTATTATAAAGCTATTACAAGATGTCGTTATTGAGCCAACTAAAATTCGTTTGGATGAAACAAATCATTGCAAGAATATTTATTACGAGAATCAACAAAAATATCCTGCTATTTTGAGTTATTTCTCTTTTGCTAGAGAAAATTATGCAGTTCTTCCTAATGGATCAGTTCCTAATGGTTCCTCCTTTTTGAAGGAGAAGAACTAGATGATTATTTGAGGAATCTGTAAATGAAAATATTAACTTTAAAAACTACCCTGGACAAAGAAAGACAATGCAGAAGCTCAAACAAAGGAGTCCAACTATTACATCAATGATATTTTCAAAAAGAGAAGCAAACATGCCTTTACTATAATTCGCTTGTTGGGAAAGACTAAACACGAAACCAAAATGGAAAAGGTTACTGATGGCAACCGAAAAGTCCGAATAAAACAGTCAATATTTAATGGGTATCACAAAAAGGAAGAATGGTTAAATAAGATCGCACAATTAGAGAAAGATTGCATTAAACTATTGGATTATGTAGCAGAGCAATACTTTGTTAAAAACATAAAGATTTTCAACTGGCCGGATATTATTTCCAAATTGGATTTCAAAGGGAATCTACAATACTTATCCGACTTGCTCTTTATATTATCTGTATTAGGCTATAGTAAAACCGGAGGCTTACTTCCTACCGGTATTGAGATTTATCTGCATTCAACTGACTTAATAGATGAAAAACAGGATGAGAATAATGATAAAATTATTTATAATGAATTTAACGAAACTCAAGAAATTAGGGAGTTAAAGTTAATTTCATTACAGGTACTCTCAAAGTTAGGTGATGATATAAAAGATGCTTTTATAAAAGGTTTTTTTGCAGCCAAAACTAAACTAGAATTAATCAACCATCTTCAAAATGTTGGAGAAATTGATGATGAGCATCCTATTTTTAAAGCCTTCAGAGGTGAAGCGATAAAATATCAAGAAGTTAATAGGCTTAATGATGAACAAAGAGAAATATATTTTTCAGATGTCAATCAAAATATTAATGTTGTTGCAGACTGGGTTCTGGAAAGACACATACCCTAGCATTAAGAGTAGCAAGATTAGTTTATTATAAATTTTCAAATCCTGAAGAAATCTTAGTGTTAGCATATAATCGTGCTGTGGTTTCAGAATTAAAAGAACGATTAGATAAATTATTTAAAGATTTAGGTTTCGGTAATCTAGCAAAAAGAATCAAAATATTTACGTTTCACGGGCTAGCGAAAAAATACTGCCAAGAGCATTTAGAAGGTTTAAAATTTGAGGAGTGGGAACCAAAATTATTAGAGATTTTGAATAATACTCCTGGTATTATTATGAATCAATTGGCCCCATTAAAGCATATTTTGGTTGACGAATTTCAGGATATAGATGAAGTAAGAATGGATTTACTATATCGCTTAAATGATCTCACAAAAGCTCACTTATTTATTATTGGCGACCCTAACCAAAGTATTTATGGATATTCGCGAGAGATAATGGATCCCTATCACTATTATAATGACTTTGATAATAGATTTAATCCAACAAAATTTACCTTATTAGACAATCATCGTTCATATCCAGATATTTTGACATTAGCAAGTCAAATATTGACACTTCCAGAAGAGCACCAGCATTTGATTCCAAGATCAACTAGAGTACAGATAAGGATTTCATCGTTAATTATGCTCAAATAATAGATAATATTCAAAATCCTGAAATTAAATGGTGGGACAAAATCAACGAGTTATTACTAGAAACCGTCAAGAGACCCAGTGACACAGAAGCCAAGCCATACAGACAAATAGCCGTTCTCTTTAGAACCAATAATGAGGTTTACAGAGGCTTGCAAAAAATAAAAGTACACTTCCAAATGTCAGAATTCGTATTCAGGGTAGCTTGCCTTATGAGTTTACGCGTATAAGAGAATGTCATGCAGTTATAATATTCTTGAAATCTAAAATAGGTAAAACAAATTCCGTTAGATTTTATGCAAACATTTCGTGTATTTATAAACGATCTGATAATCCAGAACCAAAATTGGAATCATTTTTTACATTAGAGTTATTCATGCCCTTGTTTTGGAATACTTGGAAGAACAAGATGAAAGTCAGGTATTCGATAATTTATTAGAGTTCATAACCGAATTGACCTATAAGGATGATGGTCAGCTATATAAAATTTATGAAAAACATTTGGATAGAATTTCAGCTGCAACTCATGAAACGGAAATAGTTCTAACTACAATGCACAAGGTTAAAGGGCTCGAATTTGATAGCGTAATTATAACCCCTTCATATTCAAATTTAGCACACAACGAATTTAAGATAATATTGAATGAAGAAATTGAAGATGCATTAAACGAAGAAAAGCGATTAACTTTTGTATCTTTAACTCGGGCAAGATTTAGGTTGTTAGTATTCAATTTTGAAAGAGAAATAGCATTGCAAGAATCTAAGCAATACATTTTACCAGTTAAATTCAAATTGGGTTTAGGGATTCCAGCCGAACCTGGTATTAGCAAATTAAATATCGGCTGGGCCGCAAGGAATTTAACTTCAAAAATGGTATTAATGATTTTATTAAAAAAAATCTTAAAAGTGGTGATGAAGTTAGCATAAAATTAACTACCAATGGTTTTTTTGATTTTTATGAACTTAAAGATTCAAATGGGACTATAATTGGACAACTTTCTAAACCTCAAGGAAAACCCTCTGATGAGAAGTACAAAAAACAAGAGGCTTTAAGAAAAGATGGGTTAAAAAAATTTGTTATTAATGAAATTGTTGTTTGGTCTTATGAAGATACAATTTCTTACGATAAGAAAAAGCCAGAAAATTTTGATAATTGGTAAATGGATAAAAAAGTAGGCAAGCCAGATAAAGACGGTTTTTATTCTGATTATCACAAAAATTGGTGTCAGGAAGCAAGGAATCAGGATTACATTTATTTGGTAGACTTTGCTGGCTTTGGTGTCCCATCCGATTGTTGAAGAATTATTATATGTTTGCAGAAATAATAAGTTAAACAAGTTAATTATTTAGGGTCAGATAGTTAGGAAATTTTAATTCTGCAAAATTTCTTAGGAAATCTTATCTTTCCTAGGAAAAATTAAAACACATATTATGAAAAACAAGAAACTACCGAAAGCACAAACCATTTTAGTCAAGGTTTGAATGGATTTTGTATTTACCCTGATTATGCTGAAATCAAAAAATTTCGATCTCCCAACAACTGACTTGACATTGTATGAACGATACAATCTGAAAGAAGGGATTATCTTCAGCCTTGAAAATGAAAACTTTAAACGAATAAAATGTGATGTCGGATGTGAAGATTGGAGAGGTTATTTAAAAGGATTTTTGTATCCTAATAACAAGTTTGGCGGTCATTTTTTTACATTAATGAAACATTTCAGGGCATTGAAGAAAAGGATATTGTTAATGGTGAGTAAGGAAATTAAGAATGGGTATGAAATTAAAGGGGAGTGGTGGTTTAAGGGTACTCGATACGGATTTTATATTTATTTATCAAATATTCCATTTTTAAATCAAGCGAAGGCAAGTAGTGCTAAAAATATAAAAGAACCAAAGATAATTCAACCCAAATTGAAAAGCACAATAAATGATATTTTGAACCAGGATCTTATCATGAAATTACAAAGCAAAGCAGACAGAATAAAAAGACGCTACAATACTGATCTTTATGATCATTACAGTCATGTAAAAAGATTACATCTTGAACCAAAATCGTCTGATAATTTAATTAAGGCTATTAGCATTGCATATTCATGGATGCCAACAATGCTTCATATACATATTAGTGAGGGTGTCGGGATTAAAGATATGTTGGTAGCTGCAAATAAAATTGGTTCAATTAAATCAATTGATGAGTTTATTAAAAGGGAGGAAGTTATTAGAGAATCTTTAATTATATTGGCCGGAGCTATCAACCATTCAATAGTAGGTGCTTCAAAAACATTGCATATTTTTTCCCCGGAAACTGTACCAATTATTGACAGCAATGTGTTGAAAGGATGGCACAAGGTTTTAAAATCAAAGTATACAAAATTTCCTGACCTGAAATTGAATAAAACTATTCCAAGTAAAATTGAACATCAGGTGGCAATGTATATGTGTTACTGGAAAATGCTTTTAATGTGGTCAAGAAATGCCAAAATTAATAACTTGCGGTTTTTTGAAGAACCATTTTATTTGATTGGAAAGGAATGATTAATTATTTATTTTATCAATGTGATTTCATTTATTGTGAGTATATTTGAATAACATACTAAAAATAATAAAAGTGACCAACGAAAAACTTTCTCAAATTTGGAACGGCTACTGCCCCGAAAGTTATCTTGCCGGAAAAACAGTTCGCATGAGATTAAACCAGTGGGACTTTTTTGAAAGCGAAGAAACCGGCCTTCAAATTTTCGTATTAACCGGTGTGCAGGCAATCATTTTAAATTTTAGAGGTGAAGGGAAGTTTCGTTTAACGCCAAAATATGCAGATGAGATTGAAAGTGGCGAGTTATTGAGTCCGCAAAACACTAAACGTCCACCATTCAATGATCCAACCGAGGTATTTCAAGGTAGTGGCCAGATTGAAAATTATATTAAATCAATTAAGTAATTAATTTAAACTTCTGATTTATGTATTTGCACGAAGCAATGGAGAAACTATTAAGGCAGACGGGTCACCCTATGACAACACAGAAGATTGCTGACGAATTAAATAAGAATAATTGGTATCAGAAAAAGGATGGGTCGAAAATCATAGCGTATCAAATTCATGGAAGAGCAAAAAACTATTTCAACATTTTCAACCTTGATGGCTCAACGGTTTCACTAATTAGGTTACCGAAAATCCAATCTGCTCTACCTAAAGATCAATATCAAAAAATCCAAAAGCTATTACAGGTTTCATCGTTGGACAATGCCTGATTGAAAAAATGTTATTGCACGAAAAAATTTTTAAGAGCGCCGGAAGCATCGACAATTTAGTTTCGCCTAACCCTGGCCTTTATTGCATACGCATTTCAGATAGAACCAGACTACCTAAGCCTTTCAATAATGTTTTAGAGGAAAGGCAGCACAACATTATTTACATTGGCATTGCAACGGAGAGTTTGACCAAACGGTTCTTAAATCAGGAGCTCCGGGCAAATGGTCACGGGACATTTTTTAGAAGTATAGGAGCAGTGCTTGGATACCTGCCACCAAAAGGTTCGCTTGTAACAAAAGCAAACAAACACAACTATCAATTTTCATCCGCAGACCAAATGCAAATTATTAATTGGATCAATAAAAGCTTGAAAGTAAATTGGGTTGAGTTTTCCGGGGATTTTGAATCTATGGAAACGGAGTTGATTCATAAATATCGGCCATTACTCAACCTTGCAAAAAATCCATCGGCATTGCAATTATTGGTGGATTTGAGAAGGGAGTGTGTGCGGATGGCAAATGAAAAATGAATTTGAAAACGTAAATACTATGCCTATATTTGAATGTAAATAAACCTAACCCTATTAAACTTTAAACCAATGAAAAAATTACTCATCCATTCGTAACGCTGCTATTAGCATCCTGCGTGGCGCCAAATTACTTCCAAGTCTATAAAACCGATTTTGAAGGCTCTACATTGAAAGATGACAGAATCGTTTTTGAAGACAAAAATTGCATTGTTTCCTATAATTTATGGGATGCGGGCGGTGACATTGGGTTTAATATTTACAATAAAACCGAAAATTATTTGACCGTTGATTTGACAAAAACATTTTTTGTTTTAAACGGAGTTGCGTATGCGTACTTTCAAAACCGGATATTTTCTAATTCATCAAATACTGGAACGACAATAACTGCTTACAATTCACCGATTTACTGGAACTATAATTTGACAAAAGTGGCGGGAACAAGTTCATCAGGTACATCGACATCCTATATTGAAAAACCTGAATTAACAATTCCTTCAGCAACCTCGATGAATATTTCAGAGTATCATATAAGTAATTCAAGATACTTTGATTGTGATTTATCAAAAACACCTACGAAGAAAAATATAAAAACAGTTACAATTTGAAGAAAACAAATTCCCCGTTTGTTTTTCTATAACCTGATAACATACACAGTTAATGGAACACCTCTGTTCTTGAAAATCGATTTTATGTGGTGAAATAACAAATTATCCAGCAATGGAAATGTATACAGATGTTGACGTTAATTCTTGTGGAGTAAAATTGCAGATTCCAATTGAAGTTTTTAAATATGTTGCGCCTGACAAATTTTATATTAAATACAGTTCATTATAAACGAAATAGAATTATTAATACTCATAACTTAACACTTAATTTATTTGTCTTTAAAAACTCAAACAGCACGAATAGACTCACTTCTATGGAAGAAATAATTCAAACCCTACGGAATTTCCGCAACGAAAGAGATTGGGAGCAATTCCATAATCCCAAGGATCTGGCAATCGCAATTAGCATTGAATCCGGTGAACTATTAGAGCTTTTTCTTTGGAAAAAAGCAGAGGAAGCAAATTCAGAAAAAGTTAAAGATGAGCTTTCCGATATTTTTGCATTTGCGTTTTTGCTTGCGGAGTACTACAAGTTTGATGTGAAGGCGATCATTCTTGAAAAGATAAAAAAAAACGGGGAGAAATATCCCGTTGAGAAAGCAAAAGGAACTGCCAAAAGTATGACGAATTATGAAGCAGTCTTTTGAATTGTCTATTGAAGTCTCCAATTGTATGATTTTAACAAGGAGTCAATTAACAGGATTGAAAAAAATGTCTGGGTCAAAATCAATGGTAAATTGTTTATTTTATTCAAAATAACCTGCAGAAGATTGCCTATGTAGGAGAATCAACAAATGCACTAAGTAGAATTAAAAATCATCTTTCCAAATCCGGAAAGATTAGTTCTAAATCAAATTTCTATTATTGGGTCAGGCAAATTCAATAAATCTGCAACCTTAGAAATTGAGTCGAACTTAATACAGTGTATTACAGCTGAATGAACATTTAAATTGCAAAATGGAAATTATGGATTGATCAACCATAATTATTATCAACAGGATTTATATAAAAAATCTGTTCAAGAAGTATGGTCTAAACTGATTGAAAACAAAATAGTCAATAAATCACTCACTGAAATTGAAAGCACAGAATTATTCAAATATTCACCATATAAGTCACTTAATGAAGATCAGTACAATTCAGTATTGGAAATTTTGGGATGTCTCACAACTAAATCTTCAAGCAGGATCTTTATTAGCGGAAGCGCAGGCACGGGGAAAACCGTTCTTGCAACTTATATTGTGAAACTATTAAATTCTAAAATTAATGAGCATAGCCTTGAAGAGGTGAATGACGACGAGGTGTTAGAAATAAATTATATCAGGGAATTTCAATTAAATAATCCTAATGCGAAAATTGGATTGGTAATTGCGATGTCATCCTTGCGGAAGTCAGTGGAAAATGTCTTCAGGCAAATTCCAGGTCTTAAGGATCGATGGTTATAAGTCCATCGGATACATTTAACGACCAGTATGATTTATTGATCATTGATGAAGCCCATCGGCTCAGACAATATAGAAATATAGGCTGGAGAGGTACCTTCAAAAAGAACAATCGCAAATTAGGTCTTGATGACACTGGAACTGAATTAGATTGGATCATAGCAAATAGTAGAAATCAGATCTTTTTTTATGATGATGCGCAATCGGTTAAACCTTCCGATGTTGATTCAAGTGCATTTAAGAAGCTATTGGACAACGCTAAAACGACCAAGTTGGCATTGAAATCACAAATGAGAGTAAAAGGTGGAAACAACTATATTCAATTTGTTGACGACATAATGCAGGTGAAGAGAGAAAGAGGTAGTTAAATATCATGACGAAATTACGGGAGTTGGCTATTTTTTGATTCATATAAAGAAACTTTATTCAGAACTCGCTAAGCGGGAGAAGCAATTTGGACTTTGCAGAGCTATTGCCGGGTATGCCTGGTAGTGGGTAACGGACCCTAAGAAATTTAAGGAAACAAATCCCAGTTGAACTTATGGATATTGAATTGGATGGATTGAAATTCAGATGGAATTCCACCCCTAATGATTGGATAAATTCACCTTTTGCATTTGAAGAAATAGGTTGCATACATACAACACAAGGTTACGACTTGAATTATGCTGCTGTAATATTCGGAAAAGAAATAAATTTTAATAAGGAAAAAAATCAAATTGAGATTGATCGTAATAAATATTTTGATATATATGGCAAGACAGGAATTGATGACCCGGAAGTATTAAAATCATATATTATCAATATTTATAAAACTCTTATGTATCGTGGTATAAGAGGGACATTCATTTACGCATGCAATAAAGAAATGAGAGAATATCTCAAAAAACATATTTCTCCATTTAAACAAGAATTTCCATTTAGAATTATACCACTTGATGATGTTCGTCCATATATTAATAGCATACCTGTACTGAATTTAAAAGTTGCCGCAGAAATTTTACTGGGTTCGATGTATTAGGTGATTATATTTGGATTGAACCTCCATTCAATATTTCGGCTAAAGGGATATTTCATATGCAAAGTCACAGAATCTATGAATAATAAAATTCCAAATGGGTCTTATTGTTTATTTAAACCAGATGAAGGTGGAAGCAGAGATGGCCAAATTGTAATAGTTGAGTCAACTAAAATCAAGGATACTGAATTTGGCTTCGGATATGGATATACGGTTAAACAATATCACAGCCATAAAAATGTGTCTGAGGATGTATGGGGTCATGAATCTATAACTTTAAAACCCATGTCCAATGAGGAGGGATATTCTGATATCATTCTTAAAAATGATGAATCAGAGAAATTTAAAGTTATTGGAATTTTTGAAAAAGTATTAGGGTAAGTAGATAATGCTTTCTAAATGCACACCACCTCCTCAAAATTGTGTAATTTGCATCCTGTTTGGTTTAGATGTGACAAGCTATTTCAGGACGAGACATGGATGATAGATGATGATTATGATGGCAGTAACTTTATTGTAAAACAAGTTTTCTTTGTGGTGGAGATAAAGATGAGTTTGCTAAATGGAAAAAAGGACTAAGTGATTTAAGTGAGTCCAGAAACAAGCGTAAAAAGGAATTGCAAGACACATTAAAAATAGAAATTGATGGGGAAGCATTTGATAGGCTTTATGGGCATGTGAGTCACCCAATTGAGGTTAAGAAAAAAGGGCAGAAGGTAGCGGTGAGGGTGATTAGTCAGTTTGGGGAGGAAACAACTAAAATTATAACCGTTTAATGCATCAAATATAAATATGAGCCAAAATATCAAAGTGGAATCTGAAAACTACGAAGATTATGTATCTAAAATCAAAGCCATTTGCTAAACAATCAAGTGCATTGGTAAATGGGTTAATAAAATTGAACGAAAAATGGGATCAAAATACGGATGCAAGAATCGTTGACATTAAATTGATGAGAGAAAGTGTTCAAAGCTTTTAATCATAAATGAATTAATTGTTTCTTGCTATGATAATCTTGATATTTTGGAAGGAACATGAATTTAAGTCTGATGAGGAAAGAATTAAATTCTTAACAGACAGGCTGTATTTTTTAAGACAAGATCTTGAAAGCAACTTATTCATAAATATTTTTTACGATTTGAAAACTTCATCCGACTAATAACAGCAAGTGCAGGTATTGCGAACCACAACTTAAACGGGAGAATTATAGAATTTATTGATAAACTTAAAATAAATGAGGAATATAAAAATTTAATAAATATTTTAATTTATACTCGAAATACCATACATACGGGAGGAATTAGAATACAAAATGATAATACTCTTACATATAAGGGTATCGATTATAAATTTGTCAAGGGGCATACGCCGGAATTTTGGAACTATAATAATATGATATTTTTCTTTTCTCAATTATTTGATTTTATTTATGAAGTCGTATCGCATCCAGAAATAAAGGACAAACCAAAAATAGAACACAATTATTCTGATATCACATTTGATTACAGCTAGAGTTCATTATAATTCATAATTAATATATATTACCCTGTGCCAGTTGAATTAGTTCAATATGAAATAAATTCTCGACCTAGACATCTAAGGTATTTATACCTTATTGATGAAAAATTTTCATATGATAAATTGTATAAATTAATCCTGCAAAATCAACATTTATGGGGTGGTAGATTTAATCCGATTATTCCAGTTGTAAAAAATAGCATATCACCAGAATATATCGGGATGTTAAAATATTTTGATCCTGATTATATTTTGTATTCAAAGAGTATTGATCTTTCTCCTTTATACAATATTCAAAACATAAACCCAATAGCATACATTCCTTTTGATGAAAATAGAGACCATCAAGAAATTATTGGAACAAACGTGTATCGGTTATTGGATAGGTATGATTCATCGGCTAAAGTTATTAATTCTAGGGATGTATGGAAAGTAAAGAGCCCACTGCTTAGCTTTTACGAATTAAATTTCAATATATCAACTAACGCAGTAATGCATGAAATAGAATTGACAAAGCGATTTCAAATAATTGAAATAGGGTCAACTAATTTTGATTTGATAAATAAAAAGATACATCTCGAAAAGCCAATTAATATTAGGAATTTATCATACTTAAACCTAGATACTACAATTCTCCGGCCAAGGAATCATTACAATGAGTTATTTGAGCTAATAGTGGCTAATGATTCAGGGACTATAGAAGATTTATTGTATTATTGGAATCGACAATTGTACGAAAATAAAAACTCTTTTTATATAACTAAAGAGCAACTTGAAATTCAAAAAAATGACCGGTATTTTGGAGGAATTTTGTATGATTTATCTACTAACAACACCATTAATGTCACATCTCTTACAATAGATGAACCAGCACTTACAACTATTATAAGCGAATGGTTGAAGCCTATTGCATTCAATACACATTTTCAGTATAAAAAAAATAGATAGATTCCCCTTTGAAATTCATGATGGTTCGGGGATAAATGGTTACAAAAGCGAAGAAAATGTTACAGGTCAATCACTTTTAACCAGTAAAGGCTTATACTTTATCCCGAGGTTATCATTTACGAGCAAATATCCTATGCTTGGCGCACATTATGCCATTGATTTAAACATTATACAAGTAACTGACTATACTAAAAAGAAATTATTGTTTCCCTGCCAAATTGGTAGTTATGCGGTAATTCAATCTGCTTCAGGAAGGATAAATCGGAATCGAGGTGTCAATAATAATTACAGGGCGAGAAACAGTTTCGGATTCCCTGCCTATTAATGTCTTACCTTTTGATGAAATCGCAAAACAGATCGTCACACATCCAATATTAAATTCAGTTCAAACAGCATCCGCCTATAGCCATGTACGTTATAACGACGATGGTGGAAAATTGAGAGAGTTTTTCAATCTTTTTCAAAACTCTTTTAATACTGCTCATGATTTTATTACTGATAAATACTGGTTCGACCTGTTTATGGAAATGTCAACCAGTTCAAAGGTTGAAGGTGATTGCATTTCGCTAGCTCAATTGAAAGATCGATACATTGGCATAGTTGAATCGTTAGATGGTAAACTAGGCTTAAAAGGAGAAACATGGAAAAATGAAGAAAATCTTATATATGGCTTAACAGACACATTGACCGAACTATGTGAGTATAGAGTATTATTAAAAGGGTTTATTATCAAATGCCAAAATTGTTTTTCAAAGTATTGGTATCATTTAGATGAAGTAAAGGACTTGATTAAGTGTAGAGGCTGCTTAAAAGAAATAAATACGGCTGTGGAAATGAAATTTGAATATAAGCTAAATGATTTACTAAAAACAATTTGTTTCAAAAAATGGTAACCCAAATGGAAATCTAACAGTAATTCGCACTTTAATGTTTTTGTTTAAACAATCAAGGGTTTCATTTGATTATATCCCACAAATAAATATCTATGAAGAACATCATGCTAGAAAACCAGTTGGAGATATAGATATTTTTGTGTATCCGATGGTAAATTAATTATTGGTGAAGCAAAGCACAATAGCAAGCTTTTTTTCGAGGAAAATATGAAAAGCCTCCATACCCTTGTAGAGATTTCTACTAAAATTGAAAGCGATGCGATAATTATTAGTTGCTATGTAAATGAGAATAAGAAATTAGAAAAGGCGGAACGATCTCTTAATCATTTGTTTAAAAATTCAAAACATATTCCTCAAATAATGAAATTAGAAATTGAACAACCCTGATTACTTTCTCCTGAAGGACCAAGATATTTTATTAGATTTTTGTATTAAATATTGGGTTTTGTCCCCATTTGTACTCGACACTCCGCAACCCTTACAAATCAACACATCTCACATTCTGTATTGGAAAGTAACTCCATCCAAACCCATCAAAAAATCATCACTACGATACCCAAATCAATTTATATTTCACCCCCCTTTCCCCAACATTCCCTACCTTCAACCCTACAATTAATTCATCATTATGCACCTTATCCAAAACAGAATCATCCTTCTTTTAATTACCACTTTAATCAGCAATGAAATTTTTTCACAAACCACACCGCAACCTGTGTTTTCAAACGGCGAAGCCCAAATTGTCCCTGAATTTAGTGATAGGGAAACCTGGATAAATGAAGAGCTGTGGGTGGAGACGAATTTTGATTCTGATGGGGATGGACGGATGGATAGGATGCATACTTTTATTACGCGTCCGGGTCAAACGGCTTCGGGAACTTTGAAATTGCCGGTGGTGTATACTTCAAGTCCCTATTACGGACTTAAACTCTGGGCTCTATTGGGTTTGTTCGATAAAAACAGGTTTTGGAATGTTAAAAACGAACTAGGGGAATTGCCGAAAATGCATAAACATGGTAAATTGGGCACACGCGATAAATGGCCTTTTATGTCTTTTTATATGAATACCACTTGGGTGCCAAGAGGTTATGTTATGGTGTATTCTTCCTCTCCCGGCACAGGATTATCTGATGGAGCACCTACAGTGGGTGGCGATAATGAGGCACTTGCTCCAAAAGCAGTTATCGACTGGTTGTGCGGACGAGGAAAAGCATTTACTACGAGAAACGGTGATGAAGAAGTGAAAGCATTTTGGTGCAGTGGAAAGGTTGGTATGACAGGCACATCGTACGACGGCACTTTATGTATTGCTGCGGCAACAACCGGTGTGCAAGGACTTGAGGCAATTATTCCGGTTGCACCTGTTACTTCGTTTTATCATTATTATCGGTCCAATGGATTAGTAAGATCTCCCGGTGGATATTTGGGAGAAGATGTGGATGTATTATATGATTTTATTAATTGCGGTGAAAAATCAAAACGGAAATATATTACAGCAGTTTATCGGGATAGTATTTTAGTTAAAAATCAAGATCGGATTACCGGCGATTATAATGATTTTTGGGCTTCGAGAGATTATATATCAAAAATTGATAACATGCATGCTGCAATGATAATGGCACACGGATTTAATGATTGGAATGTGATGCCTGAACAGAGTTATCGTTTTTATCTCGCAGCAAAAGAAAAAGGTTTACCAGTGCAAATGTATTATCATCAAGATGATCATGGCGGAGATCCGCCTTTTAAGATGATGAACAGATGGTTCACACATTATTTATTTGGTATTGAAAACGGCGTAGAAAATGATGCTCAGGTGCAAATAGTAAGAGAACACGAGGTAATACCAACAGCATACAATGAATTCCCTGATAAAAATGCAATGGATGTAAAATTCTTTTTGCAGTCCGGTAATAATAATAATGGCGCATTAGCATTAAATCCATTAAAGGGAAATGCATCCGATACATTAATTGATGATTATCATTATTCAGGCGCAGAATTATGTGGAGATAAATACAGCGAACACAGGTTATTGTTTGTTTCTCCAACACTAAAAGATGATATTAGAATTTCAGGTATTCCTCAAGTTACTATTCGTTTGTCATCAAGCAAAGCTGCGGCAAATTTATCGGTTTGGTTGGTTGCATTACCATGGGAAGATGAAAAGGAAACGGAAGTGTATGATAATATTATTACAAGAGGCTGGGCAGATCCACAGAATTTTAATTCTTTAACAAAAGGTACTGTTTTACAAAATGATACATATTACCAAGTGACTTTTGATCTTATGCCCGATGATCAGATAATACCTGCAGGTAAACAAATTGGTTTGCTGATTTTTTCATCCGATAAAGAATTTACTTTATGGCCTAAACCCGGCACGGAATTAACAATTGACCTTCTTAATTCGAATATTACCATTCCGATTGTTGGTGGACAGGATGCATTTGAACAAGCTGTTTCCGGGCAATAAAAAATGATTATGAATATTAATTGATCATCATTTTAATTTTATGGAATATTTTTTATTGTAAAATTGAATAATTGTGGGATGCGTATTTATCAACGAAATTCAATTTAATCAATTGAATTTATTATTAATTTGATATTTTATTAGAAAGCGGAGTATGACTTGTTGGATCTAAAATATTTTGATTTAAAATAATTATCGAACTCATATTTGAAGGATAATTAATTTTAAACAGAATATCCCTATATTCGTTATATGAAACCCTTCACCTTTCTACTGTTTATTTTCATTATTCCCTCACTTCCCGCTCAAACTGTAGCAACTATAAACGCACCGAATATGCGTTACCAGCTTACCTCTCCGCCGGGGTGGTATTTTTTTCAATCGGCGCATGAAACAGGAAGAATTAGTTTACTTATTCCGTATGGGGAGACTAAAGAAAGTAGCAAGAGATTTATTTATGCGCTGGATGTGCCATATGAAGACGGGTATGAAACAGTGCAGCAAGTGGTGCAAGGTGACCTGGAGGGCAGTGAAAACTCAGCCATTCATGTTGAGGTTTTGCATGATTCTACAATCATTCTCAGTAGCGGACAAGAGGCGCGAATTATTTATTTCTCACCCTTTTTAATGATGGGTGAATTAAACTGGCAAGCCAACGCCTATATTGGTAATGGAACAGGTTGTCTCAAGATCAGCTTAGCAACATCCGAAGCGGAGTCTTTCACGAAACATATTCCCGATTTTGAATTTGTGGTGAACTCTTATGTTTTTCTGGAATCATGGGGGTTGAAAAAAGATTGAGTTATGGATTTGGATCACTTTGTCTTCTATTCTAGCTCAAAAACCACCCATTTTGAGCCACATTCTATAAATAATTGAGCTCAAACCATTTTAAGCTCATAAATTTTCAATTTCAAGCTCAAAAATTATAAAATTTGAGCCTAAAATGGTAGGTTTGTGAGCTCAAACTTTAAAAATGGCCAAAATCCATCCTGAACTGGAAAGTATCATTCTTGATTATATCAGAGATAATCCGGGTTGCTCTTCCAAAGAAATTGATGAGAGAATAAATAATGCCGTTGGTTATGCGACTGTAAAACGTACGTTAAAGGAGTTGTTATCCCGTAATTTGATTTTTACTCAGGGGGCAGGAAAGGCAACCCGATACCAAATTACTCCCGCCTACAATCTTTTGATAGAAATAGATATTGAAACTTATTTTGAAAAGGAAATAGATGAAAGAAATATTATCGGACATTTTAATCCTGATATATTTAAAATCCTACTTGAAGCAAAATCCATTTTTACTCAAGCAGAAATTGAAAAATTAAATTATTTACAACAAATATTCACCAAAAACATTTCCTTACTTTCTGTTACAGAATACAATAAAGAATTTGAAAGACTTGCAATTGATCTCAGTTGGAAATCTTCACAAATTGAAGGAAATACCTATTCACTTTTGGAAACCGAACGATTACTCAAAGAGAAAGAAACTGCTGAAGGAAAAACCAAAGATGAGGCAATAATGTTGCTTAATCATAAATCTGCGTTGGATTTTATCGTAGTCGATCCTTCTTATATTCATCCACTCACCATAGCAAGAATTGAAGATTTACATTCCATTATAACAAAAGACCTGGGTGTTTCAAGAAATATTCGGAAAAGGCAAGTTGGAATTACCGGAACTAATTATAAACCAATAGATAACGAGTTTCAAATTAAGGAAGCGCTCATAAGCATGTGCGATCTGATTAATAAACGAGACAATATTTTTGAGAAGGCATTATTGGTATTAATTTTAATTTCTTACATACAACCCTTTGTTGATGGAAATAAACGCACAGCCAGAATTATTAGCAATGCGATTCTTATTTATAATAATTATTGTCCGATATCTTTCCGAACAGTCGATTCGGTAGAGTTTAAAAAAGTCATGCTCCTCTTTTACGAACAAAATAATATCAATGCAATTAAACAGATCTTCATTGAGCAGTTTGAATTTGCAGTAAAGACTTATTTCTGAATGGATTATTGATATTATTAACTCTCGTCAAACGTGTTCCTTGAAGAAATCTTTCGTAAGTTATAATTGAATAAATTTGTATCAAATAAGTGTCAGTAGTTAAATTGTTCTATACAAACGGTGTGCAATTAAATAGATTCAGCACAGTTGAGCATCTTAAATCGTTCTGGGTGAATAACAATAGAATGCAGCCAGATGTTGATAAATATAGCTAAACTGAAACAGGCAGTGAAATGAAATATTGACCGGTTTCCTAAAGACTTTATGGTCCAACTCACTAAAAAAGAATGGAAGGAGCTTATCACAAATTGTGATAACCTTACTAAAACAGAATTGACTATGAAAAAAAAAGACTCTTGTCCAAAGCTATTAGCTATAGCGAATCTAAAAATTTATTTAGTTTTTAAAACCAACAAATTATTCAATAAAAATTCAGGTGCGATAATATCACACGAATTTATTTTTTAACTATATTCAAATCGTTTAAAGATTTAAATATAGATCACAAAAATTCACCTGTTAAAAATTCTTATCAATTGGTCAAAGGGCTATTCGCATCACAAACCGGCGGACAAAGATTAGATCCGTTGCGCGCTGTGGTATATATAGCTTCGGTATTATCCTGACCATCGTCTGTTAATCCTACTACAATGGATACTGCAGTGCCTACCGAGTCCTTTGCATAATACAAACGAAAGGCTGAGGTGTTGGGATTTGTTCTGGCCACATTGTTCATTGCTTCAAGTTGACCTGACTCAATTCTTAATCCATTAATGCCTGATTCTGCAGCTTCGTTGCTGTTTCTGTAATTGCTGATATTGGCTCTGGCTTCTGATTGTGACACTGGCCTTGATTTTTCGTCACCCGCAGGTGCAAGCGACATCATCAATAAGGCAGTGGGAACAATTGTGCTGATAGTTAAAAGAATGGTCACCTTCTTGTACCCATTTGATCTTTTGTGTAATTTCCATAAAAACGTAAATTTGTGAGGTTATTGGTTTCAATAATAAGATTACCGCTTAAAGATAACAATCTTTCTATAACACAGCCTTACTTTTGAACACACACAAGAATCACCACATATATGACTGTACGATTTAATTTACAGGTCTTTATTGCCCTGATGTTTATCAATATATTCCCGGTGACTGCCGACAATAATGCTGGGGGTAAAGAATCAAATGATAAGGAACATTATTCCCTGCCGGCAATTAATAAAAGCTCCTTAGAAAAAAAAACTTGAATCTGCAAACAAGGGAAAGAAACTATTGCAGCTTTAGGTGAGCTCGCTACATATTATGTAGATTGGGAAGCTAACTATATTGCTGCTGATAGTTTGTTGAAAGTTGGAATTGAATTGGCAGAACTTTCATATGATAATATTCAATTAGTGGAAGCCTATTCCAATTAATTAATTATAATGGATGATTATAGTTATAGCACAACCATAAGTGGAATAATTGATAAATTGGAAAACTATGGCAGTCAGTTGCGGCAACCTGCAGATATCTGGAAATGTAAAATTGCATTGGCAAAAGGATATTTGCTCATTTTTAAGATGGAGCAGGCAAGAGATTTTTCATACCAGGCACTCACAACGGCAATTCAATTAAAAGATCAGCAAATGACCGCAAAAACACATCTTGTGGTAGGGGATATTCAACAAAAAATGAATAATAATGTTGAATCGATTAGAAATTTTCTTGATGCACTTACTATTGCTGAATCTACACAGGATGTTGTTTTAAAAATGGATTGTTATAATAATTTGTCAAAATTTTATAATCTGATAAAGGCTTACGACAAATCCATTCAATATAAATTAAAAGAATTGGGAATTGCGGAAAATGCAGCGAACCAGGATTCTCTGCGAATCATGACCTTAAAATGTGACCTGGAGGTTATTGCTTTTAATAACAGAACACTCAACGAAAAACAATTGTATAAGATCATAGATTTTGCAAAAAGAAATGATCTTCCGAAGCTTAAACGAAACGGACTTGTTATTTTTCGTTCACACCTGATCAAACAAAACGATTTTTCACAACTATATAATTTATTCCACAAAAATTATCCGGAGGAACTGGAGTATATTAAAGTTAATGATACCACATCCTATTATCGATTGGAAGCATTTTTCAGGGAACACGAGGGGAAAATTGATTCCGCAATGAAATATTATGAAATGGCAGCCTATCGCATTGACAATTCCAAGGATAAATTGCGTCGATCAAGTTTTTATCTTCGATATGGCGATTTTCTTGAACGCTGCGGATTGGCGGAGAAAGCAAATGAACAATTTCAAAAAGCTTATTCCGTTGCATCTTCATTGCCGTATTATGAATTTATGTTGGATGCAACAAACAAACTGGAAAAGAATTATCTTTCTCAAGGCGATTATTTAAATGCATATAAATACAGCCAGACAAACAGGAATATTGCAGATAGTCTCAGCAACATGGTACAAAAGGAGGAATTACAACTTATTGAAATTGAAAATGAAGAAGTATTAAGAGAACAACGTTTGGAGAAATCGAAAGAGGAAACCAGAAGGCGCAATAATATTCAATACACCGCCATTACCATCATAATTGCCTCTGCATTTTTATTGTTATTGATTTTGGGGGGATTTAAAGTGTCGCCAACAATGATACAAATGGTGGGATTTGTGTGTTTTATTTTCTTTTTTGAATTTCTGATATTGTTATTCGATACATGGATACATCATCTCACACACGGTGAACCTTGGAAAATTCTCGGTATTAAGATATTATTGATGTGTGGATTACTACCATTGCACCATATGGTAGAGAAAAGAATAATTCATTATTTGATCAACAACAAAATGAATTGGCGGGAGCAGAAATTTTTTAGATCGCGGAAAATAAAAACCGAAGAATTAATTCAACCTGATTGAAATTATATAAATGTATTTGCGATCAATAACAATATTATTTGTAACCTTTATTTGCATTAATTGCGGATTTACACAGTCGTATGTAAATAATTATGTAAATCCCATTTACACGTCACTACCGTTTTTGCGCGCAATCCCCGATGCTAAAATAAGCGGAATGGGCGATGCAGGAATTGCTCAATTAAATGCGAATGCTATATTTCTAAATGGCTCTGCAATTAATTTCATGGATGATTCTACCGGCGTTGCATTGAATTATAAAAGTAGTGGCAGCAGATTATTAAGTTTGTCGGCATATAAACTCTTTAGTGAAAAGGATGCAATGTCTGCAGGATTGCGTTATAATGATCTGGGAAATTCCACTTATGCTACTAATAATGGATTACAAACTGTAGGTTCGTACGAATATTCTCTTGATGTGCACTACTCCCGAAAATTAACAGAAAATTTTGCAGGTGGTGTTACATTAAAATATATCTATTCCAAAATATTGGAGGGAATGATCGTTAACGGATTGGAAATGGCACCTGCTTCAGTTTTTGCGGGCGACCTTTCTTTATTTTATAAAAACAACATCACTTTTAATCAAAAGCCGGCAGTATTTACTTTCGGTTTAAATTTATCCAACCTTGGCAATAATATAACCTATACATCTTCCGTTTACGAACAATATATTCCATCTAATTTTGGGATGGGAATTGCACTTACTACGCAAATAAACGATCTGAATGTTTTTACTGTCACTATGGATATAAATAAATTATTGGTGCCCACTATTTATCAATCAGAACAATCTATCATTAAGGGTATGGTAAGTTCTTTTAATGACGCACCCGGCGGAATTAATGAAGAACTTAAAGAAATTACTTTGTCACCGGGAATGGAATATATTTACAACGACCTCGTTTTTGTAAGAGCCGGATATTTTTACGAGAATCCGCTTAAAGGGCCAAGAAAATATTTTACTGCAGGAGCAGGTATCCGTTATCGAGATATACAATTAGATGTGGCCTATCGATTTTTTAATAACACCCAACAACTCGTCGCAGAAAAAGTGTTGTCGATGACCCTGTCGGTGGCTTTGTGATGTTATTATAATCAATAAAAAAAACTGACCCGCAACATCGCTGTTGCAGGTCAATTCACAAAAGGATTTTTTATTCTATAACAATAGATGTAGTGGTGTTTATTCCATCTGCTTTTACCTGGACAAAGTATACCCCAGGAACCGTATTAACCGGTAACTGAATAAATAGTGATTCATCAGCGGTATTTTGATTTACTGCGGAATATATTTTTCTGCCCGTAATATCAGTTATATTTATTTCTACATTTTCCAACGATGTGGCTTGATCAAAAACGATGGTAAATTGATCATGCGCAGGGTTTGGAAATAGTTGCAGCTCTTTACCTATTAAATCACCTTCTTTAACAAGCAGGAACAATTTTATTTTATTGGAAGTAAGTGTGCATAATCCTGTAGTAACTATACATTTATAATTTCCCGGAACAGTTGCTACAAATGTATTGGATGTAGCACCAGGTATATTTACATTATTTCGTTGCCACTGAAAAGTATAACCCGGTTTATTTTGTGTTGAAAGTGTTACGGGATTTAATGCATTAACAAAGGTAGATGTTGCAGTAATAGTTACTTTAACATCGCAATCCTGTAAGCTGGATAAATAAAATGCATTTAGATCTGCAGTAATGGTATCGCCCTGGTAAGCAAGATAGTTTTTATACGTTCCACAAATAGAAAGATAACTTCCGTTTAATGCTATACCTGTTGTGGTAGTTGCATCAAATGGACCTGTACTTCCTGCATATTTTTCAACCCAACGCACGCTTCCGCTTGGATTTAATTTGAGAACAAATCCATTGGAATAAAAATCGGAAGGGTATGCTTCGGTTGCAATGGAAGTTGTTTGCATGGTAAGTGTGCCGGTAAAACTTCCCCCCAAATATGCATTTCCTTTTCTATCCACTGCAAATCCCGCTTCAAAATCGTTGGGGAAACTTGTCATATATAAATTATGTGCATTTAATTGTTTGATATAAGTATAATTACCCGCAGAATTTAATTTTACTACAAATGCATCATCTCTCAATGCAACAGGTGTAAGAGTGGTTGCATCAAAAGTGGTAGGCGAATCAAAGGTGCCATATGCATAAACATTATCATTATCGTCGGTGGCAATTCCCTGAACAAATTCAAACCCGGTACCTGAAATTTCTTTCCCCCAAAGACTTGCGAAATTTGCACTCAATTTCCAAATAAATCCCTGCGGAGTCGCGTATACCGGATTGGTATCACAAGGTGCAAAAACACCATCAATATCAGCCATACAATTTCTTCGGTGACTTCCCGCAAATATTACATTTCCTGTTTTATCGCAAGCTAATAAAACACCATCCACAAGATAACGTTCTATATCATTTTTTGATGCAATTACAGATCCTGTACTTGCATCCATACGTGTCAATATTATTCCTTGCACTCCAAAACCGGAAGGTAAATACGATTCGCCTGATTCAAATTGTAAGTCGGCGAGATAGGCATTATGAAAATAAATGCTGTTACCATCGGGAGCAATTGCGAGTGAATGCCCTCCGTCTATTGGATACTCGCTTAAACTATAAGTATTATTCGACCAAACGAGATTTCCATTCGCATCGAATTTTACAAGGAATGTTTTCAGAGATAAAGCTAAAACAGACACATACTGATAGGAGTTTTGTGCTATTCCATCAATAATCAAGTCATTATTAAAACTTCCGCTTACATAACATTCGCCTGTAACGCGATTTACTTTCAGCGATCTCACATCCTGTTGACCCACCCCGTTAATTGTTTGAACCCACAGTAAAGTGCCATCCGGATCGTATTTGGCAATAAAACCATCAAGACCTCCATCGTTGATATAATTTGGATAGCTAATTCCCTCTATTTTTAAGGTATCGATGTAAGTGCCACCAACATAACGGTTGCCGGCGTTATCAATGTCTGTTGCATTCGCATTGTCGGTTTTGGCGTTAGCATCAGACGATTTTGCCCAATCCTGAAGTTGTGCAAAGCCAGAGATCTGGAGCAACATCAGGGTGTTTAATACTAAAGTAATTTTTTTCATAACGTTTGTTTTTTTGTGAATTAATGAAGCAAAAGTAGGAGAGGAGTATGGTCAAGTCAATACAAAAAAGGCCAAAAAATGATATTTCGGATTTTGAAAATATGGCTGAAAGTGTTATAATTGCTGTATAAAAACTTAAAAATGCTAAATTCAGAGTTTAAAATCGGGGCATGGAAGGAATTGACCGATCTTATTAAAAGTATGACTCCAAATGAAAAGGGCTATTTCAAAAAACAGCGTATAGGATTTGACCTGCGAGCAGAAAGAAATTATTTGAATTTATTTAATATGCTTGAAAAGGAATGGCCTTTAACTGATAAAGAAATTCGTGAAAAATTAGGTATCAAAAATATCAATATTCACAGCATGCGCAATTTTTTGTATAAACAGTTATTAAAAAGTTTGCGCGCTTTTCACAATGAAAAAAATATACAATATACCTTACGGGAAATGTTGGATCATGCAGAGATTTTAGCGGATAAAGGTTTGTACGATCAAAGTGTTCAAATTATTAATAAGGGAATATCACTTAGTGATCCGGTTACACTTCCGGCTTATCAGATCTTATTTCAAACACAACAAATTCAGATGTTGCGTTTTTATTCGGAGGAAGAAAAATGAGGAAAACAGAAGAAATAGTATATTCTATAACCGAAACCGCCGAAAGTATTATTCACTCCTATAACACTCGAAAAGGATTAACAAAGGCCTTATATTTTGTAAACACGTATTTTCCTTTGCGCAACGAGAATATTAAAAAGGAAGTATTGGAATTATTAGATGAATTACTCAAAATTCCGGATACGGAAAAACAAAATTACCGCGGAAGAAACACCCGAAATTCTGCAATTTCATTGTTATACCGATTGTTGAACGATTGGGACAATGCCCTGTTATTTCAGGAAAAGACCATGGATATTATGGAAAACCTGGATACACAATTGCTCAACCGCAATATACCTGTTATATCAGCGCATTATAATTATGGCTCATTGTTTTTAAATAAGGGAGATTATATTGGTTACTCAGCAGTTTTAGATAAAATGCGGACACTGCCTGTAACAAGTAAAGCAGAGGAAAGATATCTGCATGCGCTATTATTGCAGCTCCAATTGGACAAAATAATTTTCAGTAAAGATTTTGAAAATGATAACATTATATCAGAAGCTGAATTGTTTTTAAAAGAACCACATCCTATAAAGGGTATATATCACGATACCAGAATACGTTTGGTTGCATATTATATACACACGGGTAATTTTAATGCCGCACTTGATAAGATCAATCAGTTATTGAATGAGGAAATATCACATACACTTAAAACTTTTCCTCTGCATCTTCGTTTGCTCAACATTTTGATCCATTATGAATTGAATAATACAATGCTTTTGCCTCAACTCATAAGAAGCGCTTACCGGTTTATGCTTAAACAGGAATTAAAATTTGAGATAGAGAATATCATACTCAATTTTTTCAGACGAATTCTCAAGCATATACAACCTAAACAATTACAAAAGGAATTTGATAAACTTAAACTCCAGCTAAAATCTGCATCTCAGGATATGTATGAGCAACAAGCCTTACAATCCTTTTTTGATTACAGATATTGGCTGGAGAATAAAAGGCCTATTTAAATACTTTTATGCTACAGGCTTTCCTTGGATCAATCGCAATATTATAGCAATTACAGCGATAACCAGCAAAACATGAATTAATCCTGAAGCTGCAAAAACGAAAAAGCCTAGGGCCCATCCAATAATAAGAATTACAGCGATAATATAAAGTAAATTATTCATAATAGGTTTTGTTTAATTGTTTTAATAATCATTTTTCTCTTATATTGAAATAATTGTTCCATATTAATTTATGTTTCTGCCTTTTTCTGTTGGAGGCGCTGTAACTTCTACAGTTTGTATTTCTACCCAAGATGCATATTTATTTGGCTGAATATCGCTTCCGAATTTTTTAGCATAAACCTGTGTAAATTCAGCCCCCAGATATAGAATAGCTGAGGAATAATATGCCCATAGTAAAATAAGTATTATCGATCCGGCAGCGCCATAGGCTTCAATGGAGGCATTGCGGGCAATAAAATATGCCAATAGGCTTTTACCTACTAAAAACAATAAGGTAGTTACCAATGCGCCGATTGTCACGTCCCTCCATTTAATTTTTGCATCCGGTAATATTTTAAAAATGATAGCAAAAAGATAGGTAATTGTAATTAATTGAATTGCATAGTCAACCAATAATAATAAATTAACATTTAGTCCCGGGAATTCAACTTGTAATTTTTCTTTTAGAGCCGCTAATATCCCATTGATGATCAATGAAACTAACATTGCAAAACCAAGACTTAATATAAGTGAAAATGACATGATCCTGTTCAATAATAATTTAATAATACCCCTTTTAGGTTTTGCCTTCAAGCCCCAGATTCTGTTGATACTATCCTGAATTTCCCCGAAAATTCCTGTTGCACTTAATAATAGAGTAATAACACCGAGAATGGTTCCGGCATAAGAGGTTCCGGCTAAATGTGTATTCTTAATTGCTTCCTGAATTTGTGTAGCGGCATTTTTACCGATCAGTTCATGCAATTCTTTATAAATTATTCCGGACATTGCATCCTCTCCAAAAAATATTCCTGTAACGGAGATTAGCACCAGCGCCAGGGCCGGTAGTGCGAAAACAGTATAATAGGCAAGCGACGCACTTAGTTTTAGCACCTTATCTTGTCTGAAACCTTTAAAGGTTGCTACAATTACTTCCCAAATGTTTTTAACGTATATTTTTTTTGATGGCATGGTATTTTTATTCTTTTTTCTAATTAAATTAAAAATGTTGATTATGAATTCAAAAAATAAGCCAATGGAAACAACAGCTTCAAAATCTAAAGGAAGGAAAAGACTGAGGATAAAAAAAATCCTACTTGGTCTTTTAGTAGTTCTGATCGTTATCAGGATATTACTACCATATATTGTTTTAAAGGTAGTCAATAATAAATTAGCAGAACTCGACGGATATACCGGGCATGTTAGAGATATTGATCTGGCGCTTATAGTTGGATCGTATAAAATAAAAGATATTAAACTGGAGAAAACCGGAGGTAAAATTCCAGTTCCTTTTTTTGCTGCTGAAGTAATAGATCTTTCCGTTGAATGGAAAGCTTTGTTTAAAGGCGGCCTGGTTGGAGAAATAGAGGTTAGACGTCCAATCCTGAATTTTGTAAAAGGCCCAACGGAAGAAACTTCTCAAACAAAAATTGATAAAGAGTGGCAGGATATCGTAAATGAATTAATGCCATTAAAACTCAATAGGTTTGAAATTGTGGAGGGTGAAATTCACTATTTGGATTATTATAGTTCGCCAAAGGTGGATGTATTTACTTCAAATATTTATATTCTGGCTGAAAACCTTTCAAATGTAACCGATTCAACAAATTTACTTCCTTCTACTGTTACAGGCAGTGCTGAAATTTACGGTGGAAAAGCAAAATTGAATATGAAATTGGATGCTTTAAATAAAACGCCAACCTTTGATATGAATGCAGAAATGATAGGATTAAATCTTGTAGAAGTGAACGACTTTTTAAAAGCATATGGTAAGTTTGATGTGCAGAAAGGAACCTTTGGTGTATATACAGAAGCAGCTGCAAAAGAGGGAAAAATAATAGGATATACTAAACCGATCATAACAGACCTTGACGTTATTGAATGGAAGGAGGAGAAGAATGATCCTTTGGGACAAAAACTTCTGGAAAGTGTAGTCGGCTTGGGTGGATGGATATTTAAAAACAGGTCGGAAGACCAAGTTGCAACTGAAATTGAATTTGAAGGTGAATTAAAGGATCCTGCTATTAATGTTTGGAATATTATTGGTGAAACTTTACGAAATGCTTTTATTGAGGCACTATATCCTTCGTTGGAACATACTATCAATATAAATACTGTGAAAGAAGCTGAAGTGGAAAAAAAGGGATTTATTGAGAAAATATTTGATAGAAAAGATAAAAAGAAAACTGATTGATCAACCAAATTCTGCTTTTAATAATCTATAAAATAGCGTATAAGTAATTATCAGAATATAAAAAAAACTGTTTCAAATAATGAAACAGTTTTTTTTAAATGTAAAATTCAGCTTCTTTTAATGTGGAATTGTGTCGGTTAGTAATTCTTCTGCTTTTTCTTTTAATTCTTCTTTTGATTCCTCAAATCCTTGTTTTATACCCTCATTAGCATCGCGAACCATTTCACCGCTGTCCTCCATTACAGAATCAATGTGATGTTCTTCTTTTAAATCAGGCTCATTGTTCTGTTGCTTACATCCAAAAGAAATAATAAGGATTATCACAACGAACAACTTGTTGATTTTTTTCATAACCTCTTACGATTTTTTACCAATTGTATATCCTCCGATCAGACTGAGAATAAATAATACAATAAAAATATAGAACAATATCCTGGCAATAGATACAGCACCTGCTGCAATCCCACCAAAACCAAATACACCCGCTATAATAGCAACGATGAAAAATATTAGGGCCCAACGTAACATAATTTTATAATTTAAGGTTAATTTATAATTTGTAAATAGGTAACTTCCATAAATGTACCAATTGAATATATTGACATATTTTAGCAATTATCTTTAATTCAACCTGTTATAAATCGGGGTAAAAATAAGTCAATCACGTAGAAAAAATTCCCCATATGCGTAAAAATATGATCAATCTCTGTTTGTTCCTAAAAGCAGACTTATGTTCATTCGTATATTTCCGTTGAGATTGATACCGTTTCCTGCATTTCCCTCTGTTATATCCACTAAACCCTGAGTATAAGTGATATCTGTGTTGAGCCAAATTCTATCGCATATCAATTTGTTGGCTCCAACTCCGATATGTACACCTACGTCTATTTTATTAAAGTCATCATAGGAGTTTTCCTTATTGGAATCGGCCCCTACTAAAAACGCAAAAGATGGTCCTGCAACTACTTTTGGACGAATTTCATCACCGTATTCACCAAGAAAATACACCACTTTAAGAGGTATACGGATGTAGGATAATTTAACCTTATTTTCCGTATCTACTCCGCCTAAATCGTAAATTGTTTTTCCTCCCTCAGTGGAATAAACCACATCAGCTGCAAAACCATAGTTAGCTTTTTTCGCATAAGTAATTGATAATCCACCTGTTAAACTAAAAAAAAATTTATGTTGAACATCCTTTTCTGTAATAAATGCATGTCCGAAACTAAATGCACGTCCGAATGTAACGTATTGGCTGAAGGCTGTGGAGTTTACTATTATACTTATGGAAATAAGAAGCAGGTAATATTTTATCATAAATGCCGATTGAGACAGGAAAGAAGCAATCTCTATACCAATGGTATTTGATTACAAATCAGGCATAAAAAATGGATTTATAACAATTGGAGATTTTTCCACAAGATAATAGAAATATAGGGAAAAATTTCTACATATATCATGGTGGTTTGTATACATTAAAATCTCGCAAACCCCATTATATCAATGGTTTCAGGCTTAATAAATCAGGTGGTTTGATATTTGGAATTTATTTATATCAGAAACAGATTATTATTGATAAAATAACTGGTTCTGCCAAATATTTTAATATTAATTTTTAAAAACAAACGATTATGAGCAACGGAAAAACAGTATTAGCTTTATTAGCCGGAGTAGGTGCCGGAGTAGCATTAGGTTATTGGTTCGCATCTGAACGCAATGACAAACTCAGAAAAAAAATTGGAAATGCTTTGAATAATGTAAGTGATGAAATTCAGGAAAAATTGATGAATGAATTTGCAGAATTGAAAGAAAAAGCTTCTGAGTTAAAAGAAAAAGGTGCAACCCAAAAAGACAAGATCATGTATGCATTAAAAGACATGAAAGAAGAAGGTAAACAAAAAGTTCTCGATTTTATTGAAAGAACGCACAATGAAGCAAACAAATTAAATCATGATGCGAAACAAGCCGTAAAACATTTATGAAAACCGGTAATATAGATGAATCAAAAATTGATTTACGTGATCTGACCGATGATGCAAAAGAATACTTGAATTTACGAGTTCAGGTGATTCGTCTTAATATTACCGAAAAGATCGCAACTGCACTGGCAAATCTTGTTTCAGCCGGTGCAGTTGTAATTTTTGTTTTACTCTTTTTTGTTTTTGTCGCAATTGCTGCAAGTTATTGGTTGGGAAGTATTTTTAATAATACTGCTTTAGGATTTGTTGCAGTAGCCGGTTTTTTCATTCTGATAGCGTTGGTGCTTAAATTGATCAGCAAGAAAAGTGTTAAACCAGGATTGACTAACATGTTTATAAAGGACTTTAATAATGATGACGACTGAATATAAGCCTATAATAAATAATATTGAGGATTTGCAAATGGAGAGGGCAAAACTTCGTGCAAAAATCGACGGTCTTGAATTAGACCCTCAAAGAACATTATCATGAAATATCTGACAAGGTGAAATCTGTAACCAGAATATTTGGACTGGTTTCCAGAGTTAAAGACAAATTGGGAATAGGCGGTGAAAAGGAATCTGATGATGAACCTAAATCATTCTTGAACACTGCAGTAAAGGTAGCTATACCTTTGGTTGCAGGCGGATTAATTGTAACCCGTGGGAAAAAGATGTTACTTAGATCTCTTATAGGTTATGGACTTGGACAATTTACCAAGTATGTTGTTTCTAAAAATGTAGATGAACATGTAGCTTCCGTAAAAGGTATGTTTCCCAAAAAACAAGAAAAGGTTGACAATCAAGGAATATTTTAAATTTGCTTAGATCGGATATAAATAAAAACAGCGGATGAATTATCATTCGCTGTTTTAGTTTTAGGCAATATCGTATAATTTTGATTAAAATATGTTTTCTATATTATTAAACGTTAATTTAATTTATGAGAATATTACCTGTTCATCTCTGTTTTCAACAGGAATTTTAGTAAGGAACTCATCATAACCGTCGTCTGTATGATTGCTGTAAACTCCGTAAGCATCCATAGTGTATCCGATCAACCCATCATTTGCCTCTATTACATACAAAACACAACTATCATCCGGACTGGAATCTCCTTCAAATCTATAGGTTTTAATTATTTTTAATTCTTCGGGTGCATAGGCTTTACCTTTACCAACATCGAATCCGGAAGGTGTCATGATAAATTCATTGTCGTAACGTTTTACACGCAATTTTTCAAGTATTGCAGTCACGGTTGTCATTTCAGAAGTCTTATTCATATTAGTAGTATTAATTTGGTTAGTATTAATTTATTTTCCTTTTGCTGCTCACCAGCATAACTACACCGGCGGCTCCTATTATAATTCCTGTATATAAAGGCCAACTCACTTCCCTTTTTTCATTTTTGTTAACCTCTACAGAACCGAGATCTATTACCTTTTCCTTTTTAGTAAATTCCACTTGATTTATGAATATCATGGAGATACCTACGATAATTAATATTATGGAAATAATTTTCATTTTGTTGTATTTTAAAATTAAGAAATGTTTCCCTGGGAAACATTTCTTAATTTGATTGTGAAAAAGATTATTTACTTTCAACAGCTGCATCTCGCATTGCTTTAATACGGTCATGGTCCAATCTGATCTCCATTTCCTGCGAATTGATAGTAGCAATATAATCGGCCGGGAACTGCAAGTCGGTGTTTTCTTTTACCTCCTCATAAACCTTTAAAGCGGCATCTTCACCAAATTCACAGCTGGATAAAATTGCAGCGCGATCTTTTGCTACAATGGCAGCCTTAACATCCATCCAGATACGGTATAATTTTCCAGAATTAGTTGTGCCTTCCGAAGGTTCACCACCAAGTTCACGCACATATTGAGAAAGTTTACCAGCATACATTTTGCTTTTGCCCGCACTTTCGAAAAATTGTTTGTCTAAATCCATCTCCTTACTTTCTTTAGCCGCTGTGGTATAACCTTCATATCGGTCGTTGTTAATAGTTATCAAACTATTTAATGCGGCTATCATGGCTTCATTTGTTTTGTTTGTCATATTGTTAAATTTTAGTTTATAAATTTATTATTGATTAACTGTATTGAAATTTGAGTTATCGTATTGTGTAATTCCTGAGTAGTTGCGTGTAATGTCGAAATAGCATTAAGAATTGTGTTGTAATTTAGGTTTTCTGCTAATTTTTCTGCCGGAGTATAAAAATTAAGAATATAACCGGTCATTATTTGCATTGATCTTACAAATGAAAGATCCCTTTTCCAACTTCTAACCTTATGTTTCGATTCGTTGCTGATAAAGTCATCTTCTATCTCGCCGACAAATGCATTTAACTCAAGTATGTGGTAAATGGTATCGTTTTTAAATATTTCCAAATGTTGCTGCAGATAGGTATTTTCAATTTCGGGGAGAATTGAATTTATATAATTATTCAAGTTGATATGTGCCGATAAAATGCTATTAACCTGCGTAACCATGCATTCCTTTATTAACAGGTCCTGCACCACATTTGACATGAGAATAGAGGGGTCAGAAACACAATACGAACTTGTACTTCCTGTTGCATCTGGCAATTCATAATATTCTCTCATAAAATTGTGTTTATTTTGTGATCTAATTTAAATCCTTCTTCAACTTTCCTTTTCTGCTGGCATCCCTTACTCCATTTTCTTCTTCTATTATGGCATTCAATTTATTTTTACTTGTTGTTGGTTTTGCAAGTGAAATTTTGTGGAGTTGTTCTTTATCAGTAACCCTTTTCTTCGAATCAGATTTTCTGCTTCTATCTTTTCTTTTTCTTATTGAACGGCAATGATCTACTATCTGCCAATTTTGACTTTTCTATTTTTGATCCGGTTTTTATTTTGGGTTTTTTGGTAATTTTCATAAGTGTAATTTTCTCTATATTCAATTTTGCAAATTGTATGCTATTCTTCCTCCCCAATATAGGTTTTCTCCAAATGTCTTGATATATATGCATTTGGATGGTTGCTTGAGTTTTTTTGTTTTCAAGTGACCAGCAACTTAATGCAATTATTGTACATGTTGTGGAAAATATTCCTCTAAAAAACAATCTTTAATGTATTGTGCAGCGTAAGATAACTCGCAATTATACTTGGTAATAAAGTGTTTAGAGATAATTGAGACTAACAATAAATTTAGTTCCTTTTTCAGGTATTTGGTAACTTCAATTGTTCCTCCGTGCAGAAGTATGATTATTTGTGTGGTTGCTAAACCGAGCCCGGTTCCATTCTTTTTAGTGCTGAAAAAGGGTTCAAATATATTGTCAATATCATCCTTTTTATACCGTGACCAGTATCTGAAATGGATATGAGGCATTTGTCAAGCACCTTTTTGATCTCGACCTCAAGGATATTTTCCTTGCCATTCATAGCTTCAATGGCATTTATTATTATATTTAGAAAGGCCATTTGCAATTGTTGCTCATCTCCTTCAATGGAACAAATATCTGGATCATAATTTTTCAGGGAGAGTTATACCTTTTAATTTAATGCGATCCTTTGCTAATTCCAGGGTATTATCTAAAACAGCATTAACAGAAAGCGGAATAGAGGTATTGATATTTACTTTTGTGGTATATAACAACTCTGTAATTAGTTTATTAATACGTTTGCTGTTATTTTCAATGATCTCCAGAAAGTCATTGATCTCAGTCTGGTCCGCATTATTTTTCAGGGAATCAACAGATAAATTTATATTTGTCAAAGGATTTCTAACCTCGTGTGCAATTATTCTGGCAATTTTTCCAATCCCTGCGAATTTTTCAAGGGCATTTTTTTCACGTTCGCGCCGTATTCGTTCTGTAATATTTATTAACGATCCCTGAAACGATTTAGTGGAATTATCCGCATATAAATTCAATAGAAAACTTATTGATCTGCCATCCAGATGTTTTAAGGTTATTTCCATGTTTGAAATGGATAAACCCCGTTTAATGGTCTTTTCAATAAACTTTGTATTTTTTTCCTCTTGAAATAATTCTCCAAGATTTGAGTTGATCAGGGTTTCTGATTTATAACCGAGTTGTTCTGTAATTGCAGGACTTATTTCAGATATTATTAAATTCTTATCGAGTTGATAAATAATATCCGGACTGAGTTCGAAAATCCTGCGGTATTTCATTTCTCTGTCAGCTATGTCATTTTGATTTTTAAACAAAATATAAAATGTAAAAATTATGATCAACAAGGAGGAAATAGAAAATATAGTGATGACTGTTCTGGCTGTTTGGGTAAAAGTAGTAGAATTATTATATTTTGATTCATAAAATGCATTTTCAGTATTACGCATGTTGCTGATAGATGTTTTTATTTGCTCCATAATAACCCGTCCCTGATTCATATAAACCAAAGTGTTTTCCGGATTTAACCCTCCGGTTTCGAATATATTGTGGAGCGAATCTAAATAATTGAGCCTGAGGGAAATCAAATTTTCTAGTTTTATCAAAGAGCTCAATTGTGTAGAATTTGTTTTAATGAGTTCCTTGAGTTCAAGAAAACTTTGGGGAGATTGGATTTAGCAGTTTTGAATTGATCTAAAAAAACTGCTTCATTTGTAAGCAG